>NZ_JAMLIE010000001.1:0-622527 GCF_023954335.1 Aquamicrobium sp.
CAACCACCTGGGAACCCGGTGCCAGCGAGGTCTTGACCCAGGGTTTCGACTTGAGGCCGAGCCTGACCGCATTGCGCGCCACCAGGCCGGCGGCAATCAGCACCGACGGGTTGGAGGTGTTGGTGCAGGAGGTAATCGCGGCAATCGCCACATCGCCATGGCCGAGATCGTATTTCTCGCCTTCCACCTTGTAGCGGCGGGTGGCGTCAGCCGTCTTCTTGTATTCGTTGGCGAGCGCATCGGCGAAGTTCTCGGCGACATTTTCCAGCGCCACGCGGTGTTCGGGGCGCTTTGGTCCTGCCAGCGAGGGGACGACATCGCCGAGGTCGAGTTCGAGCGTGTCGGTGAACACCGGCTCTTCGGCACGGGTGGTGCGGAACAGGCCCTGGGTCTTGGCATATTTCTCGACCAGTGCGACGCGGGCCGGCTTGCGGCCGGTCATGGTGAGGTAGCGCAGGGTTTCCTTGTCAACGGGGAAGAAGCCGCAGGTCGCGCCGTATTCCGGCGCCATGTTGGCGATGGTGGCGCGGTCGGCGAGCGACATGTGGACGAGGCCGGGGCCGAAGAACTCGACGAACTTGCCGACGACGCCCTTCTTGCGCAGCATCTGCGTCACGGTCAGCACGAGGTCGGTGGCCGTGACGCCTTCCTTCAGCTTGCCGGTGAGCTTGAAGCCGATGACTTCCGGCAGCAGCATCGAGATCGGCTGGCCAAGCATCGCCGCTTCCGCCTCGATACCGCCGACACCCCAGCCCAGCACGCCGAGGCCGTTGATCATCGTGGTGTGCGAATCGGTGCCGACGCAGGTGTCGGGATAGGCGACGGTCTCGCCGTCCTCTTCCCTGATCCAGACGACCTGGCCGAGATATTCGAGGTTGACCTGATGGCAGATGCCGGTGCCGGGCGGCACGACGCGGAAGTTGCGGAACGCCTGCTGGCCCCACTTCAGGAACTTGTAGCGCTCCTCGTTGCGCTGGTACTCCAGCTCGACGTTGCGGGCGAAGGCGCGCGGCGTGCCGAACTCGTCGACGATGACCGAATGGTCGATGACGAGGTCGACGGGAACCAGCGGGTTGATCTTCTGCGGATCGCCGCCGAGCGCGGCGATGCCGTCACGCATGGCGGCGAGGTCGACCACGGCCGGCACGCCGGTGAAGTCCTGCATCAGGACTCGCGCCGGGCGATAGGCGATCTCGACGCCGGCCGAGCCGCGGTCATTGAGCCAGCCGGCGACGGCGGCGATGGCGTCCTTGGTGACGGAGCGGCCGTCCTCGTTGCGCAGGAGGTTCTCCAGCAGCACCTTCATCGAGAAGGGTAGGCGGGAAATCCCGTCGAGGCCGTTCTTTTCGGCCTCGCGCAGATCGAAATAGGTGTATTCCGCGTCGCCCACGGTGAGCGTGCGGCGGCACTTGAAGCTGTCGAGAGAATTGGACACGTGCGATCCCTAACGTTCGGTTGCCGATGGGGTAACGGACGCCAGTGCATGCTCATCACGCGCAAAGGTGCGGGTACGGTCATTTCCGCTGCCCGTTCCCCCGCGTGCAGCCGTTCAAGGCGGCGCTCGCGCTGGTTCGGCACAAATTGGTTCCCGTGCCGACCGCTGGCACGGTTGCCCCGCATATAAAGAGTTTCGTAGAATAGTTCCAGAGTAAGTTTGGGTGATTTTACCGCGTCGTGCGGGGTCGCCCGCAGCAAGACGAAAGCGGGGCATCCATGCGGCTGATCGCCGACGACCTTGGCGCCGAACGCGGCGGCGAGCCGGTGTTTTCCGGCATCTCCTTCGATCTCGGCGACGGCGAGGGCCTCGTCGTCACCGGGCCGAACGGCTCCGGCAAATCGACGCTGCTGCGCGTCGTCGCTGGGCTGCTGCCGGCCGCCGGCGGGGCGATTCGCCTCGAGGGCGGCGGCGAGGAATGGCCTAGCCCCGAGGCCGCCTGCCACTATCTCGGCCACCAGAACGCGATGAAGACGGCGCTGACCGTGGAGGAGAACCTGCGCTTCTGGCGCGAGTTCTGCGGCGCGCCGCACATGGAGACCAGCGAGGCGCTCGACATGGTCGGCCTGCCGCAGGTGGCAAGCCTGCCCTTCGGCTATCTCTCCACCGGCCAGAAGCGGCGCATCGCCATTGCAAAGCTCCTCGTCGCTTACCGCCCGGTCTGGCTGCTCGACGAGCCGACCGCCGGTCTCGACGCCGCCTCCGAGCGGCAGTTCGCGGCGCTGATGCGCGCCCATCTCGACGATGGCGGCATCGTCGTCGCCGCCACCCACATCCCGCTCGGGCTGGACGGGATGAAGGATCTGCGGCTGGAAGGGGCGGCGTGATGCCACACTTGCCGCCTGCCGCGCCGCCCCTTACCTGCCCGACGGCCCGAACCGGCGCGACCGGAAGTGCAATCAAAGGTGCGGCCCGATGCTAGCCCTCTTCGTCCGAGACCTTCGCCTCGGCGTGCGCGCCGGCGGCGGCGCGCTGGTCGGCGTGCTGTTCTTCCTCGCCGTCGTCGCCGTGGTGCCGTTCGGCGTCGGGCCGGACCTGAACCTCCTCGCCCGCATCGGCCCGGCCATATTGTGGATCGGCGCGCTGCTCGCCTCGCTGCTCGGCCTCGACCGGCTGTTCCAGGCCGAGCGCGAGGACGGCTCGCTCGACCTGATGATCATGAACGACGCACGCCACATGCTGGCGCTGACGGTGGCGACAAAATGCCTCGCCCACTGGACGGCGAGCGTGCTGCCGCTGGTGATCGCCTCGCCGCTGCTCGGCCTCTTCATGAACATGGAGCCGGTCGGCATCGCCGCGACGACGCTGACGCTCCTCGTCGGCACCCCGGCCATCGCCTTCGTCGGCGCTGTCGGCGCCGCGGTCGCCGTGTCGCTGCCGCGCGGCGGGCTGCTGGTCTCGGTGCTGATCCTGCCGCTCACCATCCCCGTGCTGATCTTCGGCGTCTCGGCCGCCTATGGCGCGGTCGCCGATCCCAACCCGTTCCTGCCGCCCTTCCTCATCCTCTGCGCGCTGACCATGGGCTTCGCCGTCATCGGCCCGCTCGCCGCGGCGCTGGCGCTGAAATTCGGCCTCGATTGATCGGCATCATATCGTCCGGAGGGGAAAGCTGCGACAGATGAGCAGAATTGCGAAGCCGAGCGACCCGATTTATGAAGGCAGCCGTGAGAAGAAAGCAATGAGCGACACCGCAGCCGCACGCCCCGCACGCTGGACGGACCTCGCCAATCCGACGCGCTTCATCGCGCTGGCCGACAGGCTGGTGCCGTGGCTCGCCGCGCTGGCGGCGCTGGTCATCGCCGCGGGCCTGTGGCTCGCCTTCACCGCGCCGGAAGACTACCAGCAGGGCATGACCGTGCGCATCATGTACATCCACGTGCCCTTCGCGTGGCTGGCCATGATGTGCTACTCGATCATGGCGGTCTCGTCGCTGGGCACGCTGGTCTGGCGCCATCCGCTCGCCGACGTCTCGGTCAAGGCGGCCGCGCCCATCGGCGCCGTCTTCACCCTGCTGTCGCTCGTCACCGGCTCGATCTGGGGCAAGCCGATGTGGGGGACGTGGTGGGTGTGGGACGCGCGCCTCACCTCGGTCTTCGTGCTGTTCCTGATGTATCTCGGCCTGATCGCGCTGACCCGCGCGCTCGACGATCCGGCAAGGAGCGCGAGGGCCGCGGCCATCGTCACGCTCGTCGGCTTCGTCAACATCCCGATTATAAAATTCTCGGTCGACTGGTGGAACACGCTGCACCAGCCCGCCTCGGTCCTCCGGCTCGACGGGCCGACCATCCACCCGACCATGCTGTGGCCGCTCTTGACCTGCGCCGTCGGCTTCACGCTGCTGTTCGTGACCCTGCACCTGATGGCGATGCGCACGGAGATCCTGCGCCGCCGCGTCTCGGCGATGCGGCGCATGGCCGCCCGCGCCGCCGACGCGAAGGAGAAGGGCCGATGAGCGCGCACGCCCTCTACGTTGCCGCTGCCTATGGCGTCTCGGCGCTGGTGCTGGCCGGCCTCGCCCTGTGGATCCTCGCCGACCAGCGGGCGCGCCGGCGCGAGATGGCGGCACTGGAAGCTGCCGGCGTGCGCCGCCGCTCCGACGCCGGCGGGGCGAAGCCGTGAGCGCGCAGGAGAAGGGCGAAGCGACGCCCGAGCCGAGGCGCTGGCTGGCGATCCTGCCGCTGCTCGTCTTCATGGCGCTGGCGGGCGTCTTCCTCGCCCAGCTCCTGTCCGGCCGCGACACCTCCACCGTGCCCTCGGCACTGATCGGCCAGCCCGCGCCGAACACGCCGCTGCCGGCGCTCGAGGGCGTCGATCTGCCCGCCTTCGACCCGGCCGCGCTCGCCGGCAAGGTCACGCTGGTCAATGTCTGGGCCTCGTGGTGCGTGCCGTGCCGGCAGGAACACCCGGTGCTGATGGAGCTGGCCAGGGACGGCCGCGTCGATATCGTCGGCTTCAACTACAAGGATAGACCTGAGAACGCGCGCCGCTTCCTGTCCGAGCTCGGCAATCCCTACAGCGCGCTCGGCGTCGACCAGTCGGGCCGCGCCGCGATCGACTGGGGCGTCTACGGCATTCCCGAGACCTTCCTTGTCGGCAAGGACGGCACCATCGCCTGGAAGCATGTCGGCCCGTTCGATCCGCAGAATGTCGGAACGACGCTGATGCCCGAGATCGAGAAGGCGCTGGCCGCCGAGTAGCGCCGCCAGTAGCGACAGGCGCCTACTGGCAGACGTCCACCCACTCCGCCCCGGTCAGCCCGGCGAGCCGCTGCGGCGTGATCCTGAGCGCAGAATTGGTCGCGCCGGCCGCCGGCAGCACTTCCTCGAAGCGCTTCAGCGACACGTCGCAATAGACCGGCAACGGCGCGGGCAGGCCGAACGGGCACACGCCGCCGACCGGATGGCTGGTCAGCTCGACCACCTCCTCGGCCCCCAGCATGCGCGGCTTGGCCGCGAACGCCTCCTTGAACTTGCGGTTGTCGAGCCGCGACGTGCCCGAGGCGACGACCAGCACCACGCGCTCGCCGGCGCGCACGCAGATGGTCTTGGCGATCTGCGCCGGCTCGACCCCGTGGGCGGCGGCGGCGAGATCGACCGTCGCCGAGCTTTCTTCGGTGACGAGGACTTCGATGTCGGGGGCGTTTTCGGCGAAGAAGGTGCGGACGGATTCGAGGCTCATGACAGCCGATCTAGCCCAACCGTCCCTGCGGCGCAATCACACAGCGCCATCGGCAATGTTGACAATTACAGTCCACTATGATGTGAGAAGTTGCTTTTTAAATTCCACTTTGGAAAGCCGCTTCGGCTCCGGATCGGACCCGGCCCGGCGGGCGGCAGACGGGGGCATGACATGCAGGTGAAATCGGAACGCAGGCACGCCGGCCGCGGCATCGCCGCGGGGGCGGCGGCGCTGCTGCTGGTCGGGGCGAGCCAACAGGCGCTGGCGCAGTCGGCCGCGCCCGGCTCGGTCATCGTCCTCGATCCCATCGTCATCTCGGCCGGCGCGGTCGAGGGCTCGACGCTGTCGGAGCGTCTTTCGGTGCTGCCGGGGGCGTGGCGCTGGTCGAGCGCGAGGAGATGGCGCAAAGCGCCAACTTGACCGCCTCGCGCGCGCTGTCCACCGTTCCCGGCGTCGTCGTGCAGGACTTCTTCGGCGGCAACGACCAGCCGCGCATCCAGATCCGCGGCTCGGGCCTCCAGCAGAACCCGGTCGAGCGCGGCATCCTGATGCTTCAGGACGGCCTGCCGCTCAACCGCGCCGACGGCTCCTACATCGTCGGCTTCCTCAACCCGAACGCCGCGAGCGCGCTCGAAATCTATCGCGGCTACACCGCCAACCGCCTCGGGGCCAACGTGCTCGGCGGCGCCATCAACATGATCTCGCCCACCGGCTCGAGCCGGCCGGGCGTCTCGCTCAGCGCCAGCGGCGGCTCGTTCGGCCAGTTCGGCGGCTCGGCCAGCGCCGGCTTCCAGGGCGACGGCTACGACGTCCACCTTCACGGCAACCTCACCCGCCGCGACGGCTTCCGCACGTGGAACGAATCCAGCCGCGCCAACATCGGCGGCAATGTCGGCATCGAACTCTCCGACAATGTGAAGACGCGGCTGTTCTTCGGCTACACCGATCTCGGCTTCGACGTCGCCGGGCCGCTGCCCAAGTCGTATCTGAAAGCCGATCCCTCGCAGGTCCATACCGGGCCGGTCATGACGCTGCCGGGTCCGGTCGCCACCTTCCCCGGTCCCAACGTCATACGCGACAAGCCGCGGCGCGAGGCCGAGCAGTTCCTGATCGGCTCGCGCACCACGGCCGAGTTCGACGCCCACCTGTTCGACATCGTCCTCGGCTATACCTACACCGACGACATGTTCCGCTTCCCCATCGCCTCGGGCATCCGCACCACCAAGGGCGGCGACTTCACCGGCGTGCTGCGCTACGCCTACAAGCCGGATGCGAGCGCCGTCCTGCCGCTGTTCGAGAGCACCGCGCAGTATACGATCGGCTCCGCCGACCGCGAGAACTACCACAACCTCTCCGGCACCCAGGGGCCGCTGTTCGGCAAGAGCGAGCTCGACGCCACCTCGCTGTCGCTCAACGCCGGCTTCAACGTGCCATTCGGCGAAAGCTTCATCGTCTCGCCGGCCATCGCCTATTCGCACGCCACGCGCGACAACCGGGACGTCTTCACCGGGGCCACGCGGCCGACCGTCGGCTACAACCCGATGAATCCGACGATGCGGGTCCCCGACGGCACCGTCCCGGCACGGGATTCGAGCTACGAGCGCCGCTACAGCGGCTGGTCGCCCAGCCTCGGCGTCTCCTACAGGCCGGACGAGAGCCAGATCGTCTTCGGCGCGGTCAGCCGCAGCTTCGAGCCGCCGACGCATGACGACCTGCTCGCCACCGTCAACGGAACGCCGAATACGGGACCGGGCCGCAACCCGCAGAACCCCGCCGCCACCGACATGTTCAACACGCCGGACCTTGACGCGCAGACCGCGACCACCATCGAGGCTGGCTGGCGCGGCAGCCACGGCGACTATGCCTGGGATGCGACCGCCTATTACTCATGGGTCGACAACGAGCTTCTCAACCTGCGCGACGCGTCCGGCACCTCGCTCGGCGCGATCAACGCCGACAAGACCACCCATTTCGGCGTCGAGCTCGGCCTGACGGCCCGGATCGCCGACCAGTGGACCGCGCGCCTCGCCTACACCTATCAGGACTTCCGCTTCGCCAGCGACATGGTATCCGGCCCCGGCCGCGTCATCCCCAAGGGCAACCGGCTGGCCGGCGCGCCGCGCCATGTCGTCAACGCCGTGCTGCAATACGACGCCACCGAGAACTGGATGCTGCAAGGCGCGGTGCGCTGGCTTCCCTCCAAAACTCCCGTCGACAACATGAACACGCTCTACGCCGACCCCTATGCCGTGGTCGACCTGCGCACCCAGTACCGCGTCAACGAAAATGTGTCGCTGTTCGCCGAGGTCACCAACGTCTTCGACACCGCCTATGCCGCCTCGACACTGGTCATCGACCAGGCGACGCGGCCGGATCAGGCCGCCTTCATCCCCGGCGACGGGCGCGGCTTCTTCGTCGGCGTCAACGCGAAGTTCTGACCGCGGCGCGGCGGTGGACGATTTGTCCCGTTGATCGGACCGGCCCGACAATCGATGGTGGGACGATGAGCACTCGTCACGCCAGAGGACGTCCCCGGACGGCGGAGGGATGAGGCCGATGCGCGGCCTCTACCTCGCGCTCGGGCTCGTCTTCGCCGGGCTCGGCATCGCCGGCGCGTTCCTGCCGGTGCTGCCGACGACGCCGTTCCTGATCGTCGCCGCGGCCTGCTTCACCCGTTCCTCCGAGCGGCTGGAGCGGTGGCTGCTGGAGCATCCCCGCTTCGGCCCGACGCTCTCGGAGTGGCGCGAGCGCGGCGCGATCCCGCTGAAAGCCAAGCTGCTGGCGCTCGCCGGCACCATTTCGGGCTTCCTCGCCATCTGGCTGGTCGCCGACGCCAGCCCCGCGATCCTCGCCTACACCGCGCTGCTGATCGCGGCCGGCCTCGCCTATGTCTTCTCGCGGCCGTCCTGAGGGTTTCCGAGCGAAAAAGGGCGGCCCCGAGGCCACCCTTCCGATTGCTTCCGTTCCGCGGCGATCAGCTTCCGCCGGACAGCACGGTGACGGCACGGCGGTTCTGCGACCAGCACGAGATGTTGTCGCAGACCGCGACCGGGCGCTCCTTGCCGTAGGAGATGGTGCGGATGCGGTTCGACTGGACGCCGCGCGCGACGAGGAAGTCGCGGGCCGCGGCGGCGCGGCGGGCGCCGAGCGCGAGGTTGTACTCGCGGGTGCCGCGCTCGTCGGCATGGCCCTCGACGGTGATCGCGTAGTTCGGGTACTGGCCGAGCCACTGCGCCTGGCGGGCCAGCGTCGTCTGCGCGTCGGCGCGGATCACCGAGGAGTCGGTGTCGAAGAAGATGCGGTCGCCGACATTGACGGTGAAGTCCTGGCTGGAGCCGGGCGCGCCGCCGGCACCTGCGCCGAGGCCGAGGTCGGCCGGGTTATTGGGGGTCTGCTTGCTGGCGCAGCCCGCGACGGCGAGCATGGCGACAAGAGCGACCGCGGCGGGGTTGCGGGTGATTGCTGCGATTCGGCGCATGGCCGCCTCTCCTTGGCATTTGCACGATTTGGTTGAGCAATGAGTAACCACAACTGGGTTAAAGCCCGCTCAAGAAACAAGGTTAACGATTACTGAATGCCCGCCCTTATGCGCCGGCTTCCCGGCCGGCGCCCCCTGCATTAACCGCACACTAGGCCGAAATGCGGCCGAAACGCGGCTTTTTCCGCATTAGAGCATTTTGCGGCCGCGCGGGTGCGCCCGGCGTCGCGCAAATGCAGGAAGGCAAAGAGAAAAAGCGGCGGCCCGGATTCACCCGGGCCGCCGCTTCGTGGTCACGAATCCGGGAGCTTCAGTCGAGCAGCGGCGACCATGCCGGGTCGGACGCGAAGTGCGGCGTCGGGATCGCCTGCTCGTTCCTGCCCGTCAGGTCGATGGAGTGGAGCTTCGGCCCGCCCTGCCCCGAGCCCTCGCGGAAGAACATGATGACGCGGCCGTTCGGCGCCCAGGTCGGTCCCTCCTGCAGGTAGCCGGTCGAGAGGATGCGCTCGCCCGAGCCGTCGGTGCGCATCACGCCGATCTGGAACTGGCCGCCGGTCTGCTTGGTGAAGGCGATCAGGTCGCCGCGCGGCGACCACACCGGCGTCGAATAGGTGCCGTCGCCGAAGGAGATGCGCTGCGGGTTGGAGCCGTCCGCGCCCATGACGTAGATGTGCGGCCGCCCGCCGCGGTCGGAGGTGAAGACGACGCGGGCGCCGTCCGGCGAATAGGAGGGCGAGGTGTCGATGGCGTTGGACGAGGTCAGGCGCGTCGTGGTCCGGCTTCTCAAATCCATGGTGTAGATGTTGGAGTTGCCGTCGTCGCGCAGCAGGCTCATGATCACCTTCTGCCCGTCGGGCGAGAAGCGCGGCGCGAACGTCATGCCGGGAAAATTGCCGACGAGCTCGCGCTGCCCGGTCTCGATCTGGAGCAGATAGACCTGCGGCTGGCCGCCCTCGTAGGACATGTAGGTGATTTCCTGCCGGTTCGGCGAGAAGCGCGGCGTCAGCACGATGGCGCGCCCGTCGGTCAGCGGCCGGTTGTTGGCCCCGTCCTGGTCCATGATGGCGAGGCGCTTGACGCGCTTGTCCTTCGGCCCGCTCTCCTCGACATAGACGACGCGGGTGTCGAAATAGCCCTTCTCGCCGGTCAGCCGCTCGTAGATCGTGTCGGCGATGATGTGGGCGACGCGCCGCCAGTTGGCCTTGTTGGCGAAGAACTGCTCGCCGATCAGCTGCTGGCCGGCGAAGGTGTCCCACAGGCGGAACTCGGCGCGCAGCCGCCCGTCCGCCTCGTGGTTGACGCGGCCCGTCACCAGCGCCTGCGCGTTGAGGACGGTCCAGTCGGAAAAGCGCGGCGCGGCGTCGGGATTGGTGATCTTCTCGATGAACGCGCCCTTCTCGATCGGCTTGAACAACCCCGAGCGGGCGAGGTCGGCCGCGACCACCGCGGCGATCTCCTGGCCGATGGCGTCGTTGGCGATGAAGTCGGTGATGGCGATCGGCATCGGCTCGACCACGCCCTGCGTGATGTCGATCACCAGCTGGGCGCGGGCGGGCATGGCGGCGGCGAGCGCCGCGCCGAGCGCCAGGCCGGCCACCGCAACGAGGGATTTCAGCGTTTTCATCATACGTTTGGCCTCATGGGTCCTGATGGGCTCATGTCCGGGTCGTGCCGGGTTCAGAACATGTCTCGCGGGTCGAAATTGACGGTGACTTCCGCCCACGCGTCGTACTTGTCGGCGGGAAGCTGGAAGCCGCGCTGGTTGCAGACGCGGACCGCGCGCAGCGTGCTGTCGTCGAACACGCGGTCGCCGCTCGATTTCTCCACCGCCGGCTGCCCCTCCAGCGCGCCGCTGGGGTCGAGCCTGAAGCGGATGGTCGTCTTGAGGTCCGACGCGCCGATCGCGCCGGCGGGCACGTTCCAGCACGAGATGAGCTGGCGGCGGATGGCGTCCTCCTCGCTCTGGCTGAGCTTCGCGCCGGTCGTCTGGCGCCCGCCCAGCGCGGCCTCGTCGTTCGAGCGCCGCGCGCCGCCGCCCGAGGCCCGCTCGCGGTTGAGCAGGGCCGCCACCTGGTCCTCGACGTTCTGCGACTGGGACTCGCTCGACGCCGTCTCGCGGCGCTGCTCGCGCGGCCGCTCGGGCTCGCGGCGCTCCGGCGTGCGCGGGGCCTGCGCCTGCGGCGGCTGCGGCTGGGGCCGCGCCTCGGGCCGCGGCGCGCTGGTCGGCAGTTCGGGCGCATCGGGACGCGGCGCCTCGGCCACGACCGTCTCCGGCACGGGGTCGGGCGCGACCTCCTGTTTAGGCTGCGGCTCGGGCGCGACCTCGGTCGTCGGCACCGGCTGCGGCTCGGGCTGGCGCTCCGGTTGGGGGGCGGGCTCCGGTTCGGGGGTCGGCGGCGTCGGCTCGGGCGCGGGCGGCGGCGCCTCGGCCGTCTCGACCGGGCGCGGCTTGGGGTCCGGCGTCGGCGGCGTGGCGAGGTCGGTCGTGTTGTCGCCGGCCTCTTGCGCGTTCTCCACCACGTCCGGGCGCGTGGTCGGCGTCGGCGCCGGCCGTTCGGCCACCGGGGCCTGCCTGTCGCCGCGCACGCTCTGCGCGACCTCCTCGATCGGCACGATGTCGACGGGGAAGGATTCGACGTTCGTCAGCTCGAGCGGGCTGGGCGACGAGAAGGTGACAAGACCCACGCCGAGGGCGACCGCGTGCAGCGCCAGCGATGTGGTCAGACCTGTCTTCATCGAAGCCTAGCTGCCCTGTTCCGGAATGGAGACCAGCCCGACATTGCGGAAGCCCGCGCCGTTGATGCGGCCGAGCACGCGCATGACGCTTCCATAGTCCGACGCGCCGTCGGCGCGCACGAAGATGCGCTCGTCATAGCCCGTCTGGGCGATGGCCTGCAGGCGCGGCACGATCTCGTCGATGCTTATCTCGGTCTCCTGCAGGAAGATCTGCCCCTGCCCGTTGACGGACACGGTGATCGGCTGCGTCTGCGCGTTGAGCGCGGCGGCCCGCGTCTCCGGCAGGTCGATCGGCACGCCGACCGTCAGGAGCGGCGCCGCCACCATGAAGATGATGAGCAGCACCAGCATCACGTCGACGAAGGGCGTGACGTTGATTTCCGAGACCAGCGCGTGATGGCGGCCCCGCCGCCTGTGGCCGCGTCCGCCCCGCCCGCCAGACTGCCCGATGGACATGCCCATTCGTGAACTCTCCTAAGCGACCGCCTTGAGCGGGACCTTCTCATCGATTTGCCGCGACAGTATGGCGGAGAACTCGTCGGCGAACCCCTCCATCCTCAGGCCGAGCTTGCCGGCGTCGGACGACAGCTTGTTGTAGGCGATGACCGCCGGGATGGCCGCGAGCAGGCCGAGCGCGGTGGCGAGCAGCGCCTCGGCGATGCCCGGCGCGACGACGGCGAGGTTGGTCGCGCCCGAGGCGGCGATGGCCTGGAACGAGGTCATGATGCCGACCACGGTGCCGAACAGGCCGATGAAGGGCGCGGCCGAACCGACCGAGGCGAGGAAGCCGAGCCGGCCCTCGAGCCGCTCCATCTCGCGCGTCAGCGCAAGGTCCATCGCCTTGTCGATGCGGTTCTGCAGGCTGATCGGCGACTTGACGCCCTTCTCGAAGCTCTTCTTCCATTCGCGCATCGCCGCGACGAAGATCGAGCCCATGCCGCTCGTCTTGCGCTCGGCCAGCGTCCGGTAGAGCTCCTCGAGCGACTGGCCCGACCAGAAGATCTCCTCGAAGCGGGTCAGCGATGCGCGCATGCGGGCAAACGCGATCAGCTTGTCGACGATGATCGCCCAGGTCCACACCGAGGCGGCGATGAGGCCGATCATCACCAGCTTGACGACCCAGCCGGCCTGCCAGAACAGTGCCCATATCGAGTGGTCGCCGCCTGGCGCGGCAAGAGCCATTTGTTCCATATCGCATTGGTCCCTAATCGTGCGGGGGCGGCTCGCCGTGGCCCCGTCGCGCATCCGTTCCTGCCTGCCGTCCGTCATGGCCGGAACGCGCCGGATGCGCCGTTCCCGGGCCTTTTCCGGGCGAATTTTGGTGAAAGGAAGGCGCGAGCCTTATGCGCAATCCTCACCATCTTCTTGATGAACGGTTAAGGTTAAGGATCGGTTAGGATCGGCCAGCCGCCGTGCAGAGAGCCGCCATCGCCGCCGCTTCGTCGACGATCTCGGCATAGCCCAGCGCCTTGCGGATCCGGGTCGTGTCGAGGACGAGGTCCTGCCCGAAATCGAAGGGTGGCGGGACGGGCGGCTCGCCGGACCGCGCCGGCAGCCGCGCCAGCCTCTCGCCCATGGTCGGCCTCTCCCGCTCGCCGACATTGAAGACCGCGTTCCGCGCCTTCGGATGGGTCGCGGCCCGCGCAATGGCAGCCGCGACGTTCGCCACATGGCCGTGCGTCCAGCGCCAGTGCGGCACGGCGGCGAAGCCGTAGACGGTGGCGAGATCGCCGTTGTCCTCCGGCCCGTAGACCTTCGGCAGTCGCAGGATCGTCCAGTCGAGGCCCGCCGCGTTCCGCACCGCCGCCTCGGCCAGCACCTTGTCGTAGTCGCGGGCGAAGGCGCCGAGCTGGGCCTCCATGCCGCGATAGGGATAGGGCACGCTGCGCAGCGGCGCGTCCTCCGTCAGCGGCACCGGGTCCGGCGGGCCGGGCTCCGCCTTCGTCAGGCGGCCATAGGCGCGATAGACGTCGCAGGACGAGACCAGGACCAGCCGGCCGGCACGGCCCTGGAACGTCGCGACGGCCGCCTGCGTGTCCGCCTCGCCCATCGCCGTCATGTGGACGACGACGTCCCAGTCGCGCCGGAGCCGGTCGGGAAACGCGGTGATCGGATAGGCGGCGCCCGCGTCGAGCACATGCTCGATGCCCACCGGCAGCACCGGGTTGCGGCTCGTCCCGCGATGAGAGACCGTGACATGCGCGCCGGCGTCGTGCAGGCGGCGCACCGCATGCGCGCCGATGAACCGCGTGCCGCCGATGACCAGTACCTGCATCGCCCTTGCCTTCCGGTCCGACGGCGGCGTCACGCCTTCGGCAGGAACGCCTCCGCCCACTCCTTGGGGAAGCGCCGCGGCCTGCCGCTCTCGGAGATGATCGCGGCCTCGACCCGCGCTTCGATCAGGAGGTCGTCGCCGCGCCTGATCTGCTGGGCCATGAAGATGCGCGCGCCGGAGACGCTTTCCGTGCGGGTGTCGATGGTCAGCACGTCGTCGATCCGCGCCGGCGCCCGGAAGTCGATCTCCATGCGCCGCACCACCCAGACCAGCTTCTCGCCATGCACGCCATCTGCGAGCTCGGTATGGTGGACGCCGGCCAGCCGCAGGAAGTCGGAGCGGCCGCGCTCGAGGAATTCGAGATAGCGCGCATGATAGACGACGCCGGAAAAGTCGGTGTCGGCGTAGTAGACGAGCGCCTTCAGCCGGTGGCCGAAATCGGTCAGCTCCCCGGCAAGCCCGGCGAGCCCGGGGTCGATGGTGTCGTTCCCGCTCATTCTTCCTCGAACAGTCCGATCTGCCGCTGGGCGATGTCCTTCGGCGCGTCGAGGCCGAGATGCCGCCAGGCATTGGCCGTCAGCATCCGACCGCGCGGCGTGCGCTGGATGAAGCCCTGCTGGATGAGATAGGGCTCGATGATGTCCTCGATGGCGTCGCGCGGCTCGGCGAGCCCGGCCGCGATGGTCTCGATGCCGACCGGCCCGCCGCCGAAATTCCTCGCGATCATCGAAAGGTAGCGGCGGTCGAGCGTGTCGAGGCCGAGAGCGTCGACTTCCAGCCGCGACAGCGCCGCGTCCGCCGTCTTGCGGTCCACCACCTCGGCGCCCGCCACCGAGGCGAAGTCGCGCACCCGGCGCAACAGGCGCCCGGCGATGCGCGGCGTGCCGCGCGCGCGCCGGGCGATCTCGACCGCGCCCTCGTCGTTCATCGGCAGGGAGAGCAGCCGCGCCCCGCGCCTCACGATGGTCTCCAGCTCGTCCACCGTATAGAAATCGAGCCTGACCGGGATGCCGAAGCGGTCGCGCAGCGGGTTGGTCAGGAGGCCGAGCCGCGTCGTCGCCGCGACCAGCGTGAAGCGGGCGAGGTCGATCTTGACCGAGCGCGCCGCCGGCCCCTCGCCGATGATCAGGTCGAGCTGGAAATCCTCCATCGCCGGGTAGAGGATCTCCTCCACCGCCGGGTTGAGCCGGTGGATCTCGTCGATGAACAGCACGTCGCGGTCCTCGAGATTGGTCAGCAGCGCCGCGAGGTCGCCGGCCTTGGCGATGACCGGGCCGGAGGTCGAGCGGAAATTGACGCCGAGCTCGCGCGCCATGATCTGGGCGAGCGTCGTCTTGCCGAGCCCCGGCGGGCCGACGAACAGCACATGGTCGAGCGCCTCGCCGCGGTTCTTCGCCGCCTCGATGAACACCTTGAGGTTGGCGCGCGCCGCCTGCTGGCCGACGAACTCGTCGAGCGACTGCGGCCGCAACGACACGTCCGCGTCCTCGCCGCGCTTTTCCGAAGAGATCAAACGGGGTGCCAGGTTCATGGCTCAGCCTTTATCAGACTAGCTTCCGCCTGTCTTATCTCAAGCTCCGGCCATGCCCATGAATAGTCAGGTTCGAACCTTCCCCAGTCGCGCTCGAAGCAGCTTACGAGTTCAGGTTTGGCCCGTCGTATTTCCTTGTGGCACGCGATAAACGCCCGGCGCGGGTTATCAAAATTCCCTTCAAGCCATTCCTTCTCATAAGGATAGCGCCAGTGGTGAAAATACTCGCTTATCTCATCGACACATTCATCAACAGCGACAAGCGTCGCGCGCCTCGTATCGGGAAGCTTTTCAAAGAGACCTTTCAGGTCGTGCTCCCGCTTCGGATCAATGCCGTCGATTCTCAAGAGCAGCTTGAGCGCTAATTCTACCGAGAGCGCATAGCAAACGATACGCGGCGCAGCCGGCGAATGCGGCCCATAAGGTCCAAATTTTAACTCCGGAGCACAACGTTCAGCAGCGAGAAAGAAAGACGTTGCGGTGTCGATCATCCTTTGGAAGTCGGTGTCTTTCACCGCGCCAGCTCCTTGAGGCCGAGGCGGATCAGCTTCGCCGAATCGGCGTCCTCGCCGGCCGCCTTCATCGCCGCGGCGACGGCGCTCGCCGCGATGTCGCGCGAATAGCCGAGATTGGTCAGGGCCGAGACCGCGTCGGCCGCCGGCGCGGGCGCGACGCCCGCGCCCAGCTCCTGCGCGAAGCCGATCGTGGCGGCAGCCTCGCCGGCCAGCGCCGGGGCCTTGCCCTTCAGCTCGGTGACGATGCGCTCGGCCACTTTCCTGCCGACGCCCGGCGCGCGCGAGACCATGGCGATGTCGCGCAGCGCGACGGCGTTGGCGAGCTCGGCCGGCGCCAGCGTCGACAGCACCGACAGCGCGACCTTCGCCCCCACCCCTTGCACGTTCTGCAACAGGCGGAACCACTCGCGCTCCAGCGTCGAGGAAAAGCCGTAGAGCCTGATCATGTCCTCGCGGACATAGGTCTCGATGTGGAGCACCGCCGCCTCGCCGGCATTCAACCCCGCGAGCGTGCGCGCCGGGCAGAACGCGACGTAGCCGACGCCGTGGACGTCGAGGATGCAGTGGTCCTCGCCGACCTCGTCGACCGTACCCTTCAGCTTGCCGATCATCCCCGCACCCCCTGGCCCTTCAGGCCGATGCCATGGCGGCCAGCCGCCCGGTCACGCTCTGGCGATGATGCGCGTGGCAGACGGCGATGGCGAGCGCGTCGGCCGCGTCGTCGCCGTCGAAGACCGCCTTCGGCATCAGCACCCTGACCATCATGTGGATCTGCTTCTTGTCGCCGTGGCCGACGCCGATCACCGCCTTCTTGACCGCGGTGGGCGCGTATTCGGCGACGCCGAGGCCGGCCAGCGCCGGCACCAGCATGGCGACGCCGCGCGCCTGGCCAAGCTTCAGTGTCGCGGTGGCGTCCTTGTTGACGAAGGTCTGCTCCACCGCCGCCTCGTGCGGCCTATGGGAATGGACAACCCCGGAAAGCCCGTCATGGAGCTGCCGCAGCCGCGAGGCGAGGTCGGCCTTGTCGTCGGAGCGCACCGTGCCGGAGGCGACGAAGCGCAGCGAATTGCCCAGAACGTCGACCACGCCCCAGCCGGTGCGGCGCAGGCCCGGATCGATGCCGATGATGCGAATCGCCTCTCTCATGCGTCCACCCTATTGCGAGCGCATGGAAATGCCATCGAAAAGTGAACAAAGCAGAAACGGAGGCTGCGAGCCTCAACCGTGCGCGAACGCGGTCTTCAGGAGGCTGATCTGGTCGGAGACCGGATTGCCGGGGCGCGCCGCGGCCTGCACGCGCGGCTGGCCCGACTCGCCGTAGATCTCGTCGTCCATGCGGCGCACCAGCGCCTGGAGCCGCAGCGAATGCTCGACGATGGCGCGGAAGGCGTCCGGCAGCTCGCTCCAGCCGGCGGCGTCCCCTTGCGCCGAGGCGGTGTCGAGCCGGACCTTGGATTTCTCGGTGGCGACCTGGTCGCGGGTCATCTCGCCGGAATTGGCGGCGCGCTGCAGCAGCAGCCACGAGGCGATCTGCATCAGGCGGGTGGTGAGGCGCATGGATTCGGCGGCGTAGAGCGTCGCGCCGACGCGCGAGAGCCCCTTGGCGGCGGCGCGGCCCTCGCCGTCGAGATAGTCGGCCGCCTGCTCGACCAGCCCCATGCCCTCGTCGTAGAGCGGCTTGAACGAGGCCGAGAAGATGCGCCTTTCCGCGAGGCTGACCGTGTTGGATCCCTCGTGATCCCTGCTCTGCATGACCGCTACCCCGTACTCGTTAGACGCCGCCGCCCGTCGCGAAGAGACGCGGTTCTTGGCGCAGCGCCTTCGACCCGCGACGGGAAGCCGGAATTTGATACGTCGCGCGGCCGATGGCAAGCCGGTGTTTAACAGAAGGTTAACGCTACCCGAAAACCATGGAAAATGGCCCGAAAACAAAAAAAGAGCCGCGAAAGCGGCTCTCAGGAGTTTAACAGGGAGGCGTCAAACGGAGTGGCGAGGGCCACTCGGTCAGAATCCAGAAAACTGGATATGCACAGTAATAGCCTGTAAAGCTTAACCGAAGCTTAACAGCCGGGCGCGACCTGCACGAAATTGTGCCGCTTCGGCACAGGAAGGCAGGCGCGGAACGCGCCTCACGCCTTCTTCTGCACCGTCTTCAAGAGCGCCTTGTGGATCGATTCGTTGCCGGCGACGATCGTGCCGCTGTCGAAGATCGCCTGCCCTCCGGAAGCGTCGGTGCAGAAGCCGCCGGCCTCGCGCACCATCAGGATGCCTGCCGCCATGTCCCACGGCGCCAGCCAGCTTTCCCAGAACCCGTCCATGCGTCCGGCCGCGACATAGGCCAGATCGAGCGCCGCCGAGCCGAGCCGGCGGATGCCCGCCACCTCGCCCATGACGTTCTTCAGCTCGATCAGCGCGTGGCCGTGATGGCCGCGCCCGAGATGCGGGATGCCGGTGCCGATCACCGCGTCGGAGAGGTTGCGCCGCGCCGCCACGCGCAGCCGGCGGTCGTTCATGAACGCGCCGCCGCCGCGCTCGGCGGTGTAGAGCTCGTCCATCGCCGGGTTGTAGATCACCCCGGCGACGAGTTGGCCCTGCCGCTCCAGCGCGATCGAGATGGAAAAGAGCGGGATGCCGTGCAGGAAGTTGGTGGTGCCGTCGAGCGGATCGACGATGAAGCGGTGCTGGTCGTCCTCGCCTGCTACCTCGCCGCGCTCCTCCATGACGAAGGAATAGCCCGGCCGCGCCTTGGAAAGCTCGGTGAAGATGATCTCCTCGGCCCGCCTGTCGGCCTGGCTGACATAGTCGCCGGGGCCCTTGAGCGAGACCTGGAGGTTCTGCACCTCGCCGAAATCACGGCCGAGCGAGCGGCCGGCCTTCATGGCCGCCTGCACCATGACGTTGATGATGGCGGAGCGCGCCATGAATGTCTCCGAAGTCTCGGGTTGCGGCCGGGCTAGTCCGCGCGGCGGATATAGGTGATCTCGTTGGTGTCGACGACGATCCTCTCGCCCGACGAGATGAAGGGCGGGACGAGGACGCGGATGCCGTTCTCCAGCACCGCCGGCTTGTAGGACGAGGCCGCCGTCTGGCCCTTCACCACCGGGTCGGCCTCGGTGATGGTCAGCGTCACCTGGTCGGGCAGCGAGACGCCGATCGGGCGCTCCTCGTGCAGCTCGACCGTCACCTTCATGCCGTCCTGGAGGAAGGCGGCGCGGTCGCCGACGAAGTCCTTTTCCAGCTCGAGCTGCTCGTAGCTCTCGTCGTCCATGAACACCAACGCGTCGCCCTGCTCGTAGAGGAAGGTGAAGTCCTTCTGCTCGAGGCGCACCTTCTCCACCGTCTCGGCGGCGCGGAAGCGCTCGTTGAGCTTGGTGCCGTTGATGAGGTTCTTCAGTTCGACCTGGTTGTAGGCGCCGCCCTTGCCGGGCTTCACCGCGTTGGTCTTCACCGCCACCCACAGGCCGCCATCGTGCTCGATGACGTTGCCCGGACGGATTTCGTTGCCGTTGATCTTAGCCATTGTTCGGTTCCGGAAAATGTGCGCGCCGCAGGCGCTTTATCGCGGCTCCAAGACCATAAAACGCGGCCTGAGGCAAGTGCAGCCAGATAGCCGGGGGTCAGCCGAGCGTGGCGGCGCGCTTTCCGGCCTCGTCCATCTCCTCCTCGGTCAGGCCGTCGAGCTGGTCCTCCATCACCGGATCGACGAGCCCGGCCCGCCGCGCGCGCAGGTACCACGCCGCCGCCGTCACCCGGTCCGGCTCGACGCCGATGCCGGCGCGGTAGAGCTTGGCCACCCGGTTCTGCGCTGCCGCGTTGCCGGCCGCGGCCGCTCGCATCAGCCAGGCAAAGCCGGCCTTCTCGTCGCGCGGACCGCCCTCACCCTCGACCAGCATGGTGCCGAGATCGATCTGGGCGGTGTCGTGGTTCTGCGCCGCGGCCAGCGACAGCCAGCGCCGGGCCTCGGCCAGATCGACCGGCCGCCCGGCCGCGCCCTGGCGGGCGACCTCGGCCATGGCGTATTGCGCGTCGGCCAGCCCGGCGCGCGCGGCCTTCTCGTACCAGGCGACGGCGCGCGCCGTTCCCTGCGGCGTCGTATCGCGCTCGACCAGCATCTGGGCGAAGTTGAACTGGGCGAGGCTGTGCCCGGCCTCGGCCGCCGCCTCGATCAACTGCGCCGCCCGCGCCCTGTCGCCGAACTCGGCGCCGCCGTCGTAGAGGATCATGGCGAGCTGGAACAGCGCCTCCGGCACCTTCTGCTCGGCCGCCTTCTCGTACCACTCGATGGCCGTGGGCAGGTCGCGGCGCACGCCGAGCCCGCGCGAATAGATCTCGCCGATCAGCGTCTGCGCCGCCGGATCGCCTTGAAGCGCCAGCGGCGTCGCGAGGTTGAGCGCGGTGATGTAGTAGCCGCGCTGGAACGCGCCATAGGCCTCGTCGGACGGCCGCTCGGAAAAGCGGCTGCGCCGGACCGCGTCGGCGTCGGGCGCGACGGTCCCGGTCGGCGCGGCGGTTTCGGCCTCGGCCGGCGCGGCGGGGGCGGCGCCCGGGGTTTCCTGCTGCGCCGACGCCGGCAGCGCCAGCGATGCCGGGACCAGCGACAGAAACAGGATAAGCGGGCGCAGACGCAACGGATCAGCCCTCGAAACGCGGCGCGTGCTCGTCGAGCAGCGCGTTGGCGCGCGCGACCGCCTCGGCGGGGTCGACGCCCTCGCCGAACACGGCCGCCGACAGCGCGACGAAATCGGCCCCGGTGCCCGCGACCTCGGCGAGCGAGGCCATGTCCGAGCCCCCCATGACGATGCAGGGCAGCGCCACCATCTCGGCCCACCACCGGCCGAGCTTCAGGTTGCGCGGATGCGGCTCGGGCTTCAGGTCGTAACCGAAGCGGCCGAAGAAGATGTAGTCGGGCCGGGTCTCGCCGAGCTCCAGCGCGTCGTCGCGGGTCGTCGCCCCGCCGGTGCCGACGATCAGCTTGCCCTGGTGCTTGCCCACGATGTCGGCGAGGTCGCGCTTGTTCGTCTCGATATGGATGCCGTCGGCGCGGGCGCGCATGGCGATGCGCATGTCGCCGGCGATCACCGCCGCCACGCCCGCTTCCTGCGCCGCCGGCACAACAGCCTCCGCGTGCGCCTGGAACGCGGCCTCGTCCATGTCCCATTGCGGCAGGATCAACGAGGCGACGTCGCCGCCCGAAAGCGCAGCGGCAAGCACCTGCGGCGTCGCGCCCTTCGGGGCGATCAGCACCAGGCGGCAGCGGTTCGGCGTCTCGGTCGGGTTCATTGCCGGATTCATGGCGGTCCTGTCGGGTTCGGTCTCAATGACGGGCGATCGTGGTTGGAATGCGGCATAGCTCAAATGGTGGCAAGGGGAGAAGCGCAATCGCATCCTTCGCCCTGCCGAGGCCTGATGACGCGCTATCCGCTTTGTGCATAATCGGCGGCGACAGGGAGGCATGAATGACCAGTCTATACGATCTCGACCTCGGCAAGAACCCGGCCAACCACCAGCCGCTGACGCCGCTGACCTATCTGGAGCGCGCGGCGAAGGTGTTTCCCGCCCATGTCGCCATCGTCCACGGCGATGCCCGCATCACCTATGCCGAGTTCTGGCGCCGGTCGCTGAAGCTCGCCTCCGCGCTGTCGAAGCGAGGCATCGGCAAGGGCGACACGGTCTCGGTGATGCTGTCCAACACGCCGCCGATGCTGGAGGCGCATTTCGGCGTGCCCATGGTCAAGGCGGTGCTGCATTCGCTCAACACCCGCCTCGACGCCGCCATCCTCGCCTTCCAGCTCGACCATGCCGAATCGAAGGTGCTGATCGTCGACCGCGAGTTCTCCAACGTGGTCAGGGAGGCGCTGGCGATCGCGAAGGCGAAGCCGCTGGTCATCGACTTCGACGATCCCGATTATGGCGACGACGCGCCCTACCCCAAGGGGAACCGCATCGGTTCGCTCGACTACGAGGATTTCGTTGCCTCGGGCGACGAGGGCTTTTCGTGGTCGATGCCCGACGACGAATGGGACGCGATCTCGCTCAACTACACTTCGGGCACGACCGGCAACCCCAAGGGCGTCGTCTACCACCACCGCGGCGCGGCGCTGATGGCCTATGCCAACACCGTCCATGCCGGCATGGGCCGCCATCCGGTCTATCTGTGGACACTGCCGATGTTCCACTGCAACGGCTGGTGCTTCCCGTGGACGCTCGCCGTCACCGGCGGCACGCATGTCTGCCTGCGCTGGGTCAGGGCGAAGGCGATGTACGACGCCATCGCCGACCATGGCGTCACCCATCTGTGCGGCGCGCCCATCGTCATGTCGACGCTGATCAACGCGCCCGCCGGCGACAAGCGCGACTTCCCGCAGACCGTGACCTTCAACACCGCCGCTGCCCCGCCGCCCGAGGCGGTGCTGTCCGGCATGGCCGATGCCGGCTTTGCCGTCACCCATCTCTACGGCCTGACCGAGACCTACGGGCCGGCGGTCGTCAACGAATGGCTCGCCGACTGGGACGACCTGCCGAAGGGCGAGCGCACCCAGAAGAAGGCGCGGCAGGGCGTGCGCTACGCCGCGCTCGAAGGCCTGAGCGTGCGCGACCCCGAGACGATGGAGCCGACGCCGGCCGACGGCGAGACCATCGGCGAGGTCATGTTCCGCGGCAACATCGTCATGAAGGGATACCTCAAGAACAGGGCCGCGACCGAGGAGGCCTTCGCCGGCGGCTGGTTCCATTCGGGCGACCTCGGCGTCATGCACCCGGACGGCTACATCCAGCTGAAGGACCGCTCCAAGGACATCATCATCTCCGGCGGCGAGAACATCTCCTCGATCGAGGTCGAGGACGCGCTCTACAAGCACCCCGCCGTCGCCTCCTGCGGCGTGGTGGCGAGGCAGGACGACAAATGGGGCGAGACGCCGGTGGCCTATGTCGAGCTGAAGCCGGGCGCCAGCGCGACCGAGGAGGAGATCATCGAGCATTGCCGCGCGCTGCTCGCCCGCTTCAAATGCCCCCGCACCATCGTCTTCGCCGAGATCCCCAAGACCTCGACCGGCAAGATCCAGAAATTCCAGCTGCGCGAGATGGCCAAGGCGCTTTAACGGCAAGCGTGGCGAAACGCCGCCGGAGCCGGCGCGAGCCGGCTCTCACGGCGGATTTCAATTTGGTCACAATTCCGTTTAGGATCGCGGGCACCTTGATGCCGAAATCATGAGCAGGGGCGCGCCGATGGCAGTTCTGGGAAGGGTGGAGTCCGACGACGGCCTGACGGAGGCCGAGCCGTACGATCCGCGAAAGCTGTCCAGCCCGCAGGTCTTCCTCCTGTCGATGCTGATCTTCCTCGCCATCGTCGGCTTCGTCGCGGCCATCCTCTACCGGCAGATCTCCTCGGCCTTCCAGACCAATCCGGGCTTGAACGGACTGATCCTCGGCGTGTTGGCGGTCGGCATCCTTCTGGTGTTCGGGCAGGTCATCGGCCTGATCCGCGAGGTGCGCTGGGTCAATTCCTTCCGCGTCGGCACCGACCGGCGCGATCCCGTGCTGCTCGCGCCGATGAAGGCGCTGCTGTCGCGTTCGTCCTCGACCGCGCTGTCGACCGCAACGACGCGCTCGATCCTCGATTCGATCGCCACCCGCCTCGACGAGAGTCGCGACATCTCGCGCTACCTCACCGGCCTGCTGATCTTCCTCGGCCTGCTCGGCACCTTCTGGGGCCTGCTCCAGACCATCGGCTCGATCGGCGAGACCATCGGGTCGCTCGACCCCGGCTCAGGCGACGTCAACGACGTGCTCGATTCGCTGAAGGCGGGCCTGTCGGCGCCGCTGGCCGGCATGGGCACGGCGTTCTCCTCGTCGCTGTTCGGCCTGTCCGGCTCGCTGGTGCTCGGCTTCCTCGATCTCCAGGCCGGCCGCGCCCAGACCCGCTTCTACACCGAGCTGGAGAACTGGCTGTCCTCCGTCACCGATCTCGGCTCCGACTTCGTCGGCCCGCCGCGGGACGGGGACGCGCTGGAGGAGATCCGCGAGCTGTCGCGCCGGCTTCACGCCGCGCAGGAGCATGCCGGCCACGACCATGCCGGCGCGGCCAACCCGCGCATCGCCGCGTCGATGGCCAGCCTCGCCGACGGCATCAGCGGCCTCGTCAAGAACATGCGCTCCGAGCAGCAGATGATGCGCGACTGGGTCGAGGCGCAGGCCGGCGAGCAGAAGGCGATGCGCGCGACGCTCGACCGGCTGGCCGATTCCATCCGCCGGCAGGAGGAGCGCCAGTCCGCCGGCAAGGCAGCGGAAGGCCGGCCGGCCGGCAAGCCCGCCCCCGAAGGCGCCGGCGGGGAGAGCGCCAGTGGGGAGAACGGCTAGATGGCGCTGGCGCGGACGAGACGCGGCAGCCATCGCGGCGTCGACTACTGGCCCGGCTTCGTCGACGCGCTGTCGACGCTGCTCCTCGCCATCATGTTCCTGCTCTCGGTCTTCGTGCTGGCGCAGTTCCTGCTGTCGCGCGAGATCAGCGGCCGCGACGAGGTCCTGAACCGGCTGAACTCGCAGATCAACGAGCTGACCCAGCTTCTGGCGCTCGAACAGTCGAACGCGCAGGACCTCGACGACATGCTCGCCAACATGCGCGCCTCGCTCGCCACCGCCGAGGGCGAGCGCTCGCGGCTGGAGCAGTTGCTCGCCGCCGGGGCGGGCGCCGGCGCGCAGGCCGAGGCCCGGGCCACCTCGCTGGCCGGCGAGCTCGACAGCGAGAAGCAGATCAGCCAGCGCGCGCTCAGCCAGGTCGAGCTGCTCAACCAGCAGATCGCCGCCCTGCGCAGCCAGATCGGCGCGCTCGAAGCGGCGCTGGAGACCTCCGAGGCCCGCGACCGCGAATCGAACGCCAAGATCGCCGACCTCGGCCGGCGCCTCAACGTCGCGCTCGCCCAGCGCGTGCAGGAGTTGAACCGCTACCGCTCCGACTTCTTCGGCCGGCTGCGCGAGATCCTCTCCGACCGCGAGAACATCCGCATCGTCGGCGACCGCTTCGTCTTCCAGTCCGAGGTGCTGTTCCCGTCCGGCTCGGAGATCATCAACGACGCCGGCCGCGAGGAGATGAAGAAGCTCGCCGGCGCGATCCTCGAATTGCAGCGCGAGATTCCGCCCGAGATCAACTGGGTGCTGCGCGTCGACGGCCACACCGACACCATCCCGCTCTCCGGCACCGGGCGCTACCGCGACAACTGGGAGCTGTCCTCGGCCCGCGCCACCGCGGTGGTGAAGTACCTGATCGAGAACGGCGTCTCGCCCGAGCGGCTGGTCGCCGCCGGCTTCGGCGAGTTCCAGCCGCTCGATCCGGCCGACACCGCTGAGGCGCGCAACCGCAATCGCCGCATCGAGCTGAAGCTGACCGAGCGCTGACCGCTCAGACGCCGGCCCAGAGCGCGGCGAGCGCCAGCGCCGCCGGCAACGCCTGCACGTAAAGAATTTTTCGGCTCGCCGTCGCCGCGCCGAAAAGCCCGGCCACCAGCACGCAGGCGAGGAAGAACGTCTTCACCGCGAAACCCGCCTCGCCGAGCCAAAGCCCCCAGGCGAGGCCGGCGACGAGGAAGCCGTTGTAGAGTCCCTGATTGGCCGCCAGCGCCCGGGTCGCGGCCGCGAACTCGGCCGTGGTGCCGAACGCCTTGCGGCCCTGCGGCTTCTCCCACAGCGCCATTTCGAGGACGACGATATAGACGTGGATCAGCGCGACGACGGAAGTCAGGACGGTGGCGATCATGGCGGCGGGCCTTTCGCAGCGGCGACGTTGGAGCATTCTGCGCAAATGCGGCTGAAACGAACAGCTGGAGCAGGCAAACGGCATTTGCCGCAATGCCCGTCGCTCCACCCGCCATTCAGCACGCGCCCACCCCACGGCGCAAGAGTGCTGCCGCCATGTTGACAGCGCGGCGACGGCGCGTAGCCTGCCCTCGGCCGGACGGCCTGCGCCGCCGCGCGCCGCCCGTCCTCCCGATCCCGGAGCCGTCATGCCGAAAAGCGCCATCCCCCTTCTTCTCGCCCCCGTCCTTCTCGCCACAGCCTCGCTGCTGTCGCCTGCCGCCCATGCGGCCGGCGTGGACGACGCCGTCGCGACATTCATCGGCGAGGACGGCTTCGAGGCGCAGGACGTAGCGACCGTCGACGAAAGGCTGCTGGCCGCCTTCACCGCTTCCCCGGCCGGCGCGGCCCGCCCCGACGGCGAGGCCTCGCCGCTGGAGAAGGCGCTGCTGCTGGTCGAGACGCTGGAGCCGGCGCTGCCGCGCACGCGCACCATGCTGCGCTACGGCCAGATGCTCGACGGCGACACGCCCTATGCCTTCGTCACGGTCGAGCGCTACAATTTCGGCCCGGCCATCCGCCAGATGGTGATCGAGGATTACGGCGAGGAGAACACCGACGAGCCCGAGGCCTTCGGCGTCGGCCCGCATGTCGCCTGGCGCATCGTCACCATGCCGCTGATGGGCCAGCAGGCGGCGCTGGTCTCCGTCGCCCGCGGCGAGATCACTGACAAGGACGCCGAGGCCACCGAGTGCGGCGGGCGCGGCTGCCTCGCCTTCGAGCCTTTCCCCGACGACCTGCACCAGTGGCAGGAGACTGAAACGACGATCGACATCGCCTCCCCCTATGCGGAGAAGACGCAAGGCGACGTCGCCGCCCCGGCGCGTATCGCTGCCGAGCTCGCCATCGCCGCCGGCATCGCCGGGAGCCATGACGGCCGCATGAGCTGGCACGGCCCGGAGCAGCCGGAGGCCGCGCGCCATGCCGAGCCGTTCCTGTTCCTGTCGATCGACCGCGACCTCGGCCAGGAAACCGCCATGGACGCCATGCTCGGCCAGACGCTGCTCAACGACGACGCGGTGGAGGAGCTCTGGCAGCGCCGCGTCGAGTTCCCCGGCATGGTCGCCTTCATGCAGGCGGCGACGCCGCGGAGCCGCTAGCCATGTCGTTCGAGAAGCTCGACATCCTCAACCGCCGCCTCCACGCGCTCGACCACGCCGTCTCGATCCTCGCCGCCGACGAGGCCACCCACATGGCGCCCGGCGGCGGCGAGGACCGCGCCGCCTCGCTCGCCACGCTTTCCGGCATGCGCCACCGCATGGCGACCGCGCCGGAGGTGGCCGAGTGGATCGAGGCGGCCGCAAGCGAGGCGCTGAACGAGGAGCAGGCGGCGGCGTTTCGTGAATTCCGCCGCGTCCATCTCAACATGACCTCGCTGCCGCCCGACTTCGTCGAGCGCCAGACTCATGCGCGGCTGCGCTGCGAGCAGCTGTGGCGCGACGCGCGGGCGAAGAACGACTGGGCCGGCTTCGCCCCGGCGCTCGAAGGCGTCGTCGCGCTGGTGCGCGAGGAAGCCGCGCTGCGGGCCGACGCGCTCGGCCTTTCCCCCTACGACGCGCTGATGGAGCAGTACGATCCCGGCGCGCGCGTCGCCGAGGTCGCGCCGCTGCTCGACGATCTCAAGGCCTTCCTGACCGGCTTCGTGCCGCAGGCGCTGGAGGCGCAGGAGAGGCGGCTGACGAAAGCGCCGCTCAAATCCCTCGCCGGCTCCTATCCCGTCGACCGGCAGCGCGAGCTGGCTCTGTCGATGATGGCGGGGGTCGGCTTCGACCTTTCGCATGGCAGCCTTTCGGTCTCGCACCATCCGTTCTGCGGCGGCGTGCCGAGCGACGTGCGCATCACCACGCGCTACCGTACCGACGACTTCCTGTCGGCGCTGATGGGCGTCCTGCACGAGACCGGCCACGCGCTCTACGAGCAGAACCTGCCGCGCGAATGGGCGCACTGGCCGCTCGGCCAGGCGCGCGGCATGGCGGTCCATGAAAGCCAGAGCCTGTTCGTGGAAAAGCAGATCGGCCGCAATCCCGCCTTCTGGCGCTTCGCGCTGCCGATGGTCGAGCGCCATCTCGGCGAGAGCCTGTCGCTCGCCGACATCCTGCCGCATGTCCACCATGTCGAGCGCGGACTGATCCGGGTCGACGCCGACGAGGTGACCTATCCGCTCCACATCGTGCTGCGCTTCGAGCTGGAGCGCGCGCTGGTCGAGGGCGGGCTCGACGTCGCCGACCTGCCCGAGGCGTGGGACGAGGGCATGCGCCGCTATCTCGGCCTCTCGACCCTCGACAACCCGGCCGACGGGCCGATGCAGGACGTCCACTGGCCCTCGGCCGCCTTCGGCTATTTCCCGTCCTACACGCTCGGCGCGATGATCGCGGCGCAGCTCTGGGCGGCCATCGAGCGCGACCACCCCGACATAGACGACGACCTCGCCGCCGGACGCTTCGGGCGGCTGAACGACTGGCGCCGCGAGCGCGTCTGGTCGCTCGGCTCGCGCCTGTCGACGCCGGATTTGATCCTTCACGCCACCGGCGAGCCGCTCGACGCGGGCTATCTGAAGCGCCATCTCGAACGCCGCTACGGCGGCTGACGCCGCCTCTTGCCGCGCCCGAAAATCCGTCCGACAGTAGCCCGGACCAACGACAGGGAGGGGAGACATGGCCGAGGATGCGGACGCCATCGTGGTCGGCGGCGGGCTGGCCGGGCTGGTCGCGGCATGCGAGCTGGCCGACGCCGGCAAGCGCGTCGTCGTGCTCGATCAGGAAGGCGAGAACTCGCTCGGCGGGCAGGCGTTCTGGTCGCTGGGCGGCCTGTTCCTCGTCGATTCCCCGGAGCAGCGCCGCATGGGCATCCGGGACAGCCGCGATCTCGCGCTCCAAGACTGGCTGGGCTCGGCCGGGTTCGACCGCGCCGAGGACCATTGGCCGCGCCGTGTCGCGGAAGCCTATGTCGATTTCGCCGCCGGCGGGATGCGATCCTGGCTCCACGCCATGGGCATGCGCTGGTTCCCGGTCGTCGGCTGGGCCGAGCGCGGCGGCGGCCACGCCCACGGCCACGGCAATTCGGTGCCGCGCTTCCATGTCACGTGGGGCGTCGGGCCGGGCGTCCTCGAGCCCTTCGTCGCCCGCATCCGCGAGCATGCCAAGAGCGGCCGCGTCGCGCTGAAATTCCGCCACCGCGTCAGCCGGCTGGTGAGAAGCAGCGGCCGTCTGACCGGCGTCGCCGGCGAGGTGCTGGAGCCGTCGACGGTCGCGCGCGGCGAGCGCTCCGGCCGCGAGGTCGCAGGTTCGTTCGAGCTTTCCGCCCCCTGCATCGTCGTCGCGTCCGGCGGCATCGGCGGCGATCTCGATCTGGTCCGCAGGAGCTGGCCGGTCGACCGGCTCGGCCCCGCGCCGAAAACCATGGTCGCCGGCGTGCCGCACCACGTCGACGGCCGCATGATCGGGATCACGCAGGAAGCCGGCGCGGCGGCCATCAACACCGACCGGATGTGGCACTACACCGAGGGCGTGCGCAACTGGGGCCCGATCTGGCCCGACCACGGCATCCGCATCCTGCCCGGCCCGTCCTCGATGTGGTTCGACGCGCGCGGCAACCGCCTGCCCGCGCCGTGCATGCCCGGCTTCGACACGCTGGCGACGCTCAAGCACATCCTCGCCACCGGCCATGACTATTCCTGGTTCGTGCTGACGCAGAGCATCATCAAGAAGGAGTTCGCCCTCTCCGGCTCGGAGCAGAATCCCGACCTCGCCTCGAAGAAATGGCTGGAGGTGCTGAAAAGCCGGCTCGGCGGCGGCGCGCCGCCGCCGGTCGAGGCGTTCAAAAGACACGGCGAGGATTTCATCGTCCGCGACACGCTTCCCGATCTCGTCGCCGGCATGAACGCGCTCGCCGGCGCGGCGCTGATCGACCACGACCACATCGCCGCCCAGATAAAGGCGCGCGACCGCGAGATCGACAACCCCTTCTCCAAGGACGCGCAGGTCATCGCCCTGCGCGGCGCCCGCGCCTATCGCGGCGACCGGCTGATCCGCACGGCGAAGCCCCACAGGATCCTCGATCCGAAGCACGGGCCGCTGATCGCGGTCCGCCTCCACATCCTCACCCGCAAGACGCTCGGCGGCCTCCACACCGACATCGACGCGCGGGTGCTCGACCCTGCCGGCGAGCCGATCCCCGGCCTTTACGCGGCGGGCGAGGTCGCCGGCTTCGGCGGCGGCGGCTATCACGGCTACAACGCGCTCGAGGGCACCTTCCTCGGCGGCTGCCTGTTCTCGGGCCGTCAGGCCGGCCGCCACGCGGCGGCGAACCTCTAAGGGGGCCACTTTTTTCGCTGTTTGCCGCCGGGCGGCCAACAAAAGGCGCGGGCGCGATTGATCCGGACGGCCCGGCCCCGCTATGAGCAAGCCTCGATCAGCCCACCGGATGCCGCCCATGATCCGCCCGACCCATATCCTCAACCTCGCCTGCGACGACCGCCCCGGCATCGTCGCCGCCGTCAGCGCCGCGCTTGCCGGCATCGGCGCCAACATCGTCGAGAGCGCCCAGTTCTGGGACCAGCAGACCAACCGCTTCTTCATGCGGGTGGCGCTCGACGCGCGCGGCGCCGAAAGCGCCGCCATCCGAGCGGCCACAGCGCCCGCCGAGACGCGTTTCGGCATCGACCTTCGCCTCACCGACACGGCGCGGAAGCCGAAGATCATCGTCATGGTCTCGAAGTTCGACCATGCGCTGCTCCACCTTCTCTACCAGATCCGCGTCGGCTGGCTCGACGCCGAGGTCGCGGCCATCGTCTCCAACCACGAGGACAGCCGCGCCGAGGCGGAAAGCGCCGGCATCCCCTATCATTGCTGGAAGGTGACCCCGGCCACCAAGGCCGAGCAGGAAGCGAGGCTGACGGCGCTGGTCGAGGAAACCGGCGCCGGGCTCGTCGTGCTGGCCCGCTACATGCAGGTGCTGTCGGACGATTTCTCCAGCCGCCTGTTCGGCCGCATCATCAACATCCACCATTCCTTCCTGCCGAGCTTCAAGGGCGCCAAGCCCTATCACCAGGCCCACGACCGCGGCGTCAAGCTGATCGGCGCGACTGCCCATTACGTGACGCCCGACCTCGACGAGGGGCCGATCATCGAGCAGGAGACCGAGCGCGTGACGCATGCGATGAGCGCCGAGGATTTCGTCGCCGTCGGCCGCGACATCGAATCGCGGGTGCTGGCCCGCGCGGTGAAGCTGCATCTCGAAAGCCGCGTCATGCTGAGCGGCAACAAGACCATCGTCTTTGCCTGAAGCAATTCCAGGAAAAGTGTGCAGCACTTTTCCGTCCGGAATTGCGCCAGAAAACGACCCGAACTTGCCGGAACGGAGCCCGTCATGACCCTGACCAACCGCGACATCGAGGACCTCGTCGCCTTCCGCCGCGATCTCCACCGTTTCCCGGAAATCTCCAATGAGGAGGCGGAGACCGCGAATCGCGTCGTCGCCTTCCTCGCCGACACCAGGGCGGACGAGGTGATCACCGGGCTCGGCGGCCACGGCATAGCCTTCGTCTACGACAGCGGCGTCGCCGGGCCGACGGTCCTGTTCCGCGCCGAGCTCGACGCACTGCCCATAGCCGAGATCTCCGACATCCCCCACCGCTCGGCAATTGCCGGCAAGGGCCATATGTGCGGCCATGACGGCCACATGGCGATCCTTGCCGCGCTCGGCCGCCTGTTCGGCCGGCAGCGCCCGGCGACGGGCCGCGTCGTGCTGATGTTCCAGCCGGCCGAGGAAACGGGCGACGGCGCGGCCGGCGTCACCGCCGATCCGCGCTACGGCGCGATCCGGCCGGATTTCGCCTTCTCGCTGCACAACCTGCCCGGCACGCCGCTCGGCCATGTCCGGCTGAAGGCCGGCGTCGTCAACTGCGCCTCGCGCGGCATGCGCATCGTCCTCGAAGGCAGGGAAGCCCATTCGTCGATGCCCGAGAGCGGCCTGTCGCCGATGCGGGCGATCAGCCGGCTGATGCCTGAGCTCGCCGCGCTCGGCGGCGGCTCGTTCGCCAGCGACGATTTCGCCATGGCCACCGTCACCCATGCCAGCATGGGCGAGCCGGTGTTCGGCGTCGCGCCCGGCCGCGCCGAGGTCCGGGCGACGCTGCGCACGCAGCTCGACGCGCGCATGGCCGACCTTTGCACCGCCGCCGAGGAGCTGGCGCGCGAGGCCGCCGCCGCCGACGGGCTGACATGCTCCATCGACTATCACGAGATCTTCGTCGCCAGCCTGAACGACGCCGAGGCCACCGCCCATCTCGCCGCCGCGCTCGACGCCGAGGGCATTTCCCATGACGGCGAGCAGCTGCCGATGCGCGCGTCGGAGGATTTCGGCCTGTTCGGCCACGGCTCCGGATCGGCGATGCTCTATCTCGGCGCCGGCGTCGAGCGGCCGAACCTGCACAACCCGGACTACGACTTCCCCGACGACCTGATCCCCATCGGCACGCGCATCTTCCTGCGCGCGGCGCGCAATCTGCTGGGATAGGCGCTACCCCTCACCGACCCTTCGGGCCACCTCTCCCCAGAGGGGAGAGGAAAGGGAGGCAGCGTTTATCAGACCCGGACTTTTCCTCTCCCCTCCGGGGAGAGGTGGCGAGCGCAGCGAACCGGTGAGGGGTCTGCGCCGACGCCGCAGGAAATCGGATACCCCGCGCCTACTCCGCCGCGCGGCCGAACGCGCCGGCGCCGTGGTCGAACTGGAGGCGGGCGAGGCGGGCATAGACGCCGCCGGCCGCGACGAGGCTCTGGTGCGTGCCTTCCTCGACGATCCGGCCGCCTTCCATGACGAGGATGCGGTCGGCCTTGAGCACGGTGGCGAGGCGGTGGGCGATGACCAGCGTGGTGCGCCCCTGCATCAGCCGCTCCAGCGCCGTCTGCACCAGCGTCTCGCTCTCGGCGTCGAGCGCCGAGGTCGCCTCGTCGAGCAGCAGGATCGGCGCGTCGCGCAGGATGGCCCGCGCGATGGCGAGGCGCTGGCGCTGGCCGCCGGACAGCGTCACCCCGCGCTCGCCGAGCGGCGTGTCGTAGCCCCTGTCGAGCCGGGCGAGAAACTCGTCGGCGCGGGCGTCTCGCGCCGCCGCCTCGATCTCCGCCATTCCTGCCCCCGGCCGGCCGAAGGCGATGTTGTCGGCCGCGCTGGCCGCGAAGATGGTCACGTCCTGCGGCACGATGGCCATGCGGCCGCGCAGTGCCTGCGGGTCGACCTGCCGCACGTCGACGCCGTCGACCAGCACCGCGCCACCCTGCGGGTCGTAGAAGCGCAGGAGCAGCGAGAACACCGTGCTCTTGCCCGAGCCGGACGGGCCGACGATGGCCACGGTCTCGCCGGGCCTGACCGTGAACGACAGCCCCTCGAGCGCCGGACGGTCGGGCCGCATCGGATAGGCGAAGGAGACGTCGCGGAACTCGACCCCGCCCTTCGCCGGCTCGGGCAGGGCGACGGGCCGGGCCGGCGCGCGCACCTGCGGCTCCTCCGCCAGAAGCTCGGTCAGCCGCTCGGTGGCGCCGGCGGCCTGCGCGAGTTCGCCCCACACCTCCGACAGCGCGCCGAGCGCGCCGGCGGCGAAGACGGCGTAGAACAGGAACTGGGTGAGCGTGCCCGGCGACATCGCGCCCGAGAGCACGTCGGCCGCGCCGATCCACAGCACCGCGACCACCGAGGCGAACACGGCGAAGATGGCGAAGAAGGTCAGCACCGCGCGCGAGCGCACGGAGGCGCGCGCCGCGTCGAAGGCGATCTCGACGGCGCGGCCGAAGTGGTCCTCGACCAGCTTCTCGTTGGTATAGGCCTGGAGCGTGCGCACCGCGCCGATCTGCTCCGAGGCGTAGGCGGTGGCCTCGGCCAGCGTGTCCTGCGCGAAGCGCGAGCGCCGCCTGACCGAGCGGCCGAAGGCGACGATCGGCACCACGACGACGGGAATGGCGGCGATGACGAGGCCGGAGAGCTTCGGGCTCGTCACCACCATCATGGTGAGCGCGCCGACGGCGAGGATGATGTTGCGCAGCGCCGTCGAGGCGGTGGCGCCGACGGCCGACTTGATCTGGGTGGTGTCGGCGGTCAGCCGCGAGACGATCTCGCCCGACTGCACCGCGTCGAAGAAGCCCGGCGACAGCGCCGAGACATGGGCGAACACCGCGCGCCGCAGATCCGCGACCACGCGCTCGCCCAGCGTGATGACGAAATAGTAGCGCGCGGCCGAGGCCGCCGCCAGCAGGCCGGCCAGCACGATCAGCATCGAGAAATAGCTGGAGATCAGGCTGGAATCGGAATCGGAGAAGCCGTGGTCGACCATGCGGCGCACGGCGATGGGCATCATCAGCGTGGTGACGGCCGCCGCCAGCAGCGCGAGGCACGCCCCGAGCACCAGGCCGCGATAGCGCATGACGAAGGGGATGAGTTCCCCGAGCGGCCCGAGCGTGCGCAGCCGCCTGTCCTTTTCATGCCCGGTCTCGGCCATGCCTGCCCTTTCCTTCATGCCCGGCCTTTCCTGCGGCCGCGGCGAATTTGCCGCGTTGCCGGCCTTGTGGTTTGACGCCGGCTCCTGTATAGGCGGCCGACCGTTTCCGAAGCTGCGGCATCAATAGCCGCGTCTTCAGGTTTTGACAGTGGGCGCATCGCCGCATCCTCGAAAGAGGCGCGATCCTGCCCGGCAGCCCGACGATACCAGGAAGACAGCGATGAAAGCCGATATCCATCCCGATTACCACACCATCAAGGTCGTGATGACCGATGGCACCGAATACCTGACCCGCTCCACCTGGGGCAAGGAGGGCGACACGATGAATCTCGACATCGACCCCACCACCCATCCGGCGTGGACCGGCGGCCAGCAGACCCTGCTCGACCGCGGCGGCCGCCTGTCGAAGTTCAAGAAGCGCTACGAGGGCCTCGGCATCTGAGCCGAAACCCCGCATCGGAACGAAAAAACCCGCCTTCGAGGCGGGTTTTTTGTTGCCGGACTTCGCCGCTCAGGCGGCGCGCGGCCTGACCACGCGCGCTGCTTACGCGGCGCTGAGCTTGGCCATCGTCTCGTCGTCGACCTCGAAATTGGCGTAGACGTTCTGCACGTCGTCGTCGTCCTCGAGCGTGGCGACGAGCTTGAGGATCGAGCGGGCGCGGTCCTCGTCGACGTGCGTGTTGGTCTGCGGCTTCCAGATGGTCTTGACCGACTCGGCCTCGCCCAGCGCCTTCTCCAGCGCCGAAGTCACCTCGCCGATGTCGCCGAAGGCGCACAGGATGACGTGACCGTCCTCGTCGGACTGCACGTCGTCGGCGCCGGCCTCGATGGCGGCCTCCATCACCGCGTCGGCGTCGCCGGCCGCGGGCTTGTAGACGATCTCGCCGACGCGGTCCCACAGGAAGGATACCGACCCCGTCTCGCCCAGCGCGCCGCCGGCCTTGGTGAAGGCCGCGCGCACGTTGGAGGCGGTGCGGTTGCGGTTGTCGGTCAGCGCCTCGACGATCAGCGCGACGCCGCCGGGCCCGTATCCCTCGTAGCGCACTTCCTCATAGTTCTCGCCGTCGTTTCCGGCCGCCTTGTTGATGGCGCGCTGGATGTTGTCCTTCGGCATCGACTGCGCCTTGGCGTTCTGGATCGCCAGGCGCAGGCGCGGGTTCATGTCGGGGTCGGGCATCCCCGTCTTGGCGGCGACGGTGATCTCGCGCGCGAGCTTGGAAAACATCTTCGAGCGGACGGCGTCCTGCCGCCCCTTGCGATGCATGATGTTCTTGAATTGAGAATGGCCGGCCATGGAACCCCTTCGAGCGCCTTCTTTCGCGATGTCCGTTGAATGGCGCGCTTATAGAGAAAAGCCGCCAAAACGTCCAGAAGCTGCGGCAATCGCGAAGAAGTGAAGCGCGGCGGCGGCCAAAGCCGTGGCGCGCGCCCGCCAGACCTGTACCTTCGACGGCCGATGCACCCGCCCGGAGAAAGCCGCCATGCGCCTCACCGTGCCTGCCGCCGCCTTCCTTGCCCTTTTCGCGCCCTTGCAGGCCGTAGCGCAGGACGCGCCCGATCCGGTGCCGTCGCAGTGCATCGCCATCGCCGAGGCGCTGCCGAAGGCGACCTATGCCAGCTTCGCGCCCGCGCCCGTCCCGCCCTTCGCCAGCCCGGCGCAGGCGAGGGAAGGCGTCGTCACAATCACCTATGCCGGCCATTCGACCTATGTGATCGAGACGCCGGCCGGCGTGCGCGTCGCCACCGATTTCTCCGGCCATTACGGCTTCGACCCGCTGCCGCGCGTCGTCACCATGAACCGCGCGCACGGCACCCACTTCACCGACTTTCCCGATCCCGGCATCGAGCACGTGCTGCGCGGCTGGAACCCCGACGGCGGGCCGGCGCGCCATGCGCTCACCGTCGACGACGTCTATATCCGCAACGTGCCGACCGACATAAGGAGCTGGGGCGGCGGCATGGTGGCGGACGGCAACTCGATCTTCATCTTCGAGGTCGCGGGCCTGTGCATCGGCCATCTCGGCCATCTGCACCACCACCTCGAGGACGCCCACTACGCCGCCATCGGCCGGCTCGACATCCTGATGGTGCCGATCGACGGCGGCATGACGCTGTCGGTCGGGGCGATGAGCGAGATCGCCAAGCGGCTCTATTCGTCGCTGATCCTGCCGATGCACCGGCATTCGACGCCGCTGCGCGAGTTCACCGCCCGCATGGGCGAGGATTTCGAGGTGCGTCTTTCCGAGGAGCGTTCCCTCACCGTGTCGCTGCGCGACCTGCCGCGCCGGCCAACCATCCTCGTCCTGAAAGGGGTGTAAGCCATGCCGACCCGGCGCCTCGTGCTTGCCGGGCTCGGTGCGCTCCTTCTCGCCGGGCCGGCCCCGGCGCAAGAGGCCACCGACCGCGCCGCGCTGTTCCGGCGGCTGCGCGACGCGCGGACCGAGCGCGAGGGCCGCATGGCGGAAGACGCGATCTGGCGGCTGTGGATGGCTGAAGGACCGACGGCGGCGATCCGCGAGGCCGTGGCCGAGGCGATGCGCCGACGCGAGGCGTACGATTTCGCCGGCGCGCTCGTCATCCTCGACCGCGTGGTCGCGGAAGCCCCCGGCTACGCCGAGGGCTGGAACCAGCGCGCCTTCATCCGCTTCCTGCGCGACGATCCCGACGGCTCGCTCGAGGACATCGAGCGGGCGCTGGCGCTGGAGCCGCTGCATTTCGCGGCGCTTTCCGGCAAGGCGATCATCCTGATGCGGCAGGGCCGGATGGAGGCGGGCCAGTCGGCCCTGCGCCGGGCGGTCGAGATCCATCCCTGGCTAAAGGAGCGCGGGATGCTGATCCCGGTGCCGGGCGAGCCGACGCCGGGTCCCGGAAAGAACATCTGAGCCCCTATTCGGGCGCTCTTTCCTCCTGCTTGGCAACGGGGCGCTTGCGCCGCGCCAGCATGTTCAGCCCCTCGACCAGCGCCGAGAAGCCCATCGCGGCGTAGATGTAGCCCTTCGGCACATGGAAGCCCATGCCGTCGGCGATCAGCGTCGTGCCGATCATCAGCAGGAAGCCCAGCGCAAGCATGACGATGGTCGGGTTCTTCTCGATGAAGCGCGACAGCGGGTTGACCGCCAGCAGCATCGTCGCCACCGCGACGATGACCGCGATGTACATGATGGCGATCTCGTCGGTCATGCCGACCGCGGTGATGATCGAGTCGATGGAGAAGACGAGATCGAGCAGCAGGATCTGGAAGATCGCGCCGGCGAGCGAGGTCTGGATCGTCTCGCCGACGATGTTCTCCTTGCCGGCATCGGGATCGACCGAATGGTGGATTTCCTTGGTCGCCTTCCAGACGAGGAACAGGCCGCCGGCGATCAGGATCAGGTCGCGCCAGGAGAACGCCTTGCCGAACACCTCGAACACCGGATCGGTCAGGTGGACGATCCAGGCGATGGTGGCGAGCAGGACGAGGCGCATGACGAGCGCCGCGCCGATGCCGAGCCGCCGCGCCATGACGCGGTGCTCCTCGGGCAGCTTGTTGGTCAGGATCGAGATGAAGATCAAATTGTCGATGCCGAGGACGACCTCGAGCACGATCAGGGTGACGAGCGCGACCCAGGCGGTCGGATCGTTCAACCAGTAGAAATGGTCGGCGAGAAATTCCATCGGCGTCGTCCCCGGCTGCCTGAGAAAGCGGAATGCGGACAGAGGTAGGAACGGGATTCCGCTCCGTCAATGCCGGCCGGTCGCTTTAACGCCAAAACGCCGGAACGGTTTCCTCGAGTCGCGGCCCGAGCCGCAAGGGCGCGATCCTCTCGGCGAGCCCGGTGCGGTCGGAAATATCGACCCCGACGCCACAGATCGTCGCCGGCCCGGACGCGGCCTCGAAGCGCCCCTTCGGCACCTTGTAGAGGAAACGGTTCAGTGGTTCCTCCTTCTCCATGCCGAGCGAGGAATCGTAGTCGCCGCACATGCCGGCGTCGGAGATGTAGGCGGTGCCGCTGTTCAGGATCTGGTGGTCGGCCGTCGGCTGGTGGGTGTGGGTGCCGACGACGAGCGAGGCGCGGCCGTCGACGAAATGCGCCATGCACATCTTCTCCGAGGTCGCCTCGGCGTGGAAGTCGATCACCACCGCGTCGGCCTGCTCGCCGAGCGGGCAGGCCGCGAGCTCGCGCTCGGCCGCCTGGAACGGGTCGTCCAGTTCCGGGTGCATGAAGACGCGGCCCATGATGTTGGTGACGAAGACGCGCGCGCCGTTCTTCGCCTCGTAGAGCCCGGTTCCCCGGCCCGGCGTGCCGACGGGAAAGTTGGCCGGGCGCAGGAAGCGCTCCTCGCGCGGGGCGAAGTCCAGCGCCTCGCGCTGGTCCCAGACATGGTTGCCGGTCGTCACCACGTCCGCGCCGGCGTCGAGCGTGTTGCGGAAGATTTCCTCGGTGATGCCGAAGCCGCCGGCCGCGTTCTCGCCGTTGACGATGACGAAATCGAGCCGGAAATCCGAGATCAGTCCAGGCAGGCGCTCCCACACCGCCGTGCGGCCGGTCCGTCCCACCATGTCGCCGAGAAAAAGAAGCCTCATGGGGCCTCTATAGAGCAGTTCCAGGAAAAGTGTGAAGCGGTTTTCCGCCCGGAACTGCGTGAAATCAGGGAGCGAGGGGAAACAGGCGCAAGCCGCTTTCGCTGAGGATTTCGCCGAGCGGCGCGTCGTGCGCCTCGGCCGGAACGGCCTCGACGCGCTGGCAGTCGAAGGCCGTGCCGATCAGCCGCGGAAACCGGCCCTTCGCATGAAGGCGCGCGATCGCCCGATCGTAGTGGCCGGCGCCGTAGCCGATGCGGTTGCCGGCCGCGTCGAAGGCGGCGAGCGGCACCAGCATCAGGTCGGGATCGAGGACCGCCGCATCCGCTCCCGGCCCCTTCGTGCCGAAGCCCATGTCGATCAGCGGCATGCCGGGGACATATTCTCGGAAGGCGATGGTCGTGCGGTCGAGGATCGCCGGCAGGCAGAGCCGCGCCCCGCCGTCGGCCAGCGCTGCCATCAGCGGGCGCAGGTCGATCTCCGAGCGGATCGGCCAGAAGCCGGAGACGACGCTGCCCGGCGCGACGCCGAGCGCCCCGGCCGCCTCGCCGAGCCCGGCCGAGACCCGCGCGCGGAACCCGGGATCGAGCGCGTCGCGCCGGGCGAGCGCCCCGGTCCGCAGCCTGTCCTTGATGTCTATGGCGGCAGAATTCATGGATGGGTGTTATTCTTTCGGGGAGAAAGTGCGATCCACGACGACCGATGGAGAGGTTGATCCCGGGTGCCTACAAAGTAGGTGGGCGCCGTATGTCCGAACCCACGGGTCCGGCCAGGCACAGCTCCCTAGGGATCAATAAGGCCCCGGGGAATGTTACTCCTGTCGGGAAGCGCAGATCGCATATCCAATATAGGCCTCTCCCTGCCGGCTGGCCAGTGCGTTTCGTGCCGACCGTCCCGGAAAGACCGGCGAGGCGCCGGGGCTTGCGCCGGCCCGCCCGCATCCTTAGTTTCGCCCTGAACAATCGCCTCCCGAAGGAAGATAGACGAGATGCGCTTCGAAGGAACGGCGGCCTATGTCGCCGACAAGGATCTCATGGTCGCGGTCAACGCCGCGATCGCGCTGGAACGGCCGCTGCTGGTCAAGGGCGAGCCGGGCACCGGCAAGACGGAGCTCGCCCGCCAGATCGCAGCCGCGCTCGGCACCGAGCTGATCGAGTGGCACGTCAAGTCCACCACCAAGGCGCAGCAGGGCCTCTACGAGTACGACGCCGTCTCGCGCCTGCGCGACAGCCAGCTCGGCGACGAGCGCTTCAACGACATCCACAACTACATCCGCCGCGGCAAGCTGTGGGAGGCGTTCGCGGCCGAGCGCAAGGTCGTGCTTTTGATCGACGAGATCGACAAGGCCGACATCGAGTTCCCCAACGACCTGTTGCAGGAGCTCGACCGCATGGAGTTCCACGTCTACGAGACCGGCGAGACCGTGCGCGCGCGCCAGCGCCCGATCGTCGTCATCACCTCGAACAACGAGAAGGAGCTGCCCGACGCCTTCCTGCGCCGCTGCTTCTTCCACTATATCCGCTTCCCCGACGCCGAGACGCTGCAACGCATCGTCGATGTCCACTATCCCGGCATCAAGCAGAACCTCGTGCGCGCGGCCCTGACGCGCTTCTACGAGATCCGCGAGGTGCCCGGCCTCAAGAAGAAGCCCTCGACCTCCGAGGCGCTCGACTGGATACGCCTGCTCGTCGCCGACGACGTCAGCCCCGAGGATCTGCGGGTCGACGCCAAGAACGCGCTGCCCAAGCTGCACGGCGCCCTGCTCAAGAACGAGCAGGACGTCCACCTGTTCGAACGCCTCGCCTTCATGGCGCGGCGGCAGGGGTGAGCCGGCGATGAGCGCCGTCACCGTCCGCCCGCTGGAACGATCGGACCATGCCGAGTGGCGGCGGCTGTGGACGGCCTACCTCGCCTTCTACGAAACGAGCCTGCCGGAAGAGGTCTATGCCGCGACATGGGAACGGCTGTTCGACGGCGGAACCTACGAGCCGCGCGGCCTGATCGCCGAGACGGACGGCAGGCCCTGCGGCCTTGTCCACTACCTCTTCCACCGCACCTGCTGGGCGGTGGCGGACAACTGCTATCTCCAGGACCTCTACGCCGACCCGGACGTGCGCGGCGCGGGCGTCGGCCGCGCGCTGATCGAGGCGGTCTACGCGAGAGCCGACGAGGCCGGCGCGGCCAACGTCTACTGGACGACGCAGCATTTCAACGAGACGGCGCGCCGGCTCTACGACCGGATCGCGACGCTCACGCCCTTCATCAAGTACCAGCGCGGCTGACGCCATGTTCCTGCCCTTCTTCCTCGAGCTGAAAGCCGCGAAGGTTCCCGTCTCGCTCCGGGAATATCTCGCGCTGCTCGAAGGCATGGAGGCGGGGCTGGTCGAGTACGACGTCGAGGGCTTCTACTATCTCGCCCGCGCCGCCATGGTGAAGGACGAGCGCCACATCGACCGCTTCGACAAGGTGTTCGCCCACGTCTTCCGCGGCGTCGAGGCGGTTTCCGGCGAGGGTGCCGTCGACGTCGCCGACCTGCCCGAGGAATGGCTGCGCCGGCTGGCCGAGAAGCACCTGACCGAGGAGGAGAAGAAGCTGGTCGAGGCGCTGGGCGGCTTCGACAAGCTGATGGAGACGCTGAAGAAGCGCCTCGAGGAGCAGAAGGGCCGCCATCAGGGCGGCTCGAAATGGATCGGCACCGCCGGCACCTCGCCCTTCGGCGCCTATGGCTACAACCCCGAAGGCGTGCGCATCGGGCAAGCCGAGAGCCGCCACCGCCGCGCGGTCAAGGTCTGGGACAAGCGCGAGTTCAGGAACTTCGACGATTCGGTCGAGCTCGGCACCCGCAACATCAAGGTCGCTCTCAAGCGGCTGCGCCGCTGGGTGCGCGAGGGCGCGGAGGAGGAGCTGGACCTGCCCGGCACCATCCAGTCCACCGCCGAGCACGGCTATCTCGACGTCAGGACGCGGCCCGAGCGGCGCAACGCGGTCAAGCTCCTGATGTTCTTCGACGTCGGCGGCTCGATGGACGACCACATCCGCATCGTCGAGGAGCTGTTTTCGGCCGCCCGCGCCGAGTTCCGCCACATGGAGTATTTCTACTTCCACAACTGCCTCTACGAGGGCGTGTGGAAGGACAACCGCCGCCGCCATTCGGAGGTGATCCCGACGCTCGACGTGCTGCACAAATACGGCCCAGACTACAAGGTGATCTTCGTCGGCGACGCCTCGATGAGCCCCTACGAGATCGCCTATGCCGGCGGCTCGGTCGAGCACTGGAACGAGGAGCCGGGCCATGCCTGGCTCGGGCGCGTCCTCGCCCAGTGGGGCAACGCGGTCTGGCTCAATCCGGTGCGCGAGCAGCACTGGAGCTACACCCACTCGATCAAGATGATCCGCGAGCTGTTCTCCGAACGCATGTACCCGCTGACGCTGGCCGGGCTGGAGGCAGCGACCCGCGAGCTCTCGCGCAAGCACTGAGCCCGGGCACTGAGCGGGGCATTGAGCCGGCAGGCGGTGCGCCCTACATTGATGCGGCAGGCATTCCCGGAGACAGCGATCATGGACACGAAGACGTTTCCCGTCACCCGCAGCGAGGCCGAATGGCGCGCGATGCTGACGCCGGAGCAGTACCACATCATGCGCGAGCACGGCACCGAGCGGCCGGGAAGCTGCGCGCTCCTTCACGAGAAGCGCGCCGGTGCCTTCTCCTGCGCCGGCTGCGGGCAGGAGCTGTTCCGCTCGGGCCTCAAGTTCGAAAGCGGCACCGGCTGGCCGAGCTTCAACGATCCCCTGCCCGGCGCGGTCGAAACCACGCAGGACCGCTCCTGGGGCATGGTCCGCACCGAGGTCCACTGCGCGCGCTGCGGCAGCCATCTCGGCCACGTCTTCCCCGATGGCCCGCCGCCGACCGGCCTGCGCTACTGCATCAACGGCGTCGCGCTCGACTTCACCCCCGCCTGACGCTCATTCGGCGGCCTCGAGCGCCGCATCGCGCCGGGGCGGCTCCTGCGTCAGAACTCTTCCCAGCCCTGCTCGGTCCCGGCCGGAACGAGCGCTGCCGCCGTCCCGCCCCGCCCGAAGACGCCGGCCACCTTGCGCACCAGCGCGCGTGCCGGCGACGGCGCGGGCTGCGTTTGCACCTGGGTCGCCGCGACAGGTCTCGCCTGCGCCGGCGCGCCCTCGCCGAAGCGGAACTGCGCGAGGAGGTCGTTCAGCGACACCGCCTCGCGCGCCAGGCTGTGGCTGGCCGCCGTGGTCTGCTCCACCATGGCCGCGTTCTGTTGCGCGCCCTGGTCCATCTGGTTGACGGCGGCGTTGATCTCCTCCAGCCCGCCGGCCTGCTCGCGCGCGGCCTCGACGATCGCCGCGACATGGCGGTTGATCTCGTCGACCTCGGCCGCGATGGTCGTCAGCGCCGTTCCGGTCTCCCCGACCAGCGCGACGCCGGAATGGACCTGCTGCGACGACGAGGTGATCAAATCCTTGATCTCCTTCGCCGCCGTGGCCGAGCGCTGGGCGAGCTCGCGCACCTCCTGCGCCACCACCGCGAAGCCCCTGCCCGCCTCGCCGGCGCGCGCCGCCTCGACCCCGGCATTGAGCGCCAGGAGGTTGGTCTGGAAGGCGATCTCGTCGATGACGCCGATGATGTTGGCGACCTCGCGCGAGGACGCCTCGATCCCACCCATCGCCGCGACCGCCTGCTGGACGACACGCGAGGAATGCTCGGCCTGCTCGCGGGTTCGCGCCACCATCGCCCCGGCCTCGGCCGCGCGGCGGCTGGAGTCGCGCACCGTCGCGGTGATCTCCTCGACCGCCGCCGCCGTTTCCTCGACCGAGGCGGCCTGCATCTCGGTGCGCTTGGCGAGGTCGTCGGCCGCGGCGCGGATCTGGTCCGAGCCGGCATGGATGGCCCCGGCATTGTCGCCGACCGAGCGCAGCGCGGTTTCGAGCTTGCCGACCGATTCGTTGAAATCGGCGCGCAGCCTGTCGAGCGAGCCGGAAAAGCTCTCCTCGATGCGGTAGCCGACATTACCGTCCGAAAGCTGGCCGAGGGCGGCGGCGAGGCCGTCCATCGCCTGCTGGAGCTCCTGCGCCTCCTTCGCCTTCTGCGCCTCGCGCTCGCGCCGTTCGCGCTCGCCCGACGCGCGGCCTTCCTCGGCCTCCGCCTCGAGGCGGCGGTTCTCGCGACCGGCATCGCGGAACACCGCGACGGCGCGTGCCATCTGGCCGATCTCGTCCTGCCGGTCCGCCGAGGGGATCGCGACCTCGAGGTCGCCGCCGGCCAACCGCGCCATCGTGTCCGTCAGCGACCGGATCGGCCGGACGACGCGGAAAACGACGATCCGGAACGCGGCGAGCCCGACCAGCACCACCATCAGGAGCACGACGGCGCTGACGATGACGCCGGTGCGGCCCTGGTTCTCGACCTGGAGCGTATAGTCGCCCGCCGCCTGCCCGACGGCCGAGGACAAGGCGAGCAGGCTGTCGATGCCGCGCGTCGCCGCCTCCACCCACTGCTCGCTCTTCATCGGATGGGGCTCGCCCGCCGCGCCGGCGGCATAGACCGCGCCGCGCACCGTATCGAACGTCCCGAAGAATTCCGAGCGCACCGTGGCCATCGCAGTGAGCACGAGGGGATTGGCGAACTCGCGCGCGCCATAGGCCTCGACCATGCTCCACGCCTGTTCGAGGCGGCCGCGATATTCGGCCAGCATCGCCAGCGTGGCCGCATCGATCCGGCCGCCGCGCCCGACCAGCGCCCCGACCGTCGCGCGCTCGCGCCCGGCATATTCGCTCATCACCCACATCGCCTGCTTGAGATCGAGCAGGATCTGGGTGCGCGCCAGCGCCGTCGACGGCACCACCTGCGCGGCGACGCGCAGCTCCTGCGACGACAGGACGAGTGCCGTGGCCGTCGGGATCCAGCGCTTGACCATGGCCTCGTCGCGGCTCCCACCCAGCTCGCCGAGCTGCCTGTCGGCCTCGGCGCGCAGCGAATCGAGCGCCGCCATGTCCCGCGTCACGCGGGAAAGCAGCGCGTCCCGGCCGGAGAAGCCGGCACCGGCGCGCACTTTGTCGAGCGCCGGGCGAAGCGCGGCGTCCGCCTCCTCGCGCAGCCGTGCGAGCTGGTCGCGCACCCGGGCGTCGGCCGGCATCGGGCTGGCGAGCGCCGTGTTGGTGACGCCGCGCTCGGCGGCGAGCGAGCCCGCAGCGGCGAGGAAGATGTCGCCGACCTCGTTGTTGGCGCGCATGGCCTGGGCCGAGTCCATCGAGGTCCAGGCCGAGAAGAGGTTGCTCACCGCCAGCGAGAACAGCCCGACGATGAACAGGGAAAGGATGGCGAGAAGGCTGGCGCGGACGGAGAAGGAAAAGCGGCCGGCGGTTGCCCGGCCTTCCTCCGCAACAGGCCGCGGCGCGGCGGTTGTGCTGATGGTCATGATGACGGTTCCCGAAAGAAGGACGAATTGGCTCAGCCCCGGACGCGCGGCGGCAGCCGCGTGGCGGGCGTGAAACGCAGATGAAGGACGGCCGCCGCCCGCGAAGGGCGGCGTCGGGATCATGGGTTACGCTGGAAGAAGCATCCCGGGCGCATGCGGGTGCATGCGGCGTGCGGTCAAACTCTGTTAACGGGAAAAGCACCTTCGCCGGCTCGCGCCGACGGTCCTGAAATCACACATCCTTGGCCCCCCATGATGTGTCCGGTTTCATACAAAAGGGAGCGTATCAATAGTTTAGTAAATACTTGTTTAATGCTGCGACGCCCTGTCGCAGCGTCACACGGGGGTGGGGGTGGGCGGCAAAGCCGAAGAGCGGTTCAGTCGTCCCAGGCGGCGTCGGGCAGGCCGTGCCGCTCGCGCACCTGCCGGCGCTGCATCACCCGCTCGTGCTGCGACACGCCGATCAGCTCGGCGATGCGCCAGACGGTGTTGTCCTCCAGCTCGTGCAGGTCGCCGTCGGCATGGACGATCTCCCACAGGATGCCGACGAAATCGGCCTTGGCCGCATCGTCGAGGGCGCGGGCCAGCACCGCGGTGTGGGCGGAAAGGTCGACCGCCTCGCGAAAGGCCGCCTCGCCCGCCGCCATCACCTCGGCCAGCGCCTCGCCCGAAAGCCCGTAGGCGGCCTTGAGCGCGTCGCGCAGCCGCATGCGCTCGGCCTCGCCGTGCAGCCCGTCCGCCTCGATCACCGACAGCATCAGCGCCGCCGCCGCGACATCGGGCTCGTCGGCGCGCACCGGCGCGTGCCGCTCGCGTTCGGGCAGCGAGCCGAAGAATGATTTCAACCTGTCGAGCATGGTGCCTTCCCGGATGCGCAAGAGAAACGGATCTGTCAGAACAGGCGGAACATGCCCGGCTTCTCGACGCGCTCCTCCTCCGGCGGGACGCCGGGATCGTCGGGCAGGCGGGCCGGTTGGACCACCGCCTCGTCCGAGTCCTCCGCAGGCCCGGCGTCGACCACCGGCGGGCTTTCCTCCGGCGCGGCAGGCTCCGCGACGGACGGCGGCGCGGCGGCAGCGGCCGCCGGCGCGGCCTCGATCACCGCATCCTCCACCTCCGCCGCGCGCACCACCGGGTCGGCGGCGGGCGGCGCAAGCGGCGCAGGGGCAGATACTGGCGCAGGGCCCCTCGTCTCCTCCTCGCTCCCATCGACGAGCTGGCCGAGCCGCTCGCCCGGCGAGCGCCATTCGAACGCGTCGAGCCGCCCCGTCACCGGCGAGACGGGCGACCAGCGTTCGCTGACATAGCCGTCCGCCACCCAGGCCGGGTCGCGCGGCGCGCGGACGGCCCTGCCGAGCCACTGCCGCACCTTGCCCTGATCGCCGGTATCGGCTTCCTCGATGTCGGCGAGCAAGAGGTACGCGCCTTCGCGGGGGCCGATTCTCGCCGCCGATTCCGCCTCGGAACGGGCGAGCGCGAACTCGCCGGCGTCGAGCGCGGCGCGGGCGACGGCCAGCGCCGATTCGACATGGTTGCGCCTGAGCGATTGCAGCTTCTTCGCCCGGTCGAGCCGGTCGTGGGTGGAATCGCCCGGCCGTGCATGGATATAGGCGTCGGCGATCTCGGGATGCGGCTCTGCTTTCCACGCCGCCTCCAGCACCTTAGCGCCCTTGCGCACGTCGCCGAGGCGGAACGCGGCCTTCGCCGCCGCCACCGCCGCCGGCACCAGCGTCGGCGCCAGCTTCACCGCCTCCAGCGCGGCCGCCTTGGCGCCGGTCGGGTCGGCCTCCAGCGTGTCGAGCGCCTTGGCGGTCAGCAGCACCGCCTTGCGGCGGGCGGCGGCGTCGCGCTCGATCTGCACCGTCGATTTCTGCGCCTCAACGATGCGCAGCGCCGCGTCCCATTCATGGGCCTCGGCTTTCTCCTCCAGCGACACGTCCGTGGCCCAGCCGAGCTGCGGCGCGGCCTGCGCCGCACTTGCCGCATAGTGGCGCGCGGCCGTCCGGTCGCCCAGCCGCTCGGCCTCGAGATAGAGCCCGCGCAGGCCGAGAAGCCGTGTCTCGGGGTCCTCCAACATCGCCTCGAACTTGCGCCGCGCCGCCTCGTGGTCGCCTTCGAGCAGCGAGGCCTGCGCGTCGAGAAGATGGATCAGCGGCTCCTGGTCGGCGCTGATCAGCTTCATCGCCTCCTTCTTCTTCGCCCGCGCCAGCCCGGCGTCGCCCGCCCCGGCAGCGATCATGCCGGTGGAGAGCGCCTGATAGCCGCGGTCGCGCCGGCGCACGCGGAAATAGCGCGACACGAGATAGGGGCTGCGCCAGATGCCCTTGACGATCCACCACGCCAGCATCGTCGCCGCGACGATGGCCGCGACGGCAACCGCCGCCACCATCAGCGTCACCTGGTACTGGTAGCCGTCGAAGGTGACGACGAGGTCACCCGGCCGGTCTGCGAGCCAGGCGAAGCCGAGCCCGAGCGCGAAGACGACGGCGAGGAAGAAAAGGATGCGCAGCATATTTGCCCCCTTATGCCCGCAGCGCGGCGGCGAGCGCCTCGTCGGCCAGCCGGTCGGCGCTATAGCGCGCGCGCAGCCGGCCGATGAACGCCTCGCCGGCCGCCTTGGCTTCCGCCGGCAGCGTCTCGTACTCAGTGAGCGCCCGTTCATAGTCGCCGGCCCGCACCGCGGCGTCGAGCCGCGCCGCGATCTCCGGCACGCCCTCGCCCTCGACCATGCCGATCGGCCGTACCTGGACAAGGCCCATCATCGAGCCCATCAGCCGGTCGACGATGCCGGCTTCAGGGTCGACCGGCCGCGCGGCGGCGATCATGGCGTTGGCGGCGGCGTCCGATTCGGCGGTGATCTGCGCCCGCGTCGGCACGCCGGAGGCGGCGAGCGCGCGCAATTCGTCGAGCTGCGGCGCGTCGGGCACCAGCGCGGCATAGGTGTCGAGCTCGGTCGCGAACGGCGTTCCGCGGTCGATGGCCGCCTTGAGGGACGAGGCGGCGATGATGATCGCCGTCGCCGGCGCCTCGGCCTGCTCGTCGACGCGGCCGGTGAGCGCGGCCACCGCCGCCTCCAGCGCGTCGAGCCGCGCCACTGAGGCGGCCTGCCCCTCACCGCTGGCTGCAAGCTCGCCGCGCAGCACCGCCAGCGCCTGCTCGACCGCCGCCAGCGCCGAGGCCGGCGCGAGGGTCTCGCGCAGGCCGCCAAGATCGGCTTCGAGCGCGGCGATCCGCTCCTCGAACGGGGAAAGATCGGCCGGCGCGGCCGGGGCCCCGCCTTCCGGCGAAGGCCGCGCGGCGATCTCCGTCACCTCGGCGCGCAGCGCCTCGAGACCGGAGGCCAGCTCCGTCACCCGCTCCTCGATCCCGGCAACGCGGGCGTCGAGCGCCTCGCTGCCCTCGCCGGGGGCGGGAAGCGCGGCAAGCTCGCTTTTCAGGCCGGCGATCTCGGCCTCCAGCGCGGCGATGGCGGGGCCGTGGTCGGGCGCGGCCGGCGCGGGCTGGGTCGTCGCCCCCGGCAGCAGCCCGGCGAACTGGAGCCCGGCGGCGATGGCGAGCGCGGCGACGCCGCCGAGAAGGCCGGCAAGCAGACCGCCGCCGCGCGAAGCCGGCGGGGCCGGCGGCGGAGTGACCGGGCGGGACGGTTCTGCGGCCCGCTCGCTCGCGGCCGCATCCTTCGGCGCCTTGCCGGGCGCATCGGGACGGCCGAAGGCGGGCGCTTCGTCCCGCGCAGCGGCCGCGGCCGGCCGCGGATCGACCGTATCGGCGGACTTGGCGGCCGGCTCGTGCGCAACCGTATCCTTCGGAGCATCGCTCGTCTCGGTCCGGTCCCGCACGGGCTCGGCTCCGGCCGCCGGCGCATCGCCCGGCGTCGCGCGCGAGACCTCGTCGGGGGCGAGATCGATCGTCACCGGCTCCTTCTCCGTCCGGGAGTGGCGAGTTCGCGGCGTTTTGACCATTCCGGCGTTCCTCCAGCGGCTGCGGCGGGCCTATGCCTGCCAAGGGTCTGATCTAGAGGCATGGATGGCCGCTGAAAAGGGTGGCAATGCGGCCCGTTCACCCCTGCGACGAAAGGAGCGCCAGAACGGCGTCCTCGTCCGGCCCGGCCGCCACGAAGGTGTTGCGACCCGAAAGCGCCGCCGCGACCTTGGCCGAGATGCAGAAAAACCTCGTCTCTTCAAACAGATGCCCCAACCCGTCCCGTTTCGCAAGTGCGTCGAGCAACTGCCCGCCGCGCTCGGAGAACACCGGCGCGCCCCAGACCGGCGCGTCGCCAAGCCGCGCGCGGACGGTTGCGGCATCGTAACAACGCTCCTCGGCGCGATAGGTTTCGGCGATCTCGACGGCGAATCCCCGCCGCGCGAGGTCCTCCGCGAAGCCGGCGGTGCGCTCGCGCCCGGCCAGATGCAGGAGCCGCGCGCCGGGGGCGAGCGCGTTGCCGATCAGGCCGGCGAGGTCGGCCGCCGTGCCGGCGGCGACCGCGATGTCGGCAAAGCCCGCCTGCCGCGCCGCCTCGGCCGTCGCCGCGCCGACGGCGTAGAGGCGCTTGTCCCGCAGCGCGGCGAGACAGGCCGCCGGCGCGTGGCGCAGCGCATTGGCGCTCGTCGCCACCACCGCGTCGCATGGCCCGGCCGGAGCCATCGGCGTCGCCACGATCTTCGTCAGCGGCAGCACGACCGGCTTGAAGCCCATCGCGGCCAGCCGCGCCGCGGTCGCCGCCGCGCCCGGCTCGGGGCGGGTGACGAGGACGCTGCGCATCAGCCCCAGCCGGCGAAGAAGCCCGGCCCGGCCTTGTCGCGGATGCGCGCGCCGGCTTCCGCGCCGATGCGCGCGGCATCCCCGGCTGCGCCGTCCGCCTCGATCTCGTGGGCCTCGCGCCCGTCCGGCGTCAGGATCGTGCCGGAAAAGGCAAGGCGCGTCCCGTCGATGCGGGCGAGGCCGGCGATGGGCGTGCGGCAGGAGCCGTCGAGCGCGGCGAGGAAGGCGCGCTCGCAGGCGAGCGCCTGCGCCGTCGCCGCGTGGCCGATGGGTGCGAGCAAATCCAGCACCCGCCCGTCGCCGACACGGCTTTCGATGCAGATCGCCCCCTGCCCCGGCGCGGGCGGGAACGCCTCGGCCGGCAGAAGCTCGGTGACGATGTCGGCAAGGCCCAGCCGGCGCAAGCCCGCATAGGCGAGGAGCGTGCCGGCGACCTCCCCCTCGTCCAGCTTGCGCAGCCGCGTCTGGACGTTGCCGCGGAACATCACCACCTCGATGTCGGGCCGCAGCCGGCGAATCAGCGCCTGCCGCCGCAGCGACGACGAGCCGACCACGGCCCCCTGCGGCAGGTCGGCGAGGCGCGGCGCGGCGCGGCCGATAGCCCCGGCGATAAACGCGTCGCGCACGTCCTCGCGCTCGAGAAAGGCGGAAAGCTCCAGCCCTTCCGGCAGCGCGGTCGGCATGTCCTTCGAGGAATGGACGGCGATGTCGATGCGGCGGTCGAGCAGCGCCTCCTCAATCTCCTTGGTGAACAGGCCCTTGCCCCCGGCCTCCGACAGCGGCCGGTCCTGGATGCGGTCGCCGCTGGTGGTGATGACGACGATCTCGAACGCGTCCTCGGGCAGACCGTGCGCCGCCATCAGCCGCGCCCGCGTCTCGTGCGCCTGGGCGAGCGCCAGCGCGCTGCCGCGCGTTCCGATCTTCAACACATCCGTTTGCATGCCGGTCCGTCCGTGATAGGTCGGGCCAGTCCTATCGGGGAACGGCTGGAACGGCAATGATGCGCGTGCTTGGCATCGAGACCAGTTGCGACGAGACGGCGGCTTCGGTCGTCGCGCTCGACGATGCCGGCATGCCGGACATCCTCTCGAACGTGGTGCTGAGCCAGATCGAGGAGCATGCCGCCTTCGGCGGCGTGGTGCCGGAGATCGCCGCCCGCGCCCATGTCGAGGCGCTCGACGGCATCGTCGCGGCCGCGCTTGAAGAGGCGAAGGTCGGCCTTGCCGACATCGACGCCGTCGCCGCCACCGCCGGCCCCGGCCTGATCGGCGGGCTGATCGTCGGGCTGATGACGGCCAAGGCCATCGCCGCCGCCGCGCAAAAGCCGCTGTTTCCGATCAACCACCTCGAAGGCCACGCGCTGACCGCGCGGCTGACCGCCCCTATGACCGGCAATGTCGACTTCCCCTATCTGCTGCTCCTCGTCTCCGGCGGGCACACGCAAATGGTGCTGGTGCGCGGGGTCGGCTGCTACGAGCGCTGGGCGACGACCATCGACGACGCGCTCGGCGAGGCCTTCGACAAGACGGCGAAGCTTCTCGGCCTGCCCTATCCCGGCGGCCCGAGCGTCGAGCGCGCCGCGGCAGAAGGCGATGCTTCCCGCTTCTCCTTCCCGCGCCCGCTGAAGGGCGAGCGGCGGGCCGATTTCTCCTTCTCGGGCCTGAAAACCGCCGTGCGGCAGGCGGCCTCGGCCATCGCGCCGCTGTCGGACAGGGACGTCGCCGACATCTGCGCCTCCTTCCAGCTCGCCGTCACCGAAACGCTGGCCGAGCGCGTCGGCAAGAGCCTCGCCCGCTTCCGCGAGGCCTTCCCTGATATCGCGCAGCCGGTGCTGGTCGTCGCCGGCGGCGTCGCCGCCAACAGGGCGATCCGCGCCGCGCTCGACGCGACGGCGGCGCGGCACGGCGCGCGCCTCGTCGCGCCGCCGCTCAAGCTGTGCACCGACAATGCGGCGATGATCGCCTGGGCCGGCATCGAGCGCCTGCGCGCGGGCCTTTGCGAAGACGACGCGCTCGACTTTGCGCCGCGCTCGCGCTGGCCGCTGGACGAGGAGGCCGCGCCGATGGTCGGCTCGGGCAAGCGGGGGGCGAAGGCGTGAGCGCAGGGAAGCTGAAGATCGCGGTTCTCGGCGGCGGCGCGTGGGGAACGGCGCTGGCAACGACCGCCCTGCGCGCCGGCCACGACTGCGTGCTGTGGGCGCGCGACGGCGAAACCGCCGCGGCCATCGACACGCGCCACGAGAACCCGCGCTATCTTGCCGGCATCGCGCTCGATCCGGCGCTCGCCGCCACGACCGACCTCGACGCCGCCCTTGCCGACGCGGCCTGCGTCCTCGCCGTCGTGCCGGCGCAGGCGATGCGCGGCCTCATCAGTGCGCTGGCATCCCGGCTCCACCCGGGAATCCCCCTCGTCCTCTGCGCCAAGGGCATCGAGCGCGACACCGGCAAGCTTCTGTCGGAGATCGCCGCCGAGCTCTTGCCGGAAACGCCCGTCGCCGCCCTGTCCGGGCCAAGCTTCGCGGCCGACGTCGCCGCCGGCCTGCCCACCGCCGTCACCGTCGCGGCGCAAGACGAGGCGCGCGCGGCCGGGCTTGCCGCGCTTCTGTCGTCGCCTGCCTTCCGCTGCTATTCGAGCACCGACCTGATCGGCGTCGAGGTCGGCGGCGCGCTGAAGAACGTGCTCGCCATCGCCGCGGGCGCGGTCGCCGGGGCCGGCCTCGGCGCCAGCGCGCAGGCCGCGCTGGTGACGCGCGGCTTCGTCGAGCTGCGCCGCGTCGGCGCCGCCTTCGGCGCCGAGCCGGAAACGCTGATGGGCCTTTCCGGCCTCGGCGACCTGATCCTGACCTGCGGCTCGTCCCAGTCGCGCAACTTCTCCTACGGGCTGGCGATCGGCCGCGGCGAAAGCCTCGAAGGCCGCCCGCTCGCCGAGGGCGTGGCGACGGCCGGCATCGCCGCCCGCATCGCCCGCGAGAAGGGCGTCGACGCGCCGATCATCGCCGCTGTGGACGCGCTGCTTTGCGGCCGCATCACCATCGCCGACGCCGTGGCGGCGCTGATGGCGCGGCCGCTGAAAAGCGAATTCGGCGGCCCGTGACCGGCTGCCGGCAATGACCTCCACCGACAAAGACCAAGGGAGACCGACATGATTTTCGCCGTCATCTGCAAGGACTGGCCCGGCAAGCTCGACGTGCGGCTGGCCACCCGGCCCGCGCATCTCGACTACATCAACGCGCTCAACGCCGCCGGCAAGCTGCGGTTCGCCGGGCCGATGCTCGGCGACGACGGCAAGCCGCTCGGCAGCCTCGTGGCGCTCGAAGTGGCCGACCGCGCCGAGGCCGAGCAGATCGTCGCCGACGATCCCTATACCGGGGCCGAGCTGTTCGAAACCGTCGACATCCATGCCTGGAACTGGGCGTTCAACCCGCCGGAGGCGAAGTGATGGCCTATTGGCTGTTCAAGTCCGAGCCGGACGTCTTCTCCTTCGATGGGCTGAAGGCGAAGGGCAAGAAGGGCGAGCAGTGGGACGGGGTGCGCAACTATCAGGCGCGCAACAACATGCGCGCGATGAAGGTCGGCGATCTCGGCTTCTTCTACCATTCCAATATCGGGCTCGAAGTCGTCGGCATCGTCGAGGTCTGCGCGCTGGCGCATCCCGATTCGACCACCGACGACCCGCGCTGGGAATGCGTCGACATCCGCGCCGTGCGCGCCGTGCCGAAGCCGGTGACGCTGAAGGACGTCAAGGCCAACCCGAAGCTGGCCGACATGGCGCTCGTCACCTCGATGCGGCTTTCCGTCCAGCCGGTGACGGACGACGAATGGATCGAGGTCTGCCGTATGGGTGGCCTTACCGGCGACCTCGTGCCGGCTCCCAAGGCGTGACCCTGACCCCGGAACAGGCCGCAGGCTTCATCCGGGCGAACACCGCCCCGATCGCCCCGCCGCATGTGCCGGAGATCATGCTTTTCCTCGCCGACGAAGCGCACGCGCTCTGGCACCGCACCGAGGAGGAGCTTGAGGAGATCGGCCTGCCGCCGCCCTTCTGGGCCTTCGCCTGGGCCGGCGGGCAGGGGCTGGCGCGGCACGTCCTCGATCATCCCGCTCTCGTCGCGGGCAAGCGCGTCCTCGACTTCGCCGCCGGCTCCGGTCTGGTGGCCATCGCCGCGGTGAAGGCCGGCGCGGCCCATGTGCTCGCCGCCGACATCGATCCGTTCTGCGCCGCCGCGGTTCGCCTCAACGCCGAGGCCAACGGCGTCGCGATCGACTTCACCGCCGACGACCTCGTCGGCAGCGCCGGGGGCTGGGACGTGGTGCTGGCCGGCGACGTCTTCTACGACAAGGCCTTCGCTGAACGCCTCTCGCCGTGGTTCCGCGCCCTCAGGGCGCAAGGCGCCGACATCCTCGTCGGCGATCCCGGCCGCGCCTATCTGCCGAAATCGGGCCTTGAGCGGCTCGCCACCTACGAGGTGCCGGTGACGCGCGCGCTGGAGGATTCGGAAGTGAAGCGCACCACCGTCTGGCGGCTAGAGCAACAGGCATTCTGACGAATGCCTGTTGCTCTAGCTGTGGAGCCTCAAGAGGTTGTCGCCGGTTAGATGGAGGCGACTGATTGGTGGTTTGGACTTTAGGCTGCCATGCGGGCGATGCCAATTGTAGCGGTGGAGCCAGATCGGCAGTTCAGCGGCACGGTGGCGTGATGTCGGATAGGCCACGGCATAGGCCCACTCGCGCAAGGCGGTCTGGATGAAGCGCTCGGCCTTGCCGTTTGTGCGCGGCGTGTAGGGCCTGGTTCGGATGTGCTTGAGGCCGAATTCGCGGCAAGCGCGCGCGAAAGCCTTCGAGCGATAGCACGAGCCGTTGTCGGTCATGACGCGAGTGACGGTGATTCCGAGGCTGGCGTAGTAGGCGACTGCCGCCGTGAGGAAGGCGACGGCGCTTTGCTTCTTCTCGTCGGGCAGGATCTGGCTGAAGGCGATGCGCGAGGCATCGTCGATGGCGACATGGACGAACTCCCAGCCGATGCCGCGACTGTTGGACTGGCCGCGCCGATCGCCGGTGATGCGATGGCCGACGCGGTCGAACCGGCCGAGTTTCTTGATGTCGATATGGATCATCTCGCCGGGATGGGCACGTTCGTAGCGCCTGACCGGCGCGGCCGGCTCGATGTCCTTGAGCCGCGACAGCTCGGCGCGCCTGAGCACCCGGCTGACGGTGGCCGGCGAGACGCCAACCTCATGGGCAATGTGCTTGCCGGTCCAGCGCAGCCGACGCAGCACCACAATACGCTCGGCGATCGACGCCGCGGTGGCCTGCGGCATATGGGCGGGCCGCGAGGATCGGTCGCCCATGCCGGACCGCCCTTCCGCCTTGTAGCGCTCCACCCAGCGCGCCACGATCTTCGCCGACACGCCATAGGTCCGTGCCGCATGGGCTTGGGAAAGACGCCCCTCAATCACCGACAGCGCCATCTCCTCTCGACGCAACGGCGTCAGGCGGGCATTCTTGTGGATGTTCATTCGGACCCTCCGGTGGATGCTGAAGCTTGGTAACTCCAGTCTCCCCGGTCCGGTCCGAATGGACAACCTCCCGAAAGCTCACATCTAGCTGTTTGTTTCAGCCGCATTTATGCGACGCCAGACGATTCCGTCTGGCTGCAAAATGCTCTAGCGTAGCACCGTCAGCACGGTGCGCCGCGAAAGATGCGGCAGCAGCCGCGCCATGACGCGCGGCGACACCGCGACGCAGCCTTCCGTCGGCGCGAAGCCCTCGCGCGCGATGTGGAAGAAGATGGCGCTGCCCATGCCGCGCCGGCGCGGCCGGATGTTGTAGTCGAGCACGATCACGCAATCGTAGAGGCGGTCGGCGCGCCGCATCGTCTCGCTGCTCGCGGAATAGGGCAGCGTCACCTTGCGGTTGTAGTTGCGGTCGCCCGGTGCGTCGCACCAGCCGTCATCAGCGCGGATCGCCCGGAACGGCAGCGGCGATGACAGCGCTGCTGCCGAAAGCGCCCGGCTGGGGCCAGCGCGGAAATAGCCATGGAGCAGGCGCATAGGCCCGAGCGGCGTCGCGCCGTCGCTCTCGCGCTTGACCGCGCGGATGCCGCCGCGGCCGAGCGCGCAGGGAAAGGCCTGTCCCGCCCATTGCAGGATTCCCTGCGTCGGCTTGCCGGGACGCGGCCTGACCACCATTTTGCTGGTGATTTTGCCGGCATTCGCCGGCAGGCGCGCGGTTTCGCCATATTTCCGATATGATCGCATCGTGGAACAAATCGCCGTGATCGTCTTTAATGTCGGCCATGGTTCCGCATAAAGCAGGGGCCGGGTCAATCGTCTGCATGCCTGAATCGGAAACACCATGACCGCACGCACCATCCTCATCGTCGACGACGACGCCGATCTGCGCGAGACGCTGGTGGAGCAGCTTTCGCTCTACGAGGAGTTCTCGGTCCTCGAGGAGGACAATGCGGCCAAGGGCATGCAGGCCGCGCGCGCAGGCACCATCGATCTTCTCATCATGGATGTCGGCCTGCCGGACATGGACGGCCGCGAGGCGGTGAAGATCCTGCGCAAGGGCGGCTTCAAGGCCCCGATCATCATGCTGACCGGGCACGACACCGATTCCGACACCATCCTCGGGCTGGAGGCCGGCGCCAACGACTACGTCACAAAGCCGTTCCGCTTCGCAGTGCTGCTCGCGCGCATCCGCGCGCAGCTGCGCCAGCACGAGCAGAGCGAGGATGCCACCTTCACCGTCGGCCCCTATACCTTCAAGCCGAGCCAGAAGCTGATGACCGACCCGAAGGGCGCGAAGGTGCGGCTGACCGAGAAGGAAGCCTCGATCATCAAGTATCTCTACCGCGCCGGCGAGAAGGTGGTGACGCGCGATATCCTGTTGGAAGAAGTCTGGGGCTACAATTCCGGGGTGACGACCCACACGCTGGAAACCCATGTCTACCGCCTGCGCCAGAAGATCGAGCGCGACCCTTCCAACGCCGAGATTCTTGTGACGGAAAGCGGCGGCTACAAGCTCGTCCCTTGACTGTCCGCCCCTCGCGGTCGAAGAACCTCAACGGGGGACGCAATTTGAGACCGTCACTTGGCGCTTGAAGACGATATCCGCATCCTGTCGGGGGTCGGGCTGTTCTCGGAGCTGACCGACGAGCAACTGCGGCTGCTCGCCTTCGGAGCGGAGGAGGTGCGCTTCGCCGCCGGCCGGGTGATCTTCGCCGAGGGCGCGGCCGCCGAATGCGCCTATGTCGTGGCCTCGGGCCGGGTCGTTCTCTATCGCGACGGCGGCGGCGAGGCCGTCGCCCTGTCGCGGCTCGGCGAAGGCTCGATCATCGGCGAGCTGGCGCTGATCGCCCCGGGCAAGCGGCTGACCTATGCTGCCGCCGAGACGGATGTCATCGCCATCCGCCTGTCGCGCTCGCTGTTCCATCGCATCCTCGAGGAATATCCGGAGGTCGCCGCGCGGCTCCACGCACGCATGCTGCGCGACCTCGAGGAGTTCCTGAAGCGCATCGAGACCATCGCGCCGCGCTTCGCCGACTGAACGCGATCCTCAGTCGAGATTAAAGCGCGCGATCACCGGCACGTGGTCGGACGGCCGCTCCCAGCCGCGCGCGTCGCGCAGCACCTCGATGCCGGATAGCACCGGCGAAAGATTGGGCGAGGACCAGACATGGTCGAGCCTGCGGCCGCGGTTGGACGCGGCCCAGTCCTGCGCGCGGTAGCTCCACCAGGTGAACAGCTTCTCCTCCGGCGGGATGGCTTGGCGCATCAGGTCGACCCAGTTGCCGGCCCGGCGCATCGCATCGAAGCTGGTCGTCTCGACCGGCGTGTGCGAGACGACGTTGAGAAGCTGTTTGTGCGACCACACGTCGGTCTCCAGCGGCGCGATGTTCAGATCCCCGACCAGAACCGAGGACAGCCCCTCGCCCTCCAGCGCCGGGATGTCGTGCATCTGCGCCACGAAATCGAGCTTGTGCCGGAATTTTGGATTGATCGTGGGGTCCGGCTCGTCGCCGCCGGCCGGCACGTAGAAATTATGCAGGAGGATCCTGCGCCCGCCGGCCTCGACATGGACGGAAAGGTGCCGGCAGTCCTCGATGTCGCAGAAGCGGCGCTTCTCGACCACCTCCAGCGGCCGGCGCGAAACGGTGGCGACGCCGTGATAGCCCTTCTGGCCCTGCATCTCGATATGCTCGTAGCCGGCCTTGCGGAAGGCGGAGAGCGGAAACAGCGGGTCGGGGCACTTCGTCTCCTGAAGGCACAGCACGTCCGGCGAAACGGTATTCAGGAACTTCTCGACCAGCGGCATCCGCAGCCGCACGGAGTTGATGTTCCAGGTCGCGATGGTGAAAGCCATGGGGGAGGTCCGGCGTCGGAAGGGGAGATGTCTCCCCTTGTGCCAGCCGGGGCCGCGTCAGGCAAGCCGCGGGCAGCCCGCCTTCCACAGTCCGATGCCGCGATGGCCGGCCTCAGCGCTGGCCGGGCTGCTGCATCTGCTGGATACGGCGATGGTCGATGGCGAACACGGACGGATCGAAGCGCACGCCTTCCTGCACGTTGAAGATCATCACCGTCGTGTCCTTGCCCTGCGCGTCGGTGATGGTCCACTGGCGCAGCTCGTAGGAGGCGGGGTCGAACATCAGCGTGATGGTCGAATCGCCGAACACCGACTTGTCGGCGAGCTGGATCGTCGTCAGGTCCGCCTCTTCCTTGACGCTGCGCACCTTGCCGTCGGAAAGATCGATCCGGCTGTCGAGCAAGAGCTTCAGCGGCGTCTTCGACAGCGGGTAGACGTCGGCGGTCTTGAGCTTCGTGTTCTCAAGCACCAGCGTCGTGCCGTCGGACGTGACCTTGAACGTCGCCGGCGATTCGTAGTTGAAGCGCAGCTTGCCCGGCCGCTCGATATAGAACTTGCCGCCGGTCTGCTCGCCGCGCGGGCCGAACTGGACGAACTCGCCCATCATCGTCTTCACGCGGGCGAAATGGTCGGCGATGCGCTGGGCGGCAGCGCCCTGCGCGTGGCCGGCGGCGAGAAACGGCCCGGCGAACTGTCCGAGCGCCGCCATCCCGGCGACGAGCGCCGCCTGCCCGAGAAACCGCCGCCGCGACATCGTCGCCTTCACCATCTCATCCATCGCCGTCACCTCGATTGTTCGCTTTCCGATAGGCGTCCAGTTGGGCCGAAATTGGGCTTGAGCAATTCCGTCCGGAATTGCGCGAAACCAAAGCACGCCCGCTTCGCGCCGCCCGGCAGGGCCAAACGCGTGGCCGGCCGTTCCGGTTGCGCGCCGACCACTGCTTCAGGCCCGTCCCGTCAGAACTTGTCTTCCTCGGTCGGCACCAGGATCTCGCGCTTGCCGGCGTGGTTCGCCGGGCCGATCAGCCCTTCCTTCTCCATGCGCTCGATCAGCGATGCGGCACGGTTGTAGCCGATGCCGAGACGGCGCTGGATATAGGAGGTCGATGCCTTGCCGTCGCGCAGCACGACAGCCACCGCCTGGTCATAGGGATCGTCCGAATCGTCGAGATTGGCGGTGCCGGCCGGGCCGCTCCCGCCCTCGCCGTCGTCATCGTCGTCCTCGGTGATCGCATCGAGATACTGCGGCGCGCCCTGCGTCTTCAGATGCGCGACCACCGCCTCCACCTCGCCATCGGAGACGAAGGGACCGTGCACGCGCTGGATGCGCCCGCCGCCGGCCATGTAGAGCATGTCGCCCATGCCGAGCAGTTGTTCGGCACCCTGTTCGCCCAGGATGGTGCGGCTGTCGATCTTCGACGTCACCTGGAAGGAGATGCGCGTCGGGAAGTTGGCCTTGATCGTGCCGGTGATGACGTCGACCGAGGGGCGCTGCGTCGCCATGATGACGTGGATGCCGGCCGCGCGCGCCATCTGCGCAAGCCGCTGAACGGCACCTTCGATGTCCTTGCCGGCAACCATCATCAGGTCGGCCATCTCGTCGATGATGACGACGATATAGGGCATGGGCTGGAGGTCGAACTCCTCCGTCTCGTACATCGCCTCGCCGGTCTGGCGGTCGAAGCCGGTCTGCACGGTGCGGCTGATCTGCTCGCCCTTGGCCAGCGCCTGCTCGACGCGGCTGTTGAAGCCGTCGATGTTGCGCACGCCGACCTTCGACATCTTGCGGTAGCGGTCCTCCATCTCGCGCACGGTCCATTTGAGCGCGACGACCGCCTTCTTCGGGTCGGTGACGACGGGGGTCAGCAGATGCGGGATGCCGTCATAGACGGACAGCTCCAGCATCTTCGGGTCGATCATGATCAGGCGGCAATCCTGCGGCGTCATCCGGTAGAGGATCGACAGGATCATGGTGTTGATCGCCACCGACTTGCCCGAGCCGGTGGTGCCGGCGACGAGCAGATGCGGGAACTTGGCGATGTCGGCGATGACCGCCTCGCCGTTGATGGTCTTGCCGAGCGCGAGCGCCAGCTTCGCCTTCGACTGCTCGAAGTCGCGGCTGGCCAGCAGCTCGCGCAGATAGACCGTCTCGCGCCGCGCGTTGGGCAGCTCGATGCCGATGGCGTTGCGCCCGGGCACCACGGCGACGCGGCAGGCGATGGCGCTCATCGAGCGGGCGATGTCGTCGGCGAGGCCGATGACGCGGCTGGACTTGATGCCGGGCGCGGGCTCCAGCTCGTAGAGCGTCACCACCGGGCCGGGGCGGACATGGATGATCTCGCCCTTGACGCCGAAATCCTCCAGGACGCCTTCGAGCAGGCGCGCGTTCTGCTCCAGCGCATCCTGCGACAGCGACGGGTCGCGGGTGACGTTCTTGGCCTCGGCGAGGAAATGCAGCGACGGCATCTCGAAGCTGTCGGGGCCGATCAGCGAGCGCTGTGCCTCGCGCTGGACGCGCGCGCCCTGCTGCGGCCGCGGGGCCGGGGCCTCGACGCGGGTGGCGGCGTCCGAGCGGAAATGGCGTACCTCGGCGGCCTGCGCGCCGTGCGCCGGCGTCGGCCGGATGACGATGTCGTCCTCGTCGAAATCCTCGTCGTCGTCGAAATCCGCGCCCCGGTCGTAGTTTGCGGGCGCCCGGCCCACCGGCCCGACCTCGAAAGGCGGCTCGTCGTCATGCGCGGGCGCTGCGTCGAAGCCCGGCTCGACACGCGCCCCGTGCCCGATGGCCCGCCGCGCGGCGGGGCGCGAGACGGGAATGTCGTCCATGCCGTCGTCATCGTCCCAGACGATGCCGCGCCTTCTGTCGCGCACCGCGCCGCCGAGCCTGCGCCGGACGAAGCCTTGAGCCGCGAGCCACCAATGCGTCACCGCGCCCATGGCCGCGACAAGGAAGCCGGCGCGGTCCTCGTCGTCCTCGTCCTCGTCGTCGAAATCCTCCTCCCTCGGGCGCGCCGCCTGCCTGCGCCGGGCCGGGGCCGGGCTTTCGGCGGCTGCGACGGACGCCGGTCGGCCGATGAGGACCGAGGCGAAGGCGAGCAGCCACAGCGCCGGGCCGATGAAGACCGCGACGGTGAGGATGGCGGCCGCCCCCGTGGGGTAGCCGCCGGCGAGCCACGAGGGAATGCCGAGCGCCAGATCGCCGATCACGCCGCCGAGGCCCGAAGGCAGCGGCCATGTCGGCGGGGCGACGATGCAGCCGATGACGCCCGCGCCGAGGACGGCCGCGCCGGCCCAAGCGGCGGCGCGTGCCGGCATCCGGTCGATCCGGCGCGCCGCGACGAGGCGCAGCCCCCACACGGCCGCCGGCACCAGCGCCACGACCGCGCCGAGGCCGAGGAACTGCATCAGGAGATCCGCCACCACCGCCCCGGGATAGCCGCCGGCATTGGTGACGGGGTTGTCGGTGGCATGGCTGAAGGACGGGTCGGCGACGTTCCACGTCGCCAGCGCAGCAAAGCAGAACACCGTCACGCCGAGGACGGCGACGCCCGCCGCCCGCGTCATCTGCCGGTGCAGGAAGCCGCGCAATCCGTAAGCGGTTTCGTCGATCGCCAGTTGAGCCGCCGCGTTCGAACGCATGTGAACACCCCGTCAAATCCCGTCGCGCGCAAGCATGGCTCGCGCAGTCTGAGAGGCGACTTTAAAAAGGGTTTGGTTAAGGCGGCATTAACCATGCGAATTTTGTACGCCTTGCAACACAAGGCGTTGCGGGCGGCGCGTTACGCTGATGTTGCCGCTCCGGTCGCGGACTTCCATTCGCGCCTCGGCAAAGCGGCCGGAAGCTTCAACGACCACACGATCGCAGCGCACTCGACGGTCTCCGCGGCGGCTCGTCGATAGAAAAAGGGCCGGACAAGCCGGCCCTTTTGATTGGATAAACGCCAGTCAGAACTTGTAGCTGACGCCTACACGGAACGTGTGCTCGGTGACATCGATCCCGGTGGCGACTCCAAGCGGCTTGAACTCGCCATAGTCCGAGTAGCGATACTCGGCCCGGACAAGCCAGTTGTCGGTGAAAGCATGCTCAACACCGGCGCCGAGAGTCCATCCGACCATCGAATCGTCGAGTTTGCCGGGCCCCACGACCGGATCGATATAGGCATTGGTGCCGGCGATGCCGGCCGTTCCGTAAATGAGAGTGCGGTCGATTGCGTAACCGATACGACCGCGGGCCGACCACTGCCAGTCAGTCCCGAAATCCGCGAAGCCTATGCCGAGAATGTCATCTTCATTCCACGTCCGCGCGATATCCGCCTCGACGCCGAACACCCACGGCCCGTTCTGGAAGTTGTAACCGGCATGCACGCCGAGCAGGCCGCCGTTGAACGTATCGTCTGTCGCGCCGAAATCACCCCTGGTCGATACGTACCCGCCATGGGCGCCGAGATAGAAGCCGGACCAGTCGTAGACCGCATAAACCGGAGCAGGGGACGGTTCATAGATAATCGCGTCGGCAGCCATCGCCGAAGAAGCGACGGTCGCAAAAGCAGCAGACGCGAGAAGAATGGAAATCCTGTTCATGTTGCCTGTCCTTCCAAATCAGATGGTCGAACATAAACCGGCTCACCATTCTTGTCTGTCACCATTGGGCAACAGGTAGCGCCCTTCGATAAAACCATTACTTTATAATATTAGGAATATTGGAGAAATACTATAAACAGGGATCGCGTATCCTGTCGTTCAGGGTCGTGGCAGGCGCCGGCCATACTCCCGCCGCTATTCGAGGCAGATTGGGCCGAGGCGAGGAAACGGCTATGAAAACCAATCACCAGCGAAGCTTCAGGGCGACCACGCATCGGAAGAAACCGGGAGCGGCGTTCCACCGGACGAGCGTCCTGTCGGACGTGTCGATTTCCGCCATGGCCGATTTCGATTTCACCAACGGCAATCGCGGCATGGCGAAATCCGTGCGGGGCGCGAAGAAGTTCGTCAACTCGCGCTTTCGCCATCACGAGAACGCGGCGACGCGCCGGCTCGCCGCCGAAGGTCCGGGCGAAGCCCGCGACTGACGGCCTACAGCAGGACGATGCCTTCGCGCGTCCAGCGCGCGATCGGCCGGTCCGATAGATGGCCGACGAAGACGATCTCCGGCATCGACCGGCCCGGCCCGAGCGCGGCGCAATTCAGCGTATCGGCATAGTCGGCCTGCGCCACCGGGTCGAGCGCGAGGAACGCCTCCTCGTCGACGAAGACGGCGGCGACGTCGCCCAGCAGCCCGGTGCCACGGACGATGCCTTCCCTCTCGTGCCGGTCCCAGTGCACCCGCGCGCGAATCTGCTCGTCGGGAAGCGGCTGCGGCCCGGCGTCGGGCACGACACGCGGAGGCGGCCCGCCGCGCAGGGCGCGCGCCACCGTTTTCGATGCCCGGTAGGCGACGTAGGCGATCAGCGCGATAGAGGCGAGGAGGAGGACGACCAGCGCGAGCGCGCCGGCCAGCCCGTGCGCCGCCTCCGTCATGCCGCGCCCCGGCTCAGCGTCTCGGCCGCACCACGATCACCTGCGGCGGCGGCGCGTAAATCCAGGCATCGCGCTGCAGCGAGGCCCGCCGCGCCGCCCTGCGGTCGAGCTCGACGCGCTGGAGACATTCGGCGAAGGCATCGTTCTTGCGGGTGAAGCCGTAGGAACGGCACGTTTCCTCGTCGGCCCGGCGCTGCTCTTCCGGCGTGACGGTGGTGCAGGCCGCGAGCGCGGCGACGAGGATGAGCGGGACAAGCCGTAAGGGCTTCATGAGACTTCTCCAGTATGCCGCCTCCCGTCCCCGATCCATGAACTATATAGCACAGCGGCGGCGGAATCGAAGCGTCCCCGGCGATGTACGCCGTCGCACCGGCCGCCTCACGACACCGCCTGCTTGAGCACGGCGAGCGCGTCCTGCATCTCCGGCCGCCCCTCGCCCGATTCGGCATAGACGGCATAGGCCGGATAGGTGAACTCCGGCGCGCCGGCGACGAGCTCGAGCTCGCCCGCCTCGACATGCGGCGCCACCGTCCCCTTGCGGAAATAGCCCATGCCGCCGGCCCGCAGGATATAGGACAGCCCGAGCGGGCCGAGCCCGACCATCACCCCCGGCTCGCCGAACACCGGCGTTCCCGCGCCGTGGCGGGCGGCGAAGGACGGCCCCCAGTCGACATAGACATAGTCGAGGGCGCCGGCGGCCCCGGGGTCGTCCCCGTCCTGCGGCGTGCGCACCAGCACGAGCTGCTCCTCCTGCAGCAATTCGACCCGGAAGCCGGGCAGCAGCTTCGGCGCGTAGAGCACGGCGATGTCGAGGACGCCGGTGCGCAGCTGCTCGATCAGCTGGTCCGGCACCCCGACATGGGCATGGATGACGATGCCCGGCCGCGTGCGCCGCATCGCCACCAGCCAGTCGAGCAACAGCGGGTTCCACAGGCTCAGCTCTCCCCCCAGCGCCACCGCCCCGGTGCGGCCGGCCGGCAGCGCCAGCTGGTGGCGCGCCCGCTCCCATATCTGCACGAAGGACTGGGCGAAGCGCTCGAACTCGCGCCCCGCCGGCGTCGGCTGCGCGCCGTTGCGGTTGCGCACGAAGAGCTGGCGGCCGAGCTCGTCCTCCAGCGTGCGGACGCGCGCCGAAACCGTCGTCTGCGTCACGTTGAGCCGCTCGGCGGCGCGCAGGAACGAGCCGCAATGCACGATCTCGAGAAAGGTCCGGGCGCGGTCGATGTCCATAGGGCTTTTCCTGCCGGGTCGCTGTTTCAGTGCAAAATTCTTGCATCTATCCAGCATTTAATTCCGTTTGTCTTCTTCCATCAACCGCCGCACCATTTCCCTTGCCCGAAGGAGCGCGCGAGGGAGGCGGCGGCCCATGGACCACGACGACGAAGCCCCGGAGTTCGGCGAGTATTCCTCGCCGCCCTGCTTCATGCACGAGCTTTCGCCCGACTTTCAGCCGCGGCAGGAGCGGTCGAGCGCCTGGGGCGACGTGGCGCGCTGGCGCAAGGCCGAGCGCCAGCGGCTGATCGAGGCGCGGCTGGCCATGACGGCGAGCGAGCGCGCCGCCCGCACCGAGCGGATCGCCGCCGGGCTCGACGGGGCCGTCGGCAGCGTCGCGCGGCGCGTGGTCGCCGTCTACTGGCCGTTCCGCGGCGAGCCTGACCTGCGCAACTGGACGATCCGCGTCGCCGAGCGCGGCGGCCGCATCGCGCTGCCCGTCGTCATCCGCAAGGGCTGGCCGCTGGAGTTCCGCATCTGGGTGCCGGGCGACCCGCTGGAGCGCGGCGTGTGGAACATCCTTGTCCCCTCGCGCGGGCCGGCGGTCGAGCCCGACATCGTCGTCGCGCCGGTGGTCGGCTTCGACGGCGGCAATTTTCGCCTCGGCTATGGCGGCGGCTTCTACGACCGGACGCTGGCGGCGATGGCGCGCCGGCCGCGCACCATCGGCGTCGGCTACGAGGAAGCGCGCATTCCCACCATCTACCCGCAGGCGCACGACATTGCGCTCGGCGAGATCGTCACCGACGCCTGAACGCGGGCGGCGAGAGGACAGGCAGGAGAATAAGATGAGCGAGACAGCCAGCGCCCCGGACAGCCGCAGGGCCAGCAACTCCACCACCAGCCCGGGTCACGCGACGGCCCACGACGTCGCCCACAAGCCGCCCTTCTTGGTCCGCTGGCTGTGCTCGACCAACCACAAGGACATCGGCACGCTCTATCTCGGCTTCGCCATCATCGCCGGCATCCTCGGCACCGCGTTGTCCGTCGGCATCCGCATGGAGCTGCAGGAGCCGGGCATGCAGATCTTCGCCTCGTCGGAGACGTTCAACGTCTTCGTCAGCGGCCACGGGCTGGTGATGATCTTCTTCGTCATCATGCCGGCGCTGATCGGCGGCTTCGGCAACTGGTTCGTGCCGATCATGATCGGCGCGCCGGACATGGCCTTCCCGCGCATGAACAACGTCTCGTTCTGGCTGCTCGTCGCCTCCTTCGTGCTGTTCCTGATCTCGCTGTTCGTGCCGGGCGCGCCGGGCTCCACCGGCCATGGCGGCGGCTGGACGCTCTACCCGCCCTATTCCAACATCGGCCAGTCCGGCCCGGCGGTCGACTTCGTCATCCTCTCGATCCACCTGTCGGGCGCCTCGTCGATCCTCGGCGCCATCAACTTCATCACCACCATCTTCAACATGCGCGCGCCCGGCATGACGATGCACAAGATGCCGCTCTTCGCCTGGGCGATGCTGGTCACCGCTTTCATGCTGCTGATCTCGCTGCCGGTTCTCGCCGGCGCCATCACCATGCTGCTGACCGACCGCAATTTCGGCACCACCTTCTTCGCGCCGGAAGGCGGCGGCGACCCGATCCTCTACCAGCACCTGTTCTGGTTCTTCGGCCATCCGGAAGTCTACATCATGATCCTGCCGGCCTTCGGCATCGTCAGCCACGTCATCTCGACCTTCGCGAAAAAGCCGATCTTCGGCTATCTCGGCATGGCCTACGCCATGGTCGCCATCGGCCTCATCGGCTTCGTGGTCTGGGCGCACCACATGTTCACCGTCGGCATGTCGATCGACAGCCAGCGCTACTTCGCCTTCGCCTCGATGGTAATCGCCGTGCCGACCGGCATCAAGGTGTTCTCATGGCTGGCGACGATGTGGGGCGGCTCGATCTCGTTCCGCACGCCGATGCTGTGGGCCATGGGCTTCGTGCTCCTGTTCACCATCGGCGGCGTCACCGGCGTGGTGCTGGCCAATCCCGGCATCGACCGTGTGCTGCACGACACCTATTACGTCATCGCCCATTTCCACTATGTGCTGTCGCTCGGCGCGGCCTTTGCCATCTTCGCCGCCTGGTACTACTGGTTCCCGAAGATGAGCGGCTACATGATGAGCGAGACGCTGGGGAAGCTGCATTTCTGGCTGACCTTCATCGGCGTCAACCTCGTCTTCTTCCCGCAGCACTTCCTCGGCCTCGCCGGCATGCCGCGCCGCTATGCCGACTATCCCGATGCCTATGCCGGCTGGAACTTCGTCTCCTCGATCGGCTCCTACATCTCGACGCTCGGCCTCGTCGTCTTCCTGTTCGCGGTGGCGGAAGCCTTCGTGCGCAAGCGCCGGGCCACCGCCAACCCGTGGGGCGAGGGCGCGACGACGCTGGAATGGTCGCTGTCCTCCCCGCCGCCCTACCACCAGTTCGAGAGATTGCCGCTCATCCGCTGAGAGGAGGAGGGACGACGGCCGCCTGGCTCCTGAGGCCGGCCGTCCCCGGAGCGCCCGTTCCCGCCGGGGGACGGGCGCTCCTTTTTTTGCCGGCTTCGTTCGGGAGCGACGCTCTCTCGCGTGTCGCGCCTTTGTGCATCACCGGCGCCGTTGGCGCCGCCCCTCATCCCCCTGCCGGGACCTTCTCCCCGTGAACGGGGAGAAGAGAGCTATCGTCTTTGATTTCGCCAATCACAAGCGTAGCAAAGAGGATGTGGCGGCGCGGCCGTCATCCCTTCTCCCCGTTCACGGGGAGAAGGTGCCCGAAGGGCGGATGAGGGGCGGCGCAGGCGTTTGAGGATCGCTCTCAGCCGGAGCGGATAGGACGCGACACGCTCCAGCCTCAGTCCTTCGAGGAAAGATAATCGCGCAGGACGACCGCGTTGTTGTGCCCGGTGTCGTGGGCGGCATAGAGGAGCGTCGCCGCCTTGCCGCCGATCTGCGCCCGGAGCGCCGCGACGGCCTCGGCATTCTCAGTGATCTCCTTGCGGTAGCGGGCCCGGAACTCGTCCCACTTGTCGGGATCGTGGCCGAACCAGTGGCGCAGGGAATCGCTCGGTGCGACGTCCTTCGCCCAATGGTCGAGATGCGCCTTGTCCTTCGAAAGCCCGCGCGGCCACAGCCGGTCGACGAGGATGCGCTGCCCGTCCGCGGCAGCCGGGGCGTCGTAGACGCGCTTGATGTGCAGGGTGGGTGCCATGTCGCTTTTCCTCCCTCCGCCCTCCCCTTCGGGCTTCCGGCCGGAGGAGGATGCCAGCGCGGCGGCAGGGTTGCCGCCGCGCCCGCGACCGTCTCGGGTAGAGTGCCCTCAGCCGACGCTTATGTCGACATCGACATTGCCGCGCGTGGCATGGGAATAGGGGCAGATGTTCTCGTGCGCCGTGTTGGCGAGCTCCAGCGCCTTGCCGTCGTCCACCCCGTCGAGATGGACCTTCATGTCGACCTTGAGCCCGAAGCCGCCGGCCTCGCGCGGGCCGATGCCGACGCGCGCGGTCACCGAAGTGTCGGGGCCGAGCTTGACGCCGGCCTCGCGCGCCACCAGCCGCACCGCGCCCTCGAAGCAGGCGGCATAGCCGGCCGCGAACAGAATCTCCGGATTGGCGAGGTTGCCGCCCGGCCCGCCCATCTCCTTCGGCAGGGCGAGCTTCAGGTCGACGCTGCCGTCGGCGCTGCGCACATGGCCCTCGCGCCCGCCCTTGGCGGTCGCCTCGGCGGTGTAGATGATCTTGGTCGTCATGGTCTTCTCCTTTGGTTCGGGCGGCGATCCGCCGGGGGTCGGGCGGACGATCCGCCCGGGGTTGAAGGCGGGAAGCCCCGCGGGCCGGCGGCGAGCATCAATCCCCGCCGGGAGCCTCGCTGAAATATTCCTCGAACTTGCCCGGCACGCCATCCCAATCCTTTGCGTCGGCCGGAGGTTCCTTCTTCTCGATGATGTTCGGCCATCGGGTGGCGTATTTCAGGTTCAGCGCCAGCCATTCCGGCGTCGCCGACGGGTCGGTGTCGGGGAAGATCGCCTCGGCCGGGCATTCGGGCTCGCACACGCCGCAGTCGATGCACTCGTCGGGGTGGATGACGAGCATGTTCTCGCCTTCGTAGAAGCAGTCCACCGGACAGACCTCGACGCAGTCCATGTACTTGCACTTGATGCAATTGTCCGTGACCACATACGCCATCGCCGCTGCCCCCGCGCCTTGCGGCGCGTCATAAGGTGTATTTTCAATCTATCTTATTAAGGCGAGCCCGTCGGCGCAACCGCGAAATGCGGCGAACCGGCAACGGCTTCCGGTTCTTCATCGCCGCGAACGCGCCGGAAGCCACGTCATTTTGCCGCACCCGAATGCTGGACGCCCCTAGCCGGCGGGGACAGGCGACGCAGCGCGGCAGCCTGCGTCGGCGCCCTGCCACACGGCCGCTATAATATGCATTGACAATCTATCTTTTAGATGAAAGCTTGCAGCGTCGCCTGGGATAGCCGCGACGGCGCCGAGGCGCGACCATGAGGAGAGACATGCCATGACCCAGACCGCCAGCGCTTCCGTGCCGAAAGAAATCGACGTCCGCAGCCTCGTTCCGATGCAGCGCCACGCCACCATCTTCGACCTCGTCGGCCGGCTGGAACCGGGCAGCTCCTTCGTCCTCATCAACGATCACGATCCCAAACCGCTCTATTACCAGCTCGAGGCCGAGCATCCGGGGGCCTTTTCCTGGACCTATCTCGAGCGCGGACCGGAGGCCTGGCGCGTCGAGATCGGCCGCGTCGCCGACGCTGCCGCCTGAGCCGGCCGGCGGCGCCTTTCCGGGACGGAGGAGACAGGGATGGTTCTCGCGGCCGCATCGAAGCTGGATGACGAGATCGCCAACGCCCTGCGCCTCGTGATCGATCCCGAGCTCGGCTACAACATCGTCGATCTCGGCCTGATCTACGAGGTCGTGGCCGAGGAGGGCGGCATCGTCACCATCGTCATGACCACGACGACCAAGGGATGCCCGGCCACCAGCTATCTCAAGGAAGGGGCGCGCGACGCCGCCTGGAGCGTACCGGGCGTCGAGTTCGTCGACGTCCGGCTCACCTACGAGACGCCATGGCACCCCGGCATGATGACCGACGCCGCCAAGGACCATCTCGGCATGACCGACGGGGGCGGCTGGTGAGCGCCGCCGCGCCCGTGACGACGGCGCAGCCGGCGGCGCCCGACGCGGTTGCGCCGGCCTCAGTTGCGCCGGACTGGGCCGTGCTCGGCGACATACTGGCACGTAGCCTCGAGGAGCTGGTCGCCGCCGGCCGCGTCCACGCCGCGTGCAGCCTCGCCGGCCTCGCCTGCGCCGCCACGAGGGGCACCGATATCAGGACCTGGAAGCGGTTCAACGCGCTCCTGCACCGCTGGAGCGCCCGTGCGCCCGAACCCGTCCCGCCACACGACGAACGCAGCCCGCCTGCCCGGTGAAGGACGAGAAGCGCCCGGCAGGCCAGCAAGGAGAACCGACGATGACCGACGACCGCAAGCCGACGCCGTCTTCCCCGCCACCGGAAGGACGCGAGGCGAACACCCTGCTGCCGATGCTCGTCGGCGGTCTCGTGCTGATCACCATCGGCATGATCGTGGTCGCCATCGCGGTGTGACGGCGACCGCGCCTGCCCGCATGGCGGCGCGCCCCACGCGGTCCGGGCTGAAACCGGGCTCACCTTACCCGGCGGCGCAGCCGCGGCATGAGAAGGCTTGCGCCGTGCCGGAACCGTCCTTTTCCTTCCGCGCCGCATCCCCGTCCTGTTGCGCGCCCGCCACGAAACCCCGCGAAAATCCCGATTCCGCGGCGACCTTCATTTTCCTTCGACAATACCCTTGATTAAAAAGTGGACTGTTCTTATCCACTATTTGACATAGCGCAAAGAAACGGCCTCCCGGAGCGTCTTCATTAGCCGCTGCCGGCCGGGCGTGCATCCGGGCCGGTGCAAAGGCGTTGTGTCGGCGCGCGCCGGGCGAGGGCGGCCCGGTGGCGGCGCGGGGGTATCGAGGGGAAGGCGATGACGGCGGAAGACCTTGAGCCGCATTTCGCCCGTCTGGGCGGCGATCCGGTTCGCGACGCGTTCACGGCGCGGCGCGCCGTGATGCCGTGGCGCACCCGCCGGCCGCTGCCGGCCGAGGAGGTCGAGGCGACATGGGCGCGCCTCGTGCGCGACCACCGACCCGCCGGCCCCGACGCGCCGCGCCTCGCCTATGTGCATGTCCCCTTCTGCGCCAATCACTGCCTGTTCTGCGGCTTCTACCGCAACGCCTATACGCCGCAGGGCGCGAGCGCCTATACCGACCTCCTCCTCGCCGAGATCGAGCGCGAGGCGGACGCGCCGGCGATGCAGGCGCAACCCGTCGACGCCGTCTATCTCGGCGGCGGCACGCCGAGCGCCCTGTCGGCCGACGAGCTTTCGCGGCTCATCGCGACCATCCGCCGCACGCTTCCGCTGGCCCCTGACTGCGAGATCACCATCGAGGGCCGCATCATCCATTTCGACGCCGGGAAGGTCGACGCCTGCCTCGAGGCCGGCGCCAACCGCATCTCCATCGGCGTCCAGAGCTTCGACACAAAGGTGCGCCGCCGCCAGGGCCGCCGCGCCGGCAAGGAAGAAGCCATCGCCTTCATCGAGGCGCTGCGCGATCGCGACAGGGCCGCCATCGTCATCGACCTGCTGTTCGGCCTGCCGGGCCAGACGGAGGAGGTCTGGCGCGAGGATCTGGCCATCGCCGCGGCAATCGCCCCCGACGGCGTCGATCTCTACGGCCTGAACCTCATTCCCGGCACGCCGCTGCACCGCGCGGCGAGCGCCGGCAAGTTCCCCGACGCGCCGACGCTGGCCGATCTCGGCGGCTTCTACCGCATGGGCGCGGATTTCCTCGGCCGTCAGGGCTGGGAGCAGATCAGCAACAGCCACTGGCGGCGCACCCCCCGCGAGCGCAACATCTACAACCTGCGCATCAAGGAAGGGGTGGACTGTCTCGCCTACGGCTCCGGCGGCGGCGGCAATCTCGGCCGCTACAGCTATGCCGTCGCGCCCGATCTCCAGACCTATGCCGACGGCGTGCGCGCCGGCAGGAAACCCATCGAGGGCATGCGCGTCAGCGACTCCCTCCAGCCGCTGCGCAACGCCATCACCTCCGGCATCGAGAAGGGCCGCCTCCACATCGGCGACATCGCCGCGCTCGCTCAGGGAGAGGACGTGACGGGCCGCCTCGCGCCGCTGCTTGCCCAGTGGCGCGAGGCCGGCCTCGTCGAGCTTGCCGATGAAATCATGACGCTGACCACCGCCGGGCGCTTCTGGTACTCGAACCTGATCTTCGCCTTCGACGCCATCCTGTGTCCGGCCGCGGAAGCGCCCGCGGCCCGGCCGCCTTTCCTTCAGAACCCGAAAAAGACGAGAGAGCTTTCATGAGCGTTTCCCCCGCCAACCCCGACCTCGACGCCATCCGCCGCGAGCTTGCCGAGAACCCCGGCGGCGTCCTCGAATCCACGGCCGCCCAGAACGGGCTGTCGCTGCAGGCGGTGGTCGAGCTGCTGCCGCAGGAGATGTGGGCGCGCGTTCCCGGCGACCTGTTCGTCGAGGTGATGGAGGACCTGACCACCTGGGGCAAGGTCACGGTCATCGCCCACACCAAGGACATCATCCTCGAGGTCGAGGGCGAGGTGCCGCCCGGCAAGCTCGGCCACGGCTTCTACAATTTGCACGGCGACTCCCCCATCGGCGGCCACCTGCGCGCCGGCAACTGCAAGGCCATCCACTTCCTGCGCCGCCCGTTCATGGGCAAGGAATCGGTGTCGATCCAGTTCTTCAACGAGGAGGGCGGCTCGATGTTCAAGGTCTTCGTCGGCCGCGACGAGAACCGGGCGCTGAAGCCCGAGCAGGTCGAGCGCTTCGAGCAGTTGAAGGCCCGGCTGACGCAGAAGGCGGAAGCCGCCTGACATGACGGTGACGGTGATCTTCGGGGCGCGCACGGGCGTCGGCTTCCACCTCGCGCGGCTGATGCGCGAGCGGCGGCAGCCCGTCGTCGCCATGCTGCGCCCCGGCACCGACGCAAGCGCGCTGGAGGCGCTCAGTGTCACCATCGCCCGCGGCGACGCCTTCTCTCCGGCTGACATCGACACCGCGCTCGACCTGGTCGCAGGGCAGGAAGCCGGCGGCGAGTTCGACCTGGTCTCCACCATCGGCGGCCGGCGCGAGGACGGCCGCTTCGCCGACGAGGACGGCAATATCAACATCGCGAACCGCGCGGCGGCGCGGGACAATCTCGGCCGCTTCGTCCTCGTCACCTCCATCGGCTGCGGCGAGATGGCGCCTTATCGCTCCGAGCGGGCGATCGCCGCCTTCGGCGCATCCGTCGACGCCAAGACCCGCGCCGAGAACCATGCGCGGCGCATCATCCCCTCCGCGACGTTCATCCGGCCGGGCGGCCTGCGCTCCGAGCCGGCCACCGGCCGCGGCATCCTGTCCGATGACGTTGAGATCCACGGCTTCATCCACCGCGAGGACGTCGCCGACCTCACCGCGCGCGCCCTGCGCGACCCGGCGACCGAAGGCCGCGCCTTCGCCGCGGTCGACGCCGATCAGGCGCGTTCCATCCATCCCATCGAGCCATTTCCCCTAGCCAGATGAGACCACCCATGCAGCACAAGGGACAAAGAAATGAAGCTCGGCTTCCTGATGATCATCTTCACCCTGGCCGAGGGCGGCCAGCTTTCCGGCGCCTTCGTCAACACCGCCACGCTTGAGGAGTGCGAGCAGCGCGCCGCCGTGGTGCGCGGCATCCTCGAAAAGGGCGACATGCCCATCGAGCAGATGGTGTGCCGCGCCTCCGACGCCGAGTTCGAGCCCTTCGTCCACGGCATGGAGGCCTACGCCGAGCCCCAGAGCTACATCGTCTCCTTCGACGACGAGCGCGCGACGGTCGAGAAGGCCGCGTCGTGCGACGGCGCGGCGCCCGCGCCGGGAAGCTGGTGCGTCACCTCGATGCAGAAATTCGCGTCGGAAGCGCAGTAACGCGCCGTCGGGAAATGACCGGCGGGGCGGGCCCCCGCCTCGCCCCCAAAGAACATCATGTCTGGAGAGTTGGGATCATGAAAGACACAACCGCAACCATCAGCCAGAAGGGGAAAAGCCCTTCCAGCCAGACAATCGTGAAGGCGGCGGCGCTGGCGCTGCTGGTCTCGTCCGCGACCATCGCCCTCGACGCCGCGCGCACGCCGGCCCATGCGCAGGACGGCGGCGTCACCTGGCTCGACACCATCGCCGTCGTCGGCACCCGCACCGAAACCTCCGTGCAGGACAACCCCGCCTCGGTGACGGTGGTCGATCAGGAGGAGATCGCGAAGAAATCGGGCGAGTCCATCGCCGACATGCTGCGAGACGTGCCGGGCGTCGAGGTGGTCGACGATTCGATCCCGGGCATGAAGCGGCTCTCCATCCGCGGCGAATCCTCGCGCCGCGTCACCATCCTCGTCGACGGCCAGGAGATCACCGATCACTCGAACTACGGCACGCCGATCCTGATCGACCCGTCCAATGTCGAGCGCATCGAGGTGGTGCGCGGCCCGGCCTCCGTGCTGCACGGCGCCAAGGCGATCGGCGGCGTCGTCAACATCATCACCAAGCGCGGCGCCGACAAGCCGGTGCAGTTCGAGACCGGCGGCACCTACTATTCCGGCACCGCCGGCTGGCAGGGCTGGGCGGCGGTCTCCGGCACGGTGGGCAATTTCGACTACCGTTTCTCCGGCAGCCTCGACGACCACGGCGACCGCCGCGTGCCGGACGGCCGCTACACCTCGACCGGCAGGCTCGAGGACACGCCGTTCAGCAACGACTACCTGTCGGCGCATCTGGGCTACACCTTCGGCGAGGCGGGCAACCACTACATCGCCGTGAAGGCCGAGCAGCACCGGCTGTCGACCAAGAGCTGGATCGGCGAGATCGATCCGTCGATCACGCACTTCTCCATCGACCTGCCGCAGCGCGACAGGCGCAAGATCGGCATCTACTATGACGGCAAGGATCTCGGCCCCGTCGTCAAGAACGTTCACCTCGACGCGTACTATCAGACGGTTGACCGGCTTTTCATGAACGACGTCGAGACGTACACCCCGGCGGCACCGCCGGCGACTCCGTTCGCGACAACAACCAGGGTCGGCTCGACATCCGACGACAAGAACGTGAACTTCGGCGGGACAGCGCAGGTGGATATGCAGTTCCACCCCGATCACTATACGATCTTCGGGATAAGCTATCTTTCCGACCAGCTATCCTCGGCAAAAGATACCAACGTCTATAATAGCATTGCGCGTCCGACCCCTCCGGGTCCCTTGAATATGTACGTCCATGCGAAATCACTGAATGACGCAACCATCGATACGGTATCGGGATTTGCGCAGAATGAGTGGTCCTTCCATGACGATTTCAAGCTGACGACCGGCGCGCGGTATTATTATACCAAGATCACGCACGATCGGTACATGGTCGGATCGGCCGTCGGCATGGGTGCGCCGCCGGCTGCGCCTAGCCTCGCGTCCGGCACGACATCCCCCGACAAGAGCGATGGCCGGTTGGTGACGTCAGCCGGCCTGACCTATACCGGCATCGAGAACACGACGCTGCGCGCGCTCTATTCGGAAGGCTACATCACGCCGTCACTGGTGCAGATGTTCATGCTCACGAGCGGCGGCGGCATCACGATCAACGGCAATCCCGATCTCGAGGCGGAAACCTCGCGCAGCTTCGAGCTCGGCGCCCGCTACAACACCGGCGACGTCATCATCGACGGCACGGTGTTCTACACGCAGGCCAAGAACTACATCACCACGACTCCGGACCCGGCCGGCGCCATCGGCGACCTGACCTACGTCAACGCCAACCGGGCGACGACCTACGGCCTCGAGCTCGCCGCCGAATACACCATCCCCGGCACGGCCTTCACGCCTTACGTCTCGGGCGCGTGGATGCGGCGCATGATCGAAATGGAGGAAGCCACGTTCTCGTGGTCGACCTACAACAGCAACACCCCGGCGCTGTCGGGCCGGTTCGGCGTGCGCTGGGAAGGCGAGGTCGCCAACCACAACGCATGGGCGGATCTTTATGCGCGCGTGGGAAGCGGTGCGAAGCAGACCACATGGAGCGCAACCGACGGTTTCGAAACCGACAGCGTTCCCGGCTACGCCACGCTCAACTTCGCCTTCGGCGGCTCGTTCGGCGGCGAGGACGACGACCGCTTCCGCTATGCGGTCAACTTCAACAACATCCTCGACAAGGAATACCGCTCGTCCCTCGCGGAGCTGCCCGGCATCGGCCGCAGCGTCGAGGTGTCGCTGCGCATGAAGTTCTGACGACGACAAGAGGGGGGAAGCGCGTCCGGCGGGCTCGCCGGGCGCGCAAGCGAAGACGGCCCGCCATCGGCAGCGATGGCGGGCCGTCTTCGTTTCCTGAGCCGGCTTTCTATGTCCCCGGCACGGCGCAGACGGTCGAGCGGGTCAGGAAGCGTTTCTCGCGGCCGTTGTCGAGCGAGAACATGCCGCCGCGCCCCGGCACCACGTCGATAGTCAGGTCCGTGTGCTTCCACGCCTCGTATTGCTCGGCGCCGATATAGACCGGGGTGTCGCCGATGGTGCCGAGCAGCACGTCGCGGTCGCCGACGATGAAGTCGCCCTGCGGATAGCACATCGGCGAGGAGCCGTCGCAGCAGCCGCCCGACTGGTGGATCAGCACCGGGCCGTGGTCGGCGATGATCTCGTCGAGCAGTTGCACCGCCTCCGGCGTCGCCGAGACCTTGCCCATGGAGATTTTTTCCTCGGCCATACGAGCCTCCTTCGTGAAGAGAAACACGGGGCGGCGCGGCAATAACGCCGCCACGCCGCCCCGCGCCGGGAGGATCAGAAGAAGCCCAGCTTCTTCGGGCTGTAGCTGACCAGCATGTTCTTGGTCTGCTGGTAGTGGTCGAGCATCATCTTGTGGTTCTCGCGGCCGACGCCCGACTGCTTGTAGCCGCCGAAGGCGGCATGCGCCGGATAGGCGTGGTAGCAGTTGGTCCACACGCGGCCGGCCTGGATGGCGCGGCCGAAGCGGTAGGCGCGGTTGCCGTCGCGCGTCCACACGCCGGCGCCGAGGCCGTAGAGCGTGTCGTTGGCGATCGACAGCGCCTCGGCGTCGTCCTTGAACGTCGTCACCGAGACGACCGGGCCGAAGATCTCCTCCTGGAAGATGCGCATCTTGTTGGTGCCCTTGAACACCGTCGGCTTGACGTAGTAGCCGCCGGCGAGGTCGCCCGGCAGCATATTGCGCTCGCCGCCGGTCAGCACCTCGGCCCCTTCCTGCTTGCCGATGTCGAGATAGGACAGGATTTTTTCCAGCTGCTCGGACGAGGCCTGCGCGCCGATCATCGTCGCCGGGTCGAGCGGGTCGCCCTGGACGATGGCCTCGACGCGCGCAATCGCCTTCTCCATGAAGCGGTCGTAGATCTTCTCGTGGATCAGCGCCCGGCTCGGGCAGGTGCAGACCTCGCCCTGGTTGAGCGCGAACATGACGAAGCCCTCGATGGCCTTGTCGAGAAAGTCGTCGTCCTCGGCCGCCACGTCCTCGAAGAAGATGTTGGGGCTCTTGCCGCCCAGCTCCAGCGTCACGGGGATCAGGTTCTGCGAGGCGTACTGCATGATGAGCCGACCCGTCGTCGTCTCGCCGGTGAAGGCGATCTTGGCGATGCGGTTCGACGAGGCGAGCGGCTTGCCGGCCTCCAGCCCGAAGCCGTTGACGATGTTGAGCACGCCCGCCGGCAAGAGGTCGCCGATCAGGTCGGCGAGCAGCATGATCGAGGCCGGCGTCTGCTCGGCCGGCTTCAAGACCACGCAATTGCCGGCCGCGAGCGCCGGCGCCAGCTTCCACACCGCCATCAGGAGCGGGAAGTTCCACGGGATGATCTGGCCGACGACGCCGAGCGGCTCGTGGAAATGATAGGCGACCGTGTCGTGGTCGACCTCGGAGATGCCGCCCTCCTGCGCCCGGATCGCCCCGGCGAAATAGCGGAAATGGTCGACGGCGAGTGGCAGGTCGGCGGCGGAGGTCTCGCGGATCGGCTTGCCGTTGTCCCATGTCTCGGCCAGCGCGAGCAGGTCGAGGTTCTCCTCGATGCGGTCGGCGATGCGGTTGAGGATCAGCGCCCGCTCGGCGGCGCTGGTCTTGCCCCAGGCGTCCCTGGCCTTGTGGGCGGCGTCGAGCGCGGCCTCGACATCGGCCGCGTCGGAGCGGGCGATCTCGCACAGGACGCGCCCGTTCACCGGCGAGGTGTTCTCGAAATACTTGCCCGATTTGGGCGCGGCCCACTGGCCGCCGAGGAAGTTGTCGTAGCGCTTGGCGAACGGCATCTTGGCGGTGCGGGAAAATTCGACCTTGTTCATGGTTTCCTCCACTTTTCTCCAGATCTGCATGATTGAGCGCGATCCCGCCCGGAAATCCGGCCTCCCTGTTCCGGAATCGCGCTCGGGCCGCGACTACCCGGAGGCAGCGCGGAATGGATGAAGTGTTGCCCAAGCCTGTTGCGCCGTCACGGCGCGCCCGCGACGGACCTTGCGCGATCTGTCGCAGGAATGAGACAGTCCCGCGCCGCTCAATGCATGCGGCGGATGCCGAGGCGGGCCAGCTTGCGGTGGAGCGTTGCCCGCGAGACGCCGAGCGCCTCGGCCGCGGCCGAGACGTTGCCCTGCGCGCGGGCGAGCGCCCGTTGCAGCACGGCGCGCTCGGCCCCGTCGAAGCCCTCGCCCCGCGCCCCGCCGAGAAGGTCGGACGCCGGCAGCGGCCGGGCGAAGCTCTCTGGCGTCAGCCCGAGCGCCAGCCGCGCCGAGCGCGTCGCGCCGATCACGAGGTCGTCGCCGTCGACGGCCAGCAGCGCCGCCGGCGAATTGTCCGGCGTCGGCGCCAGCACCACGCGCGCATGCGGGAAAGCGAGGCGGAAATTCTCCGCCTCGATCCGGCGCACGGCGTCACCCACCGCGACCGAGATCAGGTGGACGAACCCCTCCGTCAGGTCGGCACGGCAGGAGGAGACGTCGAGCGCGGCGGCAAGGTTGCCCTCGTGGTCGTGGATCGGCGCGGTGGTGCACGACATCAGCGTGTTGCGCGAGAAGAAATGCTGGTCGCGATGGACGGTCAGCATCCGCCCCTCGACGAGGCAGGTGCCGATGCCGTTGGTGCCCTCGCTCTCCTCGCTCCACACCGAGCCGGTCCACAATCCCCATTCGGCAAAGGTGCGGTCGTCGCCGACCGCCCCGCGCCGCTCCACCGGCACGCCGTCGCGGTCGGCGAGCAGCACGCAGCAGCCCACCCCGCCGACGGCGAGATAGAGCCGGTCGAGGCTGGCCTGCGCGGCATGGATCAGCGGCTCGATGCGCTGGCGCGCCAGCTTCAATTCGCCCTCGGTCAGCCGCCGGGGCGGCTGGCGCTCGGCCGGGTCGAGATGGTGCAGCGCCGCCGAGCGGCGCCATGACGCGACGAGCGCCGAACGCGCAGCCTCGTCGGTTTCGATTGCGGCATGCACCCTGTCGGCATGCCCGACTGCCACAGTTGCGCTCATTCGCTCCTCCCGGAATGCGCGGCGACTTCTCTGCGGGGGTCTGTCCGGCCGCTCCGTCTCCTCCGGACGGGGCGGCACGGGGTCATTGTATCCTTCCGGCCAGAACGGTCAATCACCGCCGTCGCCGCGAAGGATCAGGAAGCGGCGACACGAGGTCGGCGGACCGGCCTTCCCGGCAGCTCGCCCTCGGCGAACAGCCGGATCGTGCCGTACTCGCCGTCATAGCCCGGATCGCGGATCACGCTGCCGGCGCGCAGGCGCGCCACCGCCTCGCCGAGCAGCGGATCGCAGCGCGCCACGTCCTCGGCCGGCACCGCGCCGAGCAGGTCGAGCTCGGGCCCGAGCGCGGCCAGCGCCTCGCCATAGCGGGCCGCGACCGCCTTCGAAGCCGGGCCGACGCCGGCGATCTCGCCGAGAATCTCGGGCAGCGGCACGAGGCTTTCCGTCGTGCCGGCGGTCGCGGGAACCGCCGGCTCGTCGCGGTCGGCCAGCGCCTCGATGCGATGAGCGACCCCGACGGTGACCGGCCGGCCGCAGACCGGGCAGCGGCCGCCGAGCGCCAGCGTCTCCTTCGGCGTCAGCCGCACGCTGCAGGCGCGATGGCCGTCCATGTGGTACTTGCCTTCCTCGGGGAAGAACTCGACCGTGCCGACATAGCCGTCCCCCGTCTCCAGCGCCCTGCGAATGGAAAAATAGTCCGGCTCGCAGGAGAAACGCGTCGCCTCGCGGCCGAGCTTGCCGGGCGAATGGGCGTCGGAATTGGAAACGAGCCGGTAGCGGTCGAGGAAGGAGAGGCGCCGGTTCATCTCCGGGTCGGAGGACAGGCCCGTCTCGACCGCGAAGATGTGATGGGCCAGGTCGCCATAGCAGTCGTCGATGGAATCGAAGCCGGATTTCGAGCCGAGCGCGGCGAACCACGGCGTCCAGATATGCGCCGGCACCAGATAGGAGTCCGGTCCCGATTCCAGCGCTATCTCCAGCAGGTCGCGCGAGTCGAGGCCGAGGATCGGCCGCCCGTCCGAGGCGATGTTGCCGATGCGCGCGAGCTTGCCGGCCAGACGGTCGGCGCTGGCGAGGTCGGGCGCGTAGATCAGATGGTGCACCTTCCGCGTCTTGTCGCCCTTCTTGTAGATCGTCGAAATCTCGGTCGACAGCATGAAGCGCACCGGCCGCCGGCAGGCAGGCGGCAGCATGGCGGCGAGCGCGTCCTCGATGTCGGGACGCAGGCGGAACAGCCCGCCATTGTCGGGAACAAGCTTGTCCTTCAGCTCGGCGAGCCACACGGGATGGACGCAATCGCCGGTGCCGACGACTCCAATACCCTTGCGCGCCGCCCAGAGGTAAAGGTGTTCGAGATCGAGGTCCCGGCTGGTGGCGCGGGAATGCTTCGAATGGACGTGGAGATCGGCGATGAAGGTCATAATGGCTTGATGCCGGCCGATTCTGGCCGGCCCCGCCATCCTATGCCCCGGAAGCAGGAAATGCAAAGCGCGGCGCGGCCGCGACCAGCGCCTGCCCGACCGCCGAGCGCGGGGCGGAAACGATTGTGCCCGCCGGGCCTTCCTCGACGATCCGCCCCGCCTCCATCACCGCGATGCGGTGCGACACCGCCCGCACCACGGCGAGGTCGTGCGAGATGAACAGGCAGGCGAGGCCGTGCTCGCGCTGGAGCGCGACGATCAGCTCGAGGATGCGGCCGCGCACCGCGACGTCGAGCGCAGACACCGCCTCGTCGAACACGATCAGGTCCGGCCGGCTGGCGAGCGCGCGGGCGATGGCCAGCCGCTGGCGCTGGCCGCCGGAGATGGCGTGGACCGGACGGGGGCCAAGGTCCGGCGAAAGCCCGACCCGTTCGAGCAGCGCCGCGACCGCCGCCGGCCTTGCGACGCGCGGCGCGAGCCCGTGGATGCGCAGCGGATCGTCGAGCGCCCGCGCCACCGTCGCGCGCGGGTTGAAGGCGGCGAGCGGGTCCTGGAACACCATCTGGATGCGCCCGCGCATACGCCGCAGCCGCTCGCCGCGCAGCACCGTCAAATCCTCCCCCGCGAAGGCGATCCGCCCGGCATCCGGCTCGATCAGCCGCAGGATGACCCGCGCCAGCGTCGACTTGCCGCAGCCGGACGGCCCGACGAGGCCGAGCGTCTCGCCCGGCGCGACCGACAGCGACACGCCGTCGAGCGCCACGACGCGGCGGCCGGCCGAGACGAAGGTCTTCGACAGCTCATGGGCGGCGAGAAGCGGCACGTTCACGATGCCGCCTCCCTGAAGCGCGGCCCGATCTGCGGCGGCGTGGCGCGGCCCGGCGCGAGCGACGGCGACGCATCCTCGACCGCAGCGATCCGGCGGCCGGCCACGGCGAACGTTTTCGACAATCCGGCGACAGCGAGAAGCGGCGCGGTCAACGTACCGCCTCCCCACCGACCAGCGGCGGCGTGTCGAGGCCGATATGGCAGCCGAGCAGCATGCGTGTATAGGCATCGCGCGGCGCGGCCAGCACCGCTGCGATCGGCCCCGCCTCCACCAGCCGCCCCTGATCGAGAACGCCGACCCGGTCGGCGAAACCGGAGGCCAGCGCGATGTCGTGGGTGATGAAGACGAGCGTCATCCCCGCCTCCGCCACCAGTTCGTTCAACAGAGCGACAACTTCCGCCTGCACGATGGTGTCGAGCGCGCTGGTCGGCTCGTCGGCGATCAGCAGCGCCGGCCCGGCGGCGATGGCCGCCGCGATGGCGACGCGCTGGCGCTGGCCGCCGGAAAGCTGGTGCGGAAAGGCGCGGGCGGCGGCATACGGGTCGGACAGGCGCACCCGCTGGAAGAGGTCGAGCGCATGGCCGCGCGCCGCCGGTCGCGAGAGGCCGAGATGGACCCGCGCCACCTCGGCCACCTGCGCGCCGACGCGGCGCACCGGGTTCAAGCTCGCGCCCGCGTCCTGGAACACGAAGCCGATGTCGCGCCCCGGGCGCGGCGGGCGCGTGAAGCCCGGCCCGTCGATCCGGCCGGCAACGGCGGCGTCGTCCGGCAGCAGGCCGGCCAGCGCCAGCGCCAGCGTCGACTTGCCCGACCCGCTCTCGCCGATCACCGCCAGCGTCTCGCCCCGGCCGATGTCGAGGTCGATCCCGGCGAGCGCCGGCAGCGATGACCCGGCATAGAAAACGGCAAGCCCGCGCAAGGTCACGAGCGGCGCGCTCATGCCCGCACCTTTCGCACGGCCAGCGCCTCGGCCAGCCCTTCGGAGAGAAGGTAGACGCCGAGCACGGTGACGACGAGGCCGAGCCCCGGCACGATGGACAGGAAGGGCGCGGAGCGCAGCACGTTGCGCCCCTCGGCGATCATCGACCCCCAGGTGACGATGTTGGGGTCGCCGAGGCCGAGGAACGACAGCGCCGCCTCGACGAGGATGGCGTTGGCGACGATGACCGAGGCGAGCGCCAGCACCGGCGGCAGCGCGTTGGGCAGCACCTCGCGCAGCGCGATTTCCGCCGGCCGCATGCCGACGACGCGGGCGGCCGCGACGTAATCGCGCTCGCGGATCGACAGCACTTCGGCCCGCGCCAGCCGCGCCGGCCCGGTCCACGCGCCGAGCGCGATCGCGAAGACGACGACCGGCAGCGACGCGCCGGCGACGGAAACGAAGGCGAGCGCGAGCAGGAAGCCCGGCACGGTCTGGAACGCTTCCGTCAGCCGCATCAGCGCCTCGTCGACGAGGCCGCCGGCAAAGCCGGCGACGGTGCCGACGAGCGCGCCGGCCACGGCCGCGACCAGCGCCGTCGCCAGCCCGACGACGAGCGAGGCGCGCGCGCCGTGAAGGAGGCCCGCCAGCACGTCGCGCCCCAGCCGGTCGGTGCCGAGCGGGAAGGCGGGATCGGCAAGCGGCGCCACCAGCGCCGGCCCCCTTATCGCCAGCGGATCGCCGGGAAAGAGGTACGGCGCAAGAAGCGCCGCCAGCACCGGCAGCGCCAGCAAGGCGAGGCCGGCGACGCCCTCGCGGGAGCGGAGAAGGCGGGCAAGGACGCTCACGACGCCGCCTCGCCCGTGCCGACGCGCGGGTCGAGCGCCGCATAGGCGAGGTCGACCGCGAGATTGACGAGAACGACCATGACGGCGCTGACGAGGATGATGCCGGCGAGCAGCGGCGCGTCGCGCGCGGCCACCGCCTCCTGCGCCAGCCGGCCGAAGCCGGGAATGGCGAACACGCTCTCGATGATGACGCTGCCGCCGAGCATCGACGCCGCCTGAAGCCCGAGCATGGTGACAAGCGGCAGAAGCGCGTTGCGCGCGACGTGGGCGAGCGCGATGCGCAGCCGCCCGAGCCCGCGCGCCCGCGCCGCCAGCGCATAGTCCTGCCGCCACGCCTCGGCCATGCCGGCGCGCATCATGCGCAGGAAGAGCGCGAGATAGATCATGGCGAGCGCGGCGACCGGCAGGGCGAGGTGCCAAGCGATGTCGCGGACGCGGGCGAGGCCCGTCTTGCCGGAAGCGATGGTCTCCAGTCCCGCGGTCGGGAACCAGCGGAGCTGCACGGAAAAGACGACAATCAACACCAGCCCGAGCCAGAAGCCGGGCACGGCGTAGAGCGCCAGCGAGCCGGTCGAGAGCGCCCGGTCGAGCGCGCTTCCCGGCCGCATGCCGGCGAGGATGCCGAGGCCGGAGCCGAGGGTGAAGGATAGCGCCACCGCCGATCCCATCAGCCACAGCGTCGCCGGCAGGCGCTCGAGCACGAGGTCGAGCACCGGCCGGCCGAAGGCGAGCGACCAGCCGAGATCGAGCCGCGCCAGCGAGGTGAGGTAGAGCGCGAGCCGCGCCATGACCGAGCCGTCCAGCCCCCAGTCTTCGCGCAAGGCGGCGACGAGGGCGGGGTCGCCGCCGCCGATGGAGAGGAGATAGGCGTCGACCGCATCGCCGGGCGCGGCCTCGGTGAGCAGGAACGCCCCGGCGACGACGAGCGCCAGCACCGGGACGGCGGTGAGGACGCGGCGCCTGAAAAGGCGGAAGGTTCGGCTCATGCCGGTCGAGCCGGGCGACGGCGGGCGGCTTTCCGGTCACGCCGCCGCCGCCCCTCATCCGCCCTTCGGGCACCTTCTCCCCGTGAACGGGGAGAAGGGGAAGCGGCGAGGTCGCGGCAGCGTCTCCTCTCCCCGTTCACGGGGAGAGGATGCCGGCAGGCAGGTGAGGGGCGGCGCAGGCGCGCGTGGGTCATGCGCTGCAGGTCGAATTCGAAAGGCGTCTCAATCATGCGCGGCTGGAAGCTCAAGGCGGACGCCGCCAGCCTATCACGATTCCAGTTCCGTATCCGCCCAGTTGGAGACGGCCCAGCGCGGATTGTTGGAGACGTTCCGCACCTTGTCGCTGGCCACAGTGGTAAAGCCCCATTCGGCGACGCTGATGAGCGGCAAGTCCCGCGCCACCAGCCGCTGGAACTCGCGATAGAGCGCCGTCCGCGCCGCCGTGTCGACCGTTTCCGCCGCTTCGTCGATCAGCGCGTCGAGCGCCGCGTTCTCGTAGCCGCCCTGGTTGGAGAACGGCACGCCGGCCGGCGTTCCGCTCCTGACGAGGATGGTGGTCGAGATCGCCGGGTCGCCACGGAACACGCTCGGCACCACGGCAAGGTCGAAATCGTGGTCGGTATAGATCGCCTTCTGGTGCGCGGCGGGATCGTTGTTGACGACCGTGGCGTCGATGCCGATGGCCGCGAGCGCCTGCCGCAGATAATCGCCGAACTGCCGCGTCTCGGTAAAATAGGGAGCCGGCAAAAGACGCACGGAGAAGCGCGTCCCGTTCGCCCCGCGCGGATAGCCGGCCTCGTCGAGCAGCGCGTTGGCCCTGTCGACGTCGAACGCATAGGTCTCGACATCCGGCTCGTAGAATTCCGGCGCGTTCTTCGGCACGATGCCGGTCGACGCCTCGGCATGGCCGAGAAAGATGGTGCGCACGACGAAATCGCGGTCGATGGCGTGGGCGATGGCCCGCCGCACGGCAAGGTCAGCCAGCTCCTCGCGGCGATGGTTGATCTCGACGCCGAGCTGGTAGGTCAGCCCCTCATAGCCTTTCGTGTGGACCGTCAGCCCCTCGACCTTCGAAATGCGGTCGAGATCGGTCAGCGGCACCTGGCTGAAGGCGGCGAGATGGATCTCCCCGGCCTCCAGCGCGCCGGCGGCGGCCGCGCGGTCGGGCAGGACGCGGAAGACGATCTGCTCGAGCTTCGGTTCCCCCTCGCCCCAATAATCGGGGTTGCGTTCGAGAAGATAGTACTCGCCCGGCCGGTGCTCAATGAGCCGGAACGGCCCGGTGCCGACGAGCTGGTTGTTCAGCGGGCTCGCGGCGATATCGGCTTCGTTCTCGAAGACATGCCTGGCCACCACGCTCGAAACGACCGGCAGCGCGTTGCGGATCAGCTGGAACGGCGTCGGCTTCGAGAAGCGGAAGATCGCGGTCAGCTCGTCGGGCGTGTCGACGGCTTCGAGATTGGCGAAGACGAGGCGGCCGAGATTCTGCAACGGCTTCCACACCTTCAGCGCCGAAAAGGCGACATCGGCCGAGGTGAAGGGCGCGCCGTCGTGCCAGCGCACCCCTTCGCGCAGGCGGAACGTCGCGGACAGCCCGTCATCCGACCCCTCCCACGCCACGGCAAGGCGCGGCGCCAGCCCGTCCGGGCCGTCAAAGGAAGCCTCGGCCAGCGGCTCGATCACCTTCGAAGCGATGAAGAAGACGCCGTTGGAGGCGACGATGGCCGGGTTGAGGTTGCGCGGCTCGGAATCGGCGGCGACGACCAGCCGGCCGCCCTCGCCGCCGCCTTGAGCGAGCAGAAGCGAGGGCATCGCCGTCGAGGCGAGAAGAAGCGCGGTTCCCTGAAGGACCGTGCGGCGCGAAAACCGGAACGGGATCATCCTCGTGCTCGCTGTCACAGATATGGAAGGCTGCGACCATGAACCCGCCGCGTGGCGCGCGCTAGGTCCACGTCCACTATCCGACAAGGGCAGGCGAGCGGACAAGGAACGGCATGGCGCGCCCGGCCCCAAGAACGGAAGATCGCACCGCGGGCCAAGAGGCCGGCGCAAAAGGATTCGCCGTCAGGGCTTCGCGGCCGGCTCGCTCTCGTCCCTGTCGTCGAACAGCACCCGCTCGGCCGCGCCGTCGAGGTCCTCGTACTGGCCGCTCCGCACCGCCCACAGGAAGGAGACGAGCGCCAGCCCGCCGAGGAACAGCGCCACCGGGATCAGGTAGATGAGCATGCTCATGCCCGCTTCCCTCCCAGCCGCAGGGCATTGGCGATGACGATGATCGAGGAGGTGGACATGGCGACCGCCGCGACCAGCGGCGTGACATAGCCGAAGATGGCGATCGGCACAGCGAAGAGGTTGTAGACGATGGCGAGGACGAGGTTTTGGCGGATCAGCCGGCCGGCGCGGCGCGACACGTCGAGCGCGATCGGAATCGCCGACAGGCTCTCGCGCAGGAAGACGAAATCGGCGGCGTTGCGGCCGATGTCGGCGGCGGTCGCCGGGGCGATGGAGACGTGCGCCGCGCCGAGCGCGGGCGCATCGTTCAGCCCGTCGCCGACCATCAGCACCTTGCGGCCTTCCCGCGCCAGCGCCTCGATGCGCGCCACCTTGCCCGCCGGCATCAGGTTCGCCTCGACATGGGCGATGGAGAGCCGGTCGGCGACGCGCCGGCAGGCGGCCAGCGTGTCGCCCGACAGCATCTCGACCGGGCCGAGCCGGTCCTCGATCTCGGCCAGCGCCTCTTTGGCATCAGTGCGGATCGCGTCCTCGAACGCGAAGCGGGCGAGCACGACGCCGTCGCGCGCCAACACCGTGCCTTCTTCCTGCGCCGCCCCGCCGGCCGCCCAGCTGGCGCGGCCGAGCCGCCACAGCGCGCCGCCGGCCCGTCCCTCGATGCCGAGGCCCGGCAGCTCGGAGATTCCGTCGAATTGCGGCCCGGCGCCCTCGTCATAGAGCGCGACGGCCTGCGACAGCGGGTGGCGCGAATGCGCGCCGAGCGCGGCCGCCGCCGCCAGCGCCTCGGGCGCGATCTCCCGCGCATTCTGGAGGCGCGGATGGCCGAGCGTCAGCGTGCCGGTCTTGTCGAAGACGGCGACGTCGGCCTCGGCCAGCCGCTCCATAGCCCCGCCGTCGCGCACCATGATGCCGTGCTCGAACAGCCGGCGCGCGGCCACGACCTGCACGATGGGCACGGCAAGGCCGAGCGCGCACGGGCAGGTGATGATGAGGACCGCGATGGCGACGGTGATCGCCTGGTGCCAGTCGCCGCCGGTGTAGGCCATCCAGCCGACGAAGGTGACAAGCGCCGTCAGGTGCACCACGGGCGCGTAGGCGGCGGAAACCCGGTCGGCGATGCGGCGGTAGCGGGCGCGGCCGCCCTCGGCCGCCTCCATCATCCGCAGCATCTCGGCGAGGAACGAATCCTCGGCCTTCGCCGCGGCGCGCAGCGTCAGCGGCCCGGTCAGGTTGAGCGTGCCGGCCTGGATCGGATCGCCTTCGGCCACCCGCTGCGGCGCGCTCTCGCCCGTCACCAGCGAGCGGTCGATGTCGGAGGCCCCGCGCTCGATCGCCGCGTCGACCGGGATGCGCTCGCCGGCGGCGACGAGGATGCGCATGCCCGGCTCGATCTCGCTGATCGGGCGATAGTCGCGGCTGCCGTCGGCGGCGATCACCAGCGCGCCGCGCGGCGCGAGCCGCGCCAGCCCGCGCACGGCGGTGCGCGCCCGCTCGCGCATCACGTGGTCGAGCGTGCGCCCGATCAGCAGGAAGAACAGCAGCGTTACCGAGGCGTCGAAATAGGCGTGCCGGCCCGAATGGATCGTCTCGTAGAGGCTTAAGGCGTAGGCCATGGTGATGCCGATGGCGATCGGCACGTCCATGTTCATGCGCCCGTATCTCAGCGCGCCCCAGGCCGAGCGATAGTAGATGCGCCCGGCGAAGATCATCGCCGGCAGCGCGATCAGCGCCGAGACCCAGTGGAAGAGGTCGCGCGTCGCGCCCTCCGCCCCCGACCAGACCGAGACGGAGAGCAGCATGATGTTGCCGGCCGCGAAGCCAGAGACGGCGACGGCGACCAGCAGCTCGGACAGCGTGCGGTCCTTGCGCCCTTCCGGCTCGTCGAACACGGTCGGCGCGTAGCCGAGCCGCGCCAGCGTCGCCACCACCGGCGGCAGCGCCTCGCCGCGCCAGCGCACGGTGACCCGCCGCGTCGACAGGTTGACGCGCGCGGCCTCGATGCCGGCGAGCTTGGAAAGGTTCGATTCGATGGTCTGGATGCAGGCGCCGCAATGCACCGCCGGCACCGAGAACTCGGCCTGACGGACCCCATCGCCGAGATCGCGCGCCGAGAAGCGGACCTCGTCGTCGGAGGGCAGCGCCATGACGCCGCCGGCGAAACCCTCCGCCCCCGGCGCGCAGCAGCTCATCGCGCGTTGCCTCCGCGAAGCTGGACGCGCCGCGTCTCGCGCCACGGCCGTTCGAGCCCGGCCTCGGCCCCGGCTGTGGCATGGATCTCGACGATCCACGCGCCGTCCTCGACGCCGAGCCGCGCCTCGAGCCCGTCGCCGGAGACGGCCAGCGCCACCTCCGTGTCGTCGGCGTCGCCGACCGGCCGGCGCAGGTCGGCGATCCCGCTTTCAAGCCGCACCGGGCGACCCTCGGCGTCGGTCAGCGAGAAGCGCAGCACGCCCTCCTCGATGGCGAAGGCCGGCGTCCAGCCGAGCGCGGCCTGCTCGCGCCCTTCCTCGGCCTTGCGGTTGAACTCCTGTCCGGCGACGTAGGAGTTCTTCACCACGAGGCCCGACCAGCTGGTGCGGGCGAAGGTCGCCATCGTCAGATTGACGGCGATGATGACGCCGAAGAAGGCGAACATGATCGCCAGCATGTGCCTGCCGGTGAATTCGCGGGTCTTGGCGGGGCGCCCGTCCTTCCTCGTCATGTCCATCGTCGTCACTCCGGTGCGTCGAAGTTCGCGGTGTAGGCGGCATTCTCGCCGTTTTCCGCGTCGACGACAAGGAAACGGAAGTTCTGGACCCGGCCGTCGATCAGGTCGCGCGGCTGGCGCACGTAAATCTTCAGCGTCTTCAGCCTGTCCGGCTCCAGCGCGACGGCGAAGGCCCGGCCCTCGCCATGGTCGAGGCCGACGACACTCATCTCGCCTCCCGGCAACCCGTCGAGCGAGACCGTGACCGCGCGCGGCTGGGCGATCTTGTTGAGCAGCTTGACCGTGTAGCCGTTGCGGATCGCGCCGTCCGAGAGGACGACATATTGCGGGTTGCGGTCGTGCAGGACGTTGACCTCGAGCTTGTCGCGCACCATCAGCGCGTAGATCAGCGCGACGCCGATCAGCGCCCAGCCGACGAAGTAGACGAAGACGCGCGGCTGGAAGATGCGCTTCAGGTGGAACGGCACGATGCCGTCGGCGAGCGAGCCGTCCGGCTTGTGGACGAGCGTCGGGTCGATGGCGTGGCTGCCGCCGCCGGTCACCACCGCCATGTTGGCGTTGTAGTCGGCGAGCGTCGCGTAGGAGATCAGACCGCGCGCGCGACCGAGCTTGTCCATCACCGCGTCGCACGCGTCGATGCACAGCGCGCAGGTGATGCATTCGAGCTGCTGGCCGTCGCGGATGTCGATGCCCATCGGGCAGACGACGACGCAGGCGTTGCAATCGACGCAGTCGCCGGCGGCGCGGCCGGAGGCCAGCGCCTTCTTGGTGCCGCGCGTGCGCGGCTCGCCGCGCCAGTCGTTGTAGGTGACGGTCAGCGAGTTCTCGTCGAGCATCGCCGCCTGGATGCGCGGCCACGGGCACATATAGGTGCAGACCTGCTCGCGCATCAGCCCGCCGAAGGTGTAGGTGGTGGCGGTGAGCAGCGCGACCGTCATGTAGGCGACCGGCGCGGCATGGCCGGTGACGAAATCGAGAAGCAGCGTCGGCGCGTCGGCGAAGTAGAAGATCCACGCGCCGCCCGTCGCCACCGCGATCACCACCCAGGTCGCGTGCTTGGCCACGCGCAGCGCCGCCTTGCGCGGGCTCCACGGTTCCTTGTCGAGCTTCATGCGGGCGTTGCGGTCGCCCTCGATCGCGCGCTCGACGACGAGGAAGAGGTCGACCCACACCGTCTGCGGGCAGGTGTAGCCGCACCAGGCGCGGCCGACCGTCGAGGTGACGAGGAAGAGCCCCAGCCCCGCCATGACGAGGAGGCCCGCGACGATGAAGAATTCCTGCGGCCAGATCTCGATGAAGAAGAAATAGAAGCGGCGGTTGGCGAGGTCTACCAGCACCGCCTGGTCCGGCGCGTGCGGCCCGCGGTCCCAGCGCAGCCACGGCGTCAGGTAGTAGATGCCGAGGGTCACGAACATAACCAGCCACTTGAAACGGCGGAACTGGCCCGAGGCGCGCTTGGGGAAGATCTTCTTGCGGGCTGCGTAGAGCGGCTGGCGCACCTTGGCCGAGTTGACGGCTTCTGCGTCGTGCCGTTCAACCTCGGCGGACGTGGTTGTCATGGCATTCTCCTGCGGACGGGGCAGTCCGCCTGCTCTGCAAATGCGCCCGATCTCCTCGCCTGGCCTTGATCCATATCAAGACGGGCACGCGCCCGGAAGCCATGAAGGCCGGCGCGGCCAAAAAGCCGCACCGGCCTCCTCCCCCCTCTTCTCGGCCGCCCCGTTTGCCGGGATCGGCCCCGGGTTGTCCTACTGCCCGCCGCCGAGCGAATGGACGTAGACGGCAAGCTCCTTGACGGTGGTCTCGCCGAGCCGCGCCTGCCAGGCCGGCATGACGCCGTGCTTGGGCGCGCGGATCTGCGCCGCGATCTCGCCAAGGTCCGAGCCGTAGAGCCAGATCGCGTCGGTCAGGTCCGGCGCGCCGAGGGCGGGCTCGCCCTTGCCGGTCTCGCCGTGGCAGGAGGCGCAGTTGTCGGCGTAGAGCTCGGCGCCCGGCCCGGCGAGGTCGCCGCCCTCCGACAGCGACTTGACATAGGTCGCCACCGTCATCGTCTCGTCGCGGTCGAGGATCTCGGCGAAGGCCGTCATCTCCGAGTAGCGCGTGTCGTCGTCGCCGGCGAAGCGCACGCCGTGGGCGATGGTCAGGCGGATGTCCTCCGCCGTGCCGCCCCACAGCCACTCGTCGTCGTTGAGGTTGGGATAACCGGGCGAGCCGGACGCGCCCGAGCCGTGGCACTGGACGCAGTTGACGCGGAAGGCCGCCGCGCCCGCCGAATTGGCGAACTGGCGCAGCGTGTCGTCGGCCAGGATCTCCTCGATCGGCAGCTCGGCGACGCGGGCGGCGTATTCGGCCCTTGTCGCCTCGGCGACGTCGAGCTCGGCGCGCAGGTCGCCGCGGCTCGACCATTCCAGCACGCCCGTCGTCGCCGACGAGATCAGCGGCCAGGCCGGATAGGCGATCGTGTAGGCGAGGCCCCAGACGATGGTGGCGTAGAAGGTCCACAGCCACCAGCGCGGCATCGGGTTGTCCAGCTCGCGGATGCCGTCCCACTCATGGCCGGTTGTCTCGACGCCGGAAATCTCGTCGATATGTTTCTCGCTCATGTCAGTCGTCCTTGAGGGGGATGCGCGCGGCCTCTTCGGCCTGCTTTCGGCTGCCGGGGCGGAAGGTGAAGACCACCACGCCGACGAAGAAAATCGTCATGGCGAGCAGGGCCCACGAATCGGCGAACTGTCGCAATGCGGTGTAGGTTTCCATCCGTCCCTCCTATCGGTAGCCGGCGGCTTCGTCGTAGGTCGAGAAATCGACCAGCGTGCCGAGCATCTGAAGGTAGGCGACCAGCGCGTCCATCTCGGTCAGCCGCGCCGGGTCGCCGTCGAAATCGCCGAGCTTGGCCTTCGGGTAGCGCGCCTCGAGCCCGCTCGTGTCTGCGTTCGGGTCGGCCTGGGCGCGCAGGTCGGCCTCGGCGTTCTCGATCATCTCCTCGGTGTAGGGCACGCCGACGCGGGCGTTGGCCACGAGATGGGTCGAGAAGTTGCGGACCGACAGCGGCGTATCCTTGAGGAAGGCGTAGGTCGGCATGACCGATTCCGGCACCACGGAGCGCGGGTCGATCAGGTGCTGGACGTGCCACTCGTTGGAGTAGCGGTCGCCGACGCGGGCGAGGTCCGGCCCCGTCCGCTTCGATCCCCACTGGAACGGATGGTCGTACATCGATTCCGCGGCGAGGCTGTAATGGCCGTAGCGCTCGACCTCGTCGCGGAACGGGCGGATCATCTGCGAGTGGCAGGTGTAGCAGCCCTCGCGGATGTAGATGTTGCGCCCGGCCAGTTCCAGCGGCGAGTAGGGCCGCATGCCCTCCACCTTCTCGATCGTGTTCTCGAGGTAGAACAGCGGCACGATCTCGACGATGCCGCCGATGGTGACGACGAAAAGCGAGCCGGCCAGGAGCAGCGTGGCGTTGCGCTCGATGAGCTTGTGTTTGTCAATGAGTGCCATTGTCGGCTCCTATTCGGCGGGCTGGAGGACGGGCTTCGCGGCGGCGCCGCCGATCGGCTCTTCCTCGCGCTCGTGGCCGAGGATGGTCATGGTCAGATTGTAGGCCATGACCAGCGCCCCGGCGAGGAACAGCGCGCCGCCCAGCGCGCGGGCCAGATAGTAGGGATGCATGGCCGAGACCGTTTCGGCGAACGAGTAGACCAGGAAGCCCTGCTCGTCGTATTCGCGCCACATCAGGCCCTGCATGATGCCCGACACCCACATCACCGCCGCGTAGACGACGATGCCGAGCATGGCGAGCCAGAAGTGCCAGGACACGAGGCGGAGCGAATAGAGCCGCTGGCGGCCCCACAGGCGCGGCACCATGTAGTAGAGCGCGGCGAAGGTGATGAGGCCGTTCCAGCCCAGCGCGCCGGAATGGACGTGGCCGATGGTCCAGTCGGTGTAGTGCGACAGCGAGTTCACCGCCTTGATCGACATCATCGGCCCCTCGAAGGTGGCCATGCCGTAGAAGGCGATCGCCGCCACCATCATGCGGATGATCGGGTCGGTGCGCACCTTGTCCCAGGCGCCCGACAGCGTCATCAGGCCGTTGATCATGCCGCCCCAGGAGGGCATCCACAGCATCACCGAGAACACCATGCCGAGTGTCTGCGCCCAGTCGGGCAGCGCGGTGTAGTGCAGGTGGTGCGGGCCGGCCCAGATGTAGAGGAAGATCAGCGCCCAGAAATGGATGATCGACAGCCGGTAGGAATAGACCGGCCGCTCGGCCTGCTTGGGCACGAAATAGTACATCATGCCGAGGAAGCCGGCGGTGAGGAAGAAGCCGACCGCGTTGTGGCCGTACCACCACTGGGTCAGCGCGTCCTGCACGCCCGAGAACGCCGAATAGCTCTTGATCCCGACGATGGAGACCGGCACCGCCAGGTTGTTGACCACGTGCAGCATCGCGATGGTGACGATGAACGACAGGTAGAACCAGTTGGCGACGTAGATGTGCGGTTCCTTGCGCTTCAGGATCGTGCCGAGGAACACCAGGAGATAGGCGACCCAGACGATGGTCAGCCAGATGTCGACATACCATTCCGGCTCGGCATATTCGCGGCTCTGGGTGATGCCGAGGAGGTAGCCGGTCGCCGCCATGATGATGAAGAGCTGGTAGCCCCAGAACACGAACCAGGCGAGGTTGCCGCCGAACAGCCGCGCGCGGCTCGTGCGCTGCACCACGTAGAAGGAGGTGGCGATCAGCGCGTTGCCGCCGAAGGCGAAGATCACCGCCGAGGTATGCAGCGGCCGCATCCGGCCGAAGGTGAACCACGGCTCGAGATTGAGCTCGGGAAAGGCGAGCTGGAGCGCCACGACGACGCCGACGAGGAAGCCGACCACGCCCCAGAAGGTGGTGGCGATGGCGCCGTAGCGGATCGGCCCGTCCATGTAGGCGGACGGATCGTCCGCTCCCGCGGCCGCCGGCGCGAAGCTGGTGCGGCGCATCAGAAGCGTGGCGAAGACCACGAGCGTGAAAAACAGCACCCACATGTGCTGCTGGAACAGGTCGTCCGCCGCGAACGCGGCTCCCATGAGCGCGACGAAGGCGAACAGCCCTACGCCGAATATCTCAGCTGCAAATTTCATAGTCCCGTCCCCTGATCGGCGGCGTTTCGGCTTGGTGAAGCCGTGGTTGATATGAGGACGGCTTCTCCTATGGAAGCCTTTCCTCCTCCCGCGGTCGTCGTGCCTTGACCTGGATCAAGGTTTTTCGGCCAATTGTCTGTCATTGCAGCGCGATAGCAGCGAAAACGATGCGGAGGCATGACGGTGACGGCGGGAAAGGACGGCGGGGGCTTCCTTTGCGACGTTCCGGACACCTGCCCGGTCTCCGCCGCGTGCCTGCCCGGCCGCAGCATTCCCTGCCTCGATCTCGGCCGCGCCCACGACGAGAAGCTGCATCTGTGCGACGAGCTCGAGCAGATCGCCGACGGGCTGCCGCACAGGGTCGAGCGCGCGCTGTGCCTCGCCATCGCCGAGCGCATCGTGCCGATGCTGCAGGAGAGCCACGCCTACGAGGAGGAGTTCGTCTTCCCGGCCTTCGCCGCCGCCACCGTGCCGCCCTCGGTCGGCGACGCCTCGATCCGCCGGCTCAAGGCCGAGCATGTCGAGGACGAATGCGCGGCGCAGGACCTCGCCGACATCCTCTTCGCCATCGGCCACGGCTCGCGTATCGATAACCCCGAGGCGTTGGGCTTCATGCTGCGTGCCTTCTTCGAGGCGATGCGCCGCCACATCGCCTTCGAGCGAGAGCACGTGATTCCCGTGCTGGCGCGCGACATGCCGGGCTGACGCGCCCGGATCTCGCCCCGCTCACCCGCCTGAGCGGGCCTCCAGACGCGCCACGTTCGGCACGGTGACGTGGCGGTTGTTCTCGATGGAGATGATCCCGTCGGCGCGCAGCCGGGTGAACTGGCGGCTGACCGTCTCGATCGTCAGGCCGAGGAAGTCGGCGATGTCGGCGCGGGTCAGCGGCAGCTCGAACACCACCGACTGCCTGCTCTCGGCGACGGTCGGGTCGATGTTGCGGGCAATCAGCAGCAGGAAGCTGGCCACCTTCTCGGCCGCGGTCTTGCGGCCGAGCGTCACCATCCACTCGCGCGCCTCGTCGAGCTCCTTCAGAGTCTGCTGCAACAGCCGGTGCTCGAGGTCGGGCTGCTCCTTCATCATCCGCTCGATCGCCCCGCGCGGGAACGAGCACAGCGACACCTTGGTCGCGGCCTCGGCGTTGAGCTTGCTCTCGACCCGGAACGGACGGCCGAGGAAATCGGACGGGAAGCGCAGGCCGACGATCTGCTGGCGGCCGTCCGACAGCGTCTTGGTCAGCTTGACCACGCCCGAAAGGACGTTGGAATAGCTCTCGATGTGCTCGGCCTCGCCCACCAGCTCCTCGCCCTCGCCGGCGCGGTGCTTGTGCGAGGAACGCGCCAGCGCGATGAGCTGCGCGGCGTCGAGCGCGGCGCAGATGCCGCGGTGGCGCGCTTCGCAGGAGGCGCAGAGAACGGGGATGTCGTCGGTCTGGGTGTCGCTACGCACGATCGCCTCGTCAGGGAACGGCCCGCCTCTCCTAGCATCTTCGATGCCGCACGTCCCGCGTCACATTGTCTGCCCGGGGAGGATACTTGACAAAAGTCAAGGACGCCACCCCCTCCCCGGGCGAGAAGGGACGGGTTGAGAAGGACCATGCCCCATGAACGCGCCGCTCCAGGCCGACACCGCCCCGCGCTACACCAGCTATCCCACCGCGCCGCACTTCCATCCGGGGGTCGACGCGGCAACGGTCGAGGGCTGGATTTCGGCGATTCCCGCCGGCGAGCGGCTGTCTCTTTATATCCATGTCCCGTTCTGCGACCGGCTGTGCTGGTTCTGCGCCTGCCACACCAAGCAGACGCGGCACTACAAGCCGGTGGCGACGTTCCTCGAGAGCCTGCACCGCGAGATTCGCACGGTCGCGGGACAGGTCGGCGACCGCGCCAGGGTCGCCGCGCTGCATTTCGGCGGCGGCTCGCCCACCCTCGTCGCGCCCGACGACATGCGCGACCTGATGGCCGCGCTGCGGAAAAACTTCACCTTCCTGCCCGATGCCTCGATCTCGGTCGAGATCGACCCCAACGACATGGACGAGAGCCGGCTCGACGCCTTCGCCGACATCGGCATGACCCGCGCCAGCCTCGGCATCCAGGATTTCGAGGAGAAGGTGCAGAAGGCGATCAACCGCGACCAGAGCTTCGAGGACACGAAAGAGGTGATCGACGGCCTGCGCGCCCGCGGTGTCGCCTCGGTCAATCTCGACATCCTCTACGGCCTGCCGCACCAGACCTGTGACAGCGTCGTCGCCACGGTGGAGAAGGTGCTGTCGCTGCGCCCCGAGCGCATCGCCCTGTTCGGCTATGCCCATGTGCCCTGGTTCAAGAAGCACCAGACCATGATCGACGAGGAGGCGCTGCCCGGCACCGAGGAGCGGCTGGCGCAGTCGCTCGCCGCCGCCGAGGTCATCCGCCGCGCCGGCTACGACGCCATCGGCCTCGACCATTTCGCGCTGCCGGGCGATTCGCTCGCCAAGGCCGCCGCGTCCGGCGCGCTGAAGCGCAACTTCCAGGGCTATACCGACGACGGCTGCGAGACGCTGATCGGCCTCGGCCCGTCCTCGGTCAGCCGCTATCGCCAGGGCTATGCCCAGAACATCACCGCGACCGGCGAGTACCAGCGCCGCGCCGACGAGGGCGGCCTCGCCATCGCCCGCGGCATCGCGCTTTCCGACGACGACCGGCTGCGCGCCTGGGTCATCGAGCGGCTGATGTGCGATTTCGCCTTCTCGGCCGCCGAGGCGTCCGCCCGCTTCGGGCAGGCGGCGACGCCGGTCCTCGCCGAAGCCGCGCTGATCGCGGAGGAGAAGCCGGAGGCCGCGCTCGTCAGGCAGGGCGACCTCTTCGTCGTCCCCGAGGCCAGGAAGCCGCTGGTGCGGCTCGTCGCCGCCCGCTTCGACGGCTACCTCGCCAAGGGCACCGCGCGGCACTCGGCGGCGGTGTAGGGTTCAGCGCCCCGGAGTCGCCTAGCGCTTGCGCACGAACTCCGTGCGCAGCACCAGTCCCTTGATCGCCTCGTGGCGGCAGTCGATCTCGTCCGGGTTGTCGGTCAGCCGGATCGAGCGGATCACCGTTCCCTGCTTCAGCGTCTGGCCCGCGCCCTTGACCTTCAGGTCCTTGACGAGGACGACCGAGTCGCCGTCGGCGAGGAGGTTGCCCATTGCATCCCGGACCTCGGCGCCGGCGACAGTGCGCGCCGCCACCTCGGACGCCGGCAGCCACTCGCCGGAAGCCTCGTCATAGATATAGTCGTCGTCAGCCATCGCCCTCTCGCCCGTGATATCCGTTTGCGGGAAGGGTCCTATACCCTCGCGGGCCGGGCCGCAAACCGGCCGGCGCTTGCCGCTTGCGGCGGGCGGCCCGTTCTCACTACTCTGGCGCCCCGGCGGGAGCGGCAAGAGGAGACGAAAAACGCCATGCGCTTTCTCGATTTCAGTTCGTGGCACGGCGTCATGACGACCCTGCTCGGCTTCGCGCTGTTCATGCTGATGGGCATGGGGATGCGCGTGCTGATGCTGATGACGGTGCAGCAGCGCCAGCAGCGGATGAACCGCCAGATCAACGAGCGCCTGCGCACCCTGATCGCCGCCTACAAGGTGCTGGGCGGGTCGTTCACCGGCACGCTCCGGGTCGATCCGCGCTCGCGGCGCAGTTATCTTTCCGAGGCGGCGCCGCCGGAAACGGTCGCGCCCGAAGGCGACGCCGCGCCAGGCGAGGCAAATGGCGAGACGGATGGCGACGAGGTGACGGTGGAGACCTCCGGCCTTTCGCCGCAGGGCGCCGGCGTTCTGCCCGCCGCGGTGATCGAACGGCGCATCCAGAGGCGCGACGCGGTCGAGGCGGCGCTGTCGGACGTGCTCCTGCTCGGCACCGAGGAGCATGTGCGCCTCGCCGGCAACGCAGCGGCCCAGCTCGCCGCCGGCCATCCGATCCAGACGGCGGAGCTCGTCGTCTCGCTGCGCGCCTATATCCGCAAGGCGCTCGGGCTGGAGGCGCTTCCCGCCGACGTCGCGATCCCGGCGCAGGGCCCGGCCCGGCCGGGCAGCGGGCGCGGCGGCCGGGAGGGTGGCGAGCGCGGCAGGGAAGGCGGCGGCCGGCAGGGCGGGGGCGACGGCATGGGCGGCGGCGGCATGGGGATGGGAATGGGCATGGGGATGGGCGCGGGGCGGCGCTCGTCGCCCGGCGACCCCTGATCCGGCCCCGCTCCGGCTGCCGAATGCCGGCATTTGCTTGACTCAGGGCCGCCCCTCCTGTATCGGCAGCCACAAATCCGGCGTGGAGTCTCTCCGCGCCGGTCGTTTCATGCGTGGCGCGAGCCGGCAGGACGTTCACCCGCAACCGACTGACAAGAAGACGGCCCGACCGCACACGCGGTCCTCGAAGAGGCCGGACCGAACAGCGAAAGGCAAGACATGTTCGCAGTCATCAAGACCGGCGGTAAGCAGTACCGCGTCGCCGCCGAAGACGTCATCAGGATCGAGAAGGTCGCCGGCGAAGTCGGCGAGATCGTCACTCTCGGCTCCGTCCTCGCCTATGGCGAAGGCGAAGACGTCACCATCGGCGCTCCCTTCGTCGACGGCGCGTCCGTCGCTGTCGAGGTCGTCGATCAGGGCAAGGCCAAGACCGTCATCGCGTTCAAGAAGCGCCGCCGCCAGAATTCGCGCCGCAAGCGCGGCCATCGCCAGCTGCTGACCACCGTGCGCATCTCGGAGATCCTCGTAGCCGGCGCCAAGCCGTCGAAGAAGGCCGCCCCGAAGAAGGAAGCCGCGGCGGACATCGCCGACGACGTCTCGCTGATCTCGGGCGTCGGCCCGGTGCTCAAGGACAAGCTGGCCGAGGCCGGCATCACCTCGCTGAAGCAGATCGCGACGCTGAAGAAGAAGGACGTCGCCAAGCTCGACGAGGACCTTTCGCTCGGCGGCCGCATCGAGCGCGAGGAGTGGGTCGCCCAGGCCAAGGAGCTGCTGGCCGGCAAGCCCCCGCGCGCCAAGGTCGACCAGGAAGCCCAGGCCCAGGCCGAAGGCGAATAATCCAGGAACTGAAGGAGAAAACCCATGGCACACAAGAAAGCTGGCGGTTCCTCGCGCAACGGTCGCGATTCCGAATCCAAGCGCCTCGGCGTCAAGAAGTTCGGCGGCGAAGCCGTGATTCCGGGCAACATCATCATCCGTCAACGCGGCACCAAGTGGCATCCGGGCGTGAATGTCGGCATGGGCAAGGACCATACCCTTTTCGCGACCGAGGCCGGTGCGGTGTCGTTTGCCCGCAAAGCCAACGGCCGAACCTACGTATCGGTGAACCCGATTCGGGACGCTGCGGAATAAGCCGGAACCGCGACACCAAACACCGGCGCCCCATCTCGGGAACCGGTGTCCGGACAGTCCAAAAGGATCAGGCCGGAAAAGGATCAGGGGAGATGGGCCGCCATCTCCCCTTTTTCGTTTCTGGAGGACTGAACGATGGTTGCCGAACGGGAAGACGACGAGGACGAGAGTCCGGTCATAGACTGCCCTGTGCTGGTCACGGAACGGCTGGTGCTGCGCCCGCCGCACGAGGACGACATCCCCGAGCTGGCGGAGCTGGCCGACAACCGCAGGCTCGCGGAGATGCTCGGCCGCATGCCCCACCCCTATGGCGAGCGCGAGGCGCGCGCCTTCGTCGAGAGCACGCGCGACCGGACGCGCGCCGGCTGCACCTATGCCGTGTCGCTGGCCGATAACGGCGCCTTCATCGGCTGCGCCGGACTGCATCCGCGCGCCCGCGGCCTCGAGCTCGGCTACTGGATCGGCGAGCCCTACTGGGGCCGCGGCTACGCCACCGAGGCGGCGCACGCGCTGGTCGACCTCGCCTTCCGCGCCACCGCGATCGACCGGCCGCACGTCTCCTGCCGCGTCATCAACGCGGCCTCGCGCCGGGTCATCCACAAATGCGGCTTCCAGTATGCCGGGCAGGGCATGCTCGAATCCCTCGCCGCCGGCCGCGTGCCGGTCGAACGCTACGCGCTCGACCGCCGCACCTGGGCGAGCCTGAGAAGCTTGGGCAATGGCTGAGCTATTCCAGTTCCAGCCACACAGGCTTGTGGTCGGACCCGCGCGCGGCGGCGTCGACGCGGACCGATTTCACCGTCGAGGCGAGCAGCGGATGGACGAAGCAGTAGTCGAGGCGCTTGTGGCGCGCGGCGTCCTCGGGGTCCTCGAGGTTGACGCAGGTCGGCGTCTCGTCGCCGCCCGGCAGCAGGCCGGCATCGACCGCGTGGCGCGCGACGCGCGGCGTGCCGAACTCGTGGTCCGGTGTGCCGGCGACGGCGTGGTATTCGGGCGAGCCGGGCAGCATGTTGAAGTCGCCCATCACCACGTAGGCCTCCGGCACCGGCGGCTCGGGAAAGCCCATCTCGGAGATGCCCGTCACCGCCCCGCCCTCGACCGCGTGGCCGATCACCCGCTCCATCAGGAAGGCGATCTGCGCGAGGCGCTCGTCCGGCCCGCGATGGTCGAGATGGACCGAGTAGAACCGCACCGGGCCGAAGGGCGTGTCGATCATCGCTTCCAGCGCGCCGCGCTGGAGGTTGACCTTGTCGTAGCTGCGCGTGCGCGGCAAGAGGAGGTTACGCGAGGTCAGGATGGGCGTGCGCGACAGGATCATGTTGCCGAACTCAAGCCTGACGTCGACGGCGCGCCCGTCCTTGATATGGCTGCCGACATCGGCCTCGAGGTTCGGCCCGTAGGCGGCGAAGTAGTCCGGCAGCATGGCGCGGATATCGGCGACGAGGTCGCGGCCGCCGTTCATCGGGCTGTTGCGCGTCACCTCCTGCAAGGCGATCACGTCGGCCCCGCGCACGGCGTCGACGATGCGGTCGAGATCGAACGCGGCGTCGTCGCCGAAGCCGAACTGGATGTTATAGCTGACGCATTTCATGCCGTTTCGTCCCCGCCCCGCCTTTTCGCGCGTGATTCCGCCCCGCGCATACGCTAGATGAGGCGCTTCATGACCAGATTAAGTACGCGATTGTCAATCCGATGAAATTTCTCGATCAGGCCAAGGTCTACATCCGCTCCGGCGACGGGGGTGCGGGCGCGCTGTCGTTCCGCCGCGAGAAGTTCATCGAGTTCGGCGGGCCGGACGGCGGCGACGGCGGCCGCGGCGGCGACGTCTGGGCCGAGGTGGTCGACGGGCTGAACACGCTGATCGACTACCGCTACCAGCAGCATTTCCGCGCCAAGACCGGCATCCACGGCATGGGCCGCAACCGCACCGGCGCGAAAGGCACGGACGTCGTGCTGCGTGTGCCGGCCGGAACGCAGATCTTCGAGGAAGACAACGAGACGCTGATCTGCGACCTGACCGAGGTGGGCCAGCGCTTCCTGCTCGCCAAGGGCGGAAACGGCGGCTTCGGCAACCAGCACTTCAAGACCTCGACCAACCAGGCGCCGCGCCGGGCCAATCCCGGCCTGCCCGGCGAGGAGCGCACCATCTGGCTGCGGCTGAAGCTGATCGCCGACGCCGGCCTCGTTGGCCTACCCAACGCCGGCAAGTCGACCTTCCTCGCCGCCGTGACCGCCGCGAAGCCGAAGATCGCTGACTATCCCTTCACCACGCTCCATCCCGGCCTCGGCGTCGCCCGCATCGACGGCCGCGAATTCGTGCTCGCCGACATCCCCGGCCTGATCGAGGGCGCGCATGAGGGCATCGGCATCGGCGACCGCTTCCTCGGCCATGTCGAGCGCACCCGCGTCCTGCTCCACCTCGTCTCGGCGCAGGAGGAAAGCCCGGCGAAGGCGTACAAGACCGTGCGGCGCGAGCTCGAAGCCTATGGCGGCGGCCTCGCCGACAAGCCCGAGATCGTCGCGCTCTCACAGGCCGACACGCTCGATACCGAGACGCGCAGGAAGAAGCTTGCCTCGCTGAAGCGGGCGGCAGGCCGCACGCCCCTCGTCCTCTCCGCCGTCTCCGGCGAGGGCGTCGAGGAGGCGCTGAGGGCGCTGATGGGCATCGTCGAGGAGGCGCGGGCGTCGGAAGCGCCCGTCGAGGACACGCGGTGGATGAAATGACGGCCGGTAAAGCGACAGGGCGGGCGCTGAAGGACTATCGCCGCATCACGGTCAAGATCGGCTCGGCGCTGCTGGTCGACCGCAAGAGCGGGCTGAAGCGCGACTGGCTCGCCTCGCTGGTCGAGGACATCGCCGCGCTCGCCCGCGGCGGGGCCGACGTCCTCGTCGTCTCCTCGGGCGCCATCGCGCTCGGCCGCACCGTCCTCGGCCTCACCGCCCGCTCGCTGCCGCTGGAGGAAAGCCAGGCGGCCGCGGCCGTCGGCCAGATCGAGCTCGCCGGCGCGTGGTCGGGCGAGCTGGCGCGGCACGGGCTGAAATCCGGCCAGGTGCTGGTGACGCTGGGCGACACCGAGGAGCGCCGGCGCTATCTCAACGTGCGCGCCACCATCTCGACGCTGCTCAAGCTCAAGGCCGTGCCGGTCATCAACGAGAACGACACCGTCGCCACCTCCGAGATCCGCTACGGCGACAACGACCGGCTGGCCGCCCGCGTCGCCACCATGATGGGCGCGGACCTGCTCGTGCTGCTCTCCGACATCGACGGGCTCTACACCGCCCCGCCGGCGCTCGACCCCGAGGCCGCGTTCATCCCCTTCGTCGAGCGCATCACGCCGCAGATCGAGGCGATGGCCGGGGCGGCCGCCTCGGAGCTGTCGCGCGGCGGCATGAAGACCAAGCTCGATGCCGGCAAGATCGCCACGACGGCCGGGACGGCGATGGTCATCACCGCCGGCACGCGCATGAGCCCGCTTTCCGCCATCGACCGCGGCGAGCGCGCGACATGGTTCGCGGCGAGCCCGAACCCGGTGCGCGGCTACAAGACGTGGATCGCCGGCAATCTCGAGCCGGCCGGCCGCGTCACCGTCGACGCCGGCGCGGCGCGGGCGCTGCGGCAGGGCAAGTCGCTTCTGCCGGCCGGGGTGACGCTGGTTTCCGGCCGCTTCGCGCGCGGCGACACCGTCGCCATCCTCGACCCGGCCGGCACGGAGATCGCCCGCGGCCTCGCCGCCTACGACGCGGCCGACGCCGTCCGCATCGCCGGGCTGAAGACGGCCGAGATCGAGACCGTGCTCGGCCACGAGGCGCGCGCGGCCATGGTGCATCGCGACGACATGGTGATGTCGCGCGCGCTCGAAACGGAGACCGCCGATGACCCGGCCTGAGACGAAGACCGGCGAGGACGTCGCCGCCCTGATGGCGAAGATCGGCGCGGACGCCCGCGCCGCCGCCCGGCCGCTGGCGCTGGCCAGCGCCGAGCGCAAGCATGCGGCGCTGGTCGCCATGGCCGAGGCGGTGCGCCGCGACGCGGACGCGATCCTCGCCGCCAACGCCGTCGACCTCGACAATGCCGAAAAGGCCGGCCTCACCCCGGCGATGATCGACCGGCTCACCCTGACGAAGGACCGGCTGCGCGGCATCGAGGACGGCATCCGCGCCATCGCCGAGTTGAAAGACCCGGTCGGCGAGGTGATCGCTTCATGGCGCCAGCCCAACGGCCTCGAGATCGAGCGCGTCCGCACGCCGCTCGGCGTCGTCGGCGTCATCTATGAGAGCCGACCCAACGTCACCGCCGACGCCGGCGCGCTCTGCCTCAAGGCCGGCAACGCGGTGATCCTGCGCGGCGGCTCGGATTCCTTCCATTCCTCGTCGGCGATCCACGCCTGCCTGACGCAGGGGCTGAAGGCGGCCGGCCTGCCGGAAACGGCGATCCAGCTCGTGCCGACCGCCGACCGCGCCGCCGTCGGCGAGATGCTGAAGGGGCTTTCCGGCAACATCGACGTCATCGTGCCGCGCGGCGGCAGGAGCCTCGTCGAGCGGGTGCAGACCGAGGCGCGGGTGCCGGTCTTCGCCCATCTCGAAGGCATCTGCCATCTTTATGTCGACCGCTCGGCCGACCGGGAGATGGCGGTCGCGCTGGCGGTGAACGGCAAGATGCGCCGCACCGGCATCTGCGGCGCGACCGAGACGCTGCTGGTCGACCGCGCCGCCGCCCCGACCCATCTCGTGCCGATCCTCGCCGCGCTTGAAAAGGCCGGCTGCGAGATCCGCGCCAGCGAGGACGTGCGCGCCGCCTTTCCCGCCGCCAAGCCGGCTAAGGAAGACGACTGGCGCACCGAATATCTCGACGCGATCATCTCGGTGAAGCTGGTCGACGGCGTCGGCGAGGCCATCGACCACATCGAGAAATACTCCTCGCACCATACCGAGGCCATCGTCGCCGAGGACGGGCGCGCGGTGGAGCGGTTCTTCAACGAGATCGATTCCGCGATCCTGATCCACAACGCCTCGACCCAGTTCGCCGACGGCGGCGAGTTCGGCATGGGCGCGGAGATCGGCATCGCGACGGGCCGCATGCACGCGCGCGGCCCGGTCGGCGTCGAGCAATTGACCTCGTTCAAGTACCGCGTCCACGGCAGCGGACAGGCGCGTCCCTAGGTGCCCGAGACGGTCGACGCCCGCTACCTGCGCATGCCGCATGTCGAGCGGCGGATGCAGGTCGGCCTGTTCGGCGGCTCGTTCAATCCGCCCCATGCCGGCCACGCGCTGGTCGCCGAGATCGCGCTGCGCTCGCTGGCGCTCGACCAGATCTGGTGGATGGTGACGCCCGGCAACCCGCTGAAATCTGGCCGCCCGCTTGCCCCGCTCGCCGAGCGTATCGCGCTGTCGGAAGATGTCGCGCAGGACCCGCGCATCAAGGTCACCGCCTTCGAGGCGGCCTACAGGGTGCGCTACACCGCCGACACGCTGGCGCTGGTCAGGGCGCGCAATCCGGGCATCGATTTCGTCTGGATCATGGGCGCCGACAACCTCGCCGAGTTCCACCGCTGGCAGCGCTGGCGCGAGATCGCGCTGACCATGCCCATCGCCGTCATCGACCGGCCCGGCTCGACCCTCGCCTTCCTCTCCTCTGTCTTCGCCAAGACCTTCGACCGTGCCCGCATCGACGAGCACGGCGCGGCGCGGCTCGCGCGCATGCGCCCGCCGGTCTGGACCTTCATCCACGGCCCGCGCTCCTCGCTGTCGTCGACCGCGCTGCGCGATGCCGCGGCGCGGCTCGCGTCTTGAAACGGTCGCACGACTCTGCCTATCTATGAGGAGCCGTGCGCAAGGGCGCGCATGGCTGGCTTGTTCTTGTCGGAAAGGGAAGACACTGGGAACAGCAATACGGAAGAAGGCGGAAATCCAGCCTTCGGCGGTAGGGATCGGCGGCGCCGAACCGTCCCGCACTCTCGACGTCGCTCTGGCCAGTCTGGACGACTCCAAGGCCGAAAACATCGTCTCCATCGACATTCGCGGCAAATCGAGCCTCGGCGACCATATGGTGATCGCCTCGGGGCGCTCGAACCGCCATGTCGCGGCGGTGGCCGACCATCTCATCTCGGCGCTGAAGGATGCCGGCCTCGGCTTCCCGCGGGTCGAGGGCCTGTCGGCCGCCGACTGGGTGCTGATCGACGCCGGCGATGTCATCGTCCACGTGTTCCGCCCCGAGGTCCGGGAATTCTACAATCTCGAAAAGATGTGGCAGACCCCCGACCTCGACGAAGGGACGGTGCATTAGAGCAGTTCCGGGAAGGTGCGACGCACTTTTTTAACCCGGAATTGCGCCGAAACAGTTGCGCCTGAGGGCGGAGGCGAGCGATGCGCCTGAGCGTACATGCCGTGGGCCGGATGAAGGCCGGCCCCGAGCGGGAACTTGCCGACCGCTATTTCGGCCGTCTCGCCAAGGCCGGTCCCGCGATCGGGCTCGATTTCGCCGGCGTTGCCGAGATCGCGGAAAGCCGCGCCCGCGACGTCAACGAGCGCCGCCGCGAGGAAGCGGCCGCCCTTGCCGCCCACCGCACCGACGCTGCCCTTTTCCTGCTCGACGAGCGCGGCAAGAACCCCTCCTCCGAGGACTTCGCCGCCCGCATCGCCGCCCTGCGCGACGAGGGCCGCAAGCACCTTGTCCTCGCCATCGGCGGGCCCGACGGCCACGACGCCGCCTCGCGCCAGGCCGCGGACTACGTCCTCTCCTTCGGCGCGCAGACCTGGCCGCACCAGCTCGTGCGCGTCATGCTCGCCGAGCAGCTCTACCGCGCCGTCACCATCCTTTCCGGCCATCCCTATCACCGCGCGTGAATTTGCATCTTGAGGGCAAGGCATGGTTGATGGTTCGTTAACGAACCGGCCCTAGCCTTGGGCTCCCGAACCACCCAACCGACGCGGGATGATGACCGCCACGGCAAAGCGCCTTCTCCTCGTTCCCGCATGGGCCGCGCTCGCGCTCGGCCTCGCCGTCGTCTGCGCGCCGGCGCAGCAGGGCGCGGCGGCAAGGGCCGAGGAGGCCGCGAAGGCGACCGAGCTCGAGCAGAAGCGGGCAGAGAGCGCCGCCGAGCGCGAGCGCATCCTTCAGGCGCTGACCCTGTCGGAAGAAAGCGCCGCCGTGATCGAGGCCGAGATCGCCGCGATCCGCAAGGACAACGCCTCGCTGTCGGCCGCGCTGGTGCAGGCTGCCAAGACCGAGCGCAAGCTCTCCGAGGAGATCGCCGTCATCTCGGAGCGCCTCGCCGGGCTCGGCGTCCAGCAGGACGCCCTGCGCGCCTCGCTGGCCGAGCGGCGCGGCGTCCTCGCCGAGGTGCTGGGCGCGCTCCAGCGCATGGGGCTCAACCCGCCGCCGGCCATCCTCGTGCGGCCCGAGGACGCGCTCGCCTCCGTGCGCTCGTCGATCCTGCTCGCCGCCGTGGTGCCCGAATTGCGCGGCGAGACCGAGGTGCTGATCGCGGATCTGCGCGAGTTGCAGCGGCTGGCCGACGGCATCGCCACCGAGCGCGAGCGGCTCGCCTCGACCGTCGCCAACCAGGCCGAGGAGCAGCGGCGCCTATCACTTCTTCTTGATGAGAAGCGGCGGCTGCAGGCCGAATCCGAGGACCGGCTGGCCGGCGAGCAGGCCCGCGCCGCCGAGCTCGCGGCCGAGGCCGGCTCGCTCGCCGAGCTGATCGAGGCGCTCGAAGGCGAGATCGAGATCGCCGCCATCGAGCAGGAACGCCGCGCCGAGGCCGAAAACCGCGCGCTTTCGGCCTCGCGCACCCCGCTCACCGTCGCCTCGCTCGCCTTTTCGGCGATGAAGGGCCGCGTCGATCTGCCGGTCTCCGGCCGGCTCGAGCGCCGTTTCGGCGAGGCCGACGGCAGCGGCGGAACCTTGCAGGGCGACATGCTTGCGACACATTCGGCGGCAATCGTGACTGCGCCGGTGGATGGATCGGTCCTCTATGCCGGACCGTTCCGCTCCTATGGCCAACTCTTGATACTCAATGCTGGCGAAGGCTATCATGTCGTTCTGGCCGGAATGGGTCGAATCAGCGTTTCCCCGGGGCAGGCCGTTCTGGCGGGAGAGCCTGTCGGCCTGATGGGGGAATCGAGGGTTGCCAGCGCTGTCGCCCTTGCCGGGGCCAGCACCGGGCCGGAGCTCTACGTCGAGTTCCGCAAGGAAGGAAAACCCGTCGATCCGGCCCCGTGGTGGGCGGAGCGGACTACTGGAAGGACGAGAAATGATTCGTAGGTCATTGTCGCTTCTGCTGGCCGGTGCGGTCATGGGCGCGTCCGCCATGAGCTTCGTGCACGGGGCGGGCGGCGGGGCCGCCAACGCCGCCGGCTCGGAGACCTATCGCCAGCTCGCCATCTTCGGCGACATCTTCGAGCGCGTCCGCGCCCAGTACGTGACGCCGCCGGAAGAGAAGAAGCTGGTCGAGAGCGCCATCAACGGCATGCTCTCCTCGCTCGACCCGCACTCCTCCTACCTGAACCCCGAAGCGGCCAAGGACATGCGGGTGCAGACCCGCGGCGAGTTCGGCGGCCTCGGCATCGAGGTGACGATGGAGAACGAGCTGGTCAAGGTGATCTCGCCGATCGAGGACACCCCGGCCGCCCGCGCCGGCGTGCTGGCCGGCGACCTGATCGCCGAGATCGACGGCGAGGAGGTGCGCGGCCTGACGCTGGCCGAGGCCGTCGACAAGATGCGCGGCGCGGTCAACACCCCGATCGAGCTGACCATCCTGCGCGAGGGCGCGACCGAGCCGATCAAGCTGACCATCGTGCGCGACGTCATCAAGGTCCGGGCGGTGCGCCACCGCGCCGAGGACGACATCGGCTACATCAAGATCAACTCCTTCACCGAGAAGACCTTCGACGATCTCCAGACCGCCATCGACCAGATCAAGAAGGAAATCCCGGACGACAGGCTGAAGGGCTACGTGCTGGACCTGCGCCTCAATCCCGGCGGCCTGCTCGACCAGGCGGTGAGCGTCAGCGACACCTTCCTCGAGCGCGGCGAGATCGTCTCCACCCGCGGCCGCGACCCGAAGAACATCACCCGCTTCGACGCGAGGGCCGGCGACCGCATCGACGGCAAGCCGATGATCGTGCTCGTCAATGGCGGTTCGGCCAGCGCCTCGGAGATCGTCGCCGGCGCGCTGCAGGACCATCGCCGCGCGACGGTGCTCGGCACCCAGTCCTTCGGCAAGGGGTCGGTGCAGACCATCATCCCGCTGGCCGAGAGCGGGGCGCTGAGGCTGACCACGGCGCTCTACTACACCCCGGCCGGCACCTCGATCCAGGGCAAGGGCATCACGCCCGACATCAAGGTCGAGCAGCCGCTGCCGGAGGACATGCTCGGCCGCGACGTCTCGCGCGGCGAGTCCGAGCTGAAGGGCCACATCCAGGGCAGCGAGGAGGACGAGGCCGGTTCCGGCTCCGCCGCCTACGTGCCGCCGGAGCCGAAGGACGACGTGCAGCTCAACTACGCCTACGACCTGCTGCGCGGCGTCAAGAGCGATCCGGCCTTCCCGCCGAGCGCCGACAAGGCCGCGCTCAACCGCTAGAAGACATCAAGGCTCCCGCCACCGGCGGGAGCTTTCGCCTCCCGCGCCGTGGTTCATGAGTATCGGTAGCGATCCCGTCTCTCACCTGCCTTCGTGACACGGTGTCACCCTTGAACAATCGCGTTCCCGGCTCCGAGCCCACCAAGGAAACCGAACGACCGCTCGGCCTCGACGGCCGCCGGCAGGAACGCCACGGGCCGCGCAACCCGCTGCCGCGCGGCCGGATCGCGGCGATCCTCGCCGCCGGATGCGTCGTCGCCGTCTCGGCGACGATCGCCTTGCGCGACAGCCCGTTCAGGACGCCGGCGCAGGTCGTCGTCTCGACGCCGGAAACGGCCGATGCCGGCCAGCCGGGCACTGAAGAGACCGTCGCCCCCGCCGGCTATCCGCGCGCCGGGACGGAAGGAAGCGGCCCGTCGATCATCCGCGTCAACCCGCCCGCGGAAGGCGAGGGCGGCGACAGCGTCATCGTCATCCGCGATCCCTCGACGCTCGGCCAGAACCCGCTCACCGCGCATCTGCCCGACCGGGCGTTGATCGAGGACAGCGAGATCGGCCCGCTGCCGAAGCGCGGCGCGGACGGCCGCCGCCCTTTCGACGTCTACGCCCGGCCGTGGTCGGGCACGCGCGGGGCCAAGGTCGCCATCGTCATCGGCGGCCTCGGCGTGTCGCAGACCGGCACGCAAGGGGCGATCGCCGGCCTGCCGCCCGAGGTGACGCTCGCCTTCGCCAGCGGCGGCAACAGCCTCGACCGCTGGATGCAGACCGCCCGGCGCGAGGGCCACGAGATCGTCATGCAGGTGCCGCTGGAGCCGTTCGATTACCCGGAGGTCGATCCCGGCCGCAACACGCTGACCGTCGACGCGGCGCCCGAGGAGAACCGCGACCGCCTCTACTGGGCCCTGTCGCGCATCACCAACTATGCCGGGGTGATGAACTATATGGGCGCACGCTTCGTCGGCGACGAGAAGGCGATGCGCCCCTTTTTCGGCGAGCTCGCCCAGCGCGGCCTGATGTTCCTCGACGACGGCTCCAGCGCCCGCAGCCTCGGCCCCGAGATGGCGCGCAGCCAGGGCGTCCCCTACGCCGCCGCCGACCTGGTGATCGACGGCGAGCGCGAGCGCGGCGCGATCCTCAAGCGGCTCGACGAGGCCGAGCGCACGGCGCGGGCGCAAGGCCGCGCCATCGCCATCGGCTCGGCCTTCGACGTCACCGTCGACGCCGTCCGGCAATGGATCGGCGAGGCGAGACGGCGCGGCATCGAGATCGTGCCCGTCTCCGCGCTCGCCGACGACCCCGAGAGAGGCTGAACGGATGGCGACGAAGCACGATGACCCCCTGCGGGACCCCCGCACCCTGCCCTATCGCCCCTGCGTCGGCGTCATGGTGCTGAACCGCGCCGGCCTCGTCTGGGCCGGCCGCCGCATCGCGCTGGCCGACAGCGAGATGGCCGGCACCGACCGGCTGTGGCAGATGCCGCAGGGCGGCATCGACAAGGGCGAGGAGCCGTTTCCGGCGGCGAAGCGCGAGCTCTACGAGGAGACCGGCATGCGCAGCGTCACGCTGCTGGCCGAGGCGCCCGGCTGGATCGACTACGACCTGCCGGCGCATCTTCTCGGCATCGCGCTGAAGGGCAAGTATCGCGGCCAGACCCAGAAATGGTTCGCCTTCCGCTTCGAGGGCGACGACAGCGAGATCGCCATCAATCCGCCGCCCGGCGGCCACGAGGCCGAGTTCGACGCCTGGGCGTGGAAGCCGATGGCCGAGTTGCCCGAGCTGATCGTGCCGTTCAAGCGCCGGGTCTACGAGGACGTCGTCGCCGCCTTCCGCCATCTGGCCGCGTAGCACAAACCTGTTCCATCGAGGCCCCTGCGTCTTCCAGGCCTACCGCCCGGCCTGCGGCGCCACCGTCTGCCCGCGCACCGGCTCGCCGCGCCCGACCGGCTCGCCGTCGGCGAGATAGGCATTGAAGAAGGCCGGCAGCCCTTCGCCCTCGCCCAGCACCGGCGCGGTCTGGAGGTGGATGTGCAGATGCGGCTCCGACGTGTTGCCGCTGTTGCCGCACCGGCCGATCTCCTGCCCGCTTTCCACCCGCTCACCGGGCTTCACCGCGACGCTGCCTTGCCTGAGATGGGCGAGGAAGGCGAACTCGTCGCTGCCGAGGTCGAGCACGACATGGTTTCGGGCCGGGTTTTCCGGGTCCATCTCGCCGATCGCCTGGTCCGGCAGGCCGTCCACCGCGGCCGTGACCGTGCCGGCGGCCGACGCGAGGATCGGCCGGTCCCAGCAATGATAATCCTTGAGCGCCAGCCCGTCGCCGGCATGGCTGGAACCGCCCTCGACGACGAGGAGGTCGAGCGCGAAGCGCTGGCCGCGGTCGACGGCGTGATAGTTCTGTTCAAGCGTGCGCCCGCCCCAGAAGACCTGCCACGCGCCTTCGAAGGGCAGGCGCAGCGGCGCTTTCGTCTGATAGTCGAGGAACCGCGATTCGGCGGGCTGCTGCGCCGGCCGGACGAAGAAGCCGGCGATCGCGCCCGCATCGTCGAGCGTCCACTGGGTGACGAGCAGCGCGGCATCGTTCGCGTGCCGCGCCAGGCGCAGGTAGATGCGGTAGCCGGATTGCCGCTCAGCGGTCTCCGACAGCACCGCCTCCTCAGCGCCGAACCGGGTCTCGACGGTCTCGCGCAGGCGCGCCAGCGCATCCGGCGCGCCGAGCACTTGGCGCATCTCCCGCGTCATCCGCTGCCACAGCGGATCGATGTCGCCGGACTGGAAGCGGTTCGTATAGTCACGCCCGGCCGCGAGCGTCGCCTCGTCGGCCCGCGCGGGCAGGCAAAGGGCCAGCGCCAGAAGGATCGGGACGAGCGCGGCGGCAGGGGGTTTCATCGGGGCCTCCTCGATCGCGCCCCGTCATGCCAACGGCCGGCGGGCGAATTGGTTTCCGCCGGCCGCGCGGCCCCGCGATCTGCTCGCCAGATACGAAAAGGCCGGCATCGCGCCGGCCTTTTCAATTCTATGGTGACAGGTACCGCCCCTGCGCGGATCAGGCCGCGAGCGCGCTTTCCAGCGTCGACAGATGCGCCAGATACTGCTCTGCCTTGGTGCGGGCGATCTCGTCCTTGGCGTCGGCCACGTCCTCGCGCGCCTCGCCGATGCGGCGGGTGAGATCGGCCCGGTCGATGTCCTTGACCGCCACCGCCGATTCGGCGAGCAGCGTGCAGCCTTCCGGCAGGATGTCGGCGAAGCCGCCGAACACGACATAGCGCGCCTCGGCGCCCGAGGCCGCCTTGACGGTGACGACGCCCGGCTTGACCGTGGTCATCACCGGCGCGTGCCGGGCCATGACCGTCATCTCGCCCTCCGTGCCGGGGATGATGACATACTCGACATCTTCGGACACGAGCAGCCGCTCGGGCGAAACCAGTTCGAACTTGAACGCTTCAGCCATATGAATTTAGTGAGTAGGGAATAGTGAGTAGGGAATAGTGAACTCACGGCAATGCCGGTTCAACATCCCACTACTCTCTACTCACTACCTCACTACTCCCTCTCTATGCCGCTTCCGCCGCCAGCTTCTGCGCCTTCTCGATGGCATCCTCGATGGTGCCCACCATGTAGAAGGCCGCTTCCGGCAGGTGGTCGTACTCGCCGGCCACCAGGCCCTTGAAGCCCTTGATGGTGTCCTGGAGATCGACCAGCTTGCCCGGCGAGCCGGTGAACACCTCGGCGACGAAGAACGGCTGCGACAGGAAACGCTCGATCTTGCGCGCGCGCGCAACGGTCAGCTTGTCCTCTTCCGACAGCTCGTCCATGCCGAGAATGGCGATGATGTCCTGCAGCGACTTGTAGCGCTGCAGCGTCTGCTGCACGTCGCGGGCCACGGCGTAGTGCTCCTCGCCGACGATCAGCGGGTCGAGCATGCGCGAGGTCGAGTCGAGCGGGTCCACCGCCGGGTAGATGCCCTTCTCCGAGATCGCGCGGTTGAGCACGGTCGTCGCGTCGAGGTGGGCGAACGAGGTCGCCGGCGCCGGGTCGGTCAGGTCGTCGGCCGGCACGTAGATGGCCTGCACCGAGGTGATCGAACCCTTGGTCGTGGTGGTGATGCGCTCCTGCAGCGCGCCCATGTCGGTGGCGAGCGTCGGCTGGTAGCCCACCGCCGAGGGGATGCGGCCGAGCAGCGCCGACACTTCCGAGCCCGCCTGGGTGAAGCGGAAGATGTTGTCGACGAAGAACAGCACGTCCTGGCCCTGGTCGCGGAAATATTCGGCGACGGTCAGGCCGGTCAGCGCGACGCGGGCGCGCGCGCCGGGCGGCTCGTTCATCTGGCCGTAGACCAGCGCGGCCTTGGAGCCCTCGCCGCCGCCCTTCTTGTTGACGCCCGATTCGATGAACTCGTGATAGAGGTCGTTGCCCTCGCGGGTGCGCTCGCCGACGCCGGCGAACACCGAGAAGCCGCCATGGGCCTTGGCGACGTTGTTGATCAGCTCCTGGATCAGCACGGTCTTGCCGACGCCGGCGCCGCCGAACAGGCCGATCTTGCCGCCCTTAGCGTAGGGCGCGAGCAGGTCCAGCACCTTGATGCCGGTGACGAGGATCTCGGCCTCGGTCGACTGCTCGACATATTCGGGGGCCGGGGCGTGGATCGGGCGTTCCTCGACGCCGACGACCGGGCCTTCCTCGTCGACCGGCTCGCCGATGACGTTGACGATGCGGCCGAGCATCTGCGGGCCGACCGGAACCAGGATCGGCGCGCCGGTGTCGCGCACTTCCTGGCCGCGGACCAGACCTTCGGTCGAGTCCATGGCGATGGTGCGGACCGTGTTCTCGCCCAGATGCTGCGCGACCTCGAGCACGAGGCGGTTGCCCTGGTTGTCGGTCTCCAGCGCGTTGAGGATCGCCGGCAGGTGATCGTCGAACGCGACGTCGACGACCGCGCCGATGACCTGACGCACGCGGCCGACCGAGCCTGTCGCCTTCGCGGCGGCCTTGGGCGCCGCCGCCTTCTTCGCCGCGGCCGGAGCCTTGGCGGCCGCTGCCGGCGCCTTCGCCGCCGGAGCCTTCGCGGCTGCGGCCTTGGGGGCCGCAACCTTGGGCGCCGCGGCCTTCGCCGCCGCCTTCGGCTCTGCTGCGGCCTTGGCGGCTGCCGCCGGGGCCTTCTTCGGGGTCGCTGCTTTCGCCATCGTCAATACCCTCTTCAATGGTCCTGTTGTCCGCGCGAAATCCGCGGCTCTAGAGCGCTTCGGCGCCCGAAATGATCTCGATCAGTTCCTTGGTGATCTGCGCCTGGCGCTGACGGTTGTAGGTGATCGACAGTTTGTTGATCATGTCGCCCGCATTGCGCGTCGCGCTGTCCATCGCCGACATCTTGGCGCCCATCTCGCCGGCCGCGTTCTCGAGCAGCGCCCGGAAGATCTGCACGGCGATGTTGCGCGGGATGAGGTCGGACAGGATCTCGCCCGCCTCCGGCTCGTATTCGTAGACCGCACCGCCGGTGTCCACGGCCCCGCCTTCCGGCGCGGCGGCCGGGATGAGCTGCTGGGCCGTCGGAACCTGGCTGATGACCGACTTGAACTGCGAATAGAACAGAGTGGCGACGTCGAAGCCGCCCTCGTTGAACAGCGCGATCACCTTCTTGGCGATGCCGTCGGCATGGACGAACCCGACCTGCTTGGCCTCGCGCAGCTCGACGCGGTCGACGATCTTGTCGGCGAAGTCGCGGCGCAGGATGTCGTAGCCCTTCTTGCCGACGGTGATGATCTTCACCGTCTTGCCCTCGGCGATCAGCCGGCGGGCATGCTCGCGCGCCAGACGCGCGATCTGCGTGTTGAAGCCGCCGCACAGGCCGCGCTCGGCGGTGGCGACGATCAGGAGATGAACGTCCGACTTGCCGGTGCCGGCCATCAGCGGCGGAGCGTCCGCCACCGAGACGGCCGAGCCGATATTGGCCATCACCGCGGCCATGCGCGCCGAATAGGGGCGCGCGGCCTCCGCCGCCTCCTGGGCGCGGCGCAGCTTCGCCGCGGCGACCATCTGCATCGCCTTGGTGATCTTCTGCGTCGCCTTGACCGAGGCGATGCGGTTGCGAAGGTCTTTCAGTGAAGCCATAGCCGGCTTGCCCTATTCCTGTTCGGCCTGCCTTTAGGCGAAGTTCTTGGCGAAGGCGTCGATCTCGGCCTTGAGCTTGGCGCGAAGATCGTCCGACAGCGCCTTTTCCTTGCGGATGGCGTCGAGCACCGAGCCCTGCGCCCGCATGTGGGCGAGCAGGCCCTGCTCGAACTTCTGCACCTGGTTCAGCGCCAGCCCGTCGAGATAGCCGTTGACGCCGGCGAAGATGACGGCGACCTGCTCCTCGGTCTTCAGCGGCGAGAACTGCGGCTGCTTCAGAAGCTCGGTCAGGCGCGCGCCGCGGTTGAGCAGGCGCTGCGTCGAGGCGTCGAGGTCGGAGCCGAACTGGGCGAAGGCCGCCATCTCGCGATACTGGGCGAGCTCGCCCTTGATCGAGCCGGCGACCTGCTTCATCGCCTTGACCTGGGCGGCCGAGCCGACGCGCGACACCGAAAGACCGACGTTCACCGCCGGGCGGATGCCCTGGAAGAACAGGTTGGTCTCGAGGAAGATCTGGCCGTCGGTGATCGAGATCACGTTGGTCGGGATGTAGGCCGAGACGTCGTTGGCCTGCGTCTCGATGACGGGCAGCGCGGTCAGCGAACCGTTGCCGTTGTCGTCGTTGAGCTTGGCCGCGCGCTCCAGCAGGCGCGAATGCAGGTAGAAGACGTCGCCCGGATAGGCCTCGCGGCCGGGCGGACGGCGCAGCAGCAGCGACATCTGGCGGTAGGCCACGGCCTGCTTGGAAAGATCGTCATAGGCGATCAGCGCATGCTTGCCGTTGTCGCGGAAATACTCGCCGATGGCGCAGCCCGCGAACGGGGCGAGGAACTGCAGCGGCGCCGGGTCCGACGCGGTGGCGGCGATGACGACCGAATATTCCAGCGCGCCGCGCTCTTCCAGCACCTTGACGAACTGGGCGACGGTCGAGCGCTTCTGGCCGACGGCGACGTAGACGCAATAGAGCTTCTGGCTCTCGTCGTCGCCTTCGTTCAGCGGCTTCTGGTTGAGGAAGGTGTCGAGGATGATCGCGGTCTTGCCGGTCTGGCGGTCGCCGATGACCAGCTCGCGCTGGCCGCGGCCGATCGGGATCAGCGCGTCGATGGCCTTCAAGCCCGTCGACATCGGCTCGTGCACCGACTTGCGCGGGATGATGCCGGGGGCCTTGACGTCGACGCGGCGGCGCTCGGTGGCCTTGATCGGGCCCTTGCCGTCGATCGGGTTGCCGAGCGCGTCGACGACGCGGCCGAGCAGGCCCGGGCCGACGGGCACGTCAACGATGGCGCCGGTGCGCTTGACGGTGTCGCCTTCCTTGATGTCGCGGTCCGAGCCGAAGATGACGACGCCGACATTGTCGGCTTCGAGGTTCAGCGCCATGCCGCGGATGCCGCCGGGGAACTCGACCATCTCGCCGGCCTGGACGTTGTCGAGGCCGTAGACGCGGGCGATGCCGTCACCCACGGACAGAACCTGACCGACCTCGGAAACCTCGGCTTCCTTGCCGAAATTCTTGATCTGATCTTTCAGAATTGCGGAAATTTCCGCGGCGCGGATATCCATCAGCCGACCTCTTTCAGTGCGAGCTTGAGCGAAGCGAGTTTAGTCTTGAGCGACGTGTCGATCTGGCGCGAACCCATCCGCACCACGAGGCCGCCGAGAAGCGAGGGGTCCACCGTCAGGTTGATCGCGACGTCCTTGCCGGCGACGGCCTTGAGGGCGGCTTTCAGTTCCGTCTGCTGCGCCGGGGTGAGCGCATGCGCGGAGGTGACCTGCGCCTCGGCCTCGCCGCGCGCCGCGGCCGCGATGCGGCGGAAGGCGCGGATGATGCCGGGCACGGCGAACAGGCGGCGGTTCCTGGCCACCACGCGCAGGAAGTTGCCGGTCAGGCCGGTGATCCCGGCCTTGTCGGCGATCGCCGAGATCGCCTTGAGCTGATCCTCGGCCGAGAAGACCGGGCTCCCGATCAGCCGCTTGAGGTCGTCGGAGCCGGCGAGCAGGCGCTCGAAGCGGGAAAGGTCTTCCTCGACTTTGGCGACGGCCTTGGATTCGGCTGCGAGGTCGTAGAGCGAGCCCGCATAGCGTTCAGCCACTGCGGAGATGATCGAGCCAGACTGTGCCACGGACCGTCTTTTCTCTCTGCCTGATAGGCCGCAAGATTTTCGGCTGGAGCTTTTGACTCTGGCTAAATCTTTGACCTTGTTGATTTTCCCCCAACCGGGAAGCTGGCTTGAGCCCGCCCCCGGTCAAAAGTCGATTGCCGTCTAGCACAGGCTTTCCCGACTCGCAACACGCGGCGGGCAAGGGAATCGCCTGTTTTGCGACCCATGTCTGCGGCCATCTCGCCGCACCGCGCGTTCAGGCGACGATGCCGAGCGCGAAAACCAGCGCCAGCGCGCCGAGAAGCCCTTCGAGAATCAGCCGGAGCCAGTTGTAGGGGGTGTTGCCGCCGTCGGAGAGCATGGAGACGAAACGGCCGAAGGCGGCCACCGCCCAGCACAGGCCGAGCGCCAGATAGACGAGCGGCTGGGCGAACAGGATCGCCGACAGGCCGATGCCGAGATAGAACCCGCCATAGGCGGCGCGGATCTCGCCGACGGCCTCCGGATGCTCCGGCACCGGCTGCAGGCGCATCAACTTCAGCGCAAGGCGCGGCGCGAGCAGCATGACCAAGCCGAACAGCGCGGTCACCGCCGCGCTCGACCAGGCGAGCCACTCGCCCTCGCTGACCGGCCACGGAAAGGCGAGCTCCATGACATCCCCTCCAAACGAATCGGTGGCGGAGAATAACCGATGCCGCGCCGGCTGTCGCGAGGGTCACCGCCGCGGATCAGGGCAGGTTCAGCAGCACCGGCAGTTGGCCCGCTTTCTGCGCGTGTTCGATCAGCTCGATCGCCGGAAAGAGGAGGAGGAAGAACAGCCCGTCGAGGAAGGTCCGCTTGAGCGCCAGCGGCGAGAAGCTCGCCTCCGCCGGCTCGCGGTAGAGCGAGGGCTTAGGCCAGAACATCGGCGTGACGCGGGCATAGTCGTCATAGGCCGCCCCGTACCGGGCGCGCAGGTATCCGGCCTCGCCGCGCGCGGTGAGGCCGAGCGCGAGGCAGGCGCCGAGGCCCAGCGCGCCGGCCATGACGAACGAGCCGAGCATCAGGCCGACGCCGGCCGCGCCGACGGTCGAGAAGAAGTAGAGCGGGTTGCGCATCATCGAATAGGGGCCGGCCGTGACCAGATCGCGGTTCTTGCGCGCGCCGATGTAGAGGATGCTCCACATCCGGCCGGCGACGCAGGCGAGCACCAGCCCGACTCCGGCCATCTCGATCACCTCATGCGCCTCGTTGCCGATCGCCGGGTGGACGACCAGCGCCAGCGCCGCGAGCAGGACGCCGCCCGCCTGAAGCGCGCGGATCCGCATGCACTGGTTGACCGGCAAGGACCTCATGAGCATGTCTCCCTCATCGACGATGCGGCGATAGACCGCGCCGTTTGCGGCGGATTTTGGCCCGCCGCTAGAGAAAACTCTGCGGATCGATGTCGACCTGCACCTTGACCGAGCCGCGCGGCTTCGGCCCGGCCTCGAGCAGGGCGCGCAGGAAGGATTGCAGGTCGGCCCGCTTCTCGCCATGGACGAGCAGGCGCATACGGTGGCGCCCGGCGAGCAGCGCCAGCGGCGCCTCGGCCGGGCCGAGCACGGCGATGCCGGGCGCGGCGGGCGCGGCGCGGCGAAGGCTGCGGGCATGGCTTTCCGCTTCGGCGCGGCTGGCGGCGCTGACGATGATGCCGGCGAGCCGGCCGAAGGGCGGCAGCATCGCCCGCTCGCGAGCGGCGATCTCCTGTTCGTAGAAGGCTTCCGCGTCGCCCGAGACGATGGCCCGCATCACCGGATGGTCGGGCTGGTAGGTCTGGATCAGGCCGAGGCTCTTCTTGCCCGACCGGCCGGCGCGGCCCGTCACCTGGGAAAGAAGCTGGAAGGTGCGCTCGGCCGCGCGTGGGTCGCCGTTGGCGAGGCCGAGATCGGCGTCGACGACGCCGACCAGCGTCATGTTGGGGAAGTTGTGGCCCTTGGCGACGAGCTGGGTGCCGACGACGATGTCGGCCTCGCCATTGGCGATGGCCTCCAGCTCGAGCCTGAGCCGCTTGACCCCGCCGAGGAGATCCGAGGAGAGGACGATCACCCGCGCCTCGGGAAAGGCGCCCGCCACCTCCTCGGCGATGCGCTCGACCCCCGGCCCGCAGGCGACGAGATGGTCGAGCGTGCCGCAGGACGGGCAGGCCTCGGGCCGCGGCTCGTTATGGCCGCAATGGTGGCAGACGAGCTTGCCGCGGAAGCGGTGCTCGACCAGCCAGCCGGAGCAGTCCGGGCACTGGAAGCGGTGGCCGCACACCCGGCACAGCGTCAGCGGCGCATAGCCGCGCCGGTTGAGGAACAGCAGCGCCTGTTCCTTGCGGGCGACGGTCTTCTCCACCTCGCCGAGGAGCACGGGGGACAGAAAGCCGCCGCGCGCCGGCGGGTGCCTGCGCATGTCGATGGCGTGGAGGTCGGGCATCGCCGCCTCGGCATAGCGCGCCGGCAGCACGACGCGGCCGTAGCGGCCCTGAAGCGCGTTGACCCGCGTCTCGACCGAGGGCGTCGCCGAGGCGAGCACCACGGGAAAATCGCCGATGCGGCCGCGCACCACCGCCATGTCGCGTGCGTTGTAGAAGACGCGGTCCTCCTGCTTGTAGGCGGGGTCGTGCTCCTCGTCGACGGCGATCAGCCCGAGCTCGCGGAACGGCAGGAACAGCGCCGAGCGCGCGCCGGCGACCACCCGCACCCGCCCTTCGGCCACCTGCCGCCAGACGCGCTCGCGCATGCGCGGCGACAGGTCCGAATGCCATTCGGCCGGCTTGGCGCCGAAGCGGTCCTGGAACCGTTCGAGGAAGGCCGCGGTCAGCGCGATCTCCGGCACCAGCACCAGCACCTGCCGCCCGGCCGCCAGCGCCGCCGCGACCGCTTCGAGATAGACCTCCGTCTTGCCCGAGCCGGTGACGCCGTCGACGAGCGTGACGGAGAAGCCCTCACCGATGCGCCGCCGCAGCGTGTCCGCCGCCGCCTGCTGGTCGGGCGACAGCACGGGCTGCGCATAGCCCGGGTCCGGCGCCGCCGCCACCGGCTGCGGCGGGATCGCGACCTTCTCGAACGCGCCTTGCGCGGCGAGCCCGTCGACCACCGAGGCCGAGACGCCGGCCGCGTGGGCGAGCCCGGAGCGCGTCCACGCCATGCCGTCGCCCGCCAGCTCCAGCACCCGGCGGCGGGCGTCGGTCATACGGATGTCCGCCCCCGCCGCCGCGCCGCCGGCCAGCCGCAGCCCCTCCAGCATCGGCTCGGGATCGAAGGCGGCCGGCGCGCGCAGGAACATGCGCGCCACCATGCCGGGCGGCGACAGCGTCCAGTTCGCCACCCAGTCGATGAAGCGCAGCGCGTCCGGCGTCAGCGGCGGGCAGTCGAACACCTCGGAGACGGGGCGCAGCTTGCGGGGGTCGATGCCGTCGCTCTCGCCCTCCGCGACGATGCCGGCCACCTCGCGCGGGCCGAGCGGCACGCGCACGATCGCGCCCGGCCGGGCGTCCATGCCGGCGGGCAGCGCGTAGGAATAGGGCCGCTCGGCCGGGGTCGGCACCAGGACCGGGACGATGCGGGAGGATGGCGAATCTTCTGTCATCGGACGTGACCTTGCCCTGTTCCTGCGCTAGAGCAAGTCGGAATGAAAGGGGCGCGCGGATGGCCGCCCGGATTTGCAGGGAAGAAAGCCATGAAGTTCTTCGTCGATACCGCCGACGTCAAGGAAATCCGCGAGCTGTCCGAGCTCGGCCTCGTGGACGGCGTCACCACCAACCCGTCGCTGATCCTGAAATCGGGCGGCAGCATCATCGACGTCACCAGGGAGATCTGCTCCATCGTCGACGGCCCGGTCTCGGCCGAGGTGGTGGCGACGGACTATGACGGCATGATGCGCGAGGCCGACATTCTCGGCGCCATCGCCGACAATGTCTGCATCAAGGTGCCGCTGACCTTCGACGGGCTGAAGGCCTGCCGGGCGCTGACCGGGCAGGGACGCCACGTCAACGTCACGCTGTGCTTCTCGGCCAACCAGGCCCTGCTCGCCGCCAAGGCGGGCGCCAGCTTCATCTCGCCTTTCATCGGCCGGGTGGACGACATCGGCCTCGACGGCATGGAGCTGATCGCCGAGATCCGCCAGATCTACGACAATTACGGCTTCGACACGGAAATCCTCGCCGCTTCGGTGCGCACGGTCAACCACGTCAAGCAGGCGGCGCTGATCGGCGCCGACGTCATCACCGCGCCGCCGGCGACGCTGCGGGCGCTGGTCAAGCACCCGCTCACCGACAAGGGGCTGGAAGCCTTCCTCGCCGACTGGTCCAAGACCGGCCAGAAGATCGGCTGAGGCGGGATCGGGGTTTTCGCGCGGCGCGCCGACGCCGCGCGGCAACTAGAGCATTTTGCAGTCGGACGGAATCGTCCGGCGCTGCATAAATGCGGCTAAAGGAAAGAAGCTGGAGCAGCGGAAACTGCGTTCGTCAGAACGCCCGCTGCTCTGGAGTAATTCCAGGGAAAGCGTGAAGCACTTTTCCGTCCGGAACTGCGTTAAAATAAGAAATCGGATCAGCGCGCCAGATCCTGCGCCACGACGATGCGCAGCAGCTCGGCGAGCTCTCGGGCGGCGCGGTTCTCCGCGTCGCGGAGCGCGCGGGCGGCGGCGAAATCCTGCGCCGGAATGTCGTAGGGCGACTGCACCGACCGCTGGCCCGAGGCCACGACCTTGCCGGTCTGCGCCTCGCTCAGCGTATAGGTCGCCTGCACGGTGAGGACGCCCGCGGTCGGCTCGAGGCTGTCGCGGCCGACGCTGACGGTCGGAGCGACCGAGTTGATGGCCGAGGTGTCGAGCTTGAGGTGCCAGACCGGCGCGGCCGGCTGCCCCTGCCCGCCGCCGAACAGGAAGATCAGGTGATTGCGCACCTCCTGCCCGACCCGGCTCGTGACCGGGGCGATGGCGACCGATGCGAGCTCGGCCGATTGCGGCCCGGAAGCCGGGGCGAGGTCGCCGTAGAGCGGGCGCGCGGTGCAGCCCGCGGCGACGCCGAGCGCCAGCATCAGGCCCGCCGCCAGCCCGCTCCTAAGAAGGGACGGGCGGGCGCGGCAACTGTCCCGGTCAGACGACGACATTGACGATCCTTTGCGGCACCACGATCACCTTGCGGGGCGGCTTGCCGTCGAGCGCGGCGCGCACGACATCGAGCGCGAGCGCCGCCGCCTCGACCGCAGATTGATCCGCGTTGCGCGCGATTGTCAAATCGCCGCGCTTCTTGCCGTTGATCTGCACCGGCAGCACGATCTCGTCGTCGACGGTGAGCGCCGGGTCGAAATCCGGCCAGGGCTGATTCGCCGCCAGCCCCTCGCCGCCGAGCGCCGCCCAGCACTCCTCGGCCAGATGCGGCATCATCGGCGCGATCATCCGCGCCAGCGCTTCCAGCCCCTCGCGCAAGGCCGCCTTGCCGGCGTCGTCCATCCCGGCAGCGCTGCCCGCGAAGGGCGACAGTGCGTTGACCAGCTCGTAGAGGCGGGCGAGCGCCTTGTTGAAGCCGAGCCGCTCGATCTCCTCGCCGACCGCCTTGATCGCCTTGTGGACGGCGCGCGACAGAGCCGCCGCATCGCCCCCATCGGCAGGGCCGCGGGCCGGCGCGGCGCGGATACCCGCCACCGACGGCGCGGCCTCCGAGACGAGGCGCCAGACGCGCTGCACGAAGCGGTGCGCGCCCTCGACGCCGGCCTCGGTCCAGATGAAGTCGCGCTCGGGCGGCGAATCCGACAGCATGAACCAGCGCGCGGTGTCGGCGCCGTAGGTGCCGATGATGTCGTCGGGGTCGACCACGTTCTTCTTCGACTTCGACATCTTCTCGATCGAGCCGATCTCGACCGGCGCGCCGCCGGCGGTCAGCCGGGCGACGCGGGCGCCGTCCGCTTCCTCGATGGTCACTTCGGCCGGCGTCACCCAGCCTTGCGGGCCCTTGTAGGTCTCGTGGACCACCATGCCCTGCGTGAACAGGCCCTCGAACGGCTCCTCGACCGTGTTCAGGTGCCCCGTCGCCTTCATGGCGCGGGCGAAGAAGCGCGAATAGAGCAGGTGCAGGATCGCATGCTCGATGCCGCCGATATACTGGTTGACCGGCAGCCAGCCGGTCGGCCCGTCGACATCCTTCAGCGTCGTCGGCGCGGTCTCGTTCCACGGATCGGTGAAGCGCGCGAAGTACCACGAGGAATCGACGAAGGTGTCCATCGTGTCGGTGTCGCGCCGTGCTTGCCCACCGCATTGCGGGCAGGCGACGTGCTTCCATGTCGGGTGATGGTCGAGCGGGTTGCCCGGCCGGTCGAACGACACGTCCGCGGGCAGCAGCACCGGCAGCTGGTCGGCCGGCACCGGCACCGCGCCGCAGGAATCGCAATGGATCACCGGGATCGGGCAGCCCCAGTAGCGCTGGCGCGAGATCAGCCAGTCGCGCAGGCGGAACTGCACCTTGCGCTGCGCCTGCGGCCGCCCCGAAAGGTCGGTCGCCTCCAGCCGCTTCGCCACCTCGTCGAAGGCCGCCTTCGGCCGCATCCCGTCGAGAAAGCGCGAATTGATCATCACGCCGTCGTCGGTATAGGCCTCGTCCGTCACCATGAACGTCGCGGCGTCCGCCCCGTCGGGCATCACCACCGGCACCACGGGCAGGGCGTACTTGTTGGCGAAGTCGAGGTCGCGCTGGTCGCCCGAGGGGCAGCCGAAGATCGCGCCGGTGCCGTATTCCATCAGGACGAAATTGGCGACGTAGACCGGCAGCGTCCAGTTCTCGTCGAACGGGTGGACGACGCGGATGCCGGTGTCGAAGCCCTGCTTCTCGGCGGTCTCGAGATCGGCCGCCGAGGTGCCGCGCTGGCGGATCTCCTCGATGAAGGCGCCGAGCGCCGGGTTGTTGGCCGCCGCCTTCTTCGCCAGCGGATGATCGGCGGCGATGGCCATGAACGAGGCGCCGAACAGTGTGTCGGGCCGCGTCGTATAGACTTCCAGCTCGCTCTCGCCCTCCGGCGTGGTCGCCGGGTCGAGCTTCCAGCGGATCTGCAACCCTTCCGAGCGGCCGATCCAGTTGGCCTGCATCAGCTTGACCTTGTCCGGCCAGCGAGGAAGCGTCTCCAGCCCGTCGAGCAGGTCCTGCGCCCGCGAGGTGATCTTGAGGAACCATTGCGTCAGGTCGCGCTGCTCGACGAGCGCGCCGGAGCGCCAGCCGCGCCCGTCGATCACCTGCTCGTTGGCGAGCACGGTCATGTCTTCCGGGTCCCAGTTGACCTTGGCCGCCTTGCGCTCGACCAGCCCCGCCTGCCAGAAATCGAGGAACATCTTCTGCTGGTGGCGATAATAGGTCGGGTCGCAGGTAGCGAATTCGCGGTCCCAGTCGAGCGACAGGCCCATCGTCTTCAGCTGGCCCTTCATCGTCGCGATGTTGGCATAGGTCCAGTCGCGCGGATTGACCTTGTTGTCGCGCGCCGCGTTCTCTGCCGGCAGGCCGAAGGCGTCCCAGCCCATCGGGTGCAGCACGTTGAAGCCTTTCGCCCGCTTGTAGCGCGCCACCACGTCGCCCATCGTGTAGTTGCGCACATGGCCCATATGGATGCGGCCCGACGGATAGGGGAACATCTCGAGCACGTAGTATTTCGGGCGCGGGTCGTCGTTGCGGGTCGCAAAGAGCTTCGCGTCCTCCCAGGCCTTCTGCCATTTCGGTTCGGATGCGCGGGGATCGTAACGTTCGGTTGCCATGACCGCTTTTTCACTTAAGAACGGTGGGAAATTCGCCGGGCGGACCTTCACCATGGTTTGTCGGGGGCGTCAACTCCGGAGGGTCGAAATGACGGATGCGGTGGCGCGGCTCGCCGAGGTTCGGGCCAATATCGCGAAAGCGGAGAAGGAAGCCGGCCGGCCGGCCGGCGCGGTGACGCTCGTCGCCGTGTCGAAGACCTTCGACGCCGACGCCATCCGCCCGGTGATCGCCGCCGGCCAGCGCGTCTTCGGCGAGAACCGGGTTCAGGAGGCGACGGCCAAATGGCCGGCGCTGAAGCAGGAGACCCCCGGCATCGAGCTCAGGCTGATCGGCCCGCTGCAATCCAACAAGGCGAAGGAGGCCGTCGCCCTGTTCGACGTCATCGAGACGGTGGACCGCGAGAAGATCGCCGCCGAGCTGGCGAAGGAGAGCGGCAAGCAGGGCAGGGCGCCGCGCCTCTACGTGCAGGTCAACACCGGGCTGGAGCCGCAGAAGGCGGGCATCGACCCGCGCGAGGCCGCCGCCTTCGTCGCCCGCTGCCGCGACGTCCACGGCCTCTCCATCGAGGGGCTGATGTGCATCCCGCCTGCGGACGAGAACCCCGGCCCGCATTTCGCGCTGCTGGAGAAGCTCGCGCGCGAGGCGGGCGTGGAAAAGCTCTCCATGGGCATGTCGGGCGACTACGAGACGGCCGTCCGCTTCGGCGCCACCGGCGTGCGCGTCGGCTCCGCGATCTTCGGCAGCCGCTGAGCCCCGCTACCTGATCAGCGCCAGCCGCTCGATGTTGCGGACGATGTCCTTGAAGGCCGTCTTCAGCTCCTCGCCGGTCGCCGCGTCGTAGAAATGCTTCGTCAGCGGCGTGTCGGGCGAGGCGCAGTCCGCCAGCACCTTTCGCGCGGCGGCGCTCTCGCCGGAAGGCAGCGCGAAGCCGATGGTGAAGATCTCGATGCCGTCCTTCTTCATCGCCGCGCACACGCTCCTGGCGTTGTTCGGCGACCGTGTCGTCTGCTTGTTCGTGTCCTTCTCGTCCGTCACTTCCGGGAAGGCCGTGTTGAACTCGCCGTCGGTCATCAGGATGGCGATCTTGGCGATCTTTTCGGGGTCGACATCGGCAGGCCCGGCGCCCAGCCCGGCGCCGGAGACGGTGCTGCGCCATTTCGGCGACAGCATGTAATAGCCCCACTGCGCCGCGATGCCGCCGGCCGTGTAGCCGCTGGCCTTGAAGCCGTCGATCGCCGTGTCGAGCTTGCTCTTGTCCGACGTCAGCGGCAGGAGGCTGGCGGATGGGCACGAGCCGAGGCGCTCGTCACGATTGACCAGCGCCTTGTACTGGTATGCCGTCGTCTTGCCGTTCTTGCCCTTGGTGAAATGCTCGCGAAGCTCGTCCGGCCCGGCATCTGAGAAATCCGCCTTGCCGTCCTGGAGCTTGCGCTCGGTGGCGCAATGATCCTTGAGCTTAGACGGACGGGCCCAGTTCGGGGGCGGCACCGGCCCGTTGCCGGCCTCCTGGAACACGACGGTCCCCGCCAGCTCCTTGCCGACATTGACCGCCTCGGCATACGGCACCAGCGCCACGCGCACCCGGTCCGGGCTGTGCCTGTTGCCCTCGAGCAGCGCCTCGACCGCGCTCTTTGCGGCATCCTTGAGGTCGCCGATCTTGTCGGTCTTGCCCTTCTTCGCCATCGAGCCCGTCACGTCGAGCATCATCGCCACCTCGATCCTGCGGTCGGAATAGCGGGCCGCCGATTCGGTGGTGATCGTCTGGACGGCGGCGGCGCCGAACAGCGGGAAGGCGATATCGACGACGACGCTCGCCTGCGCCTCCACCGTCTTCCGGTGCTTGTCGAGGACCACGCTGTCGAGCGTCAGCCTGTCGAGCCGGGAGAAGCCGCGGACGCCGTTGGCGAACAGGAACGCCTCGAGGCTGGCGCGCGCGTCCTGTTCCTTGATGACGCCGGTGGTCAGGTCGCGCGCCGTCGAGGTGACGGCCGAATCGAGCGCGGCCAGAAGGTTCGAGCGCGCGTTGGACATCTGCGCGACGTTGATGCCGAAGCCGGCCCCGAGCAGCAGCACCGGCGCCAGCACCGCCATCATCATCCCGAAATTGCCGCGCCTGTCGCGCCCGAAGCGCCGCGCCGCCTCGCTGAAAGCCGGTTTCGCCGCCATCGCCCGTCTCCATCTGCACCAGGTTGACCCGTTGGCGGGGGAGATGCAGATGGCGGGCCGTTCCGCCGTCCGGCGGGCGCGCCGGACGGCGGAACGGCCGGAATCACAGGGCTTTTTCGGCGGCCATGGTTGCCGAAAGATGAACGCGAGCGGGCATTTCCTGCCCGTGCCGGGGCCGGTGTTCCGGAACGGCACATCAGGGCCGGCACATCGTCTGTCTCGTTTTGCCGCCATAGGCGCGCACCGCGCCGAGGCGCCGCATCGCCGGCCCGATCGCCGTGCCGCCGGCGGTCGTCACGTCGGCGAGCACCCGCCCGTAATATTTGTCGCCGCCGATATTGCTGACCGTGACCGGGCCGTCGCCGAGCAGCCGGCCGAGCATTGCCCGCGCCTTTTTCGCCGCCGCCCGCTCCGCCGCGCAGCGGCTGCGGATCTCGGGCGCGTCGATGCCGCGGATGCGCACCGACACCGTCACCGCATGCCCCGGCCAGACCCTCGCCTCGGCGACGCGCAGCACCTTCGTCTCCACCGGCCCGGAGACGGTGCCGGCGGGGCATTCATAGGCCGGCGCAAGAAGCGTCGGGAGTAACCCGCTATTCGGCGGGCTTCTTCTCTGGTTGCGGCTCCTTGCGCTTCGTCGAATCTTGTTTAGGCTTCGGCGGTTGTGAGAGCGTGACACAATACGTCGTCGCGGCATTTCTCGACGCTCTTATTAGCAGTCAGCTTGTTGGATATCTAAGTACGCAATGGATGAATTAGATCAGCTGCCCATGATTGATATGCAAGGACTTCCCGAAAATGAACGGGAAAAGGCTTGGCTAATCACGACACATGCTATGAAGCTCAAATCCTACATAGACCAAGCCCAAAATGCCCTCGATCTTGTTGCTTTTGCGGAACGTGAACTCATAGCGATTCGCCAAAGAACGAGTGAGCTTCTCCGGCAGCATGATCCGATATCAATCCGCCAAGAGATGGACCAGTTAAGCGCAGCGAGAACCACTCTTGCGGGTTGGACAATGTTGGCCGGCAGAGACGCTGGCATGACCGTTTATCATTTCGCGGAAGCAATGGAGGCCGCAAAGGCCATGGTTCGCGAATGCCCCACACTAAAGGCGACTATTGACTGGAAGTCGGTTAGGAGCGTTCAGAAGGTATTCTCTGCGGATTTCCCTCAATACGAGAACTTTCGACACGCTATCGCTCACGATGCCCAGCTCACCGACTCCCCTAAGAGCAGCGAGAGGAATTCTCATTCTGGTTATTATGACGATGGTCACGTGAGGATGGAAGGCAATGTGAGCGGCGTAAGGATAACCGGCAATATTGGGGGCGCCGCAACGGTTACCATCAAGGGGCAAATCTTGAAACTAGACCTATCCCCTGGTTTGGTTGCCAATCTAAAAAAGACAGCCATCAATTTTTGGGCATGTTTTAAAGAAGCCGAACGCATCACTCGGGAGGCGGCGGCAAAAGCGCGGACGGAAGCTGCCGCTGCAAGGCAGCAAGAACACCGCCCACCACAGCAAGAAGATTGACTTGCCATCTATCGTGACTTGGAAGCCGAGGCTGTGCCCGTTGTCGGCAAGCGGCTCAGAAGTCGCAGGCGATGCCCTTCACTTCCCAGTCGCCGTAGCGGGCCGGGTCGTTGCCGCCGCGCCCGCCCGTCTCCTTCGGCAGCGCCGCCTCGCGGGCAAGCGCCTCGGCGCGCCGGGCCTCGGCCTCGGCGAGCGCCCGCGCGGCGGCGGGGGAAAGCGCCGGGCGCGGAGGCTCTGGCGCTTCGTTGGCGGTGTCGATTCGGGTCGTGTGGTCCATCGTCGTTCCAGGAGGCCGCTCTTGCGGGAATTGTTGAATTTGCGGCGATCTCTCCCCATCATATAGGCGTTTGCCGGCGGGATCGACCCGGCGCGGCATTTTGGGAAACGGAGTTCCGGATGAACGTCATCCGCACGGCAATGCTTCTGGCGCTGATGACGGCGCTGTTCATGGGCGTCGGCTACCTGATCGGCGGCGAAAGCGGCATGCTGATCGCCTTCGCCATCGCCGCGGCCATGAACCTGTTCTCCTACTGGAACGGCGACAAGATGGTGCTGCGCATGCACCGCGCCGTCGAGGTCGACGAACGCAGCGCCCCCGAATTCTTCGGCATCGTCAAGGCGCTGGCGGAGCGTGCCGGCCTGCCGATGCCGCGCGTATATCTCATCGACACGCCGCAGCCCAACGCCTTCGCCACCGGCCGCAACCCGCAGAACGCAGCCGTCGCCGCCACCACCGGCCTGCTCCAGCGCCTCTCCCACGAGGAGGTCGCGGGCGTGATGGCGCATGAGCTTGCCCATGTGCAGAACCGCGACACGCTGACCATGACCATCACCGCGACGCTGGCCGGCGCGATCTCGATGCTCGGCAATTTCGCCTTCTTCATGGGCGGCAGCCGCGACAACAACAACGGCAATCCGCTCGGCATCATCGGCGTCCTCGTCGCGATCATCGTCGCGCCGCTCGCCGCGATGATCGTGCAGATGGCGATCAGCCGCACCCGCGAATACGCCGCCGACCGGCGCGGCGCGGAGATCTGCGGCCAGCCGCTCTGGCTCGCCTCGGCGCTCGGCAAGATCGCCCGCACCGCGCAGGCGGTCCACAATCCCGACGCCGAGCGCAACCCGGCCACCGCCCATCTCTTCATCATCAACCCGCTGTCGGGCGAGCGGATGGACAATCTGTTCTCGACCCACCCCAACACGGAAAACCGCATCGCCGCGCTGCAGCGCATCGAGCATGAGTTCCGCGGCAATGGCAGCGGCGGCGGCGGCAATGTCCCGCGCAGCGCGCCGCAGCGCCCGCAGCCCGAGGAGCCCGCCCGGCCGCAGCGCCCGGCCGCGCCCGAAGCCTCCGGCCCGTGGGGCGAGAGAGGCGGCGAGCGGACGGCCGAGCCGCCGCGCCAGCCCGAACCGAAGCCCGAGACCGGCAATCCGTGGGGCCGCAGCCCCACCGGCCCGAAAAGCGGCCGCCGGTGACAGCCAAAGCGATATCCGCCGCGGCAAGGCTCGTGACGCCCGGCCTTGCCGCGCGCAAGGCGGCGGCCCGGCTTCTCGCCGCGGTCGTCGACGCCCGGACCCCGCTCGACGGCCTGACCGATCACGATCACGGCCACCCGCAGTTCCGCGCGCTGGAGCCGCGCGACCGGGCGCTGGTGCGCGCCATCCTGACCACAGCGCTGCGCTTCCGCCGCACCATCGAGGCCATGATCGGCGCAAGGCTGGAGCGGCCGCTGCCGGCCAACGCCCATGCGCTGTCGCACATCCTCCATGTCGCGGCGGCGCAGATCCTCTTCCTCGACGTGCCGGACAGCGCCGCCGTCGACCTTGCCGTCACCCACGCCAAGGACGACCCGCGCACCGCGCGCTTTTCCGCCCTCGTCAACGGCGTGCTGCGCGAGATCGCCCGGCGCAAGGAGCGTGCCCTGCCGGCAGCGCTGGCGAAGACTGTCGACGCACCCGACTGGTTCGCGCGGAGCCTCGAGGCCGCCTATGGCGAGGCGCCGGCGGGCGAGATCCTCGCCGCCCACCGGCTGGAGCCGGCCATCGACCTCACAGTCAAGTCCGACGCGCCGGGCTGGGCGGAGCGCCTCGACGGCATCGTGCTGCCGACGGGGAGCGTCAGGCTCGAGCGCCTGCCCGGCCCGCTGACCGAGCTGCCGGGCTTCGCCGAGGGCAAATGGTGGGTGCAGGACGCCGCCGCCGCGCTGCCGGCGCGCCTGCTCGGTGGCATCGCCGGCCTTCGCGTCGCCGATCTGTGCGCCGCCCCCGGCGGCAAGACCGCCCAGCTCGCCTCGGCAGGCGCAAGCGTCACCGCGCTCGAAATCTCCCCCAACCGGATAAAGCGCCTGCGCGCCAATCTCGACCGGCTGAAGCTCGATGCGGAGATCGTTGAGGGCGATCTCTTCGCCTTCGCGCCGGACGCGCCGTTCGACGCGGTGCTGCTCGACGCGCCCTGCTCCTCCACCGGCACGGTGCGGCGCCATCCCGACGTGCCGTGGACCAAAAGCGTGGAGGACGTGGAAAAGCTCGCCGGCCTTCAGGCGCGCATGCTCGCCCACGCCGCGACGCTGTTAAGGCCCGGCGGACGGCTCGTCTTCTCCAACTGCTCGCTGGAGCGGGGCGAGGGCGAGGCGCTTCTTTCCGCCTTCCTCGCCGACAATCCACAGATTGTTGCCGATCCGGTCAGGCCGGGCGAATTCCCGTTCCTCGATCCGTTCCTGACCGGGCACGGCTGGGTCCGCACCACGCCGGCCGGGCTGAAGCTGGCGACGCCGGCGCTTTCCGGCCTCGACGGCTTCTTCGCCGCACGGCTGCGCCGGCGGGACTGACGTTCCCGGGAATGCGCCCCGGCGCATTCCGTCGTTCCCACAATGCCTTGACTCGCCTAAGTTAATCCTGCCGTTGCCAGCCGGGGGGCGATTCGGAGGCAGATCGACTTGGGCTTTGAACGGTCCGGTTCGCTTGAACTATGGGCGCTCGTCGCCGCGGCTGCGTGGCGAAAGCTGCGCGGGCGTCTGCGTCTGGGGCCGGTCTATCGCTGGCGCTTCACCGGCCGCACGCCCGAGCGCATCCTGATCGCGCCGCCGGACCTGAGGCTCGCCGACCCGCAGATCGCCCACGAGATCTATCATTGCCGCTTCCCCTTCGCCGGCTCCCTCGTCGACACGCGTGGCGCCTCGCCCTTCGAGATCGAGGCCGCGAGCCGGCAATGGAAGGCGGCGCTGCACGGCTTCGGCTGGCTGCGCCACATGAACGCCGCCGGCACCGACCTCGCCGCCGCCAATGCCCGGGCACTCGCCGCCGACTGGATGGCGCTCCACGGCCGCCGGATCGACGGGATCGCGTGGGATGCCGGGATCACCGCGCGCCGCATCATCGCGTGGCTCCAGCATTCCGGCATCGTGCTCCAGGGCGCGGACTATCCCTTCTACCGCGCGTTCCTGCGCGCGCTGGCGATCCAGATCCGCTATCTGCGCACGCTGGCGCCGGAGATGGCCGACGGCGAGGATCGCCTGCGCGCGCGCATCGCGCTCGCCTTCGCCGCGCTGTCGCTGCCCTCCGCGCCGGCCGCGCGGCGCAACGCGGCGCGCCAGCTTTCCGTCGAGCTCGACCGGCAGATATTGCCCGACGGCGGCCACGTCTCGCGTAACCCCGAGGCCGTGCTCGAATTGCTCGCCGACCTCCTGCCGCTGCGCCACACCTATTTCAACCAAGCCGAGCCCCCGCCCGCGGCGCTGATCGGCGCGGTCGAGCGCATGCTGCCGGCCCTGCGCTTCTTTCGCCATCAGGATGGCACGCTCGCCCGCTTCAACGGCATGGGCGCGACCAGCCATGACCGCATCGCCGCCATCCTGCACCATGACGACACCGGCGGCGCACCGCTGCTGAACGCGTCGCATTCGGGCTACCAGCGCCTGTCGATGGGCGGCGTCACCGTCATCGCCGATACCGGCCCACCGCCGCCGGCCGAGCTGTCGCATCAGGCGCAGGCCGGCTGCCTGTCGTTCGAGCTATCGTCCGGCCGCAGCCATTTCGTCGTCAATTGCGGCATCGACGCCTATGGCGCGGAGGATTTCCGGCCTCTGGCGCGCTCGACCGCCGCCCATTCCACCGCAACGCTCAACGACACCTCCTCGGCCCGCTTCGCGCTCTCGCACGGCTTCGGCGACCTGATCGGCACGCCGCTGATCGACGGGCCGCGCCACGTCCCCTGCCAGCGCCTCGATTCGGACGGCATCCAGGGCTTCGTCGCCCGCCATGACGGCTACGCCGCCCGCTTCGGCCTCTACCACGAGCGCGAGGTGGCGCTGTCGGCTGGCGGCGAGGTGCTGGAAGGCGTCGACCGCATCTTCCGCAAGGGCGGCGAGGTGGCGCGCCCCGGCCGCGACCTCGCCGCCGTCCGCTTCCATCTCCATCCCGACATCACCCTTTTCGAGAACAGCCGCCACGGGCTGGTGCTCGCCGGCCCGGACGACCAGAGGTGGGAGTTCTCCTGCGAGGAGCTGGCGCCGCAGGTCGAGGATTCGCTGTTCTTCGCCGGCATCGCCGGCCCGCGCCGCAGCCGGCAGATCGTCTTCGCCTACCACGCCTCCGAGCACCCGGAAATCCACTGGCGCTTCCTGCGCCTGTGACGGCTCGAAGGGCGTTTGCATCCGCGCCCCGCTGTGATAGGCCGCGACGATCCTTTTCCCCGCCGATCCCGCACGGAGCCCCGCGCCATGGCCGTCGCCTCGAAGAACATTCCCGCCCCCGATCTCGTCAAGGCGCGCCGCGCGCTCCTGTCCGTCTCCGACAAGACCGGACTGATCGAGCTCGCCCGCGCGCTCAGCGGAGCCGGCATCGAGCTGATCTCGACCGGCGGCACGGCGAAGGCCATCGCCGCCGAGGGCATCGCGGTGAAGGACGTCTCCGACATCACCGGCTTTCCAGAGATCATGGACGGCCGCGTCAAGACGCTGCACCCGTCCGTCCATGGCGGCCTGCTCGCCATACGCGACGATTTCGAGCATGTGCAGGCGATGGAGGCGCACAATATCGGCGCCATCGACATCGCCGTCATCAACCTCTACCCGTTCGAGGAGGTGCGCGCAGCCGGCGGCGACTATGCTTCCGTGGTCGAGAACATCGACATCGGCGGCCCGGCTATGGTGCGCGCCTCGGCCAAGAACCACGCCTATGTGGCGATCGTCACCGACCCGGCCGACTACGGCCGCCTGATCGAGACGCTGGCTGAGAACGGTGGCGCGACGCCCTACCGCTTCCGGCAGGAGCTGGCGGCCAAGGCCTATGCCCGCACCGCCGCCTACGACGCGGCGATCTCGGGCTGGTTCGCGGACGCCCTTTCCATCGGGGACCCCGCATGGCGCGCCTTCGGCGGCCGGCTGGAGACGGTGATGCGCTATGGCGAGAACCCGCACCAGAAGGCGGGCTTCTACGTCAATGGCGACAGGAGGCCCGGCGTCGCCAGCGCCCGCCAGCTCCAGGGCAAGCAGCTCTCCTACAACAACGTCAACGACACCGACGCCGCCTTCGAGCTGGTCGCCGAGTTCGACCCCGCCCGCACCGCGGCGGTCGCCATCATCAAGCACGCCAACCCGTGCGGCGTCGCAGAAGGCGCGAACCTGAAGGACGCCTACCTCGCCGCGCTGGCCTGCGACCCGGTCTCGGCCTTCGGCGGCATCGTCGCGCTGAACCGCCTGCTCGACGCGGAAGCCGCCGAGGAGATCGTCAAAACCTTCACCGAGGTCATCATCGCGCCCGAGGCCTCGCCGGAAGCGGCGGCCATCGTGGCGGCGAAGAAAAATTTGCGCCTCCTCGTCACCGGCGGCCTGCCCGACCCGCGCGCCGCCGGCATGACGGTCAGGTCGGTCGCCGGCGGCCTCCTCGTCCAGAGCAGGGATAACGCCGTGGTCGACGATCTCGAGCTGAAAACGGTGACGAAGCGCGCGCCGACGGACGCCGAGATGGCGGACCTCGCCTTCGCCTTCCGCGTCGCCAAGCATGTCAAGTCGAACGCCATCGTCTATGCCAAGGACCGCGCCACGGTCGGCATCGGCGCCGGCCAGATGAGCCGGGTCGATTCCTCGCGCATCGCCGCGCGCAAGGCGCTCGACGCCGCCGAGGCGGCCGGGCTCACGGAGCCGCTGACGAAGGGCTCGGTCGTCGCCTCCGACGCCTTCTTCCCCTTCGCCGACGGGCTGCTCGCCGCGGTCGAGGCCGGCGCGACGGCGGTGATCCAGCCGGGTGGCTCGATGCGCGACGACGAGGTGATCGCCGCCGCCGACGAGAACGGCATCGCCATGGTCTTCACCGGCACCCGCCACTTCCGCCACTGAGCGGGCGGCGCGGACCCCTCACCGACGCGCTGCGCGCGCCACCTCTCCCCAGAGGGGAGAGGAATACCCAAGCTGGATAGGCTCCAACATCGCGGCAGCGTTTCCTCTCCCCTTTGGGGAGAGGTGGCCCGAAGGGCCGGTGAGGGGCGCGAGCGCAACGAGCGATGACCCTCAGCCCGCCGCCGCCTCCGTCGCGTAGTAGCGCGTCTTCACCAGCGGCAGCAGCACCAGCCCGATCACGAACAGGACGATGATCGGCGTCACGCCGAGCCGCTGTGCTTCCTGCGTCGTGAAGCCGAAGACTTCCGAGGCGAAGAAGGCGGTGGCGAAGGCGATGGCGAGCGGGCCGATGAAGGTCGTCGCCTTGCCCGACAGCGCGTAGAGCCCGAACGCTTCCGTCACCCGGTCGCGCTCGACCTGATCGACCAGCAGCGTGCGCGAGGCGGCCTGGATCGAGCCGCCGGCCGAGCCGATCAGCGCGCCGGCCGTGTAGAACACGATGTCTGGCAGGCTGCTCGCCCCGGCCTCCGCCGCCACGGTCACGAACAGCACCTGCGTCTGGGTCATCGAGATGACGAGCACGCAGCACAGGATGAGGATCAGGATCGACCACGTCACCACGACCTTGGGGCCGTAGCGCTGGTCGGCGCGGCCGCCGATCCACGCGCCGAGCGCGCCGGTGATGTTGGCGAGGATGCCGAAAATGCCGATCTGGATGATCGACCAGCCGAGCACGCCCGCCGCGTAGATGCCGCCGAAGGCATAGAGCGCGTTGAGCGCGTCGCGGTAGAACATCGACGACATCAGGAAGCCGAAATAGCTCTTCTCGCCCGGCAGGCGACGCAGCGTGGCGACGAGGTTGTCGAGCCCGCGCCGGATCGCGCCCGCGCGCGCCGCCTTGCGCGGGATGTCCGGCGTGAACAGGAACATTGGCAGCGCGAAGATCACGTACCACAGCGCGGTCAGCGGCCCCGAGGCGCGGTCGCCTTCGCGTGATAGTGGGTCGAGGCCGAAGATCGGCTCGAAGCCGAGCATGGTGCGCCCGCTCTCCGGCGAGGCCGACATGAAGCCGAGCACCAGCACCAGCGAGATCAGCCCACCGACATAGCCCAGGCCCCAGGCCGAGCCGGAAAGCCGGCCGAGTTCGGAGCGGGGCACGAGGTCGGGCATCATCGCGTTGTTGAAGACGGCGGCGAACTCCATGCCGAACACGGCGAGCGCGATGGCGATCAGCACGAAGGTCAGGTCGCCCATGCCGGGCGTGGCGTACCACAGCATCCAGCAGCCGATGACGCCGATGATCGAGAACACGAACACCCACGGCTTGCGCGGGCCGGACGCGTCGGCGATGGCGCCCAGCACCGGCGAGGACAGCGCGATCAGCAGCCCGCCTATGCCGGTGGCGTAGCCCCACAGCTCCTGCCCGCGCGCCGCGTCCGGCGCGACGGCGGCAGCGAAATAGGGCGCGAAGACGAAGGTGATGACGAGCGTGTGGAACGGCTGCTGCGCCCAGTCGAACAGCATCCAGCCCCAGATGCCGCGCCGGGCAACCGGCCGCGCGGCCGGATCGGGGTCCGGCCGGGAAGCCGGACCATGTTTCTCGTCGTCCATCGCCTGCGGCCTCCCCTTCTGTCGTGAAATTCCCGTCCCGTCAGCCGAGGTCGGCCATCAGCCCGGCGGCGACCGTCAGGCGCGAGACGGTGAGCTCGCCGCCCTCGGTCAGCGCCTGAAGCCGCTCGCGCGTGCGCGCGACCCGCGCCCCGCCCGCCTCCAGCCATGCCGCGACGGGATCGGCCGCCTCGCCATGGCCGGCGAGTGCCGCCACCGCGATGCCGCGCCGCGCCGCGCCGATGGTTTCCAGCGCCCGCGCCAGCGCCAGCCCGTCGTAGTAGTCGGCCGTGGAGATGGCGCGCGCCGCCTCGTTGATGCGCGCGACGCGGAAAGCGTCGCTGACCGCGAAGAATGCCCGCGCTGCCTTGACGAGGTCCCCGCCCGTCTCTGCGGCGATGCGCATCATGTCGGGGATCGATTCCGTCACCCACAGGAAGGAGACCTTGCGCGCCAGCGCCTCCGGCGCGCCCGCCTTGAACAGCTCGTGCGTCCGCTCCTCCAGCCGGCCGGAAACGAAGGCGTACAGCATCGGCTCCAGTCGGCCTTCCAGCGCCTTTCGCGCCTCGCGCAGCGCGGCGATGCGCCGGCCGAGCGGGGCTGTGCCGTCGTCGTTCTTCAGCAGCCACGCGGTCGCCGCATGCACCAGCCGCCCGACCGACTGGTAGAGTTCGAGCTGGATGTCGCCGTCGATCCGCGTGTCGAGCGCGTCGATCTCTCCATAGAGCGCCGGCAGGTCGAACCCGTCGCGCACCACGGCGTAGGCCGCCACCGCCTCGGCCGCCGAATGGCCCGTCAGGTCCTGCATGCGGGCGATGAAGGACGGCCCGCCGCGATTGACCGCATCGTTGGCGAGCTGGGTGGCGACGATCTCGCGCCTCAGGCGATGGCCCCTGATCTCGGCGGCGTATTTCTTCGCCATCTTCGCCGGGAAATAGGCAAAGAGGTCGGCCTCGAAATAGGGATCGTCGGTCAGCGGCGCCGCGACGATGTCGTCGAACAGCGTCAGCTTGGCATAGGCGAGCAGCACGCCGAGCTCGGGCCGCGTCAGCGGCTCGCCGCGCGCCTGGCGCTCGGCGACCGCCGCGCTTCCCGGCAGCGCCTCGACCGCGCGGTCGAGCAGGCCCCGGCCTTCGAGCGCCTGCATGAACCGCTCCTGATGGGCGAGGTCGGCAAGGCCGCGCCGGCGGGCGAGCGACAGCGCCAGCGTCTGCTCGTAGTTGTTGGCGAGCACCAGCGCCGCCACCTCGTCGGTCATCTCGGCGAGCAGCCGGTTGCGCGCCGGGCGGGTCAGCCGGCCCGCGCGCATCGCCGCCGCCAGCGCGATCTTGATGTTGACCTCGAGGTCGGAGGAGTTGACGCCGCCCGAATTGTCGATGGCGTCGGAATTGCCGCGCCCGCCGGCAAGGCCGTATTCGATGCGGGCGCGCTGGGTCATGCCGAGATTGGCCCCCTCGCCCACCACCCTGGCGCGGATCTCCGACCCGGTGATGCGGATGGCGTCGTTGGCGCGGTCGCCGGCGTCGGCGTTGCTCTCGTTCGAGCCGCGCACATAGGTGCCGATGCCGCCGAACCACAGGAGGTCGACCGGCGCCTTGAGGATGGTGTTCATGATCTCGGCCGGCGAGGCCGTGGTCTTGTTGAGCCCGATGGCCTCGGCCGCCTGCGGCGTCAGCGTCACCGACTTTGCCGCGCGCGAGATCACCATCCCGCCCTCGGACAGCTTCGCCCGGTCGTAGTCCTGCCAGGAGAGCTGGGGGTTCTCGAACAGCCGCTTGCGCTCCTCGAAGGACGCGGCCGCGTCCGGCGCGGGATCGATGAAGATGTCGCGATGGTCGAAGGCGGCGATCAGCCGGGTGCAGGGCGAGCGCAGCATGCCGTTGCCGAACACGTCGCCCGACATGTCGCCGACGCCCACGGCGGTGAACGGCTCGCTCTGGATGTCGCGGTTCAGCTCGCGGAAGTGGCGCTTGACCGCCTCCCACGCCCCCCGCGCCGTGATGCCCATCTTCTTGTGGTCGTAGCCGGCCGAACCGCCCGAAGCGAAAGCGTCGTCGAGCCAGAAGCCGTGGCCCTGGCTGATCCCGTTCGCCGTGTCGGAGAAGGTGGCCGTGCCCTTGTCGGCGGCGACGACGAAATAGGGGTCGTCGCCGTCGTGACGCGTGACGCCCTCCGGCGTCGTCAACGCGTCGCCGTCGATATTGTCGGTGACCGAAAGCAGGCTGGAGATGAAGTTGACATAGGCCGCGCGCCCGGCGGCGAACACCTCGGCGCGGCCGCCGCCGGCGGGAAGCAGCCGCGGATAGAAGCCGCCCTTGGCCCCCACCGGCACGATGACCGCGTTCTTGACCTGCTGCGCCTTGACGAGGCCGAGCACTTCGGTGCGGTAGTCCTGCGCCCGGTCCGACCAGCGCAGGCCGCCACGTGCCACCGGGCCGTAGCGCAGGTGGACGCCCTCGACCTCCGGCCCGTAGACGAATATCTCGCGCCACGGCTTCGGGTCGGGCAGGCCGGTGACGGCGCGCGAATCGAGCTTGATCGCCAGCGAGCGCGGCCCTTCCGTCTCCGGTGCGTAATAGTTGGTGCGCAGGCTCGATTCGATCAGGTTGCGGTAGCGGCGCAGGATGGTGTCATCGTCGAGGCTCGGCACTTCTTCCAGCGCGTCGCCGATCGCGGCGTTGAGATGCCTGGCCGTAACCGCGCGGTCCTCGCCGAAGGCCGGGTCGAACCGGGCTTCGAACAGCGAGAACAGGGCGCGGGCGATATCGGGATAGCGGTTCAGCGCCGCGGCGATGAAATCCTGGCTCTGCGGAATGCCGGCCTGCTGGAGATAGCGGCCATAGGCGCGCAGCAGCTGGATCTCGCGGGCGTGGAAGCCGGCGCTGCGCACCAGCGCCGCATAGGCGTCGTTGTCGGTCTCGCCGCGCCAGATCGACAGGAACACCTCTTCGAGTAGCGCGCCGCCGTCGCCGAGGTCGATGGGCCGGCCGGCCTCGCCCGCCAGCTCCATGTCGTGGATGAAGACGGGCGCGGCATCCTCCTCGCCGGGGATCTCGAACGTGCGCTCGCTGATGACGCGAAAGCCCATGTTCTCCAGCAGCGGCACCCGCCGCGACAGGCCGACCGGCTCGCCGTGATGGTAGATCTTCAGCGACGCGTGGTCGTCGCCCTCGCCCGCGGCGCGGTAGAAGTCGATGGCGATGGGATTGTCGGCCGACAGCGCCGCCACCTGCCGCGCGTCCTCGAGAGCGGTTTCCGGCGCGAAGGAGTTGCGATAGCTCCGCGGCAGCCGGTTGGCGAGCGCGACCAGCGCGCTTTCCGCGCCGGAATCGGCGGCAACCTCGGTGAGCGCGTCCTCCCATGTCCGCACGATGGCGCGGATGCCGGCCTCCAGCGCGCCCGGCTCCACCTTCGGCGTCCGCCCGCCGGAGCGGCCGATGATGAAGTGGACGCGCGCCAGCCCGCCCTCGGGGAAGCTCGGATAGTAAGCCGACAAACGACCGTCGAACGCCGTCTTCAGAAAGGCGCCGATGCGCTCGCGCACGATGGAATCGTAGCGGTCGCGCGGCACGAAGACGAGGACCGAGACGAAGCGGTCGAATTGGTCCACCCGGAACAGGACGCGCACCCGAGGCCGCTCGCCCAGGGCCAGGATCGCCTCGGCATGCTTGCGCAGGGTCGGCACGCTGATCTGGAAGAGCTCGTCGCGCGGGTAGGATTCCAGCACGTTGATCAGCGCCTTGCCCGAATGGTCGCCGGCGTCGAAGCCCGACTTCGCGATCACCGCGCCCGCCTTCGAGCGCAGATAGGGGATGTCCATCACCGAGCTGGTATAGGCGGTGGAGGTGAAGAGGCCCACGACGCGCAATTCGCCCGCGAGCTTGCCCTTGGCATCGAACACCTTGATCCCGACATAATCGAGATAGGCGCGGCGATGCACCACCGACTTGGCGTTGGCCTTGGTAACGATCAGCGGCTCCGGCCCGTGCAGGAAAGCGCGGATCTCGGGCGTCGTGGTCACCGCCTCCGCCCCGCGCCGCAGCACCAGCACGCCCGGATCGGCGAGGATGCCGAGGCCCGCCTTCTTCGACACTTCGAGCACGCCGGTCTTCTCGCCGCCGACATATTTGAACTCGCGCATGCCGAGGAAGGTGAAATTGTCGTCGCGCAGCCATTCGAGGAAGGCGATGCCCTCGGCGACCTCGGCCCGGTCGAGCGGCACGGAGGCATAGCGGAAATCGTGGATCGCCTGGTCGATGCGCGCCAGCATCGGCTTCCAGTCGGTCACGGCGGCGCGGACCTGGCCGAGGATGTAGGCGAGCCGCGCCTTCAGCGCCGTCGCGGCCTCCTCGCCGAGCCGCGCGACATGGACGTGGATCACGCTGACGCGCTCGGCAGCGGCCGGGTCGGCCTTGCCGGGCAGCGCCTCGCCGGCGAACGCGGCCGCGCCGCCTTTTCCGCGCGAGACGAGCACTACCGGATGCAGCACCAGCAGCGGCTCGCCGGCGCTGTCGGCGATCTCGCCCAGGAGCGAATCGAACAGGAACGGCATGTTATCGTTGACGATGGTGATGGCGCTGACCTGGCGGCCGCCGTGCCGCAGCGCCGGGTCGTTCTCGATGGCGATCACGCTCTCGCCGCGCCGGTGCCGCGACAGCGCGGCCTCGGCCAGCCCCGCCGCATGCGAGAACACCGCCTCGTCATAGGCGGCGACGTCCTCGGCCGGAGCGCGCAACCGCAAAAGTTCCTCGAGCTTCGCCGCCTTCGGCGCGTGTTTTTCGGCTTTCGCGGCTTTTCTTGCCCCTGGCATGGCGATTCCTGTCCCGTCCGTCGTTATTTGCCTTTATCGTACCAGACAAAAGGCGTTTGGCGAGCGCCCGCGCGCACTGTGCCAACAAACAATGACAGGGAGATAATGCCATGGAAGACCGGATCACGGCGCTGGATCTGAAGCCCTCCGACAATCTGTCGGACGACACGAAGGCCTATTTCGACAAGTGCGTGGAGAAGCTCGGCATGGTGCCGAACGTGCTTCTCGCCTACGCCTTCGACGAGAAGAAGCTGCGCGCCTTCTCCGACATGTACAATGACCTGATGCTGGGCGATTCCGGCCTTTCCAAGCTGGAGCGCGAGATGATCGCGGTCGCGGTCTCGTCGGTGAACAAATGCTATTACTGCCTCACCGCCCACGGCGCGGCGGTGCGCCAGCTTTCGGGCAACCCGGCGCTGGGCGAGCAGCTGGTGATGAACTACCGCGCCGCGCCTCTGTCGCTCCGGCACAAGGCGATGCTCGATTTCGCCGTCAAGCTGACCGAGCGGCCCGACCGGATCGAGGACCGGGACCGGCAGGCGCTGCGCGACGCCGGCTTCTCCGACCGCGACATCTGGGACATCTCGGCGGCCGCCTCGTTCTACAACATGTCGAACCGCATGGCCGCGGCCGTCGACATGCGACCGAACGGCGAATACCACGCCATGGCGCGCTGAAGCGACCTCAGCGCGTCGCGATCGCCGCCGCCGCGCCGGCCATGGTGGCGGCGCTGACCCGGTTGGCGGCGCGCACCGCCCGCGCGCTCCGGAGCATGCGGCGCGCCTGCACGGCCGCCGCCACCCAGGCGAGGTCGATGACGACCAGCACCAGCGCCATGGTCAGCGTCAGCCCGGCCCAGTCGCCGAGGGTGATGGCGCGCAGGTCGACGATGGTCGGCAGGAGCGCCATGTAGAACATCATGATCTTGGGGTTGCCGAGCGTCACCGCCATGCCGGCGAAGAACAGCTTCCACGGCGATCGCGCGTCCGGCATCTCGCCCTCGCGGATCACGACCGGGGCGCTCCACATCTTCCACGCCAGCCAGACGAGATAGGCGACGCCCGCCCATTTCAGCGCCACGAAGGCGAGATGGAAGGTCTGGGCGAGGAAAGCGAGGCCGAACACGGCCATCGACAGCCAGACCGCCTCGCCGATCCACATCGCCGCGAGGAAGGGAAAGACGCCGCGAAAGCCCGACGAGACCACGCGCGCCACCAGTGCGACGATCGACGGGCCGGGCGAGCCGGCGGCGACGAACAACGCGGCGGCGAAGATGGCGAGCGAGGCGAGGTCCATCGAGCGGGCTCCCGGATCAGCGCGACGACAGCGCGAGCCTCAAGCCCAGCAGCGCGAAGGCGGCGGCGAAGGTGCGGCGCAGCCACGCCATGGCGACGCGGCTCGACAGCACACGGCCGCGCACCTGAGCCGCCAGGAGCCCGTAGACGACGAACACGGCGAAGGTCATCGCCATGAAGACGAGGCCGAGCCAGATCATCGTCGCGGTCGGACTGGCGGCGTCGAGCGGCACGAATTGCGGCAGGAAGGCGAGGAAGAAGATCGACAGCTTCGGGTTGAGGATGTTGAGGAGAACGCCGCGCCGCACGATGGCGGCATGCGACAGCGTCTCCTTCTGCGGCTCGGCGTTGAGCAGGCCGTTCTCCTTCAGCGTGCCCCACGCCATCCACAGGAGATAGGCGACGCCGGCGAACTTGACGATCTGGAACAGCACCGCGCTGGTGTGCATCAGCGCGGCGAGGCCGAGGATGGCCGCGGCCATGTGCGGCACGATGCCGAGCGTGCAGCCGAAGGCAGCCGAGACCGACGCGGCACCGCCGCGCCCGAGCGCCACGGCGAGCGTGTAGATCACCCCGGTGCCGGGCGAGGCGACGACGATCAGCGCGGTGAGCAGAAATGCGGGGTCCATGGGCGGCCTCCTCCGAAGCCCGCATCATCGCGCCGCCGCCGCCGCTGTCAATCCGGCTTCGGCAAGCCGTGCCTAAAGATAGCGACCGCCGCGCTGGAGCACCTCGATCTCGTAGCCGTCGGGATCGGCGATGAAGAAGAAGCGGGCGATCACCTCGCCGCCCGGCGCGAAGTCGACCAGCTTGCGCGGGGCGAGGCCGGCCGCCGAAAGCCGCGCATGCTCGGCGTCGACGTCCTCGACCGAGACGGCGAGATGCCCGTAGCCGTCGCCGCGCTCATAAGGCTGCTCGCGCCCCTTGTTGATGGTCAGCTCCAGCTCGAAGCCGGTCTCGGCATTGGCGAGATAGACGAGGGTGAAGCTCTCGAAATCCAGCCGCTGCGCCACCTTCAGCCCGAACGCCTGCCCGTAGAACGCCACCGACCGCTCTTCATCGAGAACGCGGATCATCGAATGGATCATCTTGGCCATCGAACGCCTCCTTTGCCTAAACCCAACACGAAAACGGCGACCGAAGCGGCCGCCGTCCAATTCGTCAACCCCGGCCGAAGGCCGAGCCCGCGACTGCGGGCCGCCGGTCGTCCGGCGCGCCCGCGCAGGGCCAGCCGCCGCCGGCGGCGGTGCGGCCCGTGAGCGAAAATCAAGCCGCCCCGGCGACCCGGCTCTTCTCGAAACGCTTGCGCTCGTGGGTGTCGAGATAGAGCTTCCGCAGGCGGATCGACTTCGGCGTCACCTCGACCAGCTCGTCGTCCTGGATCCAGGCCAGCGCCCGCTCCAGCGTCATCCGAATCGGCGGGGTGAGCTTGACGGCCTCGTCCTTGCCGGCGGCGCGGATGTTGGTCAGCTTCTTGCCCTTCAAGACGTTGACCTCGAGGTCGTTGTCGCGGGAGTGGATGCCGATGATCATGCCGGCATAGACCTTGACGCCCGGATCGATGACCATCGGGCCGCGATCCTCGAGGTTCCACAGCGCGTAGGCCACGGCCTCGCCCGCCTCGTTGGCGATCAGCACGCCGTTGATGCGGCCGGGCAGCTCGCCCTTGTAGGGCTGGTATTCGTGGAACAGCCGGTTCATCACCGCCGTGCCGCGCGTGTCGGTCAGAAGCTCCGACTGGTAGCCGATCAGCCCGCGCGTCGGCGCGTGGAAGACGAGGCGCTGGCGGTCGCCGCCCGAGGGGCGCAGCTCGACCATCTCGGCCTTGCGCTCGCTCATCTTCTGGACGACGATTCCGGCATGCTCCTCGTCGACGTCGATGACGACCTCCTCGACCGGCTCCAGGAGCTGGCCGTTCGCGTCCTTCTGCATGACGACGCGCGGCCGCGACACGGCGAGCTCGAAGCCCTCGCGGCGCATGGTCTCGATCAGCACCGCGAGCTGAAGCTCGCCGCGGCCGGAGACGTAGAACGAATCCTTGTCGGCCGATTCCTCGATCTTGAGCGCGACGTTGCCCTCGGCCTCGCGCAGCAGGCGGTCGCGGATGACGCGGCTCGTCACCTTGTCTCCTTCGGTGCCGGCGAGCGGCGAATCGTTGACGAGGAACGACATGGTCACGGTCGGCGGATCGATGGGCTGGGCCTTCAGCGGCTCCGTCACCGCCGGGTCGCAGAACGTGTCGGCGACCGTGCCCTTGGAAAGGCCGGCGATGGCGACGATGTCGCCCGCCTGCGCTTCCTCGATCGGCTGCCGCTCGATGCCGCGGAAGGCGAGGATCTTGGAGACGCGCCCGGTCTCCAGCAGCGAGCCGTCGTGATGCAGCACCTTGACCGCCTGGTTGGGCTTCAGGCTGCCCGATTCGATGCGGCCGGTGATGATGCGCCCGAGGAACGGGTTGGCCTCGAGGATGGTACCGATCATGCGGAACGGGCCGTCGCCGACATTCGGCTCCGGCACGTGGCGCAGCACGAGGTCGAACAGGGGCGCGAGGCCCGTGTCCTTGGGTCCCTCCGGGCTCTCCGCCATCCAGCCGTCGCGGCCCGAGCCGTAGAGGATCGGGAAGTCGAGCTGCTCGTCGGTGGCGTCGAGCGCGGCGAACAGGTCGAACACCTCGTTGATGACCTCGACATGGCGCGCGTCGGGCCGGTCGATCTTGTTGATGGCGACGATGGGCTTCAGGCCGACCTTCAGCGCCTTGCCGACGACGAACTTGGTCTGCGGCATCGGCCCTTCGGCCGCGTCGACCAGCACGATGGCGCCGTCGACCATGTTCAGGATGCGCTCGACCTCGCCGCCGAAATCGGCATGGCCGGGCGTGTCGACGATGTTGATGCGCGTGTCCTTCCACTCGACCGAGGTGGCCTTGGCGAGGATGGTGATGCCGCGCTCCTTCTCGATGTCGCCGGAATCCATGACGCGCTCGGCGACGCGCTGGTTGTCGCGGACCGAGCCGGACTGCTTCAGGAGCGCATCGACGAGCGTGGTCTTTCCATGATCGACATGCGCGATGATCGCGATGTTTCGAAGCTTCATAGGGGTCTCTGGGGTTCGGCCGCGCAGCAGGGCACAGGCGCTTTCGGGAGGGGCCTCATACAGGTTTTTTCGCAGTTGCGAAAGGGGTGCGGGCAAAAAGCGTCGATCCGGCCGAGCAGCGGGCGTTCTGAAGAACGCTGCTTACGCTGCTCCCGCTTATTTCCTTGGCCGCATTTATGCGAAGTCGGAGGATTCCGTCGGACTGCAAAATACTCCGGCGACGGCACGATTTCTTGAAACCTCGTTAACCTTCGCGCGTTATCCTCGGCACCGCGGAGAAACCTTGGCATGACGCTTTCCAGACGCACGATCACCCTCGGTACGGCCGCCGCGCTCATCGCGCTGGCCGGCGTTGAGGCCGTGTCGTCCGCGCCTTCGCCGGTCGTCGCCGAACCCACTATCGCCGGGAGCGTGCGCGACGACGCTTGGCGTCCGGGCATGGACGGCGTCGACATGGCGGCGATCACCGGGCCGAAGGGCTCGGCCGCGGGCACCGTGCCCGCCTGCGCCGATCCCGCTCGCCGGGGCGACCTGCGTCCCTGCTGAGCCGTTCCAGTTAAGCCGGCCTCCTCAGGCCAGCCCGCGCTTTTCCATCATCGCCTCGGGCGACGGCATCTTGCCGCGGAAGGCGCGGTAGAGCTCTTCCGGGTCGCGCGTGCCGCCGGCGGCGTAGATATGCGCGCGCAGCTTTTCAGCCAGCCCGGCATCGAACACGTCGCCCGTCTCCTCGAAGGCCGAGAAGGCGTCGGCGTCGAGCACTTCCGACCACATGTAGGAATAGTAGCCGGCCGAATAGCCGTCGCCGGAGAAGACGTGGAGGAAATGCGGCGTGGCGTGGCGCATGGCGATCTCGTCCGGCATGCCGAGCCGCTTGAGCGTCTCGGCCTCGAAGGCGAGCGGATCCGCGGGCGCTTCGCCTCGCGAATGATAGGCCATGTCGACCAGCGCCGAGGCGGCGAACTCGACCGTGGCGAAGCCGGCGTTGAAATTCTGCGCCTTGAGCATCTTCTCGACCAGCGCCGCCGGCATCGGCGCGCCGGTCTCATGGTGGACAGCGTGCTTTTCGAGGATCGCGGGAGCGGTCAGCCAGTGCTCGTAGAGCTGCGACGGCAGCTCGACAAAGTCGCGCGACACGGCGGTGCCGGACACTGACGGCCAGCGCGCCTCGGAGAGCATGCCGTGCAGCGCGTGGCCGAATTCGTGGAACAGCGTGCGCGCCTCGTCCATAGACAGCAGCGCCGGCTTGCCCTTCGGCGGCTTGGCGAAGTTCATGACGTTGTAGACGATCGGCGTCGCCCCCTCGCCCAGACGATGCGCCGACTGCAACGAACTCATCCATGCGCCGGAGCGCTTCGACGGCCGGCTGAAATAGTCGGCGACGAACACGGCGCGATGCGAGCCGTCGGCGTTCTTCACCTCGAAGACGCGCGCGTCCTCGTGCCAGACGGGAACGCCCTTCCTTTCTTCGAAGGTGAGGCCGAACAGCCGCCCGGCGACGTCGAGAGAGGCGTCGACGATGCGTTCGAGCTGGAGATAGGGCTTCAGCTCGGCCTCGTCGAAATCGTACTTCTCGATCCGGAGCCTTTCCTGCCAGTAGCGCCAGTCGGCGGCGGCGAGCGGCGCGTTGTCGCCGGCCTGCGCCGCGAGCCGCCGCAATTCGGCGCGCTCCTCGCCGGCCTTGGCCCGCGCCTTCTCCCACACGGGTTCGAGCAGCGCCAGCACGGCGGCCGGCGTCTTGGCCATGGTGTCGTCGAGCTTCAGCGCCGCATAGCTGTCATAGCCGAGCAGCCGCGCCTTTTCCGCGCGCAGCGCCAGCGTCTCCTTCACCACCGCGCCGTTGTCGCTCGCGCCGCCGTTGGCGCCGCGCCGGGTGAACGCGGCAAACGCCTTCTCGCGCAGGTCGCACCGGGCCGAAAACGACAGGAACGGCTCGACGATGGAGCGCGACAGCGTCACCGCATAGCGCCCGGCCTCGCCACGCGCCGCGGCCGCCTCGGCCATCGCGCTCGTCAGGAAATCCGGCAGGCCGGCGAGGTCGTCGCCCGCGTCGAGGAAGAGCGCCCAGCCGGCCTCGTCGGCGAGCACGTTCTGCCCGAACTGCGCGCCCAGCGAGGCCAGCCGCTCGTTGATCGCGGCAAGCCGCGCCTTGTCCTGCGGCCCGAGCTTCGCGCCGGCCTTGACGAAGCGCTTCCACGTCTTTTCCAGCACCCGTACCGTCTCGGCATCGAGGCGAAGCGTCGCGCGCGCCTGATAAAGCGCGTCGATGCGCGAGAACAGCGCCGCGTTCATGTGGACGGCGGAGAAATGCCGCGACATCTTCGGCGCGATCTCGCGCTCCAGCGCCTGGATGTCCTTGTCGGTATGCGCGCCGGCACGGCACCAGAAGATCGCCGAGACCCGGTCGAGCGCTTCGCCCGCAAGCTCCAGCGCCTCCAGCGTATTGCCGATCGTCGGCGCTTCACGGTTGTCAGCGATCGCCGCGATCTCGGCCTCGTGCGCCGCCAGCGCGGCGTCGAAGACCGGGGCGAAGTCGCCGTCGGCAATGGCGGGGAAATCCGGCAGGCCGAGCGGCCCCGTCCAGTGCGTCAGCGGATGGCGGGCGAGATCGGGCGTGGCGACGGGCATGAAGACCTCCGGCAGGACGGACAGGAACGGCGGCGCGGACGACTCGCGCGACGACCTGCCCGATTTAGGCATGGGGCCGCCGATGCGCAACGGCCCTGCGCTTCGACAAGGCAGCCATGCAGCGGCGCGATTGACCGGCCTGTCCCTTGATCGTAAGGAATAGAGATAATAAGGATTCCTTACAAATGCCCGCCCGGTACAGCCCCGACACGATCGGCTTCCTGATCGCCGACACCGCCCGCCTGTTGCGCGCCGAGTTCGACCGCCGCACCGACGCGGCCGGCCTCGGCCTGACGCCGGCCGAGGCGCGCACGCTTTCCCATGTCGCGCGCGTCGGCCCGGTCCGGCAGGCCGCGCTGGCCGAACGGATGGGCATCGAGGCGATGACGCTGAGCGCCTGCCTCGACCGGCTGGAGGCGCAGGGCTACGTCCAGCGCGAGGCCGATCCGTCCGACCGCCGCGCCAAGCTCGTCGACACGACCGAGGCAGCCGGGCAGGCGCTCGACCAGATCTTCGCCGTCAGCGCCGTGATGCGCGCGGACATGACGGAAGGCCTCGACGCCGGCAAGGTCGAGGAGCTGCGCCAGATGCTGATCGCGATCCGCCGCAGGCTCGTCGCCATGCGACCGGACTGCGCCAGGGGGAGCGCCCCGGGAAGTGCCCAAGGGACCCCCCGGGGGAACGTCCAGGAGAGCATCGCGCAATGAACGTCCTTCCCTCCCGGCCGGAGGCGGCCGCGCCCGCGATGAGCGAGCGCCGTGTCGGCCTGATCGGCGCGCTCCTCGTCGCCATCGGCCCGGTCTCCATGGCGCTGTTCACTCCGGCCATGCCGCAGATCACCCACGACTTCGCCACCACCGATTCGATGGTGAAGATGACCGTCTCGCTCTATTTCGCCGGCTTCGCGCTCGCCCAGCTCGTCTGCGGCCCGCTGTCCGACGGCTTCGGGCGCAAGCCGGTGATCATGGCCTTCATGGCCATCTATCTCGTCGCCAGCGTCGTCGCGCTCGTCTCGCCCACCATCGAGGTGCTGATCCTCGCCCGCTTCCTGCAAGGGATCGGCGGATCGGTCGGCGTCGCCATCGCCCGCGCCGTGGTGCGCGATCTCTATGTCGGCGAAGGCTCGGCCCGCATCATGAACCTGATCGGGCTGATCCTCGGCATCGGGCCGGCCTTCGCCCCGACGCTCGGCGGCATCACCATGGAGCTGTTCGGCTGGCACGCGATCTTCGTGCTGATGGTGCTGTTCGGCATCACTGTGGCCCTGATCTGCCACTACGCGCTGAAGGAGACCGTGGCGCGCGACCTGTCCCGCATCCGCCCGCGCGCGCTGGTCGCCTCCTATGGCCGGCTGTTCTCCAGCGGCTACTTCATGGCCTGCGGCCTCGTCATGGCCGGCGGCATCGGCGCGTTCTACACGCTCGCCGTGGTCATGCCCTTCATCCTGATGAACCGGATCGGCCTGTCGCCGATGACCTTCGGCCTGACCATGCTCCTGCAGTCGGGCTCGTTCTTCGCCGGCTCGCTGACGGTGCGCCAGACCATCGGCCGCTTCGGCGCCTATCGCATCCTGCCCTTCGGCATCGCCTGCATCGTCGCCGGCAGCCTCGGCCTCGCCGTGCTGCTGCGCGTCTTCGAGCCGACCTTCTGGCTGGTGATGGCTCCGGTCATGCTCTACGCCTTCGGCGGCGCCTTCGTCATGCCGGCCATGTCGACGGCCTCGCTCGCGCCCTTTCCGCACATGGCGGGCGCGGCCAGCGCGCTCAGCGGCTTCCTGCAGATGGGCGGGGGGCTTGTCGGCGGGCTGTTCGCCGGCCTGTTCGTCGATCCGGTGGTGGCGCTGGCGACGGTGATTCCCGGCCTCGGCCTCGTCACGCTCGCCTCGTGGCTGTGGTGGCGCAGCCTGCCGGAGCCGGCCATGGCCGGCATCGTCCTCGCGCCTCGCGCGGGGCCGCCCGGCCCCTGAGCCCGGTCAGCCGTCCCGGTCGGGGCGGCGGAAATCGCCGGTCGCCGGGTCCATCACCCACAGCTCGCCGGTCGAGATGTCGAACCACGCCCCGTGCAGCGACAGCTTGCCCTTGCCCTCGAGGATGTTGATGCAGGGGAAGCTGCGCAGGTTGGCGAGGGAATAGCGGATCGAGATGCGCTCCAGCGCGGTCTGGCGCTCGCCGCGCGTCATCATCTCGTTGCCGGCGACGGCCTCGGCCGCCGGCGCGACCAGTCCCATCCACTTGCCGATGAAATCGCCGGGCGACAGCGGCGCAGCGGCCGGGTCGAGCGCGGCGCGGATGCCGCCGCAGCGGCCGTGGCCGAGCACGACGATGTGCTTGACCTTCAGGCTTTGCACCGCGAATTCGAGCGCGGCGGAGGTCGAGTGGTGCCGCCCGTCGGGCGCGTAGGGCGGCACGAGGTTGGCGACGTTGCGCACCACGAACAGCTCGCCCGGCCCCGAATCGAAGATCGTCTCGGGCGCGGCGCGCGAATCGCAGCAGGCGATGACCATGGTTTCGGGGGTCTGGCCGTTGCGGGCCAGGGTGCGGTAGCGCTCGCTTTCCGCCGAATAGCGGCCACCCATGAAGGCGTGGTAGCCGGCGAGCAGTCTTTCAGGCAGATGGCTCATGGAGATCGCGATAACGCCAAAGTGATGGCAGCGCAATAAACTTTAAGGCCTGAGACCGGAAGTGGCATCGAATTTCCATGTTTGCCCGCCTCCCGCAGCCATGCCTCACGCGCGCCTGCCGCCTTCCGGCCCGGCGTCGGGGTGGACGAGCCGGCGCATCTGCACCATCGCCATCGGGCGCGCGAGGCTCTGCGCGTCCGTCTCCAGCATCAGCTCGTCCGCGCCGCGCTTGACGGCGCGCGCCAGCACCTCGAACACCGCCTCCGTCGCCGTCTGAAGCGCCTTGGCCGCGCTCTGCCCGGTCATCAGCCGGGCGAGGAACAGCGCCGAGATCAGGTCGCCGGTGCCGTGCGGCGCGTCCGGCACGGCGCGATGCTCGGCCAGCACCGCCTCGCGGTCGGTAACGAGGAGGTTGCCGATCGAGCCGGCCATCAGCGCATGCGCGGAGGTGACCAGCATGGTCGGCGGCCCGAGCCGCAGCGCCGCGCGCGCCGCCGCGCTATTGTCGGGCAGCGCCGCGCCGGCCAGCCATTCGAGCTCGAAACGGTTGGGCGTGGCGATGTCGGCAAGCGGCACGAGGAGGTCGCGCATCGCCGCCGCCGTCGCCTCCGGCACGTAGAGCCCGCCGGCGTCGCCCATCACCGGGTCGCAGAGGTAAAGCGCGCCTTCGTTGCGCGCCTTCACCGCGCCGACGAGCCGCGCCACGGCCTCGGCCTGCTCCGGCCCGCCGAGATAGCCCGACAGCACCGCCCCGACCTCGCCGAGCCACGGCGCGGCGGCGAGATCGTCGACCAGCGCCGAGAACTCGCCCGGCGGCGGCACGATCCGCGTTGCCCTGCCATGGCCGGGATGCCACGGCAGGATGACGGTCGGCATCGCCCAGACCGGCAGGCCGAGCGTCTCCAGCGCGAACACGGCGGCGCGGTTGCCGACGGTGCCGCGCACGACATGGCTCGACAGGACGATGACGGCCCGCCCGGCCGTCCCTGGCGCATCGGTCATCTTGTCAGCCGCCGCCCGAGGAGAAGTCGATCAGCCACCAGATGACGTAGACGAGCAGCCCGACGCCCAGCCAGCGGCCGATGCGCGTGCCCCACAGCTCGATCGGATCGCTGCCCCCGGCGTCGCGGCCGGCCATATGATCAGCGACACGGCGCGCCATCGACGCCTCGCTCTCGGCCCCGACGCGGTTGATGATCCGCCGCGATTCGGCCTCGTCCTTGTGATCGTTCCGGTGGTCTCGGTTCATGAAGTCATCCTTGCCGCGCGGAGATTAGACCCGCCCGCGCCCGGCGCACAAGCCGCGAGCGCCATGCGCGGCCTGTCGTTTTCTTGTGCCAGAAAGCGGGCTATGGTTGCCGCCCCTCAATCTTTCCGGGAATCGATCCATGCACGCCCTGGCCTTGTCCGCCTTCTCGCCGCGCCGCCTCGCCGGCCTCGTCACTGTGGCGCTGATGCTGCCGCTGCTCGCCGCCTGCGGCTTCAACACCATTCCGACCAACGAGGAGCGTGCCAAGGCAGCGTGGAGCGAGGTTCTCAACCAGTACCAGCGCCGGGCCGACCTGATCCCCAACCTCGTCGAGACGGTGAAGGGCTACGCCGCGCACGAGCGCGAGGTGCTGGAGGCGGTCGTCGAGGCGCGCGCCAAGGCGACGCAGACCACGATCTCGCCCGAGCTCCTGCAGGACGAGGCGGCCTTCCGGGCGTTCCAGGAGAACCAGTCCCAGCTCACCGGCGCGCTGTCGCGGCTGCTCGCCGTGGTCGAGAACTATCCCGACCTCAAGGCCAACCAGAACTTCCTCGCGCTTCAGGCCCAGCTCGAGGGCACGGAGAACCGCATCGCCGTCGCCCGGCGCGACTATATCGAGGCGGTCCGGGTCTACAACACCTCGCTGCGCACCCTGCCCTCGATGATCTGGGCCTGGATCTGGTTCACCGACAACGAGCCGTTCCAGAACTTCACCATCGCCGAGGACAAGATGGAGGTGCCGGAGGTGAATTTCGGCAACCGGGGCTGAGCGGTCGCCACAGTGTCCGCCCTGCATCCGCCGCGCCGCCCCTCACCGGCCTGCCGGCTTCCTCTCCCCTCGAACGGGGAGGGGAGGGATGGCCGCGCCACCGCCGCCTCTTGCTTCTCCCCGTTCACGGGGAGAAGGTGGTCCGAAGGGCCGGATGAGGGGCGGCGCCGGCGCTGGCTGCCGGCCCTCCTGCTTCTCCTCCTCTTCTGTCTCCCCGCCTTCGCCCAGCAGCTGCCAGCGCTCACCGGCCGCGTGGTCGACAATGCCGGCATGATCGACGCGGCGGCGGAAGCCGCGATCGTCGCCAAGCTCGCCGCCTTCGAGGCGAAATCCTCGGACCAGATCGTCGTCGCCACCGTGCCCGACCTCGGCGGCGAGGCGATCGAGCCCTATGCCAACCGCCTTTTCCGCCACTGGGGGCTCGGCCAGGCCGGCGAGAACAACGGCATCCTCCTGCTCGTCTCCCGCGACGACCGGCGCATGCGCATCGAGGTCGGCTACGGGCTCGAAGGCACGCTGACCGACCTCCACTCCAAGCTGATCATCGAGAACACGCTGACGCCGGCCTTCCGCGCCGGCGACTTCGCCGGCGGCATCTCGGCCGCGGTCGACGACATCGTCATGGTGCTCGAAGGCAACGGCGCCGAGCTGGAGGCGCGCGCCGAACGCAACCGCAAGGACGAGAGCTTCGACGACTGGATCGTCGCCATCTTCATCGCCATCTGGCTGTCGATCTTCCTCGGGGGCCTTCTCTTCGCCATCCTCGCCCCGATCTTCGGCCGCAGGCTCGGGCCGGGCCGCTACAAATGGCTCGGCGTCACCATCGAATATGGCGGCTCCGGCGGCGGCGGCCGTTCCTCCGGCGGCGGCTGGTCCTCCTCCTCCGGCGGGGGCGGGTGGTCCTCGGGCGGCGGCGGCTTTTCCGGCGGCGGCGGCTCGTCGGGCGGCGGCGGCGCATCCGGAAGCTGGTAGACAACGGGAAAAAAGGACACGAGATGAGCCGTTCGCTGACACCGCACGACCACCAGACGCTTTCGGAGCGCATCAAGGCGGCCGAGGCCGTCACGCGCGGCGAGATCTACTGCGTGGTCGCGCGCTCGAGCGACGGCTACGTCTTTCCCGCCGCCTTCATGCTCGCCGTCGGGGTGATGCTGGCCAGCCTCGCCGTCGCCGTCTGGCTCGACCGCAGCTGGTTCGCGGTCAGCCATCTCGCCTTCGCCCTGTGCGAGGCGGCGGCGCTGCTCGCGGCGCTCCTCGTGCTGCGGCTCGTGCCCGACCTCGCCATCCGGCTGACCCCGCGCGGCCTGCGCTACCGGCGCGCGCACGACAACGCCATGCGCCAGTTCCTCGCCCACAACGTCCACCTGACGGAGAAGCGCACCGGCATCCTGATTTTCGTTTCGCTGGCGGAACGATACGCGACCGTGGTGGCCGACGCCGGCATCAGCGACAAGGTCGGCCAGAGCGAATGGGACGCCATCGTCGGCCGCATCGTCGCCGCCGCCAAGGCCGGCCGCCTGACCGAGGGGCTGGCCGACGCCATCGACAGGTCGGGCCTGCTGCTCGCGCAGCACTTTCCCGGCGGCGTCAGCAATCCCAACGAGCTCGACGACCACGTCGTCGAGATCTGAGCCGCCGCGCCGGTTCTCCCTGAAGCCGAGGCTGTGAGAAACGGCGGCGCGAGTCCCTCGCGTCTTGCCCCGGTGCCCGCTCCGGGTCTATGGTTAACAAATCATGAAGACGCTGACGATCGACATCCGCAAGGCCGAGCCGCATGACGCGGCGGCGATCGCGGGCGTCCATGCCGCATCGTGGCAGGGCGCCTATGCCGGCATCATCCCGTTCAAGGCGCTGACGGCGATGATCTCGCGCCGCGGCGTCGCCTGGTGGGCCGACGCCATCCGCCGCGCCGCCAGCGTCCTCGTCGTCGAGATCGGCGGCGAGGTGGTGGGCTACGCCACCTTCGGCCGCAACCGCGCCCGCGAGCTGCCGCAGGAAGGCGAGATCTACGAGCTCTACGTGCGGCCCGAATATCAGGGCGTCGGCCTCGGCACGCGCCTGTTCGAGGCGGCGCGCGGCCGGCTCGCCGCCCACGGCCTTTCCGGCCTCGTCGTCTGGGCGCTCGAGGACAACGCCAATGCCGCGCGCTTCTATGCCGGGGCCGGCGGCCGCGACGTCGCCGAGGGCGTCGAGGTGTTCGACCAGCGGGCGCTGCGCAAGCTCGCCTTCGTCTGGGACTGACAGGTCCGCTTCCGCCGCCCATCGCCTGCTGGCCGTCCGCTTCTTGCTGCATTGCAATAAGCGCGCGCAGGCTATATCGGCGGGATAGTCACGCCCCAACCTGTCAGGAACGCACCCATGCGCATCGACGCCATTGCCATAGGCACGAACCCGCCGCACGACGTCAACGTCATCATCGAGGTGCCGGTCGGCGGCCAGCCGATCAAGTACGAGCTCGACAAGGAGGCCGGCACGCTGGTCGTTGACCGCTTCCTCTACACGCCGATGCATTATCCCGGCAATTACGGCTTCGTGCCGCACACCCTGTCCGAGGACGGCGACCCGATCGACGTCCTCGTCTGCAACACGCGCCAGCTCGTGCCGGGCTGCGTCATCAATGTGCGCCCCATCGGCGTCCTGGTGATGGAGGACAATGCCGGCCGCGACGAGAAGATCATCGCCGTGCCCTCGCCGCACCTGTCGCGCCGCTACGAGAACGTCCACGAACATTCCGACCTGCCGCAGATCACGCTGCAGCAGATCGAGCACTTCTTCGAGCACTACAAGGACCTCGAACCCGGCAAGTGGGTCAAGATCGGCGACTGGCGCGACGCCGCCGAGGCGCGGCGGATGATCGTCGAGGCCATCGCGCGGGCGAAGGCGTAGCCCGGTCCATCCTTCCGGCAACCATTCACGGCCGGTCGTGGACGAACTCCGGCAGCGGCACGCTGCCGGCGTCGATCGTAGGCTGGTCGCCGCAGGCGAAGTCGCGCGCCTGCCCGTCGGCGATGCGGCGGGCCTTTCCGTTGGCGTCCGGATTGCCGCTCGCCACCACATAGCCGACGACGCAGCCCTCGCGGCCATGGATCTGGCCGACCTTCTCGACGACCAGAACCTCGGTATCGGGACCGCCCTCGCCGTCGGCGACGAACCAGCGATGGATGGTGGCGAACGGCGTTTCGCGCCCGTCATGGCGCTCGATGCGCCATTCGATCCTCGGCCCGGTCCGGTTGAAGCCGGAAAAGCTCTCCCATGCCGGGGCGAGGTCGCCGTCGGGCGGGAAGCCGTAGAACACCGATTCGCGCAGGTCGCCGTAGTGGACGACGACCGGATAGCCGCGATAGCCGGCGCAGACCATGTTCGACCAGTCGCCCTCGCCCTCCGCGGCGGCGGCGAAGGTCGAGCAGGTGATGTCCGCGTCGATGTCGGTATAGGCGCTGACGATCTCCTGCGCCGCCGAGGGTGCGGCGAGCCAGAGCGTGAGGGCGGCGGCGATCAGGCTACGCATCGGTCAGGCTCCCGGCCGGGGCGGACATCAGCGGCAGGGTGACGCGAAAGCACGCCCCCTCCCCGACGCCGGGGACGAGGTCGAGCCGGCCGTTCATGTGGGTGACGATCTCGCGGCTGATCGGCAGGCCGAGCCCGGCCCCGGCATGGGAGGCGTTCTCGCCGAGCCGGCCGCGGTAGAACTTCTCGAAGATGCGCGGCCGCTCCTCCTCGGGGATGCCGACGCCGTTGTCGGCCACCTCGATGATGTAGTCGTCGCCCTCGATGCGCGAGCGCACCTTCACCTCCGGCGCGACCGCGTCGTTGTACTTGATCGCGTTGGAGATCAGGTTGATCAGAACCTGCCCGAGCCGGTCGGGGTCGGCGAGCACCACCGCGCTCTGCGCCCGCGCGCCGACGCGCACCGAGGTGTTGCTCTGGCGCGCCAGCGCGTCGCAAACCTGAAGCGCCTGGTCGAGCGATTCCTCGGCGTCGATGAGCCGGTTCTCCCAGACGCGCTCGCCGCGCTCCAGCGCCGACAGGTCGAGGATCTCGTCGAGCAGCGAGGTCAGCCTGAGGCTCTCCTTGTGGATGGTGTTGAGGAACTTGCGCCGCAGCGCGTCGTCGAGGTCGGCCTCGGACAAAAGGATCTCCGAGAAGGCGCGGATCGCCGTCATCGGCGTGCGCACCTCGTGGCTGACCTGGCTCAGGAACTCGTCCTTCTGCTGGTCGACCTTGCGCAGCTGGCGGTTGGCGACCTCCAGCTTCTCGGCCGTGGCGCGCAGCTGCGCCGAGGCCCGCTCCAGCGCCTGCGAATGCTCGATCGCCTGCTGGGTCTCGTCGGCCATCTGCATGACCTCCTCCAGCGACACCGCGTCGCCGGAGACCACCTTGGAGAGCATGACATGGGCCGAGGCCGCGCCGACCGAGCCGGCCAGCTCGCGCTCGAGCCGGTGGATGAAGGCGGGGCTCGGCGCCAGCGCCGACCACGGCATGCCCGCCTGCTTGGCCTCCTCGGAGAACAGGTCGACCGCGCGCTGGTGGCCGAGCACCCGCCGCGCGACGAGGAAGAGGTCGTCGGCGGTGGCCGAGCCGCGCAGCGAGGACGCTTCGCCCGCCGCCTTGCGGAACACGTTGAGGAACAGCGCCGCCTGCACGTGCTCCAGCGCCGACTGGCTGGTGACGAGCGAGCCGAGGATCAGGATGCTGGTGTTGAGGAAGAGGCTCCAGAACACGGCGTGCGCCAGCGGGTCGAGCCGCTCCAGCCCGAACAGCGCCTGCGGCCTCAGCCAGCCGATGCCGAACGGCCCCTCGGCCATGATGGCGGCGACGGCCGGCGAGGACGAGGCGAAGGACGGCATGAAGCTCGACCACACCCAGACGAGGAAACCGGCGAGGATGGCGACGATCGCCGCCTTGGCCGATGCCTCGCGCCAAAACAGGGCGGCGAGGATCGCCGGCAGGAACTGGGCGACGCCGGTGAAGGAGATGAGGCCGATCGGCGCCAGCGCGTCCGAGGCGCGCGTCAGGTAGAAATAGCTGAAGCCGAGGAACAGGATCAGCACGATGGACAGGCGCCGCGCGTTGAGGATCAGCCGGCGCACGCCCTGCCCGTCGCCGATGCCCTCGTTCGCCGTCAGCTTGAGCATGATCGGCACGACGATGTGGTTCGACACCATGATCGACAGCGCGATCGATTCGAGGATGATCATCGACGTCGCCGACGAGAAGCCACCGATGAAGGCGAACAGCGCCAGCCCGTCCTGTCCGCCGGCGAGCGGCAGCGTCAGCGTGAACATGTCCGGGTTGGAGCCGGGCGGCATCACCGTCAGCCCGTAGAGCGCGATCGGCACGATGAACAGGCTCATCGCCAGCATGTAGGCCGGGAAGGCCCAGCTCGCCGTGCGCAGGTGGCTCTCGTCGGAATTCTCGACCACCGTGACCTGGAACTGGCGCGGCAGGCAGATGATGGCCGCCGCCGCCAGGAGCATCGAGGCGACCCAGCGGTCGCCGAAGGTCTCGGTGGCGTGGATCGACAGCCCCTTCTCGGCGGCGCGGGTGTAGATCGCGTCCATGCCGCCGCTGACATAGACGACCGAGACCCCGACCGCGACCAGCGCCGTGAGCTTGACGACGGCCTCGAGCGCGATGGCCGCGACGACGCCGTGATGCTGCTCCTTGGCGTCGACGTTGCGGGTGCCGAACAGGATGGTGAACACGGCCATGCCGGCGGCGACGCCGAAGGCCAGGCCGATCTCGTCCCAGCCTTCGAGGCTGCCGCGCCCGAACTCGGACGCCCCGGCGATGGTCTCGATCGACGAGGTCACAGCCTTGAGCTGGAGCGCGATATAGGGCGCGATGGCGATCACCGCGAGGATGGTGACGAGCACCGCCAGCCGGTTCGACTTGCCGAAGCGCGAGGAGAGCAGATCGGCGATGGAGGTGATGCGCTGGTCGTGGCTGATGCGCACCAGCCGGCGCAGGATGAACCACCAGCCGACGAACACCAGAGTCGGCCCGAGATAGATGGTGACAAATTCGAGCCCGTTGCGGGCGGCCGAGCCGACCGCGCCGTAGAAGGTCCAGCTCGTGCAGTAGACCGAGATCGACAGCGTGTAGACGAAGGGCGAGCGCAGGAATCCGCCGTCGCGGCTGCGCGTGTGCCGGTCGCCGAGGAAGGCGACGAGGAACAGCAGCCCGACATAGGCGATCGCCGTGGCGATGACGAGGTCGGCGGTCAGCGTCACGGCCCGGCCTCCTGCTGCCTGTCGGGTTGCTTGTGCGGCAGCTTCTCCTCCGGCGGGCGGTCGTCGGGCAGGACGCGGCTGAACCAGCGCGCGCCGACGACGAGGACGAACCACAGCGCGAAGACGTAGACCGTCTCGACCGGCACGCCGAACACGCGCAGATCGAAGCGGAAGAGGATGACGAGCGGCGGCAGGTAGGCGAGCGCGCCGAACACGGTGAAGAACAGCGCCGCGGCGATGAGCTTGCGGCGGGTCATGGCCGGGACTGGCGGGTGGCGGCCGGGTGGGCGGTGTCCGGGCGGGTCATCACGCCGCGCTCCCTACTGCCGCTCCAGCGCCGCCGGCTCGTCGAGCAGGGCGCGCACCGCCTCGATGACGTCGGCGTTGGAATAGGGCTTGGTGACGAAGCTGTTGGCGCCGAGCTCGCCGGCGATGCGCCGGTCCTGCTGCTGCCCCTTGGCGGTCAGCACGAGGACGGGCAGAGCGGCCGTCGCCTCGTTGCCGCGGATCTGCTTCAGCACCTCGAAACCGGAACGCTTGGGCATCATGATGTCGAGCACCAGCACGCGCGGCCGGTCGCGGCGCACGGCGTTCATCACCGCTTCCCCGTCGGTGACGGTGTGAACCGTCCATCCCGCCCGGCGCAGGACGAAGGTCAGCGCCTCGAGAATGCTCGGTTCGTCCTCGGCGATCAGTATGTCGACGGCCAATTGCGTTCCTCCCGCCCCCTTTCCTCCAAAGGAGACACGTTCCACTTAACCGTAACGGGAGGGTTTCGCCAAGCCCCCCGGGGTCCGGGCGCGTGCGCTCACGTGCGCAGCACGCGGTAGATCGCCGGGATGACCAGCACCGTCAGCAGCGTCGACGAGGCGAGGCCGAACAGCAGCGAGATCGCCAGTCCCTGGAAGATCGGGTCGGCGAGGATGACGCCGGCGCCGATCATTGCGGCCAGCGCGGTGAGCAGGATCGGCTTGAAGCGGATCGAGCCCGCCTCGATCAGGATTTCCGTGAGGCTGCGCCCGGCGGGATCTGTATGGCGGATGAAGTCGACCAGCAGGATCGAGTTGCGCACGATGATGCCGGCGAGCGCGATGAAGCCGATCATCGAGGTGGCCGAGAACGGCGCGGAAAACAGCCAGTGGCCGCCGAGGATGCCGATGAAGGTCAGCGGGATCGGCGTCAGGATGACGAGCGGCACCCTGAACGAGCCGAATTGGGCGACGACGAGGATGTAGATGCCGAGCAGCGCCACCATGAACGCCGCGCCCATGTCGCGGAACGTCACCCACGTCACCTCCCATTCGCCCTCCCACAGAAGCGTCGGGAGGCGCTCGTCCTGCGGCTGGCCGTGGAGCGAGACGACGGGCTTCGGCAACTCGCCCCAGTCCTGCGCATCGAGCGCGGTCTGCACCGCGAGCATGCCGTAGAGCGGGGCCTCGAAATCGCCGGCGAGTTCGGCCGTCACCATCTCGGCGGCGCGGCCGTTGCGGCGGAACACCGGCAGCGAGGCCCGCTCCTCGGCGACGCGCACCACGTCGCCCAGCTCGACCACGCCGCGGGCGCCCGGCAGCACGTTGGCGGGGATCGGCGTCGTCAGAAAGCGCTCGTCCAGCCGGCGCTCGGCCTTCGGCTGCTCGATGCGGATCGGGATCGGCCGCCGCCCGCCGGCGCGATGCGAATAGCCGACCGTCGCGCCGCCGTTGAGGATGGCGATGGTGTCGAGCACGTCGCCCTCCTCGACCCCGAAGAATTCGAGATCGTCGCTGGAGACGGTGGCGCGCAGCCGGCGCGGGGCGACGCCGTACGAGTTGTCGACGTCGACGATGTAGGGAACCGAGCGGAACGCGGCCTCTATCCTTTCCGCCACAGCGCGCCGCGTCGCCGCGTCCGGCCCGTAGATCTCGGCCAGCAGCGTCGCCATCACCGGCGGCCCGGGCGGCGGCTCGACCACCTTCAACACCGTGCCTTCCGGCGCGGCCACGGCCGCGATCCGCTCGCGGATGTCGAGCGCGATGGCGTGGCTGGCGCGCGCGCGCTCGCCCTTGGGAAGAAGATTCAGCGCGACGTCGCCCATCTGCGGCTCGGTGCGGTAGAAGGAATGCCGCACCAGCCCGTTGAAATTGTAGGGCGCGGCCGCGCCGGCATGGGTCTGGACGGACTTGACCTCGTCGAGCGCCAGCACGACCGCCGCCACCCGCTGCGCCACCGCGTCCGTATCCTCGACGGAAGACCCTTCCGGCAGGTCGATGGTGACGAAGAGCTCCGACTTGTTGTCGAAGGGCAGGAGCTTCACCGTCACGTCGCGCGTGTAGAACAGGGCAAGCGAGCCGAGCGTCAGCGCCCCGACGAGGAGGAGGAACAGCCAGCTCCGCGCCTTCGAGGCCAGCACCGGGCACGCGGCGGCAGCGTAGAGCCGGCCGAGCGCGCCGCCGCCGGCATGGCCGGCAGCGCCATGCAGCGGCGCCTTGCCCGCCGCCTTCAGCATCAGCCAAGGCGTCACCGTCACCGCGACGAAGAAGGAGAAGATCATCGCCGCCGACGCGTTGGCCGGGATCGGCGACATGTACGGCCCCATCATGCCCGACACGAACAGCATCGGCAGCAGCGCCGCCACCACGGTCAGCGTCGCGACGATGGTCGGGTTGCCGACCTCGGCCACCGCCTCGATGGCCGCCGTCCGACGGTCACGCCCGTCGGCCATGCCCCAGTGGCGGGCGATGTTCTCGATGACGACGATGGCGTCGTCGACGAGGATGCCGATGGAGAAGATCAGCGCGAACAGCGACACGCGGTTCAGCGTATAGCCCATCGTCCACGAGGCGAAGAGGGTGAGCAGGATGGTGACGGGGATGACCACGGCCACCACCACCGCCTCGCGCCGGCCGATGGCGAACCAGACCAGCAGGATGATCGAGACGGTGGCGAGGCCGAGATGGAACAGGAGCTCGTTGGCCTTCTCGTCGGCGGTCTCGCCATAGTCGCGCGTCACCTCGACGGCGATCTCGTCCGGAATCAGCAAGCCTTCCAGCGCCGCCACGCGATGCAGGATCGTCTCGGCGACGGTGACGGCGTTGGAGCCGGCACGCTTGGCGACAGCAAGGGTAACGGCCGGGACGCGCACGAGTCCGCCGTCCTCGCCGCGCGTGACGGTCGAGACGATGGCCTCGCCGACCTCGGCGGTGAATTCGACGGTGGCGACGTCGCGGACATAGACCGGCCTCCCGTCGCGCGTGGTGATGAGGAGGTTGCCGATGGCGGCGGGCGTCGCCAGCGTCTCGCCGGCCGCCAGCACGATCTGCTCGCCACTGTCCCGAACGCGGCCCGCCGGGAAGGCGCGGTTCGCGCCACCGACCTTGCCGGCGAGCTGCTGGAGGGTGACGCCGTAGAGCGCGAGCCTTGCCGGGTCGGGCGCGATGCGGATCGCCTCGTCGACCGCGCCGACGAGATAGGTGATGCCGACATCCTCGATCTTGGCGATCTCGGTCTTGAGCTCGCGCGCCACGCGCGTCAGGTCGTTGGGGCCGATGCGTCCTGCCGCGTCCGGCTTCGGCGTCAGCGTCAGCGCGACGATGGCGACGTCGTCGATGCCGCGGCCTATGATCTGCGGCTCGGGGATGCCGACGGGAATGCGGTCCATGTTGGCGCGCATCCTGTCGTGGACGCGCAGCACGGCCGCGTCCGCCGGGGTGCCGACGAGGAAGCGCGCCGTCACCAGCACGGAATCGTCGGCGGTCTGCGAATAGACGTGCTCGACGCCGTCGATGCCCTTGACGATGATCTCAAGCGGCTCGGTGACGAGCTTGACCGTGTCCTCGGCCTTCAGCCCGTCGGCGCGCACGAGGATGTCGACCATCGGCACCGAGATCTGCGGCTCCTCCTCGCGCGGCAGCGCCGTCAGCGCGACGAGGCCGAAGACGAAGGCGGCGATGAGGAACAGCGGCGTCAGCGGCGAGACGATGAAGGCGCGCGTCAGCGCCCCGGCGATGCCCAGGCCCTTGGGGTCAGGATCATTGGGGCTGGAACCGTTGGCGGAGGGCGGCGTCATGGGACGATGACGGTTTCGCCGGCGGCGAGGCCGGTCAGGATCTCGACGAAGGACTCGCCGTCGCGCATCACGGTCTCGCCCGGCACCACGGCGCGCTCGACCGCGCCGCCGCCCGCGACGACGCGGACGAAGTCGAGGCCCGAGCGGGTGGCGATGGCCGCTTGCGGCACCAGCAGCGCCTCGCGGCTGCCCACCGGCACCTCGACCGGCACGCGCGCGTCGACGAAGGCGCGGTCGAGCGTCTCGACCTCGACATCGGCGACGACGCGGCCGTTCTCGATCTGCGGGTAGATCCTGGCGAGCCGGCCTTGCATCTGCGCCCCGCCGGCGGCGATGCGGATCGCCGCGCCCTCGACGAGGTCGCGCGCGTGGCGCTCGGGAATGGCCAGCCGCAGGAAGAAGCCGCCGCCGCCGATGGTGGCGGCCGGCTCGCCGGCCATGACCACCGCGCCCTTCGTCACCGGCACGGTGAGCACCCGACCCAAGGCCGGGGCGAGCACCGCGCCCTCCTCGCCCTGCTGGACGACGACGGAGCGCTGCGCCTCGCTCGCGGCGATCTGGCTGCGCGTCACGTCGACATCGGTGCGAAGCTGCTCCAGCCGCTGGGCGGTGACGACGCCGCGCTCGACCAGCGACGAGCCGCGGGCGAGCTCGGCCTCGGCTTTTTCGAGCTGCGCCTGGAGCGCGCGCAGCTGCGCGTCGTAGGCGGCGATCTGGAACGCGATCTTGTCGTCGCGCACCACGGCGATGCGTTGCCCGGCCTCGACCGCGTCGCCCTCGGAGACGAGGAGGTCGACCACGGTGCCGCCGATGCGCGCGCGCGCCGGCACGAGGTCGCGCGCCTCGACGCGGCCATAGACCGCCTTCCACTCGGGCACGGTCTCAGGCGCGAGCACGAGGGTTTCGGCGGCAAGCGCCGGGGTTGCCGTCGCCAGCGCGGCGGCAAGGAAGAGGGAGCGCATGATCTGGGTTCTCTCGGGCTTAGGGTGGGCGTCGGGCATCCCGCCCCGGCCGGAAGGCCGGTGGGCGCCGCGCCTAGAAGGCGCAGCCGGGCCTGATGCCGAGACGCTTCATGACGATCGCCGCCGGGCAGAAGCCGGTGAAGGCCGACTGGAGGAGGTTGGCGCCGACAAAGACGGTGAGCCAGACGAACAGCGGCGACACCCACACGGTCAGCACCACGGACAGGAGCACCATGAGGCCGGCGAAGGCGAGAACGGAACGGTCGAGGGTCATCGGTATCTCCAGCAGGATGATTGTATATACCTATATACGAAGATATGTATATAAAAGCAAGAGCGACTTTGCCGCGGCGCGATCCTGTCGCAGGCGCGTCGGGCTCTCCCGGCGTTCCGTCGCGCCGGGGAGCGCGCCTTACGCCGCGCGCGCCCGGCGCTTGCGGGCGGCCTGCCAGACGAGCGGGACGAGGACGATCCCGACGATGGGGAAGATCATCCAGTTGATGGCTTCCCAGCCGGTCGAGGTGAACAGCGAGCCGGACGAGAAGGAGGCGACGGCCACCGTGCCGAAGACGATGAAGTCGTTGGCGCCCTGCACCTTGCCGCGTTCCTCTGGCGTGTGACAGTCGGTGATCATCGCCGTCGCGCCGATGAAGCCGAAGTTCCAGCCGAAGCCGAGCAGGATCAGCGAGACGAAGAAGTTGGCGAGGTCGAGCCCGGCCAACGCCACCACGCCGGACGCCGCGATCAGGACGAGGCCGAACGCGGTGATCTGCTCCTTGCCGAAGCGGGCGATCAGGTTGCCGGTGAAGAAGCTCGGCGCGAACATCGCCAGCACGTGCCACTGGATGCCGAACGCCGCCTCGCCGACGGTGAAGCCGCAGCCGACCATCGCCATCGGCGCGGCGGTCATGACGAAGCTCATCAGCCCGTAGGAGACGACGCCGGCGGCGACGGCGAGCATGAAGCGCGGCGTCTTCATGATCTCCCCGAGCGGCCGGCCTGCCGCCGCCTGCTGGCCGGCGGGCAGCGCGGCCGGCTTGGGCGCGCGCAGCAGCATCAGCACGGGCAGCGCCAGCAGCGCCAGCGCCGCCTGGCTGAGGAAGGAGCCGGCGAAGGGCGCCGCCGGCAGCGCGTCGCGCGTCCAGATGACGAGCTGCGGCCCGATCACGGCGGCAGCGAGCCCGCCGATCATCACCCACGAGATCGCCTTGGCCTTCAGCGCCCCGGTGGCGGCGTCGGCGGCGGCGAAGCGGTAGCTCTGGACATAGGCGCCGTAGAAGCCGGCGACGAAGGTGCCGAGGCAGAAGACGAGGAAGGTGGCGCCGACGATGCCGAGCGTGGCGACGAGGCCGGAGACGACGCCGATCGACGCGCCGAGCAGGTAGCCGGTGCGCCGCCCCATCCGCTTCATGATCATCGCCGCCGGGATGGTGCCGAGGGCGAGGCCGAGATTGTAGAGGCTGACCGGCAGCGTCGCCAGCGCCGGCACCGACGACAGCGTCTGCCCGACGATGCCGCCGAGCGAGATGATGATCGGCGGGCTGGCCGCGCCCAGCGCCTGCGCGGCGGTCAGAACGAGGATGTTTCTCTTGGCGGTCGCCTGGTCGGTCATGTCGCGTCTCGTCGTTGCCGGGCCGCGGGAGGAAGGGGAGCCGGCAGGGTGTGGCAAATGGCAGGTCGGGAGTGGCTGGGTGGTTCGCGGGAGCGGCCTGGCGGGATGTTTATGTCCGGGCTCGGCCCCGGGATCAACATTGCGGCGAGCAATAGGCGCCGTACAGCACCTCCATCACCGCGCGCGCCGGCCCGCTCTCGATGCGGTACCAGATCGTCTGGCCGTCGCGGCGGCCGGCGATGATGCGCTCGCGGCGCAGGAGCGCCAGATGCTGGGAGACCGTCGAATCGCGGATGCCGAGGAACTCGGCGAGCTGGCCGACGGATTTCTCGCCCTCGATCAGTTGGCACAGGATCAGCAGCCGGTGCTGGTTGGACAGCGCCTTCAGAAGCTCGCTGGCCTCGTCGGCGGCCGCGCGCATGACGTTCGGATCGATGGTCGTCTCGATATTCATAGTTGCGTATCTACATTATTGCGTATATACAGTCAATGCGAAAGACGCGTGCCAGGCCGTCCGGGCTCAAGCCCGTGAGGTCCGGCCGGCGCACATCGTCCCGAGGGAGTAGCACATATATGTCCGCCAGTCGCCAGATCGTCTGCCTCGCCTGCTCCGGCATCAACCGCGTGCCGCTGGACAGGCCGGCCGAGGCCGCGCTGTGCGGCCGCTGCAAGGCGCCGCTGTTTTCCGGCAAGCCGGCCGAGGTCGACGCCGCGATGCTCGACCGGCAGGTGCGGCAGGGCGAGGTTCCGGTTCTGATCGACGTCTGGGCGCCGTGGTGCGGCCCGTGCCGGATGATGGCCCCGGCCTTCGAGGCCGCCGCCGCGGCGCTGGGGCCAGAGATGCGGCTCCTAAAGCTCAATTCCGACGCCGAGCCCGACATGGCCGCGCGCCTCGGCATACGCGGCATCCCGACGATGATCCTGTTCGCCGGCGGGCGCGAGGTCGCCCGCGTGTCGGGCGCGATGGCGGCGCAGCAGATCGTTTCGTGGGCGCGCGGCAAGCAGGCCGCCACCGCCTGAGCCTTGCATAAAACGCGTTTCACTGGGGAGGAATAACGCCGATGAACAGACGCAAGTTTCTTTTGGGCAGCGGCGGCGCGGCCGTGCTCGCCGGCCTGCCTGTGGCCTTCGCAAGCCCGGCCGCCGCGCAGAGCTCCGATTCTCGCGCCCGCATCGTCATCGCTGGCGCCGGCGCGGCCGGCCTCGCCATGGCCGCACGCTTGCGTCGCGGCATGCCGCGGGCGAGCATCGCCGTCATCGACGCCAAGAAGGAGCATCACTTCCAGCCCGGCTACACGCTGGTCGGCGCCGGCTTGTGGACGCCGGGGCAAGTCACGGAACGCAACGCCGACTACATGCCGCGCGGCGTCGAGTGGATCGAGGAGGCGGTCGCCGAGTTCGATCCCGAGGCCAACGCCGTCGTCACCGCTTCCGGCAGGCGCGCCGATTACGATTTCCTGATCGTCGCCACCGGGCTGAAGCTCGACTATACAGCGATCGAGGGCATGGATGCGGCGCTGATCGGCAAGGACGGCATCGCCTCGATCTATGCCGGCCCCCATGAGGCCGCCGCCTCGGCCGCGGCCATCGACCGCTTCCTCGAGACCGGCGGCGTCGGCCTGTTCGGCCGTCCGGCCGGCGAGATGAAATGCGCCGGTGCGCCGTTGAAGATCACCTTCGTCACCGACGACAAGGCGCGCAGGCAGGGCCGGCGCGGCGCAGTCGAGCTGATCTACAACGCCCACGGCCCGGCCGTGTTCGCGGTTCCGCCGGTCAACGACAAGGTCAAGGAGATGTTTTCCGCCCGCGGCGTCGCGGTCAATTACGGCCATGTGCTGACCGCCATCGACCCCGGCGCGAAGCGCGCCACCTATCGCACCGAGGGCGGCGACGTCACGCTCGACTACGACTTCATCCATGTCGTGCCGCCGATGCGCGCGCCCGACGCGGTGCGCGCGAGCCCTTTGCCATGGCGGGAGGGCAACCTCGCCGCCGATGGCTGGGTCGAGGCCGACAAGCCGACGCTGCGCCATCCGCGCTATGCCAATGTCTTTGCCGTCGGCGACATCGCCGGCGTGCCGCGCGGCAAGACCGCCGCCTCGGTCAAGTGGCAGGTGCCGGTCGTCGCCGACAATTTGATCGCCGAGACGGCCGGGCGTACGGCGAGCGCCACCTATAACGGCTACACCTCCTGCCCGATGGTCACGGGCTACGGCAAGGCGATGCTGATCGAGTTCGACTATGACGGCACGCTGATCCCCTCCTTCCCCTTCATCGACCCGCTGAAGGAACTGTGGGTGTCGTGGCTGATCGAGGAAAAGGGCCTGCTCGGCGCCTATCGCGCCATGCTGCGCGGCCGGGCCTGAGGAGGAAAGACAATGAGCGATTTCAACCCCGTCACCCTGTTCTTCATCCTGTCCGAAAGCATGGGCGGCTGGCTGTGGCTGCTGCTCGTCGCCGCCGTGCTGCTGCTCGGCGGCATCGTCCTCGGCTTCTCCCGGCTGCGCCGCGCCGGCCGGCCGGCGCGGCGGCCGCTGATGGCGGCGGCGATCATGGGCACGCTGGCGACGATCGTCTTCACCATCCTGATGCCGGCATGGACGCTCGCCGGCATCGACGCCTTCGCGTCCGGCCTCGACGTCGCCATCGCTATCCTGCTGGCGCTGGTTCCCGGCGTCATGATCGCCGCGCTCGTCTTCACCATGGCGTCGCTGCGCTGCGCCTCGCGCGGCCTGCGGACGCAGACTGCGTAAGAGGGTCAGCCGCCGGCCGGCGGGGCCTTGCCCGCCAGCCGGCGGAACCAGCCGGACAAGAGGAAAGGCGTCAGGTACATCGGGATCTGGAAGCAGCCGATGAACAACAGCAGCTCGTCGATGGTCGCGGCCGGCAGCACGCTGAGGAACAGCGCCGCGTTGCGGTTGCCGGCGACGATGCCGATGGCCGGCGCGGCCGAGGGCTGGCGGCGCGCGACCAGCGCACTGACGGCGAGCTGGATCGGCATGTTGAGCGCAAAGGCGGCGGCGAGCGCGGCGAGGAGGCCCGGCCTGTCGTTGACGAGCGCCGGGCCGATCGCCGACATCAGGCCGATGACGACGAGGCCGAGCAGCAGCGCCGCCAGCCCGTCCATGGCGAGGTAGGACCGCTCGCTCGCCCGGACGATGCCGAGCTTGCGCAGCACCACCGCGGCCGCGCCGGCGAGCGCGATCAGCGCCAGGAGCTCGAGCGCGGCGCGCACCACCGCCTGCGGGCTGCCGAAGGCGGGCATGACCATGAACACCGGAATGACGGTCGCCGGCAGGAGCGCCGTGCCGAGGACGAGCTGGCGCAGGGCCGGGGCCGGGTCGCCCCCGGCCATCAGCGTGATGTTGGGGCCCCCTGTGATCGGCGCGGCGGCGAGCACCAGCACCGCGCCCATCGCCAGCGGATGGGCGAGGACCCCCGCCGCCATGAAGAGCGCCGCGGCGGCGAGCGGCAGCGCGAGCTGGAACAGGACCGCGAGCGCGGCGGCGCGATGCAACCCGCGCAAGCCGGCGACGAGCCCCTCGGGCCCCAGCCGCAGCATGGCGAGGAACAGCAGCCCGACGATCAGCGGGGCGATGGCCGGGCGGAACAGGAAGGCGAGGTCGGGCAGGAAGGCGCCGAGCAGAAGGCCCGCGATCAGCACGAGGCGCCCGTTGCGGGCAAGGAACGCCAGAACAGGCACGGCTAGACCGTTTCGGCTTTTGACGAAAACATGAAAACGCTCCTCCCCGTTTTGACGCGATCCCGAACGGAAAGGCGCTTCACGCCTTTCCCGGAACCGCCCTAGAGCGACGCCGCCGCCCGCGCGGCCTGGTCGTAGGCGCCCGACAGCGCCCGCAGCACGGCGGCGATGCGCGACAGGTCCTGCGGGTCGTGGCCGAGCTGGCGCGCGGCGCGCACCACCAGCGCCTCGCGCACCTCGCCGTAGCGCCGGCACAGCCGCGTGCCCTCCTCGGTGATGGCGATGGTCTTCTCCTTGCCGACCCGCCCGGTCTTCACCAGCCCGTGCTCGACCAGCTTCTTGATGGCGTAGCTGGCCAAATGCGTGTCCTCGATGTTGAGAACGAGGCAGATGTCGGCCAGCGTCTTCGGCCGCTCGCGGTGGTTGACGAGATGCACGATCAGCACCTCGAGCGGCGACATCGCCGGCCCGCCCGCCGCCGCCATGCAGCGCACCGTCCAGCGCTGGAAGGCGTTGTTGGTCATGGTCAGCGCGAACTCGATCTCCGACAGCGCCGGCAGGCTGGAATTCGCCAGATGCGCCGAGGAGACGACCGGCCCGATCGCCGCCGCTATCAATTGCTCATCATCGTGCCGGGCAGCCACAGCGCAATCTCCGGGAAAACGGTCAGGATGGCCGTCGCCAATACCAGAAGCAGGAAGAACGGCAACGCGTAATAGGCGATCTCGAAGATGTTGCGCCCCGTTATCGACTGGATGACGAACAGGTTGAACCCGACCGGCGGCGTGATCTGGCTCATCTCGACCACAAGCACGAGGAAGATGCCGAACCAGATCGGGTCGATGCCGGCGGCGAGCACCATGGGCAGGATGATCGACGTCGTCAGCACCACGATGGAGATGCCGTCGAGGAAGCAGCCGAGCACGATGAAGAAGACGAGCAGCACGGCCAGCAGCGCGTAGTGCGAGAAGCCCTGCTCGCCGATCCAGGCGGCGAGGATGCGCGGCACGCCGGTGAAGCCCATGGCGACGGTGAGGAACGAGGCGCCGGCGAGGATGAAGGCGATCATGCAGCTGGTGATCGCCGCCCCGCGCAGCGCGGTGACGAAGCTGTCGCGGTCGAGGCCGCCGGAGAACCAGGCGATGGCCAGCGCCCCGGCGACGCCGAGCACCGCCGCCTCGGTCGGCGAGGCGAAGCCGGCATAGATCGAGCCGATGACCGCGACGATGAGCAGCACCGTCGGCAGGAGCAGGCCGAGCGCGCGCAGCTTCTCGCCCGGGCCCGCCTTCGGTTCGGGCGGCGGCATGCCGTCGCGGTTCAGGAGCGCCCAGACCATGACATAGGCCGAGAACAGCGCGGCGAGCAGGATCCCGGGCCCGACACCGGCGAGGAACAGCCGCGCGATCGACTGCTCGGTCGCCGCGCCGTAGACGATCATGATGATCGACGGCGGGATCAGGAAGCCGAACGTGCCGGAACCGGCCAGCGTGCCGATGGCGATTCTGGGATCGTAGCCGCGCCGCTTCAGCTCGGGCAGCGACATGCGCCCGACGGTGGCGGTGGTGGCCGCCGACGAGCCGGAGACGCAGGCGAACAGCGCGCAGCCGAAGACGTTGACATGCAGCAGCCGGCCGGGCAGCCGGCGCGTGAACGGCGCCAGCCCCTCGAACATGTCGGAGGACAGGCGCGAGCGGAACAGGATCTCGCCCATCCAGATGAACATCGGCAGCGCGGTCAAATCCCAGACGTTCATCGACCCCCAGACGCGGCGGGCGAAGACGGAGGCGACCGGCGCGTTGGAGGCGAGCTCCATCGCCACCAGCCCGACGGCCATCAGCGCGAAGCCGACCCAAAGGCCCGCGAGCAGCAGGCCGAACAGCACGACGACGAGGAGGAGGGAAAGCAGGCCGATATCCATCTCAGTGCCCTCCCTCGGCGGCTTCGCGCCGGTTCTCGACGGTGCGGAAGGCGGCCTCGCCCCCGCGCAGCATGGAAACGAGCTCGTCGAGGAGCGCGATGGCGAAGATGACGAGCCCCAGCATCATCACGCCCTGCGGGATCCACAGCGGGATGGCGATGATCCCGACCGAGACCGAGCCGCGCTCGAAGGACGCCCGTGTCAGCAGCCACACCGACCAGACCGCGAAGGCGGTGAGGCCGAGCGCCGAGAGAAGGACGACGACCGTCATGATCCGGTCGCCGCGCGGGCCGAACCAGCGCATCAGCAGCGTGACGCGGACATGGCCGGCCGCGCGCAACGTCGCGGCCAGCGCCAGGAAGGCGGAGGCGACGAACAGGAAGCCGCCGATCTCGGCCAGCGACGGGATGGTGAAGCCGTAGCGCGGCAGGCCGAGGAAGACGGCGACCGCGTCGACCATGCGCGCCGCGACCTGGACGAATACCAGAACCGCGATGGCGATCATGGACAGGCACGCGCCGACGAGGGCGGCACCGTAGAGGGCATCGAGCGCCTTGCGCATCTTGAGCATCCCCGAAGCGAGGCGGCGGGCCGGAACGTCGGACCGAAAGCCGAAAGGCCGGCTTTCGGAACGCGCCGCCCGGCAGGAAGCGGGAGCCTTGCCGCGCCCCGGCGGGACGTTGCGGCGCTCCGGCCCGTCCGCGCTGCGCCTTACTGGTTGCGATAGGCCTCGACGGCCGCCTTGCCGGCCTCGGAGGCGCTGGCTTCCCATTCGGCGGTCATGGTCTGGCCGATCTCCTGGAGCTTGGCCGCCAGCGCCTCGGTCGGCTGCGACACCTTCATGCCGCCGGCCTCGAGCTCGGCGATCTTGGCCGAGGTCTCCTCCTTGGACATCTCGAGCCCGCGCGCCTCGGCGGCGGCGGCCGCGTCGAGCAGCGCCTTGCGCTCGTCCTCGCCGAGAGCCTCGAGCGCGGCCGTGTTGACGACGATGATGTTCTTCGGCAGCCAGGCCTGGGTGTCGATGTAATAGGTGACGAAGTCCCACGCCTTGGCGTTGGCGCCGGTCGAGGGCGAGGTGATCATCGCCTCGACGCGCCCGGTGGAGAACGCGGTCGGGATATCGGTCTCCTCGACCTGCGTCGGCGTCGCGCCGAGCAGGGTGGCGAGCCGCTCGGTGGCGACGTTGTAGGCGCGGAACTTCAGGCCCTGCATCTGCGCCGGGTCGGTCACCTCGGTCTTGAGGTAAAGGCTCTGGCCCGGCCACGGCACGGCGTAGAGCACGGTCAGCCCCTCTTCGGCCAGCTTGGCGGAGACCGCCTCGCGCGAGGCCTCCCACAGCTTCTGCGCCTCGTCATAGGAGGAGGCGAGGAAGGGGATGGAATCGAGCGCGAAGATCGGGTCCTCGTTGGCGAGGCGCGACAGGAGGAACTCGCCGATCGGCACCGAGCCGTCGACCACGGCGTCCTTGATCTCGGCATGGCCGAACAGCGAATTGGCCGAATGGACGGTGATCGTCAGGCCGCCGTTGGTCGCCGCCTTCACCTCTTCCGCGAACTGGTGGATGTTCTTGGTGTGGAAGATGCCGTCGCCATAGGGCGTGGGCATGTCCCATGCGGTCTGGGCAAAAGCGGCGGACGCCGCGAGCGTGACGAAAGCGGCGCCGAGCAGGCCTGCGCGCGTGAAATGCTTCATATCCCTGTTTCCCTCTGTCGGTTGCGATGCCGGTTATGATCGGTCTTTTCGCCGCGCCGGACGCGCGGCACTGATCGAAAGTTGACAGCTCACCCACAATTTGTCAACGATTTGTCAGCGAAGGGCGCAAGATCGCCACGCGAGGGGTTCAACCGGGAGAAAACCGATGGCTGAAGGCGTCCGCGAAAGCACGGACCAGCGGGGGATGATGGGCCAAGGGGGCACGGGCCTCTGGGATTTCTGGATCGACCGCGGCGGCACCTTCACCGACGTGATCGGCCGCGACCCGCAAGGCGCGCTCCATCCGCTGAAGCTGCTTTCCGAGAACCCGGAAGCCTATGAGGACGCGGCCATCGAGGGCATCCGCCGGCTGGTCGGCGCGGCCTCGAGCGACCTGCTGCCCGCCGCGCCCATCGGCACGGTGCGCATGGGCACCACCGTCGCCACCAACGCGCTGCTCGAGCGCAAGGGCGAGCGCACGGCGCTCCTCATCACGAGCGGCTTCCGCGACCAGCTCCGCATCGCCTATCAGGCCCGGCCCGACATCTTCGCAAAGGAGATCGTGCTGCCCGAGCAGCTCTACGAGCGGGTCGAGGAGGTCGGCGAGCGGCTTCTCGCCGATGGTTCGGTCGAGACCCCGCTCGACCTCGCCGGCGCGCGCGGCGCTCTGGAAAAGGCGAAGGCGGACGGCATCGACGCCGTCGCCATCGTGCTGATGCATGCGTGGAAGAACCCGGCCCACGAGGCCGAGCTCGCCGCGCTGGCGCGCGAGCTGGGCTTCGGCCAGGTCTCGGCCAGCCACGAGGTCTCGCCGCTGGTCAAGCTGGTCGGGCGCGGCGACACCACCGTCGTCGACGCGTACCTGTCGCCGATCCTCTCCCGCTACGTCTCGCGCGTCGCCCGCATCCTCGGCGCGACGCCGGCCGGCGAGCCCGGCCCGACGCTGCAATTCATGATGTCGTCGGGCGGGCTGACCGCCGCCGACCGCTTCCGCGGCAAGGACGCCATCCTCTCGGGCCCGGCCGGCGGCGTCGTCGGCATGGTGCGCACGGCGGCGCAGGCCGGCTTCTCCCGCGTCATCGGCTTCGACATGGGCGGCACCTCGACCGACGTCGCCCATTCGGCTGGCGAGTACGAGCGCGCCTTCGACACCGAGGTCGCCGGCGTGCGCATCCGCGCGCCGATGATGCGCATCCACACCGTCGCCGCCGGCGGCGGCTCGATCCTCCACGCCGACCCCGGCCGCTTCCGCGTCGGCCCGGATTCGGCCGGCGCCGATCCCGGTCCCGCCTGCTACCGGCGCGGCGGGCCGCTGACCGTCACCGACGCCAACGTCATGCTCGGCAAGCTCAACCCGGACTTCTTCCCGGCGATCTTCGGCCCCGGCCAGGACCAGCCGCTCGACCGCGACACGGTGGCCAAGAAATTTGCGGCGATCGCGAAAACCGTCGGCGAGGGCCGCTCGGCCGAGGAGGTGGCGGAAGGCTTCCTCAAGATCGCCGTCGAGAACATGGCCAACGCCATCAAGAAGATCTCGGTCCAGCGCGGCTACGACGTGACGCGCTACCTGCTCAACTCCTTCGGCGGCGCCGGCGGCCAGCACGCCTGCCTCGTCGCCGACGCGCTCGGCATGGAGCATATCCTGATCCACCCGCTGTCGGGCCTGCTCTCGGCCTACGGGATGGGGCTGGCGACGGTGACGGCGAGCCGCCAGCAGGGCCTCGTCCAGCCGCTCTCCGAGGAAAGCCGCGCCGCCATCGAGAGCCTTCAGGGCGAGCTGTCGGCGGCGGTGCTGGCCGAATTGTCCGAACAGGGGCTGGCTGCCGAGAAGGTCGAGACCCGCGCCAAGCTGCACCTGCGCTATGCCGGCACCGACACCGCGCTCGACATCGCCTTCGACGGCGACCTCACTGCTGCGCGCGCCGCCTTCGAGGCCGTGCACAAGGCGCAGTTCGGCTTCGTCATGCCCGACAAGGCCGTCACCGTCGAGGCGGTCGAGATCGAGGGCTGGGAACGGACCGCCGGGGACGGCGACGACGCGGTGGCCGAGACCGCCGGACGCGACGCGGCCACCGGGACGAAGACCCGCATCTTCTGCGGCGGCGAGTGGCGCGAGGCCGGCGTCTATCGCCGCGAGGGACTGGCGGCGGGGAACCGCGTGCGCGGCCCGGCGCTCATCATCGAGGCCAATCAGACCATCGTCGTCGAGCCGGGCTGGACCGCGCTCCTGACCGGCGCCGACCATGTCGTCCTGTCGCGCCACGAGAAGATGCGGCGCATCCAGGCGGTCGGCACGAGGCAGGCCGACCCGATCCTGCTCGAAGTGTTCAACAACCTGTTCATGAACATCGCCGAGCAGATGGGCGTCGCCCTCCAGAACACGGCGCATTCGGTCAACATCAAGGAGCGGCTCGACTTCTCCTGCGCCGTCTTCGACCGCACCGGCGCGTTGGTCGCCAACGCGCCGCACATGCCGGTGCATCTGGGCTCGATGGACCGCTCGGTCGAGACGGTCATCCGCCTCAACGAGGGCGCCATCGCCCCCGGCGACGTCTTCGCCCTCAACGCGCCCTACAATGGCGGCACCCATCTGCCCGACATCACCGTGGTCAGCCCGGTGTTCGACGATGCCGGGAAAGAGATCCTGTTCTGGGTGGCGAGCCGTGGCCACCACGCCGATGTCGGCGGCACCGCGCCCGGCTCGATGACGCCGCTCGCCACCACGGTCGACGAGGAAGGCGTGCTGTTCGACAATTTCCGCCTCGTCGAGCGCGGCAGCTTCCGCGAGAAGGAACTGCATCATCTCCTGACCGACCACCCCTACCCGGCGCGCAACCCGGCGCAGAACATCGCCGACATCAAGGCGCAGATCGCCGCCAACGAGCGCGGCGCGGCCGAGCTGCGCCGCATGGTCGAGGAGTTCGGGCTCGACGTGGTCGAGGCCTATATGGGCCACGTCCAGGACAACGCCGCCGAGGAGGTCGCGCGCCTGATCGGCCGGCTCGACGACTGCGAGTACGAGTATCCGACCGATACCGGGCAGGTCATCAGGGTCAGGATCACGGTCGACCGCGCCGCCCGCACCGCGACCGTCGACTTCACCGGCACCTCGGAGGCGCTGCCCAACAACTTCAACGCGCCCGAGCCGGTGGCGCGCGCGGCCGTGCTCTACTGCTTCCGCGTCATGGTCGAATCGCCGATCCCGATGAATGCCGGATGCCTGAGGCCGATCCGCATCGTCATCCCCGAGGGCTCGATGCTCAAGCCCGCCTATCCGCGCGCGGTGGTGGCCGGCAATGTCGAGACCTCGCAGCACGTCACCAACGCCATCTTCGGCGCGCTGGGGGCCATCGCCAACTCGCAAGGCACGATGAACAACCTGACCTTCGGCAATGACGAGTACCAGTATTACGAGACGATCTGCTCGGGCTCGCCGGCCGGGCGCATGAACGACGGCAGGGGCTTTTCCGGCACCTCCGGCGTCCATGTCCACATGACGAATTCGCGCCTGACCGACCCGGAAATCCTCGAAATGCGCTTTCCGGTCGTGGTCGAGAATTTCGGCCTGCGCGAGGGCTCGGGCGGCGAGGGCGCTTATCGCGCCGGCGACGGCACGACGCGCACGATCCGCTTCACGAAGAAGATGGATTGCGCGATCCTCTCCTCGCACCGCAGGGTCTACCCGCGCGGCATCGCGGGCGGCGGCGACGGCGAGCTCGGCCGCACCGAGGTCCGCCGCCTCGACGGCAGCATCGAGGTGCTGAAGGGCTGCGACCAGACAATGCTGGAAGCCGGCGAGGCGGTGACGGTGATCACCCCGACGGCAGGGGGCTACGGGAAGGCGTGAAGGCCGGCATGAAAAAGGGGGGCGAAAAGCCCCCTTTTCTCATTCGCCCGCGACGCGGTCGCTCAAGCCCACTCGCCCTTGCGGAACACCGGCACCAGCCCGCCGTCGGGCGTAATGCCGTCGATGTCGACCTTGTCGGAGCCGATCATCCAGTCGATGTGGATCAGGCTCGTATTGCCGCCCTGCGCCGCGATCTGATCCGGCGTGAGCTTGTCGCCGCCGACGAAGCACTTGGCATAGCACTGGCCGAGCGCGATGTGGCACGAGGCGTTCTCGTCGAACAGCGTGTTGTAGAACAGGATGCCGCTCTTCGAGATCGGCGACGAATGCGGCACCAGCGCCACCTCGCCGAGCCGCCGCGCGCCCTCGTCGGTGTCGAGCACCTTGTTCAGCACCGCCTCGCCGCGCGCCGCCTTGGCCTCGACGATGCGCCCGCTCTCGAAGCGCACGGAAATGTCGTCGATCAGCGTGCCCTGGTAGGACAGCGGCTTGGTGCTCGACACATGGCCCTCGACGCGCAGCGCGTGCGGCGTGGTGAACACCTCCTCGGTCGGGATGTTGGCGTTGCAGACGATGCCGTTCCTGGCCGTCGAGGCGCCGCCCTGCCATTCGTGGCCGTCCGCGAGACCCACGGTCAGGTCCGTGCCCGGCCCGGTGAAGCGCAGCGCCGAGAACCGCTCGCCGTTCAGCCAGTCGCGGCGCACCGCGAGCGCCTTGTTGTGCGCGGCCCATGCCGCGACCGGGTCGTCGCCGTCGACGCGCGAGGCGGAAAAGATGGCGTCGGCCAGCTTTCGAACCGCCGTCGCCTCGTCGTCGCCCGCAAACACCAGCTTCGCCCACGCGCTGCCGGGAAAGGCGACGATGTTCCAGTTGATGTCGAAGCCGGCGATCTTCTCCAGCGCCGGCTTGTAGGTCATGGAATTGACCTTGTTGGCGCGCGCCACCTTTTCCGGGTCCTCGCCTGAGAGCAGCATCGGGTTGTCGCCGACGATGGCGAGCCGCGCCGTATTCTGCGAGAACGCCTTGGCCATGCCCTCGTAGAGCCAGCCGGCCGCGCGGTCGAACGAGGCGTCCGGCGCGTTGCGATAGCGGGCGAGCGCGATCTCCTCGTCGGCGAGGAACGGCGTCACCAGCCCGGCGCCCGCCTTGTAGGCGTGGGCCGCGATCAGCCTGACCAGCGGCAGCGCCGCCGTCGGCGCGGTCAGCAGGAGGTCCTGCCCCGGCTGGAGGTTGAGGCCGACCCTGACGGCGACCTCGGCCAGACGGTCGAGCTTTGCCGGGTCGATGGCTGGACTGGTCATGATCTCTTTCCCATGAAGCGTGGTGTTCGGCCCTGATTGCGCCATCGCGGCCATGACGGCAAGCGGAGAATCCTCGGGCGAAGAATCCTTACGCGCCGGCGACGATGGCCTTGAGCTTGTCGACCGCCTCGGTGAATTCCTCGTCGCTCATCACGTCGAGGCCGAGCAGGTTCATGCCGCGCATGCCCTGGATGGAGAGATAGACGACCAGCGCCATCGCCGGGTCGCTCGCCGTCTGGCGCATCCGGTCGAGCAGCGCCCGGTTGTGGCGGCGCACCGGCGCGAGGAAGTCGGGGTCCTGCGACAGCGCCGCGAGCAGGCCGGAGGGCGGCGGGCGGCGGCAGTCGTGATCCTCGACGAAGAGTTCGAGATAGGCTTCGAGCATGGCGTCGGCGCGGCCGGCCTTCGTCTCCTGGCGGCGCGCCAGCTCCTCGTCGAACGAGGCGACGAAGGTCTCGACCACCGCCTTGAGCAGCGCCGTCTTCGACGGGAAATGATAGAGAAGGCCGCCCTTCGACACGCCGGCCCGCGCCGCGACCGCGTCGAGCGACAGGTTGCCGGGGCCGGACTCGCGCGAGATCTCGGCCGCGGCCTCCAGAATCTTCTGCCTTGTCTTGGAGCGGCGCCCGGACATGGGTATTTGCATTTTTCCTTGACTAAACCGTCCAGACGGTACACTAAGCGCATCACGCCTTGCAAGCCCCCCTGGCATGCTTCATATAGCCGCCCCAGCCAGAGGGACACCGCAAGGCCGCTTCCGTCTTTCTGGAAGAATCAGCGAGCGCCCCTGACCATGATCAAACGTTTCCTCATCGCCATCGTGCTTCTTGGCCTGATCGCCGGCGGTCTCGTCGGCTTCAACATGTTCCGCGACAAGGCCATCCAGGACTTCTTCGCCAACATGCCGGCGCAGGCCGTCACCGTCTCCACCGTCACCGTGGAGCCGGCGAGCTGGACGCCCGTCATCGACGCCATCGGCACGGTCAGCGCCAGCCGCGGCGTCGATCTCACCGTCGAGACGACCGGCATCGTCAAGGAGCTGAACATCGCCACCAACCAGCGCGTCGAGGAAGGCGAGGTGCTCGTGCGGCTCGACGACGCCGTCCAGCAGGCCGATCTCACCGCGACGCGCGCGCAGGCCGCGCTCGACAAGCAGGCGCTGGAGCGCGCGCTGGAGCTGCGCGAGCGCGGCGTCGGCTCGGCCGTCACGCTCCAGGCCGCGGAAGCGGCCGCCGCCGCCTCGGCCGCGCAAGTCGAGAAGCTCGAGGCCGTGCTGCAGCAGAAGCAGCTGCGCGCGCCGTTCCCCGGCAAGCTCGGCATTCCGCGCGTCGACGAAGGCCAGTACCTGACGCCCGGCGTCGCCGTGGTCACGCTCCAGGACATCGACACGATGCGCGCCGACTTCACCGTGCCGGAGCAGCGCCTGTCGCAGCTCAGCGTCGGCCAGAAGGTGCGGCTTACCGCCGATGGCGACGACACCGCCTTCGCCGGCGAGATCACCGGCATCGACCCCAAGGTCGATCCCTCGAGCCGGCTCGTCTCGGTGCGCGCGGCCATCGACAATCCGGAAGGCAGGCTCACCCCCGGCCAGTTCGTGCGCATCAATGTCGAGATGCCGCAGGAGAACGACGTCATCGCCCTGCCGCAGACCGCGCTCGTCACCAGCCTCTACGGCGACTACGTCTATGCCGCGCGCCCGAAGGAGGGCGAGGGTGAAGGCGACGACAAGACGCTCGAGGCCCGCCAGGTCTTCGTCGGCGTCGGCCGCCGTTCCGGCCGCAACGTCGAGATCGTGTCCGGCCTCTCCGCCGGCGACGTCGTCGTCACCGCCGGCCAGAACCGCCTGTCGAACGGCACGCCGCTCACCATCGACAACACGCTCGATCCGGCGACCGGGCTGAAGAGAGAGGCGGCCGCGCAATGAACTTCTCCGCCATCTTCATCCGCCGGCCGGTCCTGTCGACCGTGCTCGGCTTCCTGATCCTGCTGCTCGGCTTCCAGGGCCTGTTCAACCTTCAGGTGCGCCAGTACCCGGAGGTCGAGGAGACGGTCATCACCGTCACCACCGTCTATCCCGGCGCCAGCGCCGACTTGATCCAGGGCTTCATCACCGCGCCCATCGCCGCCGCCGTCTCGACCACCGAGAACGTCGACTACGTCTCGTCGCAGAGCCGGCCTTCCGCCAGCGTGGTCACGGTGCAGATGCGGCTCGGCTCCGATCCCGACGCGGCGCTGACCGAGGTGATGTCCAAGGTGCAGCAGGTGCGCAGCCAGCTGCCCGCCGACGCCGAGGACCCGACCATCGTCAAGGGCACGGGCATGCAGTTCGCCACCATGTACCTGGCGCTGCAGAACCCGAACATGACCGCCGAGCAGGTGACGGAGTATATCGAGCGCGTCATCCGCCCGCGCATGTCGACCATTCCCGGCGTCGCCCAGGTCGAGATCATGGGCGCGGCCAACTATTCGATGCGGGTGTGGGTCGATCCGATCCGCCTCGCCGCGCGCGGCATGACCGCCTCGGAGGTGCTGGCGGCGATCAACTCGTCCAACTTCCTCGCCGCCCCCGGCAAGACGCGCAACGAGTACGTCACCTATCCGGTGACGATGGAATCGACCCTCCAGACGCCGGAAGCCTTCGGCGCGCTGCCGCTCAAGGCCTCCGGCGACGACGTCGTGCGCCTGCGCGACGTCGCCGAGGTCGAGCTCGCCGCCGAGAACGCCGACATGGTCGTGACCTTCAACGGCCAGCCGGGCACCTTCATCGGCGTCTTCCCGACGCCCTCGGCCAACCCGCTCGACACCGCCTCGGCGGTTCTGGAGGAGCTGCCGGCGATCCAGAACAGCCTGCCGGACGGCATGACGATTACGCTGATGTACGACGCGACCGAGTCGATCAGCGCCTCGATCACCGAGGTCTTCAAGACCATCGCCGAGGCCGTCGCCATCGTCGTGGTCATCATCCTCCTGTTCCTCGGCTCGTTCCGCTCGGTGCTGATGCCGATCGTCACCATCCCGCTGTCGCTGATCGGCGTCTGCTTCATCCTGTTCGTGCTCGGCTACTCGATCAACCTCCTGTCGCTGCTGGCCATGGTGCTGGCCATCGGCCTCGTGGTCGACGACGCCATCGTCGTGGTCGAGAACATCCACCGCCACATCGAGGAGGGCCTGCCGCCCAAGCAGGCCGCCTTCGTCGGCATGAAGGAAATCACCGGCCCGGTGGTGGCGATGACCATCACCCTCGCCGCCGTGTTCGCGCCGCTCGCCTTCACCGGCGGCCTGACCGGCGCGCTGTTCCGCGAGTTCGCCATGACGCTCGCCGGCGCGGTGGTCATCTCCGGCATCGTCGCGCTGACCATCACGCCGATGATGTCGGCGCGGCTGCTCAAGCGCGGCGGCCACAGCCGCTTTCAGCAGGCGGTCGACAACACCTTCGACCGGGTCTCGAACCGCTACGAGCGCCTCGTCGCCGGCTCGCTGAAATACCGGCCGGTGACGCTGATGATCGTCCTCGTTCTGGTGGCGCTGACCGGGTACCTGTTCATGAAGACCTCGAGCGAGCTCGCCCCCGAGGAAGACGAGGGCGCGCTGTTCGCGCTGATCACCGCGCCGTCCTACGCCACGACCGACTACACCAACGCCTATGCCGAGCAGATGCGCGCCCTGACGAAGGACCTTCCCGAGCTCGACGCCAATTTCTCGGTCATCGGCTTCGGCGGCCAGACCAATTCCGGCTTCATGCTGTGGGCGTTCAAGGACTGGGCGCAGCGCGACCGCTCGCAGAAGGAGATCCAGCAGGATATCCAGGCCCGGCTCGCGCCGATCGCCGGCGTCGAGGCGCTGGTGTTCGCGCCGCCCTCGCTGCCCGGCACCGGCGGCGGCCTGCCGATCTCGATGGTCATCCAGTCGACCGGCGATTCCAGCCGCGTCTTCGAGGTCGCCGAGGAGATCCGCCTCAAGGCGCAGGAAACCGGCCGCTTCATCGTCGTGCAGAACTCGCTCGCCTACAACGCACAGCAGGTCGTCATCACCATCGACCGCGACCGCGCGGCGGCGCTCAACCTGCCGGTGCGCGACATCGGCATGACGCTGAGCCTCCTGGTCGGCGGCGGCGCGGTCGCCCAGTTCGACCGCGATTCCAACAGCTACGACATCATCATGCAGGTGCCGCAGGAATATCGCGACAACCCCGAGCGGCTGGGCGACTTCTTCGTGCGCTCGGCCACCGGCCAGATGGTGCCGCTATCCGCGGTCATCAGCGTCACGACGGGCGTCGCGGCCACCGCCATCGAGCAGTTCAGCCAGCTGAACTCGGCGACGATCGCCGCCTTGCCGATGCCGGGCGTGACCACCGGCGACGGGCTGGCCACCATCGAGGAGATCGCGCGGCCGCTGCTGCCCGACGGCTTCTTCATCGACTATTCCGGCCAGTCGCGGCTGGAGGTCGAGCAGGGCAACACGATCATGATCGCCTTCGGGCTCGCGGTGATCGTCATCTACCTGGTGCTCGCCGCCCAGTTCGAGAGCTTCCGCGATCCGCTCATCATCATGATGTCGGTGCCGCTGTCGATCTTCGGCGCCATCGTGCCGCTCAATCTCGGCCTCGGCACGCTGAACATCTACACCCAGGTCGGCCTCATCACCCTGATCGGCCTGATAACCAAGCACGGCATCCTGCTCGTCGAGTTCGCCAACCAGCAGCGCGAGATACACGGGCTCGACCGCTTCGAGGCCATCGTCGCCTCGGCCAAGGTCCGGCTCAGGCCGATCCTGATGACCACGGCGGCGATGTCGCTCGGCGTCGTGCCGCTGATCATCGCCTCCGGCGCCGGCGCGGCCGCGCGCTATTCGATGGGCCTCGTCATCTTCACCGGCGTCATCATCGGCACGATGTTCACCCTGTTCGTGGTGCCGATGTTCTACACCTTCATCGCCCGCAAGGAGATCGCGCACGACGAGGACGACATTCCGCAGGCGGAACCGACGACGGCGCACTGACCCGCCGTCAGGCGAGCCCCCGCGGGATGGACAGGGGCCGGCCCTCGCGCCGGCCCTTGGCTTTGCGGAATGCCCTATTCCTGCGGAATGGAGGCGAGGATCCCGGCGAACGCCGCCCTCGCCTTCTGCGGATGCGGCCCGGCGACCGCCCGCTCCAGCGCCGCGCGCTCCGGCATCTCGCCGACGACGACCAGCGCCACCATGCCGACCGCGTAGTGCGACTTGCACATCAGCGGATAGACGCCTTCCTCGGTCAGCGTCACCGTAAAGTCCTCGCCGATCCCGCCCTTGAAGGGTTCGGCGCCCGCCGGGACCATCGCCCGGATCGTTTCGGCCCCGATTGTCTGGGCATTGTGGTAGCCGTCGACGGGGACGAAGCGGATCGTGTCGCCCGGCGCGGCATGGACGAAGGCGGGCTCGAACGCCATCCGCGCCTCCGGCCCTTCGCCGAGCATGCGGATTTCATGCTCGGCCGCATGGCCCGCGCCGGCAACCAGCAAGCTCGCCACCGCAATCGCCATCCTTCCCGTCATGCCGGCTCCTCCTGTCTCGGTGCCAGCCCCAGCATGCCCGCTTCGCCCGCCAAGACAAGGCGGCGTCGTGTCGCCCCGTCGCTCAGAATGGCAGGAAGCGTAGAAGATCGCCCTCGGCGATCCGCTCGGCCTCGGCCGGGATGACCGCGAGCCCGTCGGCGGCGCAGAGCAGCGCCACCCGGCCGGAGAAGGACGGCTTCAGGAGGTCGATCCGCGGCTCTCCGCCCGCCGGCGCGGTCAGGGAAACGCCGCGGGCGAGCCGCGCCGGCCGGAACTCGATGCGGCCGGGCCGGCGCGTCTCGCCCGCCGCCGCCCGCGCCATGGTGACGAGCGGCTCGTGCCGGGTAATGCCCCCGCAGGCCGCGGCAACGCGCGCGCCGATCAGCCGCCACGTCACGAAGGCCGAGACCGGATTGCCCGGCAGCCCGAAATAGACCGCCCCGCCCAGCCGGCCGACGGTCAGCGGCTTGCCCGGCTTCATCGCCACCTTCATCACATGCGCCTCGCCGCCCGCCTCGGCGAGAAGGCGCGGCATGTGGTCCTCCTCGCCGACCGAGACGCCGCCGGTCGTGACGACGAGGTCGGCAATCGCGGCGGCGCGTTCGAGCGCGGCGCGAAGCGCCTCCGGCTCGTCAGGCACCGCGCCGAGGTCGATCGGCTCGATCCACGGCAGCGCCAGCGCCGCGCCGAGCTGGAAGCGGTTGGAGTTCCATATCTGGCCGGGACCGAGCGCTTCGCCGGGCTGGCGCAGTTCCGACCCCGTAGAGAAGAAGGCGATACGCAGCCGGCGGCGCACCGCGACGCTCGCCGCGCCGACGGCCGCCAGCGCCCCGGCCTCGCGCGCCCCGATCGTCACGCCGCCGTCGAGGATGGCGCTGCCCTGCGCAAGGTCCTCGCCGGCGCGGCGGATGTTCTCGCCGGGGCGCGGCCGCCGCCTTATGACGACGCAAGCCCCCTCGGCGGCCGTCTCCTCCTGCATGACGACGGCGTCGGCCCCGTCCGGCACTGGCGCGCCGGTGAGGATGCGCGCCGCGCTCCCTTGAGGCAGCGCCCCGCCGGAGGCGTCGCCGGCGGCGATGCGCTGTGCCAGCGACAGCCGCCACGGCCCCTCGCCGATGAGGTCGGCGCGGCGCACGGCATAGCCGTCCATCGCCGAATTGTCGAAGGGCGGCAGCGGAACCGGGGTGAAGACCGGGCCGGCCAGCACCCGGCCGACCGCGTCGCCGAGCGCCAGCGTCTCGGTCCCGTCCACCGGCCGGGCAAGCCGCAACGCCCGCGTCACCGCCTCGTCGAAGACGAGCAGCGTCCCGTCCTTCGCCGGCGCGTCGCAGGCGTCGTCCATCAGACCGTCTCTCTCAGGGCGGCCGGAACCGGGTCGGCAAGCGCCGCGCCGGTCCATGCGTCGATCTCCCCCCGCGCCGGGGAAAGCGTCGTGCCGAGCTCGCCGGCGAACGCCTCCCATGCCGGCAGCCATGTGTCGTGCACGGCGGTCAGCACCGGCACGCCGTCGAGCATCGCCTGGCCGATGGCGGCGCGCAGGCCGTGTCCCTCGGCCTCGCCCTTGCCGAAGCGGTTGAGGATCAGGATGTCGGCCCCGTGCGCCAGCGCGGCCTCGAGCAGCCCGCACAGCCCGGCCAGCGCCTGCGGGTCGAGCCGGCAGCCCTTCGCGCCACTGCCGAGCGCCTGCGAGATGACGTGACGCTCGCCCGTGACGATGTCTTCCAGCCAGGTGGTGGCGCAGCAATCCTCGTCGGCCGCCGTCTCGCGCTGGACATAGCCGGCGACGCGCGCACCCCGCGCCTGAAGATCGCGGGCCACCGCTTCCAGCAGAGGGTCGATCGCGTCGTCGCGGCGGTAGCGGACGGCGGCGAGAAGCGGGAAGGGAGATGTCATGCCGGTATCCTCATTCTGGTCTCGGCACGATAGGCGTTCGCGGCCGGCTTTTCACCTGCGAAACATCGTCCCGCCCGAACGGCCGCCGCATCCCTGCTTGATATGGATCAAGGGAGCCGCGCCCGAAACGGGAAACAAGGAACGTCTCGACAGGCATCGGCAGGGGACGCATGGAATCGACCGATCTGCCGCAGGCAAGGGCGCTGCCGCTCTTCGCGACCATGGCTGAAGCGAGTTTCGGCCGGCTCATGCGCGCGGCCCGCGTCGAGGTGCTTCCCGCCCAGACCGGGCTGATCCGCGAAGGCGAGCCGGCGGACTTCCTCCATGTCGTCGTCGAGGGCCGCGTCGAGCTCTATGCGCGCTGGAACGGCCGCGAGACGGTGCTGGAGATGGTGCGTCCGCGCCGCGCCTTCATCCTCGCCGCGGTGCTGAAGGACGGGGTGTACCTCAAGAGCGGGCGCACGAGCCAGCGCTCCCGGCTGCTGCTGATCCCCGCCGGGGACGTCAGGGAGGCGTGCAGCGAGGACGGCGCCTTCGCCCGCGCCGTTCTCGACGAGCTGGCGGGATGCTATCGCGAGCTCGTCAAGCAGCAGAAGGATCTGAAGCTGCGCACGGCGGTCGAGCGGCTCGCCAACAGCCTGCTCGCCTTCGACGGCGAGCAGAACGGCGGCGGCTCGATCGAGCTGCCCTGCGACAAGCGCACGCTGGCCTCGCTGCTCGGCATGACGCCGGAGAACCTGTCGCGCGCCTTCGCCACGCTGAAGCCCTACGGCGTCGAGGTCGACGGCGCGCGCATCCGGCTCACCGACATGGCCGCGCTCGAGCGGCTGGCCAAGCCGACGCCGCTGATCGACGACGCCACGCTCTGAGTTCTGGATAACAGGGATCGTTTCGGAGCCGTTTCGAAAATTCAGAACAGCTCGACCGCCCCGGCCTCGGCCGGCGGCGCGGCGGGACGGATGCGCTTCTCCACGTCGAAGACCTGCGCGCTCTCGCGCTCCATCAGCGATTGGCGCGCCCGGCCCGAGACCGGCCAGAACTGGATCTTGCGGCCATGCTCGCCGCGCAGGCTGCCGCCGACATGGGCGATGCCCTCCGCCGCGAGGAAGCGCAGCGCGAAGTCGGCGTTCTGGCTGCCGATGTCGGTCAGGCCGTCGATCAGCCGCGCGCCGCCGAACAGCTTGGCTTCCAGCCGCTCGCGCCGCGCCCCGCTCGACAGCAGCGCGTTGACCAGGAGCTCCATCGCATGGACGCCGTAGCGCTGCGCCGCGCGGTCCACGCCCGGCGAATGGCCGCCGGGCAGGAGGAAATGGTTCATGCCGCCGACGCCGGCGACCGGATCGCGGATGCAGGCGGCGACGCAACTGCCGAGGAGGGTGGTCAGGACCGCGTCGGGATTGTCGGTGATGAAGTGCTCGCCCTGAACGACATGCACCCGCATCACACGGCCTCGCGCGCGAGGTTGCAGCGGTTGACGATCTCCGCGCCGATGCGCTCCAGCGGCAGCTGCCGCTCGACCGCGCCGATCTCGTGCGCGACCTTGGGCATGCCGTAGACCACCGAGGTCGCCTCGTTCTGGCCGATGGTCGAAGCCCCAGCCTTGCGCATCGACAAGAGCCCTTGCGCCCCGTCGCGGCCCATGCCGGTGAGGATGACGCCGACCGCGGCGTTGCCGGCGCATTTCGCCACCGATTCGAACAGCACGTCGACCGAGGGGCGGTGGCCGTTGACCGGCGGCTCCGCGACCAGCCGGCAGCGCTTCTGCGCATGGCCGACGACCTGGAGATGCGCTTCGCCGCCCGGCGCCAGCCACACCTGCCCCGGCTCCAGCGGCGCGCCCTCATAGGCTTCGCCGACCTGCGCGGCGCAGGTCCGGTTCAGCCGCTCGGCGAAGCTGCGGGTGAAGGTGCCCGGCATGTGCTGGGTGATGACGGTCGGCGGGCAGTTGGCGGGAAAGGCCGACAAGACCGTCAGCAGCGCCTCGACGCCGCCGGTCGAGGAGCCGATGGCGACGATGCGTCCGTCGGGCCGGAAATCGCCGGCCGCGGCATGGGCGGGCGCGCGGTCGGAGCCGGGCCGCACCCGCGCCCGGCCGGCGGCCTTGACCCGCGCCGCGAGCTCGGCGAAGGCCTGCTCGGCCGGCAGGCCGGCGCCCGGCTTGCCGACGCAGTCGACCGCGCCGAGCTCCAGCGCGGCGAGGCTGACCTCGGCGCCGACATGCGTCAGCGTCGAGACCATCACCACCGGCATCGGCCGAAGGCGCATGATCTTCTCGAGGAAGGCCAGCCCGTTCATGTTCGGCATCTCGACGTCGAGCGTCACCACGTCGGGGTTGAGCCGCTTGATGGCGTCGCGCGCCTCCAGCGGGTCGCCGGCCTGGCCGACGACCGTAATCTCCGGGTCGCGGCGCAGCACGGCGGTGATCAGCCCGCGCATGGTCGCGCTGTCGTCGACGACCAGCACCTTGACCGTGCTCATCGCGCGCCCTTCAGGCGGTAGGTGGTGAGCCCGTCGGTCTCGAACCTGTCCATGTCGGTCACGCGCTCGGAATGGCCGACATAGAGCCGCCCGCCCGGATTGAGCAGCGGCGCGAAGCGCGACCAGATGCGCGCCTGCGTCGGCTCGTCGAAATAGATGACGACGTTGCGGCAGAAGATGGCGTCGAACCGGCCCTTCATCGGCCAGTTGCCCATCAGGTTCAGCTCGCGGAAGGCGACCAGCCTGCGCATGTCTTCGCCCGCGCCCCACGCCTCGCGACCGCCATCGCGCACCCGCACCATCCAGCGGTCGCGCAGGGCGGCCGGCACCGGCTGCACCGCCTCGTTGGAGTAGACGGCGGCGCGGCCCGTGGCCACCACGTTGGGGTCGATGTCGCTGGCGAGGATGCGCACGTCGAGGCTCGCCGCCTCGGGCAGCATCTCCAGCATCGTCAGGGCGATCGAATAGGGCTCCTGGCCCGTCGAGCAGCCGGCCGACCAGATGCGCACCCGGCCGCGCGCCCGCGCCCGCGCCACGAGCTCGGGCAGCACCTTCGTCTTCAGGTGCTCGAAATGGTGCGGCTCGCGGAAGAAGCGGGTGACGTTGGTGGTCAGCGCCGCCAGCATGTTCTGCCGCTCGCCGAGCCCCTCGGCGCCCGCCACCAGCCGGCAATAGTCCTGGAAGCTCTCGATGCCGAGGACGCGCAGCCGCTTGGCCAGCCGCGAATAGACCAGCGAGGCCTTGCTCTCGGTCAGCGCGATACCCGCATCCTCGTAGAGCATGCGCGCGATCGACGTGAAATCCTCGGTGGTGAAGAGAAACTCTCCATCGACGAGCGGCTGTCCGCGCCCGTCTCTGGAGCGGGCCGCAGTCGTCATGCCGCCTCCGCTTCCTGCTCGGGCAGGATGCGTTCGAGGCCGATCATGCCGATCATCCGGCCTTCGACGGCGAGGATGCCGCGCACGAAGGAGCGCACCGCGTCGCTCGCCACGTTCGGCGTCGGCTGCACCATGTCGTCGGTGACGGAGAGGATGTCGCAGACCGCGTCGACCAAGAGCCCGACCTCCTGCGCGCCGGTACGCACGACGATGATGACGTGGCGCGCTTCCGGCGTCGTCAGCCCGAAGCCGAGCCGCGCCGACAGGTCGATGATCGGCAGCACCGAGCCGCGCAGATTGATGACGCCGCGCATGAATTTCTGGGCGTGGGGCAGCGGCGTCGCCGGCGTCCAGCCGCGGATTTCGCGCACGGCCATGATGTCGACGCAGAATTCCTGCTGCCCGATCATGAAGGCGATCAGCTCGCGCCTGCGATCCGAAGCCCGCCTGTTATGCTCCTCGCTCATGTCCCGTTTCCCCAGCCCGTTCCCCAAAGCCTCGCGGGTCGCGGCAGCCGCCTGCGATCCCGCCAATTTCCGCGCCCCACACTGGGCTGGGCGCGGTTAATTTCGGGTTTAGAAAGAACCCGGCGAAAGCCCCCTCGCGCCGGATTCGCCCCGCCGCCCGGCATGGCCGGAGCGGCGGTTTTCGCGGAGGCTCAGAACTCCTCCCAGCCCTCGTCGGCGGGCTGGGCGGCCAGAAGCGCGGCCGCCTGCCCGGAGCCGGAAGAAACGCTCTTCAGGGCCGGAGCAGCGGGGCGCACCGGCGCGGCGGAAGCGGACGGGCGGCGCAGCGCCGGCTGCACGGCGTCGGGCTGCATCCCGAGGCGGAACTTCGCCACGAGCTGCGCCAGCTCCTCCGCCTCCTGGGCGAGGTTGTGGCTCGCCGCCGTCGACTGCTCGACCATCGCCGCGTTCTGCTGCGTCACCTGGTCCATCTGGTTGACGGCGGAGTTGACCTCGGCGAGGCCGGTGGACTGCTCGCGCGCGGAGGCCGCGATCTCGCTCACCAGCCCGGTGATCTCGCCGACCTGGACGACGATCTTCTCCAGCGCCTCGCCGGTCTGGCCGACGAGGTCGACGCCCTGTTCGACCTGCTGGGTCGAGGTCGAGATCAGCTGCTTGATCTCCTTGGCCGCCTCGGCCGAGCGCTGGGCGAGTGCCCGCACCTCCTGGGCGACGACGGCGAAGCCTTTGCCCGCCTCGCCGGCGCGCGCGGCCTCGACGCCGGCGTTGAGCGCCAGAAGATTGGTCTGGAAGGCGATCTCGTCGATGACGCCGATGATCTGGCCGATCTGCTGCGACGACTTCTCGATCTGCGCCATCGCCTTCACCGCCTGGCGCACCACCTCGCCCGACTTCTCGGCCCCGACGCGCGCGGCTCCCGTCACCTCGGACGCCTGATGCGCGCCCTCGGCCGTCTTCTTCACCGTCGCGGTGATCTCGTCGAGCGCGGCCGCCGTCTCCTCGAGGCTCGCCGCCTGCTGCTCGGTGCGCCGCGACAGGTCGTCCGCCGCCTGGCTGATCTCGCCGGTGCCGTTGCGCATGCCGCCGATCGCCTCGGCGATCGTCGCCATCGTGTCCTGGAGCTGCGCCGCGGTGCTGTTGAAGTCGTCCTTGAGCTTCTGCGCCTTGGACGAGAACGGCTCGGCGATGCGATAGGTCAGGTCGCCCGCTGCCAGCGCCGACAGGCCGTTGGCCAGCGCCGTGACGACGGCATGGTCCTCGGCCGCGTCGCGCGCCTTGTCAGCCTCGTTGCGGGCGCGCGCGCTCTCGGCCGCCGCCCGCGTCTCGTTGGTCTCTACTTCCAGCCGGATCTTCTCGATCGCCGCTTCCTTGAACACGAGGACGGCGCGCGCCATCTCGCCGATCTCGTCGCCGCGCGAAACGGCGGGAACCTCGACCGAGTTGTCGCCCGAGGCGAGGCGCCCCATCACGCCGGTCAGCGCGTTGACGGGCGTCGCGATCATCCGCGACAGCAGCCAGCCGAGCACGGCGGAGATGAGGACCGCGAGGCCGACGCCGACATAGAGCACCAACTCGGTCAGCGCCGTCACCGAATGGCGCTGCTCGATGGCGGCGGCCGCGGCCGCGCGCTCGCCCTCGGCAAGGGCGGAAAGGGCGTCCTCGATCGGCTCCATCAGCCCGTCGGCCTTGCCGTTCTGACCGACCATCGCGACCGCCTTGAAGCGGAAGATCGGATCGGCGGCGAGCTTGCGCCCTTCATCGACGATCTCGCGCTGCCAGGCGTCCATCTTCGCGGTCACGTCGGCGATGCCGGCGCCGATCTCGGCTTCGTCGCCGCGGCCGGCCTTGGAGGCGCGCAGCTCCTCGATATGGCGGTTGAAGGTGGCGCGGTGGCTGTCCAGCCGCTCGATATAGTAGGGGTCATTGGTCAGGAGGAAGCCGCGATAGCTGTTCTCCTGCCGCGCGAGGCGGAATTCGGCGCGGGTGATGATGTCGACCGCCAGATTGGCGTCAGCTTCCGCCTGCGTCGCCTTCTCGAGCTGGGCGATGTTCCAGAAGATCACCGCGCTCATCGCGACGATGGTGGCCACAACGGCGGCGAAGGCAAGCGCGAGCTTGCGCGAGATGCTGAGATTGTTGAACGACACTGTTGACCCCCAAGCCCCATGCTGATCCGGGCCGTCCACCCGGGCGCCGCATGCCCGAATCGGTAAGACCGATACGGGAAGGCGCACCGCACTCTTCCCTTGCTTCGATTAACAACCCGCTAATAAGGAAGTCCGCCGATCGGAAAAGTTAATCCGGCCGCATCAGATTTCGCATGTATCGTTTCGATGCCGAATCGGATGTGGGAAGTCGATCCGCCGCCCGCATCTTCAGAAGTCCGGCCGTTGGTCAGCCGGAAAGCTCCGCTTCGACTTCGGCGCGCACGCGCCGCGCCGCCTCTTCCTTGACCGGGCCGTAGCCGCGAATGTCCAGCGGCCGCGCCAGCACGCGGCACAGTCCGCCATGCGTTTCGGCGTCGAGCCTTGCGAGAGCGCGCTCCACGGCCGCCTCGTACCAGCCGATCAGCGCGCGCTCCATGCGCCGCTCGGCCGTGCGCCCGAACGGGTCGAACGGCGTGCCGCGCAACCGCTTCATCCGCGCCAGAAGCCGCATCGGCAGCCGGATCCAAGGCCCGAAGGCCCGCTTCAGCGGCCGGCCGCGCGCGTCGAGCCCGGCGGCGAGGAAAGGCGGCGCCAGATGATGGACGATGCGGAAATCGCCGTCGAACTCCGCCTTCAGCCTGTCGGCGAACCCGGTCTCCATATGCAGCCGCGCCACCTCGTACTCGTCCTTGTAGGCCATCAGCCTGAACAGCGCCCGCGCCACGGTCCGCGCCAGCGCATCGCTGCCGAGCGGCGCTTCCGCCCGCGCCACCTTGTCGACGAAGGCGGCGTAGCGGTCTGCATAGGCGGCATCCTGGTAGTCGGTCAGGAACACCATCCGGCGCTCGACGATGTCGTCGAGCGACTCGTCCTTCGCGCGCGGCGGCGCGAGGAGGCCGGCAAGCCGCTCCGGCATCGCAGCGGCGATGCGGCCGATGAGGAAGGCGCGGCGGTTTGCCTCGACGGCGACGCCGTTCAATTCGATGGCGCGGTCGAGGGCGGCGAAGCCGACCGGGACGAGGCCGCGCTGCCAGGAAAAGCCGAGCATGATGATGTTGGCGAAGACCGCGTCGCCCATCAGCGTCTCGGCGAGACGATTGGCGTCGAGCGCCGCCAGCCCGTCGCCGCCGACCGCCTCGCGGATCGCCGCCAACCGGCGCTCGACCGCAAGATCGGCGTCGCGCCGGCGCACGATATCGCCGGTCGGCATCTTCGCCAGATTGAGCGCGGCCTTCATGCCCGGCCGGTAGCAGGAAGACGCCTTGGGCGAGGAGGAGACGACGATGTCGCAGCCGATCAGCGCGTCGGCCGCGCCGCGGTCGATACGCACCTGGTTGATGGCGTCGGGGTTCTCCGCCAGCCGCACGAAGGACAGGACCGGGCCGAATTTCTGCGCGAAGCCGGTGAAGTCGAGCACCGACGCGCCCTTGCCTTCGAGATGCGCGGCCATCGTCACCAGCGCGCCGACCGTGACGACGCCGGTGCCGCCGACGCCGGTGATGAGGAGGTCGTAAGGCGTGCCGAGGGAAGGAAGCACCGGCGCGGCGAGGCCGGCGGCAAGGGCGTCGAGATCGAGCGCGACACGCCCCGCCTTGCGCCGCACCGCGCCTTCCAGCGTCACGAAGCTCGGGCAGAAGCCGCCGATGCAGGAGAAGTCCTTGTTGCAGGACGACTGGTTGATGCGCCTTTTGGTGCCGAATTCGGTCTCGACCGGCTCGACCGACAGGCAGTTCGACTGCACCGAGCAGTCGCCGCAGCCCTCGCAGACTAGCTCGTTGATGACGACGACGCGCTTGGGGTCCTCCATCGTGCCGCGCTTGCGCCGGCGGCGCTTTTCCGTGGCGCAGGCCTGCTCGTAGATCAGCACCGAGACGCCCCTGACTTCGCGCAGCTCGCGTTGGAGCGCGTCCATCTCGCGGCGGTGGTGGATCGTCGTGCCGGCGGGAAAATCGGGCGCGGAAAACTTCTCCGGCGCGTCGCTGGCGAGCGCGATGCGCTCGACGCCCTCGGCGCGGCAGGCGTGGGCGATGGCCGAAACACTGACCGGCCCGTCCACCGGCTGTCCGCCGGTCATGGCGACCGCGTCGTTGTAGAGGATCTTGTAGGTGATGTTGGCGCCGGCCGCGACCGCCTGCCGGATCGCCATCGAACCGGAATGATACCAGGTGCCCTCGCCGAGATTCTGGAAGACATGGCCGCCGCCGGTGAACAGCGACGAGGCCGCCCAGTTCACCCCCTCGCCGCCCATCTGGATCAGCGAGGTGGTGTCGCGGTCCATCCAGCTCGCCATGAAGTGGCAGCCGATGCCGGCCAGCGCCTGGCTCCCTTCCGGCACCTTGGTCGAAATGTTGTGCGGGCAGCCCGAGCAGAAATAGGGCGTGCGCGTCGCCCCCGGCACCGAGATGGAGATGGCAGGCCCGGCCTCGAGCCGCGCCGCGCGCGCCTGGAAGCCGTGGCCGGGAAACACGCCGTCGAGCCGCTTCGCCACCAGCGGCGCCAGCAGGCGCGGCGACAATTCGCCCGTCCACGGGATCAGCCGCGCGCCGGTCTCGTCGCGCTTGCCGACCATGACGCGCGGCTTGTGGCCGGGCCAGTCGTAGAAATACTCCTTGAGCTGGCTCTCGATGATGCCGCGCTTCTCCTCGATCACCAGCACCTCGTCCTTGCCGCGCACGAAGTCGAGCGCGTCGCGGCGGGCGAGCGGCCACACCATGCCGACCTTGTAGATGTCGATGCCGAGGGCGCGGCATTCGCGCTCGCCGAGGCCGAGCAGCCGCAGCGCCTCCATCAGGTCGAGATGGCCCTTGCCGGTGGTGACGATGCCGAAGCGCGCGTCGCCGACCTCGTAGACGTGGCGGTCGATCGGGTTGGCCTCGGCGAAGGCGAACACCGCCTGCTTCTTCGCCTCCATCCGCTCCTCGATCTGCGGGCCGGGCAGGTCGGGCCAGCGATAGTGCAGCCCGCCGGCGGGCAGCGCGATGGCCGGCTGCACGAACGCCCGGTCGGGCCGGAGCTCGACGGATGCGGCCGATTCCACAGTCTCCGAGATCGCCTTGAAGCCGACCCACATGCCCGAGAAGCGCGACAGCGCGTAGCCCCATTCGCCGAAGGCGGGATATTCGGCGATGGAGGCGGGGTTCAGCGTCGGCATGAACCAGGCCATGAAGGCGACGTCGGACTGGTGCGGCATCGAGGAGGAGACGCAGCCATGGTCGTCGCCGGCCACGACGAGGACGCCGCCATGCGGCGACGAGCCGTAGGCGTTGCCGTGCTTGAGCGCATCGCCGGCGCGGTCGACGCCCGGCCCCTTGCCGTACCACAGGGCGAAGACGCCATCGACGCCAGCGGCCGGGTTGGTCTCGACCTGCTGGCTGCCGAGCACGGCGGTCGCCGCCAGATCCTCGTTGACCGCCGGCAGGAAGCGGATCCCCGCCGCGTCGATCAGCGCGCGGTTGCGCCACAGTTCGAGGTCGAGCCCGCCGAGCGGCGAGCCGCGATAGCCGGAAACGAAGCCGCTCGTGTTCAGCCCGGCCGCGCGATCGCGCCGCGCCTGGTCGAGGACGATGCGCACCAGCGCCTGCGTCCCGGTCATGAAGACGCGGCCGGAGCCGCTGGCGTAGCGGTCCTCCAGCCTGTAGCGGGCCCCGTAGCGGAAAAGATCGCGGCCGGCTACGTGAATGGGCGCGTCAACGGTCATCGGTTCCTCCTGGGTGCCTTGCCCGGGTGCCTTTGGCGGTGCCTTCCCCGAGGATAGCCCCGACCGGCTGGAAGAACTTGCCAGAATGACCCCGTTTCACCACCGGATCGACAGGATTTGCCTTTTCGATCTATGATGTGGAACGATCTGCCGTTGATGCGCTGCAAAATGGAAAACTTGACGGAACAGGACCGGGCCCTGCTGCGCGCCTTGCAGCAGGATGCCCGCATCACCAACCAGGAGCTGGCCGAACGGGCCGGCATGTCGGCCTCGGCCTGCTGGCGGCGCGTCAGGGCGCTGGAGGAGGAAGGCGTCATCCGCCGCTACGCGACGGTGCTGGACGCGGCGAAGGCGGGCCTGAGCTTCCACGCCGTCGCCCATGTCACCCTGACCCGGCACGACCACCGCCACGTCGACACCTTCATCGCCGAGGTCGGCCGCCGGCCGGAGGTGCTCGACTGCTTCGCCGTCACCGGCGAGGCCGACTACATGCTGCGGGTGATGTGCGCCGACCTCGACGCCTACAACCGCTTCCTCGAGGCGTTCCTGTTCCGCCTGCCCGGCATCGCCAACGTCCGCACCAGCCTCGTCCTCAAGGGCGTCAAGCAGGAGACCGCCGTTCCGCTGTAGAATCCGGGCAAGACTTCCTTCACCACGCGACGAGCTAATCCGGCACGGCCGCGGCCGCTGTGCTAGTTTCGTCGGCCTCGGTCGGGGAGCAAGGAACAGTTTGGTCGATCAGGCATCCCTCTTCATTGCGGCGGGCGTTTGCGCGGGGGCCCTTGGCCTGACGATGCTGAACGTGTGGCTGCACAACCGCGCCGACACCTTCCTCATCGGCTGGACACTCGGCATGGTGCTGCTCGGCATCGGCGTCGTCGCCTACTACGCCTTCCCGGCCGACCGGCTGGAGATCGCCGCCGCCGCCTTCATGCTGGAGATCCTCGGCTTCGTCTTCGTCTTCATCGCCGCCTGCCAGTTCACCGGGCGCGCCACGACGCGCCGGCACTGGCTGGTTCTGGGCATGGCGGTGCCGCTCGTCGGCGTCCCCATTCTCATCGGCTATGACGGCCTCGGGATGATGATCTACAACTTCCTCGCCGGCAGCCTGCTGATGGCCACCGCCATGCAGTACTGGAACGCCCGCGCCGAGGCGCCGTCCCCCATCGCCGCGCTGTCGACGCTCTATGCGCTCGCAGCCGTCTCCTTCTATGCCTGCGGCACCATCATCGCCCACGAGCAGACCTGGGTGATGCGCGTCCACCCCGACAACTGGGCTGAGAAGTTCAACGCCATCATGTGCATCGCCGGCATCACCGGCATCGGCGCGCTGTCGCTCGGCCTCAACAACGCCCGCGCCGCGCGCAAGCACCGCGCGGACGCCGAGACCGACATGCTGACGGGCCTCGCCAACCGTCGCGCCCTGTTCGAACGGATGGCAAACGGCGGTTTCACCGCCGGCCATGCCGTGGTCGTCTTCGACCTCGACCGCTTCAAGGCGATCAACGACCGCTACGGCCACGCCACCGGCGACGAGGTGCTGCGCCGCTTCGCCGAGGCGCTGCGCCTCAACCTGCGCGCCGGCGACATCGCCGCCCGCACCGGCGGCGAGGAGTTCGTGCTGGTGCTGCGCGAGGCGTCGCTGCCGCTCGCCACCAGCACGGCCGAGCGCATCCGCGCCCTGTTCGCCGAAAGCCATGTCGAGACGGCGCGCGGCCGGGTCGCCGCCACCGCCAGCGCCGGCGTCGCCCTCGCCGGCCCCGAGGCCGGCGGTTTCGAGGAGGTGCTGGGCCGCGCCGACGCCTCGCTCTACCGGGCCAAGCACGGCGGCCGCAACCGGGTCGGCGCCGAACTGACGCTGCACAGCCTGCAGGTCGCGGGCTGAGCCGGCACGCCGGCCCGAAAGCCCGTTCCCGAAGCCGGCCTCCCTTGAAACCGGCCGCCTGAAGCCACATTTCTCGCTCACCCACTCGACCTGCCGCCCGCCTCTGCTATGAAGGCGGCGGCGGCTTCATTCCGCGCAGCAGGAGATGGCTTATGAGCGCGCAGGACAACCCTTTCGGCGGCGGCTACTCGGTCCAGTACGGCGGCGGCGCGGCGGCGACGCCCGATAGCCCCTCCCGCAACCCGGCGCACGGCCTGAACAGCGGCGCGCCCGGCGGGTCTTTCGTCAAGGACACGACCACGGCCGGCTTCGCCGCCGACGTGATCCAGGAATCGCGCAACCAGCCGGTTCTGGTCGATTTCTGGGCACCGTGGTGCGGCCCGTGCAAGCAGCTCGCGCCGGCGCTCGAGAAGGCCGTCGCCGAGGCGGGCGGCCGCGTCAGGCTGGTCAAGATGAACATCGACGACCACCCTTCCATCGCCGGCCAGCTCGGCATCCAGTCTATTCCCGCGGTCATCGCCTTCGTCGACGGCCAGCCGGTCGACGGCTTCATGGGTGCGATCCCCGAAAGCAAGATCCGCGAGTTCATCGACAAAGTGTCGGGGCCGGGCGGCGCGGCCGAGGCCGTTGCCGAGGCGCTGGCCGCGGCGGGCGAATTGCGCATGGCCGGCGACCTCCAGGGCGCGGCGCAGGTCTATGCCGCCGTGCTCGGCGACGCCCCCGACAATCTCGACGCCATCGCCGGGCTGGCGGAGACGCTGCTCGACGCCGGCGACGAGGCCAACGCCCGCGAGGTGCTGGCCCGCGCGCCCGAGGGCAGCGAGGAGGCGCCGCAGCTCGCCGGCGTCAGGGCGCGCCTTGCGCTGGCCGAGCAGGTCGCCGGGCTCGGCGATCCGGCCGAACTGGAGCGCCGGCTCGCCGCCGACCCCAAGGACCATCAGGCCCGCTTCGATCTCGCCCTGATCCACAACGCGCTCGGCGAGCGCGACAAGGCGGCCGACGCGCTGCTCGCGATCATGAAGGCCGACCGCAGCTGGCAGGACGACGGCGCGCGCCTGCAGTTGCTGAAGTTCTTCGAGGCGTGGGGCATGGCCGACGAGGCGACGTTGTCGGCACGGCGCAAGCTGTCGTCGCTGCTGTTTTCATGAGCAATCCGGGAAAAGCGTGAAGCACTTTTCCGCCCGGAATTGCGTTAAACTGAAAAGCCGGACCGTTTCACCGTCTCCGTGAAGCGGTGGAACGGTCGAGGAGCTGCCGGACGGGAGAGCGACATGCAGGCTGGAAACGCGCGATACCGGACCGAAGGCGACCTGCCCGCCGCCGTCGCCGTGTTCCCGCTGTCGGCCGCGCTGCTGCTGCCGGGCGGGCGCCTGCCGCTCAACGTCTTCGAGCCGCGCTATCTCGAAATGGTCGACCACGCGCTTGCCGGCAACCGGCTGATCGGCATGATCCAGCCGCGCCTCGACGGCGCGCTGAAGGCGAACAGCGAGCCGGAGCTGTGCGACGTCGGCTGCCTTGGCCGCATCACCTCCTTCGCCGAGACGGGCGACGGCCGCTACCTGATCTCGCTTCAGGGCGTGTGCCGCTTCCGCGTCGCTGCGGAGGACGCGGTCAAGACGCCGTTCCGCCAGTGCCGCATCACCCCCTTCCTCGCCGACCTCGACGCCGAGGCCGGCGCCGATGAGGTCGACAGGGCCGCGCTCCTCCAGGCCTTCCGCGCCTATCTCAAGGCCAACGAGCTGGAAGCCGACTGGGAGAGCGTCAGCCGCGCCGAGAACGCGACGCTGGTCAACGCCCTGTCGATGATGGCGCCCTACGGCCCGGCCGAGAAGCAGGCGCTGCTCGAGGCGCCGGACCTCAAGACCCGCGCCGAGACGCTGATCGCCATGACCGAGATCGCGCTGGCGCGCGAAAGCGGCGACGATTTCCCGTCGAGCCTGCAATGAGCGGCAAGGACGCGAAGGACCTCCGGCGCGCGGTCGATCCGAAGATGCTGGAGATGCTGGCCTGCCCGCTGACCAAGATGCCGCTGTCGTGGGACGCGGAGAAAAGCGAGCTCGTCTCGCGCGCGGCGCGGCTCGCCTATCCGGTGCGCGACGGCGTGCCGATCATGCTGCCGTCCGAGGCACGGCCGCTCGAGGAAGACGAGCTGTCCTGAGCGCCTTTCACCGTGCGGGTTCATCCTATGGGGCGACGGGGGGTCGAAACCGGCAGCGCAACGGTCTATATGCGGCCTCAAAGGACGACACATGGCCCGCATCTACCAGACCAGAGACTGGAGCGACCAGCTCTCCCCCTCGTTGCAGGAGTTCGAGCTGATGTCGCTCGAAGCCTACGCGCACCTGCCCGAGGAGTTCCGCCGGCTGACCGGCGAGATCATCATCCAGGTGACGGAATTCCCGACCGACGAGATCATGGACGATCTGGCGCTGGAGACGCCGTTCGACCTGCTCGGCCTGTTCGAGGGGCGCGGCATCGCCGAGCGCTGGAACCCGTCGACCGGCGAGGGGCCGAACCGCGTGACGCTCTACCGCCGCGCCATCCTCGACTACTGGGCCGAGAACGAGGAGACGCTGGGCGACATCATCACCCACGTGCTGATCCACGAGATCGGCCACCATTTCGGCCTCTCCGACGACGACATGGAGCGCATCGAGGCCAACGCGGAATGAGCGGGCCGTCCGGCGGATAGGCTACTGCTCGCCGAGCTTCATCTCCGGCGCGTAGTCCTTGCCCTCGACCTCCTTCACCACCGCCTGGCCGCAGCGCATCGTCCCGCTCGCTGCGTCGAAGGCGTAGGTCGGCGAGCCGTGCAGCGCCCAGCCCTTGTTCAGCGCCGCCGTCACCTTGTGGCAGAAGCCGGAATCGTCGGATCCGGTCAGGAAACGGTAGAGCTTCATCGCGAGGGTCCTTTGTTCGCCGATCCGCACCCCGCTGTTCTGGCGCAACGGTTTTTCCGACGCAAGCCCACCGTTGCCGCCCCGGCCCCCTTGCGCGCGTGCCGCGAAGCTGGTTCCTGATCCGTCGGACACAGCAAGGCAGGAATCGTCATGGCCGGCACGGATATCGTCATCATCGGCGGCGCCATCGTCGGCGCGTCGGTCGCCTATTTCCTGCGCGAGGAGGGCTTCGCCGGCTCGATCACGGTGATTGAGCGCGACCCGACCTTCGCCCGCGCCTCGACCACGCTGTCCGCCGCCTCGATCCGCCAGCAGTTCTCGCTGCCGGAGAACATCCGCCTGTCGCGCTTCACGCTCGGCTTCTTCCGCGAACTGAAGGACCGGTTCGGGCCGGACGCCGACATCGGCTTCCGCGAAAAGGGCTACCTCATCCTCGCCGGGCAGGACGGCGTCGGCCTGCTCGCGGCCAACCACGCGATGCAGACGGCCGAGGGCGCCGACATCGTGCTGGAGGACGCGGCCGCGCTGCGCAAGCGGTTCCCGTGGCTCTCGACCGAGGGCATCGCCGCCGGCGCCTATGGCCGCTCCGGCGAGGGCTGGTTCGACGCCCATGCGCTGCTTTCCCTCATGCGCCGGGGCCTGAAGGAGCGCGGCGTCACGCTGGTGACGGGCGAGGTCGCGGCGATCGAGCGGGCAGGCGGGCAGGGGGGAGATCGCGTCGCCTCGGTGACGCTCGCCGACGGAAGGCGCTTCGATGCCGGCCTCGTCGTCAACGCCGCCGGGCAGAATGGCGGCCGCGTCGCCGCCCTCGCCGGGATCGACCTGCCGGTCGAGCCGCGCAAGCGGTCGGTCTTCGTCTTCGAGGCGCGCGAGCGCTTCGAGGACATGCCGCTCACCGTCGACACCTCCGGCATCTGGGTCCGTCCCGAGGGCGCGGCCTACATCACCGGCGGGGCGGAAACGGAGGAAGGAGAGGGGCCGGCCGACCCCGACGATTTCGAGCCCGACTGGCACCTGTTCGAGGAGGCGATCTGGCCGGCGCTCGCCGCGCGCATTCCCGCCTTCGAGGCGATCCGGCCCGGCCGCGCCTGGGCCGGCCACTACGACTACAACCGCTTCGACCAGAACGCGGTGATCGGCCCGCACCCGCAGATCGCCAACTTCGTCTTCGCCAACGGCTTTTCCGGCCACGGGCTGCAACAGGCCCCGGCCGCCGGCAAGGCGCTGGCCGAGCTGATCGTCCACGGCGGCTGGCGCAGCATCGACTGCTCGGCCTTCGGCTACGAGCGGATCGTGGAGAACAGGCCGTTCCGCGAGCTCAACGTCATCTGACCGGCCCGGAGGGCGGGATGAAGGCCCCCGGAGCGCGGTCTTGACGTCTCGGCCACCCGCTCCTATCTCAGCGGCCGGGCCCGGAAGCCCCTGCCACCCGCGGGCGACAAGCCATGGTGAAGCTTCCGCTTGAAACGTTCGTTTCCCTGTCTTGCGACGGCCGGAACGGCAATGCGGGTTCCCGTCAGTCCTGATGCCGTCCGGAACCGGATAGGAGAAACGCGATGACCACGACGTCATCCAGCCATAGTGCCCCCGACTACAAGGTCCATGCGAGGCGCCTGCGCGACGCGCTCGCCGCCGAGGGCGTCGCCGTCAGCCACGGCAAGGCGCTCGACATCGTCGCCCGCCAGCACGGCGCGCGCGACTGGAACACCCTGTCGGCGAAGGCGAACGCCCCCGCGCCCTGCAGCCGCGAGGCGCGAACGGCGCCCTTCGCCGTCGGCGACCGGGTCGAGGGCACCTTCAACGACAGGCCCGCGAAAGGGCGCGTCATCGGCCTCGCCGAGACGATAAAGCCGGACCTGTGGCGCGTGACGGTGAAGTTCTCGCCGCCGGTCGACGCCTCGACCTCGGCCGCCTTTCGCGCCGAGCGCACCCGGGTCGAGATGGTCGTCGGCGCCGACGGCCGCTCGCGCCGCCTCACCGGCACCGAAACCGGCGTCATGGCGCTCGCCCGCGCCTGAGCCGCCGGCCCGGCCGTGCGCACCCGCGCGCGGCCGGCCTTCTCCAATCAACCGGCTTTGAATTTCCGTCCCTTGCGTGTAAAGCGGGCTGCAGGCAATCCCGCGTCGACAAACCGCAGGCACCGAAATGGACAAGTTCACCACGCTGACAGGCATCGCTGCCCCCTTCCCGATCGTCAATGTCGACACCGACATGATCATCCCCAAGGACTATCTCAAGACGATCAAGCGCACCGGCCTCGGCAAGGGCCTGTTCGCCGAGATGCGCTATCGCGAGGACGGCTCGGAGAACCCGGATTTCGTGCTCAACAGGCCGGCTTACCGCAAGGCGCAGATTCTCGTCGCCGGTGACAATTTCGGCTGCGGCTCCTCGCGCGAGCACGCGCCTTGGGCGCTGCTCGACTTCGGCATCCGCTGCATCATCTCCACCTCGTTCGCCGACATCTTCTACAACAACTGCTTCAAGAACGGCGTCCTGCCGATCAAGGTCAGCCCCGAGGACCTCGAGAAGCTGCTGGACGACGCCGAGCGCGGCGCCAACGCCGTCATCACCGTCGACCTCGAGGCGATGGAGATCAGAGGCCCCGACGGCGGCGTCATCACCTTCGACCTCGACGAGTTCCGCCGCCACTGCCTGCTGAACGGGCTGGACGACATCGGCCTGACCATGGAGAAGGCCCCGTCCATCGACCGCTTCGAGAAGACGAACGCCGAAGCCCGTCCCTGGGCCTGAGGCGACATCCGGTTCGAGCGGCGGGCGGATCATCCGCCCGTTCGCCGTTTCAAGCCCGGCCGCCCAGCCGCCAGCGAGGCGCCAGCCGTATCTCTTCTGAGTCGCTCATCTCCTGAAAGGTTCCCCTCATGGCATCGCGCAAACTCCTTCTCTTTCCCGGCGACGGCATCGGCCCCGAGGCGATGGCGGAAGTCCGCAAGCTGATCGCGGTGATGAACACCGATCTCGGCGCCGGCTTCGAGACCGAGGAAGGGCTGGTCGGCGGCGGCGCCTACGACGCGCACGGCCAGTCGATCTCGGAGGACGACGTCGCGCGGGCGCTCGCGGCCGACGCGGTGCTGTTCGGCGCGGTCGGCGGGCCGAAATGGGACGTCGTGCCCTACGAGGTGCGCCCCGAGGCCGGCCTGCTGCGGCTGCGCAAGGATCTCGAGCTGTTCGCGAACCTGCGCCCCGCCATCTGCTATCCCGCGCTCGCCGCCTCCTCCTCGCTCAAGCCGGAGGTGGTCGAGGGCCTCGACATCCTGATCCTGCGCGAATTGACCGGCGGCGTCTATTTCGGCGAGCCGAAGGAGATCATCGACCTCGGCAACGGCCAGAAGCGCGGCATCGACACCCAGGTCTACGACACCTACGAGATCGAGCGCATCGCCGGCGTCGCCTTCGAGCTGGCGCGCACGCGCAAGAACCACGTCACCTCGATGGAAAAGCGCAACGTCATGAAGTCGGGCGTGCTGTGGAACGAGGTGGTGAGCGCCACCCACAAGGCGAAGTATTCCGACGTCAAGCTCGACCATATGCTGGCCGACGCCGGCGGCATGCAGCTCGTACGCTGGCCCAAGCAGTTCGACGTCATCGTCACCGACAATCTGTTCGGCGACATGCTGTCCGACGTCGCGGCCATGCTCACCGGCTCGCTCGGCATGCTGCCCTCGGCCTCGCTCGGCGCGCCGGACGGCAAGACCGGCAAGCGCAAGGCGCTCTACGAGCCGGTCCACGGCTCCGCGCCCGACATCGCCGGCAAGGGCATCGCCAACCCGATCGCCATGATCGCCTCCTTCGCCATGTGCATGCGCTACTCGTTCAACATGGTCGCCGAGGCCGACCGGCTGGAGGCCGCGATCTCGGCCGTTCTCGACGACGGCTACCGCACGCGCGACATCATGTCGGACGGCATGACCGAGGTGTCGACCACGACCATGGGTGACGCGATCGTCGAGAAGTTCCGCACGCTCTGAGCTCCCCTCATATGCGCCGGGCGGTCCTCACAGGAAGCCGGTGAACCGGCCGGCGACGAGGATCGCCGGCCACAGCGCGATCGACAGCACCGCCAGCGCCTTGGCGGCCGGCGGATAGGCCGTGCCGGCCGCCGCCGGCGCAGCGATCCGCCGGAACGCCCCGAAGTTCAGCCCGGCGAGGACGAGCAGCGCCAGCTTCGCCTGGAAGGCGGGATTGGCCGCGTACTCCCCCGCCCGGACCGAGAACAGGGCGAGGCCGGTCAGCGCCGCGACCGGAAAGGCGAGCGCCGCCGTGACGCGCATCAGATGCAGCAACGGCTCCCGCTCGACCCCGCGCGCGAGGCCGAGAATGCGCAGATCCATCAGCACCACCGCGCCGACCAGCATGCCGATCGACAGGATGTGCAGCGCGTTGACCAGCGGATAGGCGTAGAACGACGCCTTCAGCGCGCCGACGACGGGCAGGCGCTCGACGGCGGCGAGGAGATCGGGCAGCATCCCGGTCAGTTCGATGGCGCCCGGTCGGGATAGACGTCGTAGGTGGCGCCGTTGACGACGATCCGCGCGGCCTTCATCCAGCGTTCTGTCGCGTCGCGCGAGCGGTTGCCGATGGCGGTGACCTCGTCGCCGACCTTTGCCGTGTCCTCCATGAAGCCGGCGCGGGCCGTGGCCCGCGGCGTGGCGAGGTCGACGCGCCACACCTCGCCCTCCACGTCCACGTCCAGCGTCGGGTGCGGATTGCCGTAATAGATCGCGGTGATGGTGCCGGTCAGCTCGAAGAACCCGTCCTCGGTCCAGGCCCAGCCGTGATGCGCGAGCGCCGCGGGCGCGCCGGAAGCGGCGAGCGCCGCGGCGGCGAGGGCGGCGCGGAAGAAGGCGGAGACGGCCATGTGTTCCTCCTGCATCGGATCAGCCTCCCCGCCGGAAAGCCTATGGTGCGCCGGGCGGGCGTCAAATCACTTACGCCTGATCGCCGCGATGGCGCCGATTGACTCTTGTGCCGAAGGGCGTAAAAGGCGGGCGCGAACCGGGATCAACGCGATGCGCGGCCTTGTGACTGCATTTCTGGCACTTTACGCCTCCGGCGGGATTTTCTCCGCGCCAGAGGCCGGGTCCTCGCGCGTGCATTCCGGCAAAACCACGGCCAAGACCACGACCGCGAAAACGGTCTGATCCCCTTTGGCCTGCTCGCCCCTCTCCCCGGGTCCGGCCCGAGGGAGGCGGACCCCGCGGCGGCCGGCGGGGCTTCTCCTGAACGAACAAGCGGAGAGATCGAGCGCGATGCCGAACCGAAAGCCCGTCTGAATCGAACGCGGCGGCCGGTTTTTCCGGGACGGGATCGCGCTCCGACAAGGAGCAACCGGAATGGGTTTCAAGATTGCAGTCGCTGGCGCCACCGGCAATGTCGGGCGCGAAATGCTCACCATCCTCGAGGAACGCGGCTTCCCCGCCGACGAGGTCGTGGCGCTCGCCTCGCGCCGCTCGGTCGGCACGGAAGTGTCCTACGGCGACAGGACGCTGAAGGTGAAGGACCTCGCCACCTACGATTTCTCCGACACCGACATCTGCCTGATGTCGGCCGGCGGCAACGTCTCCAAGGAATGGTCGCCGAAGATCGGCGCGCAAGGGTGCGTCGTCATCGACAACTCCTCGGCCTGGCGCTACGACGCCGACGTGCCGCTGATCGTCCCGGAAGTGAACCCCGATGCGGTCGAGGGTTTCTCGAAGCGCAACATCATCGCCAACCCCAACTGCTCGACGGCCCAGCTCGTCGTCGCGCTGAAGCCGCTGCATGACCGCGCCACCATCAGGCGCGTCGTCGTCGCCACCTACCAGTCGGTCTCGGGCGCTGGCAAGGAGGGCATGGACGAGCTGTTCACCCAGACGCGCGCCGTCTTCGTCAACGATCCGGTCGAGCGCAAGAAGTTCACCAAGCGCATCGCCTTCAACGTCATTCCCCATATCGACGTCTTCATGGAAGACGGCCAGACCAAGGAGGAGTGGAAGGTGACGGCCGAGACCAAGAAGATGCTCGACCCGAAGATCAAGGTCACCTGCACGGCCGTGCGCGTGCCGGTGTTCATCGGCCATTCCGAGGCCGTCAACATCGAGTTCGAGAAGCCGATCACCGCCGACGAGGCGCGCGACATCCTGCGCGAGGCGCCCGGCTGCCTCGTCATCGACAAGCGCGAGGACGGCGGCTACATCACGCCGCACGAATCCGCCGGCGAGGACGCGACCTATATCAGCCGCATCCGCGAGGACCCGACCATCGACAACGGCCTCAACATGTGGGTCGTCTCCGACAACCTGCGCAAGGGCGCGGCGCTGAACACGGTGCAGATCGCCGAGTTGCTCGTCGCGCGCGGCCTGATCCAGCCGAAGAAGCAGGCCGCCTGACCTGCTTTCCCATCCGGTGGCGCTGCCGCAAAGGCCCGCGCCACCGCCTCAGGCGGGCGAGGCGGGCCAGATAGAGCTCATGCGAGAAGGAGAAAGCCTAGCCGGCTTTCTCCTTTTTCGTGTCGGCGTCCGCCGGCGTCGAGATCGGGGCTTGAACGGGCGCCTTGATGCTGGCGACGGTCCCCTTGTCGACCGAGGCGGTCGTGTCGCGTTTCATCGGGCAGGCGCTCGCCACGGACAGCGAAAGTCCAAGAGCGGCGGCTACGGCAAGAACGGTCTTCATGCGTGGTCTCCTCGGCTTGCTTGGTTGACATGCCGGACAGCGGGCCGGGCAACTGCGCGATCCTGCCGCCCCGGCCTGCTTCCTTTGCCGCATCGTGCGACACCGGACGAATCCCGTCCGGCCGCAAAATGCTCCGGGCAACGACAGGAAGGCTAGCAGCCGTTCGCGGCTTCGCCAAATCACGTTTGGCGTGAAACGGACACGGGAACCATTCGCGGCGTCTTCGCATTTCCCGTTGGTCCGGCAACATTACAGTGCAAGGAGAGGGTCATGGACGACGCAGGCATCGGCTGGATCGCGGCCATCATCATCGGCGGTCTCGCCGGCTGGATCGCATCCAACTTCATGAACAGCAACACCGGCGTTCTCGCCAACATCATTCTCGGCATCGTCGGCGCAGCGGTGGCGAGCTTCCTGCTCGGCCTGCTCGGCGTCTCGTTCGGCGGCTGGCTCGGCTATCTCGTCGCCGGCTTCGTCGGCGCCTGCATCCTGATCGCCGGCGCGCGCGCCGTCAGGAGCTGACGCGCCAGCCGCGCGGCAGGGGTTACCGGATCGCCTCGACCCGGTAGCCCTTTTCGCGCAGCAGCTCGATCACGCCTTCCTCGCCGGGCAGGTGCAGCGCGCCGACGGCGATGAAGGCCCCGCCCGCGTCGATGAAGGGCGCGGCGCGGTCGGCCATGGTGCGGTTGCGCGCCGTGACCATGGTTTCCTCGAAGGCGGAGAAGCCGGCAGCGTCGGCATCGCCGCCGGCCGGCAGCGCGGCGCGGAAGAACGGCCAGAACATGCCGGTCTCCTCGGCGAGATAAAGCACCACCATCGTCTCGATCACGTCGTCGACGGCCTCGCCCAGCTTCAGCGTATCGATCAGCCCGCGAATGTGGAACTCCATCGGCAGCGACGCCATCGCGCCGAGCTGGTCGGCGATGGTCTCCAGCCCGCCCAGCGCCTTGCCCGCCGCCTCGCCGTCATTCGCCAGTTGGGCGTCGAGCACCGGCGCGCCGGCCGCCTTGCGCGCATGCTCGCAGGCCGGCAGCGCCACCATCGCCGAGATCATCCACGGCTTCATCTTGGCGACGCTCGCCGGCGGGATGCCGCGTTCGGCGAGCGCGGCCTCGAGCGCGGCCCGCTCGCTCTCGGGCACCAGCGACAAGAGCGTCGTGCCGTCTGTGAACATGGTCAGCTCCGGATTGGCGAGCATCGCCGCCATCACCTTGGCCTGGTCGAGCACCTCGGTCGTCTCGATGACCACGGTCGAGGACCCGCCGAACGCCTCCCTTGCCTTAGGGCCGAGCGCGACCACGCGCGGGTCGGCCATGTGCATGGTGCCGAAGAGGTGGGACGGCTCCACCCCGTCCTTCTCGATCCGCCACAGAACGCCCTTGCCGTTGACGACTTCGGCCGCCTCGGCGCGGATGTCGGCCAGCTTGCCCGGATCGTCGCGCTCCAGCGCCGCGAGGAGGTTCTCGCCGGTGCAGGCAACCGGCGGCGCGCCCTGCGCCGCCGCGCGCGGAACGGAAAAGGCCAGCGTCGCCAGCAAGGCGGCGAGGAAAAGGATGTTGAGCGCCGCCAGTCCCTTCAGGGCAAGCTCGGCGGCGCGTTCGGAAATTGCGAGGCTGCGCGGGTTCATGCCTGCACGCTAGCGGCGAAATGCGGCCAAACCGTTAAGCGCGGCGGTGGATGACGAGGCCGCTCACATCTTCTCGCCGGGCAGGCGGCTGGCCTGCGCCACCCAGTCGGCGAACCGCGCCTCGTCGAACGCCTCGCCCTCGTGGATGTGGAAATAGCGCACGTTCTGCTGCTTCGACGCCACCGGCGGCACGGGGTCGAGCGCCGCGCCTCGGAAGAACGCGACCTTGATGTATCTGGTCATGCAGTGGAAGCTCAGGAACCAGAGGCCGTCCTCCACGCCGTAGAGGGGCGAGTTCCATTTCACCGCCTTGCACACGCCGGGAACCGTGCGCGCGATGATGGCGTCGATGCGGCGGCCGACGCCGCTTTTCCAGCCCGGCATGGCGGCGAGATAGGCCTCGACCGGCGCGTCGCCGTAACCCTTGGGGATCTGCGGGTTGCCGCCCGACAAGAGCACGGGCTTGTCCGTCGCTTTCCCTGCCATCGCATTCTCCTTCTGGAGCATTTTGCAGTCAGACGGAATCGTCTGACGTCGCATAAATGCGGCTAAGAAAAAACTGGAGCAGCGGAGCCGGCGTTCGTCAGAACGCCCGCTGCTCTAGGCGCGCGGATGCGCGGCGTCGTAGATGTCGAGCAACCGCGCCGTGTCGACGCCGGTGTAGATCTGCGTGGTGGAAAGGCTGGCGTGGCCCAAAAGTTCCTGGATGGTGCGCAGATCGCCGCCGCCGGCCAGGAGGTGAGTGGCGAAGGAATGGCGCAGCGCATGCGGCGTCGCGCTGTCGGGCAGGCCGAGCGCCGAGCGCAGCCTGACCATCTCGCGCTGGACGATCTCGGGCCTGAGCGGCCCGCCGCGCGCGCCGCGGAACAGCGGCCCGTCGGCATCGAGATGGAAAGGGCAGAGCCGGCGGTATTCGGCGACGGCCCGCAGCGCGGCCGGCAACACCGGGGCGAGCCGCGTCTTGCCGCCCTTGCCGGTGACGCGCAGCATCGTCCCGCTCTCGTCCGCGAGGTCGCTTCCGGTCAGCGCCAGCGCCTCGGAGATGCGCAGGCCGCAGCCGTAGAGCAGCGTCAGCACGGCGGCGTTGCGGGCCGCGATCCACGGCTCGTCCGCGAGCTGCCCCTCGGCCGAGACGACCGTGCGCGCGTCGCGCGCGGTCAGCGGCCGCGGCAGCGATTTCGGCTGCTTCGGCGCGCGCATCGCCGCCGCGCCGGCCGCGTTGACCAGCCCGCGCCGCTCGAGGAAACGCAGGAACGAGCGGATGCCGGCAAGCCCGCGCCCGAGCGAGCGGGCGCCGACGCCGTCCTTGCGCCGCCGGGCGAGGAAGGCGCGCAGGTCGACCGGCTTCAATGCCGCGATATCGGCGATGCCAGGCGCGCCGCCATTGTACCCGGTCATGAAATGCAGGAACTGGCGCGTGTCGCGCTCATAGGCCTCGACCGTCGCCGGCGACAGCCGCCGCTCGCCCGCCAGCGCGGCAAGCCAATCTGCCCGCGCCTTCTGCAAGTCAGGCCCGGCGGGGATGAGGAACTGTTCCATGCCGCCACTGTGGAGGATCGTGGTTAGCGCCCGGTGAATCAAACCGCTTTCCCGAAAACCCGCCAAACGGCCGCAGGCCGCAAGCCCGACCGGGCGTCGGGCCTCGTGGCCCGCCCCCGCGGAGGGCCAGCCGCCGGAGGCGGCGGTGCGGCCCGTGAGCGAGAAACATTGATCCCCGCCCGCCGCGCCGCTACAGACGAGCGATGAAAAAGCTCGAAAATCCGGTCCGGATGGCGACCATCGGCGCGGCGCACGGCGTCAGGGGCGAGGTGCGGGTCAAGACCTTCACCGGCGACCCGCTGGCGCTGGGCGACTACGGCCCGCTTCAGGACGAGACGGGCCGGACCTACACGGTCGCCGCGCTGCGTCCGGCCAAGACCGTGCTCGTGGTGCGCTTCCGCGAGATCACCTCGCGCGAGGCGGCGGAAGGCGCGACCGGCACCGCGCTCTATGTCGACCGCTCGGCGCTGCCCGACGAGCTCGAAGAGGACGAGTTCTACCATGCCGACCTGATCGGCCTTGCCGTCCGCGACGAGACGGGCGGCGAGATCGGCAGGATCGCGGCGATGCAGGATTTCGGCGGCGGCGACATCGTCGAGATCGCGCTCGCCGGCGGCCGGACGGCGATGGTGCCGTTCACGCTGGCGGCGATTCCCGAGATTTCGATCGCGGGCGGCTTCGTCCGCATCGACACGGCGGCGGCCGGGCTCGGCGAGGACGAGGACGGCGAAGGCGGGGAAGGAGAATGAGCTTCCGCGCCACGGTGCTGACGCTCTATCCAGAGATGTTCCCCGGCAGCCTCGGCCATTCGCTCGCCGGCAGGGCGCTGGAAGCCGGCACGTGGTCGCTGGAGACGGTGCAGATCCGCGACTTCGCCACCGACCGCCACCGCACGGTCGACGACACGCCGGCCGGCGGCGGCGCAGGCATGGTGATGCGCGCCGACGTGCTGGCAAGGGCCATCGACCACGCCGCCCCGCAAGGCGACCCGCGCCCGAAGCTGCTGATGAGCCCGCGCGGAAAACCGCTGGCGCAGGCGCGCGTGCGCGCGCTCGCCGCCGGGCCGGGCGCGGTGATCCTGTGCGGCCGCTTCGAGGGCGTCGACCAGCGGCTGATCGAGGCGCGGGCGCTGGAGGAGGTCTCGGTCGGCGACTACATCCTCTCCGGCGGCGAGCCGGCGGCGCTCACGCTGCTCGACGCCGTGGTGCGGCTCCTGCCCGGCGTCATGGGCAACGAGGCGTCGGGTGAGGAGGAGAGCTTCGAGGGCGGCCTGCTCGAGCACCCGCATTACACCCGGCCGCAGCTCTTCGAGGGGCGCGCGATTCCCGACGTGCTCACCTCGGGCAACCATGGGCGGATCGCGGCCTGGCGGCGCGAGGAAGCCGAGAAGCTGACGCGCGAGCGGCGGCCCGACCTGTTGCCGGCAAGGGAGGGCGAGGAATGATCCGCCTGCTGCGGCTGGAGAACGCCGCGCTGGCGGCGCTCGCCATCGGCCTCTACTGGGTGAGCGGCGCGAGCTGGTGGCTGTTCGCCGCCCTGATCCTCGTGCCGGATCTCTCCTTCATCGGCTATCTGCGCGGCCCGAGGGTCGGCGCGCGCGTCTACAACGCCGCCCATAGCTGGATCGGCCCGGTCCTCGCCGGCGCGGCCGGCTGGTTGTGGCAGGAGCCGCCCGCCGTCTCCGTCGCGCTGGTCTGGGCCGCCCATATCGGCATCGACCGGGCGCTGGGCTATGGTTTGAAGCACGAAAGCGGCTTTTCCGACACCCATCTCGGCCGCATCGGCAGGCATTGACCGCCCGAAAGAAGGCCGGCAGTTGATTCTTTGCCGCAAATTGTGTATCGCCGCGCCAGTTCCGGGCTAAGCCGGACATCCGCCAACCAAAGAACTGGCGAAACCGCTCCTGCCTTTCCAGGGCATAGCCGCGCGGCCATTGGCTGAAGCGGCGAGGGTCGAGCGCTCTGGCTGTTCGAGAAGAACCAAGGATCAGGACGATGGTCGACATCATTCGCCAGCTCGAGGCCGAGCAGGCCGCCAAGATCGAAGAGAAGCGCAAGCTCCCCGAATTCCAGCCCGGCGACACGGTGCGCGTCAACGTGCGCATCACCGAAGGCAACCGCACCCGCGTGCAGGCCTATGAGGGCGTGTGCATCGCCCGCTCCGGCTCGGGCTTCCAGGAGAACTTCACCGTCCGCAAGATTTCCTACGGCGAGGGCGTCGAGCGCGTCTTCCCGGTCTATTCGCCGCTCGTCGAGGGCGTCGACGTCATCCGCCGCGGCAAGGTGCGCCGCGCCAAGCTCTATTACCTGCGCGACCGCCGCGGCAAGTCGGCCCGCATCTCGGAGAACACCGGCGTGCGTGCCCGCAAGCTGAACGACGAGGAGCGCGAGGCGCTCGCCGCCGAGAAGGCGCGGATCGAGGCCGAGAAGGTCGCCGCCGCGGAGGCGCTCGCCGCCGAGAAGGCTGCCGCCGAGGCCGCTGAAAAGGCCGCCGCCGAGAAGGTCGCCGCGGAAGCGTCGGCCGAATAGGTCGCCCCGCGAGGGACTGTTGAACATGGCGGCTCCGGCCGCCATTTTCATGTAAGCCGGCTTGAGGAAGCGCCGCGATTGTCGCGCGCCGCAAAGGCTGGTATGAGCAGGGCATGGAAGAGCTTTTCGGACATCCGGCCTACACGCGCTTCGTCCTTCAGGACGTCAAGCGCCTGCCGGCCCGTTTCTTCGCCCGCCTTTCCGGCGCGCGCCTTACGCGCGCGTCCTGAGCGCGCCCGCCGGCCGCCGCCGGCTTTCGTTCTTCCTTAGCCTTCATACCGATGGCCCATATCGACGGATCGACGCAAAATGACCGCACCGCGCACCCTCTACGACAAGATTTTCGACGACCACATCGTTGACCGGCAGGAAGACGGCACCTGCCTCATCTATATCGACCGCCACCTCGTCCATGAGGTGACCAGCCCGCAGGCCTTCGAGGGGCTGCGCATGGCCGGCCGCAAGGTGCGCCAGCCGGAAAAGACCCTCGCCGTCGTCGACCACAACGTGCCGACCTCGCCCGACCGCAAGTTCGGCATCAAGAACGAGGAAAGCCGCATCCAGGTCGAGGCGCTGGCGAAGAACGCCGCCGATTTCGGCGTCGAGTATTACGACGCGGCCGACATCAGGCAGGGCATCGTCCACATCATCGGGCCGGAGCAGGGCTTCACCCTGCCGGGCATGACCATCGTCTGCGGCGACAGCCACACCTCGACCCACGGCGCCTTCGGCGCGCTCGCCCACGGCATCGGCACCTCGGAGGTCGAGCATGTGCTCGCCACCCAGACGCTGATCCAGAAGAAGGCGAAGAACATGCTGGTGCGCGTCGACGGGCAGCTGCCCGAGGGCGTCACCGCCAAGGACATCATCCTCGCCATCATCGGCGAGATCGGCACCGCCGGCGGCACCGGCTACGTCATCGAATATGCCGGCGAGGCGATCCGCGCGCTGTCGATGGAAGGCCGCATGACCATCTGCAACATGTCGATCGAAGGCGGCGCCCGCGCCGGCCTGATCGCGCCCGACGAGACGACCTTCGCCTATGTCAGGGACAAGCCCCGCGCGCCGACCGGCGAGGCGTGGGCGCGCGCCGTCGACTACTGGAAGACGCTGCGCTCGGACGAGGGCGCGCATTTCGACAAGGTCGTGGTGCTCGACGCCGCCAAGCTGCCGCCCATCGTCACCTGGGGCTCCTCGCCCGAGGACGTCGCCGCCGTCACCGGCGTCGTGCCGGACCCCGACGCGATCGAGGACGAGAACAAGCGCAATTCCAAGAAGCGCGCGCTCGACTATATGGGGCTGACGCCGGGCACGAAGATGACCGACATCGCCATCGACCGCGTCTTCATCGGCTCGTGCACCAACGGCCGCATCGAGGATCTGCGTGCCGCCGCGAAGATGCTCGAGGGCAGGAAGATCGCGCCCACGGTCAGCGCCATGGTCGTTCCGGGTTCGGGCCTCGTCAAGGCGCAGGCCGAGGCCGAGGGGCTCGACCGCATCTTCATCGAGGCCGGCTTCGACTGGCGCGAGCCGGGCTGCTCGATGTGCCTCGCCATGAACGACGACCGGCTCAACCCCTACGAGCGCTGCGCCTCGACCTCGAACCGCAATTTCGAGGGCCGGCAGGGCTTCAAGGGCCGCACCCATCTCGTCTCGCCGGCCATGGCCGCGGCGGCGGCGATCGCCGGCCACTTCGTCGACATCCGCGACTGGCACTGACGGGCGCGTGGCGCCAGCACCGCCCGCCCCGGAACGGACAGCGGCCGGGCCGCGCCATCGACGCGGCCCGGTTTGCTTTTCGCCACCGGACAAGCCGGACGGCGACGAGCGGTTGCGTCCGGCGGCTTCGACAGCCGCGCGTTGCGTTAACCGGATTTTCGCCCCTCTGCCTCATCATGCCACGTCCGGATGGGTTACAGGGCATGAGTGGCGCAGGTTTCATCCTGATCATCAATCTCGCGGTCGCGGGCCTCTTCTGCGTCAGCTTCCTGCTGATCGCGGCCTATGACCGCCGCTACCGCTCGGCGCGCTGGTTCGCCGGGGCCTATGTCTTCGGCATGGTCTATATCGTGCTCGAGTTCCTGCTTCCCCTCTTCGCCAATGTCAGCCTCGGGGTCTTCCTCGGGCATCAAGCGTTCCTCGTCTCGCTCCTGCTGCTCAATATCGGCCTCGCCCACCGCTACGAGACCGCGCCGCCGCGCCTGATCCTGATCGCGGCCGTCGCGGCCTCGGTCGTTGCCGCCATGCTGATCCCCGGCCTGCCGCGCGGCAGCTTCCTGCGCAATTTCCTTTATCAGGGGCCGTATTTCCTGATGCAGGCGATCGGCCTCTACATCGTGCTGCACGCCTCGGCGACCCGGCCGGCCGGCCGGCGCAGGATCGACGTGGCTCTGGCCGCCTTCCTCGGCTTCAGCGCCCTGCATTTCCTGTCGAAGCCGTTTCTCGCCATCCTGCTCGGCGGCAACGGCGCTACGGCGCAGGAATATCTGTCGACCACCTATGCGATGGCCTCGCAGGCCATGGGCGCGGTCTTCCTCGTCGCCACGGCGCTCATCCTGCTCGCCGGGCTCATCCTCGACATGGTCAGGGACATCACCGCCCGCTCGGAGACCGATTCGCTGTCGGGCCTCCTGAACCGCCGCGGCTTCGAGGAGCGGCTCGCCGACATCGTCGGCCGCCTGCCGGTCGACGGCACGCCCGTCTCGCTGGTCATCTGCGATCTCGACCATTTCAAGAAGGTCAACGACACCTGGGGCCATGCGGCGGGCGACAGGGTGATCGCCGCCTTCGCCGCCACGCTGCAGGAAGGGGCGGCCGGCCACCATGTCCTCGGCCGCATCGGCGGCGAGGAGTTCGCCATCCTCCTGCCCGGCTCCAGCCTTGCCGCCGGCCGCCTGTTCGCCGAAAGCGCGCGCACCGCCTTTTCCAGCCGCGGCATCGACGGCTTCCCGGCCGACTGGCGCTTCACCGCCAGCTTCGGCGTCGCCGAGATCGCCCCGGCGGAAAGCGCGGCCTCGCTGCAGTCGCGGGCCGACGCCGCGCTCTACGCGGCCAAGCATGCGGGGCGCGACCGCGTGCGGCTCAGCCTTGCCTACGGCAGGGGCGGCGACAACGCCCTGGCGATCTCGGCCTGACGGAAAGGCCTGAAGAGAGGATCAGCGGCAGACCATGGGGGCCTGCGGCACCTCGCCCCTGTCCAGCCCGTACATGTGGCTGCGCCCGTGCCAGACATAAGGCGGGCGCCAGCAGCGGCGCGCCTCGCGCGGCGCTTCCCGCACGGCGATCTCGGGCTCGTAATAGGAGCCGGTGAGCTGGTAGGCCTGCGCCACCTCGCCCATGCCGACGATGATGCGCTTGTAGCCGGCATGGCTGTAGATCACCAGATTGCCGAAGCTGTCGGCATGGACGCGGTCGCGCCCGTCATCGGCCGCGCCGGCGGCGGTGAGGGTCAGCATCGTCGCCACCGCTGCGGCGGCAAGACCGGAGATCATGCGCATGACGTTCGCTCCTGTGGTTGCGGGAAACGGCGCGTCCCGTTCGCAGAAACTTAACGCGTTATTAACCTTTGTTAAGACCCGCCATGCGTGATTGTGGCCTGCCTTTGCATTATATGGTTAACGGAACGGCCGGCCATCCGGCCCGACAGGACGAGCCCGAAAGGAAAAGCATGGCCTCCGACCCCCAGATCGACATCTCGCTGCTGCGGCTGAAGGATGCGCGCGAGCTTGCCCCGCTGCTTGCCGCCTATGCCCCGGCGCTGAAGCGCGGCGCGCCGCGCCGACCGGACGAGTTCCATGCCGAGAGCCTGCTTCAGGACCGCACGGCCGAGATCATCGGCGCGCGGCTCGACGGCGTCCTCGTCGGCTTCGCCATCTTCACCGACCTGCCCGACCCGATCACCGGCCTGCGCTGCGGCCAGGTCGACCACCTCTACGTCCACCACGACCACCGCAGCAAGGGCATCGCCAAGGCGCTGATCGATCTCCTCGCCGACCGGGCCGAGGAGCGCGCCTGGTCGCGCCTGATCCTCAACGCGCCGCGCCAGCCCGAGGACGGCCGCCGCCTCTACGAGCAGATCGCCTCCCCCGCCGACTGGACCTCCTACATCATCCGCTTCGAGGACAATTGAGGGGTTCGGTTTTCTTTTGCCTCACGGCAGCTCGCTGCGCGCGCCTCCGGCGGGGCGGCCTGGCCGGCCGGCGGGCGGTCGCCCTTGCGAACCCTGAAGGGTTCGATTCCGCGTCGCGCGGGCGCCTGCGCGCATCGTGGCGCGGCCCGTTGATCTTTCGCCATGATTGGCGCTAAGTCTCGCGCCCATGACTGCGAAGACCACGGCGATTCCACGTTCCGCCCGCCCGGCCCTGCGCGCCCTCTTCATTGCGGGGCTCGCGCTCGGCCTTTCCGCCTGCGTCGCCGACGGCGCTTCCGGCGTCTCCTCGCTCCAGTCGGTCGAGACCGGCCCGGCCCAGCCCCGGCGCGTCACCTACAATTGCGGCGAGGATGGGCCGATCATGGTCGAGGCCATGCGCGGCGCGGTGCGGCTGGTCGAGCCCGAAGGGTCGAGCTACGACCTTCCCGCCTCGCCGCCGACCCAGAGCAACCGCTTCGGCGAGGGCAACATGGCGCTCGTCGTCGAAGACGGCGAGGCGCTGTGGATGAAGGCCGGGCGCGAGCCGATCGCCTGCAAGCAGTGATTCGCCGGGCGCGGCGCCTCCTCGCCGGCCGCGCGGCACGGCCGGCAAACCCCGGCATCGGGCTTCAACCGATTGAACTGCCCGCCGCCCCGCACCCGATTTCATAGATTCCGCTAAACGGAAGCCCTGCCGTGGTTTTCCGGCTTTGACGCGGCGCAAAATCCGCATTAGAAAGCGGCAGCCATAGGCTGTCTCCCGGAACCAGTTCCTTCTTTTCGCGAAGCTCCGGAGCATAGCCGCGAGATTGGGGGAGCCATGAGCAAATCCGCAGCCACCCACGAGAGGCCCCGCGCGCGGCCGCTTTCACCGCATCTGCAGGTCTACACACTGATCCCGACCATGGCGATGTCGATCATCCATCGCATCACCGGGGCCGCGCTCTATTTCGGCACGCTGCTTGTCGCCGCCTGGCTGATCGCCGCCGCGGTCTCGCAGGACTGCTTCGAGACCGTCGCCTGGGTCTACGGCTCGTGGATCGGCCAGCTCGTGCTGTTCGGCTACACCTGGGCGCTGGTCCATCACCTGATCGGCGGCATCCGCCATCTGGTCTGGGACACGGGGGCCGGCTTCGACAAGCATCTGTCGACCAGGGTCGCCGTCGCGATGCCGTTCGTGTCGGTCGCCGTGACCGTCCTGATCTGGATCGCCGGCTACATGCTGCGGGGGGCCTGACCATGAGCGATTTCCGCACGAATGATTTTCGTACGCCGGCCTCGCGCATCCGCGGCCTGGGTTCCGCCAAGGAAGGCACCGGCCATTTCTGGCACCAGCGCATGACGGCCGTGGCGCTCGTCCCGCTCACCCTGTTCTTCGTCGGGCTGCTCGTGGCGCTCAGCGACGCGTCCTATGCGGAGGTGCGCGCCACGCTCGCCAATCCCTTCGTGGCCGTCACCGTCGGCCTGATGCTCATCGCCGGCATCTATCACATGAAGCTCGGCATGCAGGTCATCATCGAGGACTACATCCACGGCAAGCTGCTCAACGTGACGCTGCTGATGCTCAACGTCTTCTTTTCCCTGATCGTCGGCGCGGCCTCGCTGTTCGCGCTGCTCAGAATCGCCTTCGGAGGCTGATACCGTGGCCGAATCCAGAAAGAACGTCTCGCGGCCGGGGGTTTCGGGCAGCGCCTACACCTATGTCGACCACTCCTTCGACGTCGTCGTCGTCGGCGCCGGCGGCGCCGGCCTGCGCGCCACGCTCGGCATGGCCGAGCAGGAACTGAAGACCGCCTGCATCACCAAGGTCTTCCCGACCCGCTCGCACACGGTGGCCGCGCAGGGCGGCATCGCCGCCTCGCTGAAGAACATGGGCCCCGACAACTGGCAGTGGCACCTTTACGACACCGTCAAGGGCTCGGACTGGCTCGGCGACGTCGACGCCATGGAATACCTCGCCCGCGAGGCTCCGGCCGCCGTCTACGAGCTCGAGCATTACGGCGTGCCGTTCTCGCGCACCGAGGACGGGCGCATCTATCAGCGGCCCTTCGGCGGCCACATGCAGAATTTCGGCGACGGCCCGCCGGTGCAGCGCACCTGCGCCGCCGCCGACCGCACCGGCCACGCCATCCTGCACACGCTCTACGGCCAGTCGGTCAAGAACAACGCCCAGTTCTTCATCGAGTATTTCGCCCTCGACCTCATCATGACCGACGGCGTCTGCACCGGCGTCGTGGCGTGGAACCTTGACGACGGCACCATCCACCGCTTCGCCGCCAAGATGGTGGTGCTGGCGACCGGCGGCTACGGCCGCGCCTATTTCTCGGCCACCAGCGCCCACACCTGCACCGGCGACGGCAACGGCATGGTCGCCCGCGCCGGCCTGCCGCTCCAGGACATGGAGTTCGTCCAGTTCCACCCGACCGGCATTTACGGCGCCGGCTGCCTCATCACCGAGGGCGCGCGCGGCGAGGGCGGCTATCTGGTCAATTCCGAGGGCGAGCGCTTCATGGAGCGCTACGCGCCCTCGGCCAAGGACCTCGCCAGCCGCGACGTCGTCTCGCGCTGCATGACGCTGGAGATCCGCGAGGGCCGCGGCGTCGGCAGGAACAAGGACCACATCTTCCTGCATCTCGACCATCTCGACCCGGCGGTCCTTCATGAACGGCTCCCCGGCATCTCGGAATCGGCGAAGATCTTCGCCGGCGTCAACGTCACCCGCGAGCCGATCCCGGTGCTGCCGACCGTGCACTACAACATGGGCGGCGTGCCGACCAACTACTGGGGCGAGGTGCTGAACGCCGATGGGACCAATCCCGAGCGCATCCAGCCAGGCCTGATGGCGGTGGGCGAGGCCGGCTGCGCTTCCGTCCACGGCGCCAACCGTCTCGGCTCCAACTCGCTGATCGACCTCGTGGTCTTCGGCCGCGCCGCCGCCATCCGCGCCGGCGAGGTCATCGACCGCGAAAGCGCCATCCCGGCGATCAACGAACAGGCGGTCGAGAAGATCATGGACCGCTTCGACCGGCTGCGCCATGCCGACGGCGGCACGCCGACCGCCAGCTTGCGCGAAAAGATGCAGCGCGCCATGCAGGAGGACGCCGCCGTCTTCCGCACGCAGGATTCGCTCGCGCAGGGCTGCAAGCGCGTCTCCGCCATCTGGGGCGAATTGAAGGACATCAAGGTCCACGACCGCTCGATGATCTGGAACTCCGACCTCGTCGAGACGCTGGAGCTGGAGAACCTGATGGCCTGCGCCATCACCACGGTCCACGGCGCCGAGGCGCGCAAGGAAAGCCGCGGCGCGCACGCGCGCGAGGACTTCTCCGAGCGCGACGACAAGAACTGGCGCAAGCACACGCTGGCCTGGGTCGACGAGGCGGGCAAGGTCACGCTCGACTATCGCCCCGTCCACACCGACACCATGCTGCCGGTGGACGAGGGCGGCATCGATCCGGCCAGGATCGCGCCCAAGAAGCGCGTTTATTGAGGTTGTGGTAGAATGGCGATTAAAGGAACCTCGCCATGAACGTTATGTTTGGTCACAACAGAGGGCGTCGGGGGGCGATGTACGCGATAACGTTCGATCTAGACACTGACACTCTTAAGAAGAGTTACCATAATGCGTCGTGGCAGAATGCCTACAACGACATTGCCAAGTTTCTGCGAAATCACGGGTTTGATAGGCAGCAGGGAAGCGTTTACTTCGGCAACGACGATGTCGACACGGTCCGCTGCCAAATCGCCGTGCAGCGGCTCACTTTAGAGTACGACTGGTTCGCTCCCTCGGTGCGCGACATCCGAATGCTTCGTATCGAGGACAACAACGATCTGACGCCAGCGATAGAACTTGCGTTGGAAGCAAAGAAGATGGCGCGCTAATGGTTGAAATCACCCTTCCCGAGAATTCGCGCATCCACGAGGGCAAGACCTGGCCGAAGCCGGAAGGCGCGACCAATCTGCGCGAGTACCGCATCTATCGCTGGTCGCCCGACGACGACGACAATCCGCGTGTCGACACCTATTACGTCGACAGCGACGATTGCGGGCCGATGGTGCTCGACGGGCTGCTCTACATCAAGAACAAGATCGACCCGACGCTGACGCTGCGCCGCTCCTGCCGCGAGGGCATCTGCGGCTCATGCGCCATGAACATCGACGGCACCAACACGCTGGCCTGCACCAAGGGCACCGACGAGATCAAGGGCGCGGTCCGCGTCTACCCGCTGCCGCACATGCCGGTGGTCAAGGACCTCGTGCCGGACCTGACGGTTCCCTACGCCCAGCTCTCCTCGATCCAGCCCTGGCTCCAGACCGTGTCGCCGGAGCCGGAAAAGGAATGGAAGCAGAGCCACGAGGACCGCGCCAAGCTCGACGGCCTCTACGAGTGCATCCTGTGCTTCTGCTGCCAGACCTCGTGCCCGTCCTACTGGTGGAACGGCGAGCGCTATCTCGGCCCGGCCATCCTGCTGCAAGCCTATCGCTGGCTGATCGATTCCCGCGATGAAGCAACCGGCGAACGCCTCGACAACCTCGAGGACCCGTTCCGCCTCTATCGCTGCCACACCATCATGAACTGCACGCAGGCCTGCCCGAAGGGGCTGAACCCGGCCAAGGCCATCGCCGAGATCAAGAAGATGATGGTGGCGCGCCGGACCTGACGCATTGACTGTCGGCGCCGCATTTATCCCTTCACCCCGCTTGCGGGGGGAAGGAGGCTCGAAGGGTCGGATGAGGGGCGGCCACCGACGGTCGAAAGCCGGGCCTGACGATATCAATCCCTCGGGATTATCGTGACCACGCACTCGTCATTCGTATCGAGCCCAGCCTTGTCGCATTGAGGCGCGGTCAAATTGAAGAAGAATACGTCCGAGCCCTTGCCCCACGGGCGAATGTTTCGCCTGAACGGTCCCGCATCGTTCAATATCACATCGGCAGGAAAGGCGTGCACGCGGCCCACCGCATATTCCGATTTTACGACAACATACCGGGGAAGAAATTCCTCCTTGCGGAGAACCCTCGCGGGGAAGGAGACGGGTGCCTTGTTCATCCGGCCATGTCCTTGCTCATGAAACCCGTCCCGCCGCTCCACTACTCGGCAGGCTTTTCATCCAGCGAATGGCGCATGATCAGCGGCATCTGGGTGAAGGTGAAGAGAATCGTGATCGGCATGATCGCCCAGACCTTGAAAGCCACCCAGAAATCGGTCGAGAAATTGCGCCACACCACCTCGTTGGCGACGGCGAGGAAGAAGAAGAACAGGCCCCAGCGGAAGGTCAGCTTGCGCCACCCTTCGGCGTCGAGCCGGAAGGCGGATTCGAAGACGTAGCCGAGCAGCGCCTTGCCGAAGAACAGGCCGCCGAGCAGCACCGCCCCGAACAGCGAATTGACGATGGTCGGCTTCATCTTGATGAACAGCTCGTCCTGAAGCCACAGCGTCAGCGCGCCGAAGATGAACACGACCACGCCCGAGACGAGCGGCATGATCGGCAGCGTGCGGGTCAGCGCCCACGACACGGAAAGCGCGATGGCCGTGGCGATCATGAACAGGCCCGTGGCGAGGAAGAGCGGCCCGCCGAACGAGCCCAGCGCCGGCCATTTCTCGACCAGCCACTCGCCGCGCGAATTGGCGAAGAAGAAGACGAGCAGCGGCCCGAGCTCCAGCGCCAGCTTGAGCAGCGGCGCGACCTCCTTCTTCTTGGGGTCGGACGGATCGCGCTCGAAGACGGGTTCGCTCATCAATTCACTCCCGCGATGGCTTTCGCGAAATCCTGCGCCGCGAAGGGCTCCAAGTCGTCGACGCCCTCGCCGACGCCGATGAAGTAGACCGGCAGCTTGTGCTTGGCCGCTATGGCGACGAGGATGCCGCCGCGCGCCGTGCCGTCGAGCTTGGTCATCACCAGCCCGTTGACCCCGGCGACGTTGCGGAAGATCTCGACCTGGTTGAGCGCGTTCTGCCCCGTGGTGGCGTCGACCGTCTGGAGGACGGTGTGCGGCGCGTCCGCGTCGTGCTTGCCGAGCACGCGCACGATCTTCTCCAGCTCCGCCATCAGCTCGGTCCGGTTCTGGAGCCGCCCCGCGGTGTCGATGACGAGCACGTCGGAGCCGTTGGCCTTCGCCTTCTCGTAGGCGTCGAAGGCGAGGCCGGCCGCGTCCGCGCCGAGCTTCGAGGCCACAACCTCGGACCCGGTGCGCTCGCCCCAGATCTTCAGCTGCTCGATGGCCGCGGCGCGGAACGTGTCGCCGGCGGCGAGCGTCACCTTCAGCCCGCCCGCCGTCAGCTTGGCGGCGAGCTTGCCGATGGTGGTGGTCTTGCCGGTGCCGTTGACGCCGACGACGAGCACGACATGCGGCTTGTGGGCGAGGTCGAGCTCGAGCGGCAGCGCCACCGGCCGGAGCACCTTCTCGACCTCCTGCGCCATGACGGTGCGCACCTCCTCGTCCGACACCTCCTTGCCGTAGCGGCCGGACGCCAGCGCGTCGGTGATGCGGATCGCCGTCTCCATGCCGAGATCGGCGCGGATCAGCACGTCCTCGAGGTCCTGCAGCGTGTCATCGTCGAGCTTGCGCCTGGTGAAGACGCCGGAGATCGAATCCGTCAGCTCGCGCGACGAGCGCGACAGGCCCTCGCGCAGCCGCTGGAACCATGTCGGACGCGGCGCGGGGGCCGGGGCGGGCGCCGCGACCGGCTCCGCCTTCTTCTCCACCGCCTTCGCCACCGTCACCTTGGAGGGCGGCGGGGCCTTCTCCCCTTCATCCTTGCCCTCTTCGCGTGAAGGAGCGACGGGCGGCGGCGTCACCGCGTCGACCTGCTCCTCGCGCGGCGGGGAGGTATCGGCAGACGGACGATCGGGCTCGGGCTCGGGCTCGGGCTCGGGCTCGGGCTCGGGCTCGGGCTCGGGCTCGGGCTCGGGCTCGGGCTCGGGCTCGGGCTCGGGCTCGGGCTCGGGCTCGGGCTCGGGCTCGGGAAATGGATCGCGCGGCGGCTCCGGGACTTCAAGCGGAACTTCCGGCACCGGGCGCGGCTGCGCGACGGGCGCGCTCGCAAGGTCCGGCGCGGCGGCCGGCGGCTCGGTGGGTTCCGCGACGTCCTCCTCCGGCCGGCGCAGGAAATCCGGGACCGGGCCTTCCACCGGCGGCTCGGGCGACGGGGCCGGCGGCGCCTCGGCAGCGGGCAGGGCGGCGGCATCCGCCGGCGCGTCCTCGGCCGGGCGCTCCCCGGCCTGCCCTTCCTCGACCACCTTCTTGTCGCCGAAGGAGAAGATTTTCTTGATGAAGCCGAAAGCCATGAATTGCCGTTCCTCGCCTCAGGCTGCCCGCACGGCGCTGTCGCCCGCGATCAGCCTGTCGCCGTCATGGCCGGAAACCGTGACATCCACGATCTCGCCCGGCCGCCCCTCACCGAGCGAGGCCATGACAAAGCCTTCGGTGCGGCCGATGCCGTCCTGCTCGACCAGCACGCGCTGGCGGGTGCCGACGAGGCCGTCGAGATGCCGGCGATAGGCGCGCTCGCCCACTGCCCGCAGCCTCGCCGCGCGCGCCTTGACGATGCCGCGGTCGACCTGCGGCATGCGCGCCGCCGGCGTGCCTTCGCGTGGGCTGAACGGGAAGACGTGGAGATGCGTCAGCCCGCACTCCTCGACGATGCGAAGCGAGTTCTGAAACATGCCTTCCGTCTCGGTCGGGAAGCCGGCGATGATGTCGGCTCCGAAGACGATGTCGGGCCGCAGCCGCCGCACCTCGGCGCAGAAGCGGATCGAATCGTCGCGCAAATGCCGGCGCTTCATGCGCTTCAGCACCATGTCGTCGCCGGCCTGCAGCGAAAGGTGAAGATGCGGCATCAGACGCATCTCGGTGGCCAGCGCCTCCATCAGCGCCTCGTCGGCCTCGATCGAATCGATGGAAGACAGGCGCAGGCGGGCCAGATCCGGCACCTGACGCAGGATCGTCTTCACCAGACGCCCGAGTCGCGGGCTTGCGGGCAGGTCGCCGCCATAGCTCGTCAGGTCGACGCCCGTCAGCACCACTTCCCTGTAGCCGTTGCCGACGAGGCGCTTGACCTGCTCGACCACGCCGCCCATCGGCACCGAACGCGAACTGCCGCGGCCGTAGGGGATGATGCAGAAGGTGCAGCGATGGTCGCAGCCGTTCTGCACCTGCACGAAGGCGCGCGCCCGCCCCTCGATGGCGTCGACCATGTGCGAGGCGGTCTCGCGGACCTCCATGATGTCGTTGACGCGCACTTTCTCGTAAAGGTTGACGCCGAAATCGGGCAGCGCCCGGTAGGACTGGCTTTTCAGCTTCTCCTCGTTGCCGAGGACGAGGTCCACCTCGTCCATGGCGGCGAAGCCGGACGGGTCGGTCTGCGCCGCGCAGCCGGTGACGATGATGCGCGCTTCCGGGTTGTCGCGCCGCGCCTTGCGGATCGCCTGCCGCGCCTGCCGCACCGCCTCGCCGGTGACCGCGCAGGTGTTGACGATGATCGCCCCGCCCTCGAGCCCGTCGAGGCCGGCGGCGTGCGCCTCGCGCCGCATCACCTCCGACTCGTAGGCGTTGAGCCGGCAGCCGAAGGTGACGATGTCGATGCCGCTCTTCGCCTCGCCCGCCCCGCTCATGCCGCACCCTCGGTATCACGCTCCCAGGCGCCGGTCTCGGGGTCGAGCCGGCCGGAGAATTCCCATTCGGCCGGCCCGGTCATGATGACATGGTCGTCGGCGCGCCACTCGATGACGAGCCTGCCGCCGCTCGGCGCCGTCACCGTTACGGTGCGGCCGGTACGCCCCGTCCGCGCGGCCGAGACGGCGGCGGCGCAGGCGGCCGAGCCGCAGGCCAGCGTCAGCCCCGCGCCGCGCTCCCAGGTGCGGATGGTCATGGCGTCGCGCGCCGTGACTTGGGCGATCGTGATGTTGGCGCGCTCGGGAAAGATCGGGTGGTTCTCCAGCAGCGGCCCGAACTTTTCGAGGTCGTAGGACCACACGTCGCCGTCGACCCAGAAGATCGCATGCGGGTTGCCCATCGAGGCGACGGAGGGCGAGTGCAGCACCGGCGCGTCGATCGGGCCGATCTGCAGCTCGATGGCGCGCGTGTCGCGGAACTCCTCGGCGAGCGGGATATCCTGCCAGCCGAAGCGCGGCCGGCCGAGATCGACCGAGATCGAGCCGTCCGCGTGCTCGGTGGCGTTGAGGATGCCGGCGACCGTCTCGAAGGCGAATTGCCGCTGGCCCGTCTCGGCGGCGAGCGCCGCGACGACGCAGCGCGTGCCGTTGCCGCAGGCCTGCGCCTGGCTGCCGTCGGAATTGAGGATCTCGATATAGCTGTGCGTGCCCGGCGTTCGCGGGTCGTGGATCGCCATGATCTGGTCGAAGCGCGTCGCCGGATCGGCCGCCAGCGCCAGCGCCGCCGCCGGCGTGACGCGGCCCGCGCGGCCACGCATGTCGGCGACGATGATCTCGTTGCCGATCCCGTTCATGCGGGCGAAGGGAATGCGCTGGCTCATGGCCTGCTATATGGCGGAAACGGCAGGCGATTACCAGTGTCGCCGGCGGCCGGCGAAGGAACGCTTTCTTAACCATGCACGTTGGATTCTCCAAAAGATCGCCACTATTCTGGCGCTTGAAGGGATTCGATCGACCTGTGGGGCACCCCCGCCCCGACGGAGGGACTTTATGGCTTTCAGGACTGGCGGCATCGTCGTCGCAACCTCGTTTCTGGCGCTGGCGCTCGCCGGCTGCCAGAGCGACCGCTTCTCGGGCATCGACTCGCGACCCGCGCCCCTTCCCGCCGCGCCGGCCGGCACCGTGACCGCGGGCCAGCTTCCGCCCCCGGTGCAGCCGGGCACGACCGACCCGTCGCAGTTTCCCGAGGCGCCCGGGGGCGGCAGCGAGCAGCCGGCCGACGGCACGCAGATCGCCGCTCTGGAGCAGAACGCGGCCGACATCTCGGCCGGCAGCGTCGCCGGTGTCTGGAACGCCTCCGTCTCCGGCCAGAGCTGCCGCATCGCCACGCCGCAGACGCGCTTCGGCCAGGGCTTCCGCGCCGGCCCGCTGCGCTGCCCGGCGCCGCTCGCCGGCGTCAAGTCGTGGAACGTGTCGGGCAAGCAGCTCGCGCTCTACGACGAAGGCGGCACCGTGCTGGCCAGGCTCTATTCGTCGGGCGGCAACCGCTTCGACGGCCAGACCAGCTCCGGCCAGCCCGTCTCGCTCTCGCGCTAGCGCCGGCCCCTCAGGATCGATCCACACCCATGTCCTCGCATGACGGGCTGTCGCCCTTTCGCACCGTCCGTCAGGCCTACGACCATCTGGAGGAAACCGGCGCCATCGCCCGCGATCCGGCGCAGATGGCCGTGGTCGAGGCGCTCGACCGGCTGATCGAGGAGCTTTCCGTCAAGCGGATGGCGGCCAAGAAAAGCGCGCTCGGCTGGCTGTTCGCCAAGAAGCGGCCGGCGCACGAGCCGGTGAAGGGCCTTTACGTCCACGGCGAGGTCGGGCGCGGCAAGACCATGCTGATGGACCTGTTCTTCGAGCTGGTCCCGGCGCGGCGCAAACGGCGCGCCCATTTCAACGACTTCATGGCCGACGTCCACGACCGCATCCAGAAGCATCGCGAGAAGCTGAAGCGCGGCGAGACCAAGGAGACGGACCCGATCCCGCCGGTAGCGCGGGCGCTGGCGGAAGAAGCGTGGGTGCTGTGCTTCGACGAGTTCACCGTCACCGACATCGCCGACGCCATGGTGCTGTCGCGGCTGTTCTCGTCGCTGTTCGCGGAGGGCGTCGTCCTCGTCGCCACCTCGAACGTCGCGCCGCGCGACCTCTATCGCGACGGGCTGAACCGCGGCCTGTTCGAGCCGTTCATCGGCATTCTCGAGCGCCATGCGAAGGTGCTCAACCTCGACGGGCCGACCGACCACCGCCGCCGCCGGCTGGAGCGGATGCAGGTCTACATCACGCCGCTCGACGAGGCGGCCGACCGGCTGATGGACGAGGCGTGGAGCGCCGCCACCGCCGGGCGCGGCGTCCATGAGGACCGGATCGCCCTCAAAGGCCGCGAGATCGTGGTGCCGCGCGCCGCCGGCACGGCCGCGCGCTTCGACTTCGCCCAGCTCTGCGGCGCGGCGCTCGCCGCGCGCGACTATCTCGCCCTCGTCGCCCGCTACGACACGCTGTTCCTCGACCATATCCCGGTCATGGGGCAGGACAGGCGCAACGAGGCCAAGCGCTTCATCCTGCTCGTCGACACGCTCTACGACAACCGCGTGCGGCTGGTGGCGAGCGCCGAAGGCGCACCCGAGGCGCTCTATCGCGGCACGGTCGGGGCGGAGGTGTTCGAGTTCGCCCGCACCGCCTCGCGCCTGACCGAGATGCAGAGCCGCGAATGGCTGGAAGGCGCCCGCCGCCGCGACGCCGCCGAATGAGCCCCGGCCCGGCCGAGGCCGCCCTTCTCCTCGCGCTGGCCGCGACAGCGCACAATGTCGAGGAGATGATCTGGCTGCCCGGCTTTGCCCATCCGCCCGCGCTTCGATGGGACGTTCCGCCCCGCGCCTTCCGCTTCGCCGCGACCGTGATCACGCTGGCCTTCTGGGCCGCGGCGCTGGCGCTCGCTTGCGGGGTATCGGCACTGGAGCCGGTCGTCGCCGGCTTCGCGCTGGCGGTGATCGTCAATGCCTTCCTGCCCCACCTCGCGCTCACCCTCATCCTGCGGCGCTATCATCCGGGCACGGCGAGCGGCCTGCTGCTCGTCGTCCCGGCCGCGCTGCTCTATCTGGCGGCCGTCGATGCGACGCGGCGCATCGGCGACCCGGCCTTTCTGGCATGGGCCGCCGCCGGCGCGGCCGGGCTGGCGGCCGCGGTGCCGCTTCTCCTCGCGCTGGGCAGGCGGCTCGGCTGAAAAACTCGCTAGCCGGCCATCAAATTCTTACGTTTACGTAAGACAATATTCGCTTAAACATTTGAAATCGCTATGCCGGTAAGAATGGGTTGAGTTTTTGACCCTATGCGTCTATGCGAAGCCCATCCGGGCGGCCTCCCGTGTCCGGATGAGACGTCTCGGCACCATCTTCTGACATGCCGGCGCGGTGACGGACCGGCACTCGCAAGGGAACCCAAATTCATGGCTCGTAACAAGATCGCCCTCATCGGCTCCGGCATGATCGGCGGCACGCTCGCCCATCTCGTCGGCTTGAAGGAACTCGGCGACGTCGTCCTGTTCGACATCGCGGAAGGCGTGCCCCAGGGCAAGGGCCTCGACATCGCCCAATCCTCGCCGGTCGACGGCTTCGACGCGCGCTACACCGGCGCCAACGACTATTCGGCCATCGAGGGCGCGGACGTGTGCATCGTCACCGCCGGCGTGCCGCGCAAGCCCGGCATGAGCCGCGACGACCTGCTCGGCATCAACCTCAAGGTCATGGAGCAGGTCGGCGCCGGCATCGCGAAATACGCGCCCAACGCCTTCGTCATCTGCATCACCAACCCGCTCGACGCCATGGTCTGGGCGCTGCAGAAGTTCTCCGGCCTGCCGAAGAACAAGGTGGTCGGCATGGCCGGCGTGCTGGATTCGGCACGCTTCCGCCTGTTCCTCGCCGAGGAGTTCAAGGTTTCGGTCGAGGACGTCACCGCCTTCGTGCTCGGCGGCCACGGCGACACGATGGTTCCCCTGACGCGCTATTCGACGGTGGCGGGCATCCCGCTGCCCGACCTCGTCAAGATGGGCTGGACCTCGCAGGAGAAGCTCGACCAGATCGTCCAGCGCACCCGCGACGGCGGCGCCGAGATCGTCGGCCTGCTGAAGACCGGCTCGGCCTATTACGCGCCGGCCGCCTCGGCGATCGCCATGGCCGAGTCCTACCTGAAGGACAAGAAGCGCGTGCTGCCGAGCGCCGCGCACCTGTCCGGCCAGTACGGGCTCAAGGACATCTATGTCGGCGTGCCGACGGTCATCGGCGCCGGCGGCGTCGAGCGCGTCATCGAGATCGCGCTGAACCGGGACGAGCAGGCCATGTTCGACAAGTCCGTCGCCTCGGTCGAGTCGCTGTGCAACGCGTGCGCCGAGATCGCGCCCAGCCTCAAGCAGTAAGCAAGGAAGGTCGCCACGCATGAACATCCATGAATATCAGGCAAAGCAGCTTCTGAAGGGCTACGGCGCGCCGGTCGCAGAAGGCGTCGCCATCTTCGCCGCGAACGAGGCGGAAAAGGCGGCGAAGTCGCTCCCCGGCCCGCTCTATGTGGTCAAGAGCCAGATCCACGCCGGCGGCCGCGGCAAGGGCAAGTTCAGGGAACTGTCGCCCGACGCCAAGGGCGGCGTCCGGCTGGCGAAGACGGTCGACGAGGTCGTCGCCTTCACCAACGAGATGCTGGGCAACACGCTGGTGACCAAGCAGACCGGCGGGGCCGGCAAGCAGGTCAACCGCCTCTACATCGAGGACGGCGCCGACATCTCGCGCGAGCTGTACCTGTCGATCCTCGTCGACCGCTCGGTCGGCCGCGTCGCCTTCGTCGTCTCGACCGAGGGCGGCATGGACATCGAGGCCGTTGCCGAAGCCACCCCGGAAAAGATCGTCACCGTGGCGATCGACCCCGAGGCCGGCGTCACCGACGCCGACGTCGCCAAGCTCAACGAGGCGCTGAAGCTGACCGGCGAGGCCGCGCAGGACGGCAAGACGCTGTTCCCGATCCTCTACAAGGCCTTCACCGAGAAGGACATGAGCCTGCTCGAGGTCAACCCGCTGATCGTGATGGAGAACGGCCGCCTGCGCGTCCTCGACGCCAAGGTGTCGTTCGACAACAACGCGCTGTTCCGCCACGCCGACGTGGTCGAGCTGCGCGACACCACGGAAGAGGACGCCAAGGAGATCGAGGCGTCGAAATACGACCTCGCCTATGTCGCGCTCGACGGCAATATCGGCTGCATGGTCAACGGCGCTGGCCTCGCCATGGCGACCATGGACATCATCAAGCTCTACGGCGCCGAGCCGGCGAACTTCCTCGATGTCGGTGGCGGCGCGAGCAAGGAGAAGGTGACGGCGGCGTTCAAGATCATCACCGCCGACCCGAACGTGAAGGGCATCCTCGTCAACATCTTCGGCGGCATCATGAAGTGCGACGTGATCGCCGAGGGCGTCATCGCGGCGGTCAAGGAAGTGGGGCTGAAGGTTCCGCTGGTCGTCCGCCTCGAAGGCACCAATGTCGAGCTGGGCAAGAAGATCATCAACGAGAGCGGGCTGAACGTCATCTCCGCCGACGATCTCGACGATGCCGCCCAGAAGATCGTCAAGGCCGTGAAGGGGAACTGAACCGCGATGTCAATTCTGATCGACAAGAACACCAAGGTTCTGGTTCAGGGCCTGACCGGCAAGACCGGCACCTTCCACACCGAGCAGGCGCTGGCCTATCACGGCACGCAGATGGTCGGCGGCATCCACCCCGCCAAGGGCGGCGAGACCTGGAAGGGCTCGAAGGGCGAGACGCTGCCGATCTTCGCCTCCGTCGCGGAAGGGCGCGAAAAGACCGGCGCCGACGCCTCCGTGGTCTACGTGCCGCCGGCAGGCGCGGCCGCCGCGATCATCGAGGCGATCGAGGCGGAGGTCCCGCTGATCGTCTGCATCACCGAAGGCATCCCGGTGATGGACATGGTCAAGGTCAAGGCGAGGCTCGAGAAGTCGAAGTCGCGGCTGATCGGCCCGAACTGCCCCGGCATCGTCACCCCCGACGAATGCAAGATCGGCATCATGCCCGGCAACATCTTCCGCAAGGGCTCGGTCGGCGTCGTCTCGCGCTCCGGTACGCTGACCTACGAGGCGGTGTTCCAGACCACCAATGAGGGCCTCGGCCAGACCACCGCGGTCGGCATCGGCGGCGACCCGGTCAAGGGCACCGAGTTCATCGACGTGCTGGAGCTGTTCCTCGCCGACGAGGCCACCCAGTCGATCATCATGATCGGCGAGATCGGCGGCTCGGCCGAGGAGGACGCGGCGCAGTTCCTCAGGGACGAGGCCAAGCGCGGCAGGAAGAAGCCGATGGCCGGCTTCATCGCCGGCCGCACTGCCCCTCCCGGACGCACCATGGGCCATGCCGGTGCGGTGATCTCCGGCGGCAAGGGCGGCGCCGAGGACAAGATCGCGGCGATGGAGGAAGCGGGCATCCGCGTCTCCCCGTCGCCGGCCCGGCTCGGCAAGACGCTGGTCGAGGCGATCCGCGGCTGACGCGCGGATTTTGCGCCGCGATCGGGCGGCGATCACGATCTCGTGCCTGGCGGTCATCCGGCAGGCACATTTTACTGACATGAGGGTGGGCTCAACCGCCCCGTCAGGGAGGGAACACCGGAGCGCAGTGTCGCTCGTATCGCGGCACCGCCGCTTGGGACAACAAGGAGACGGAGCGGAAGCGCTCCGATGATCGCGATGGCGCGGCAAGATCAGGCAAACGACCTTTTTTCGCTCACCTCGTTCCTCTATGGCGGCAATGCCGACTACATCGAAAGGCTGTATGCCGCCTGGCTCGACGATCCGTCGGCGGTCGATCCCGAGTGGCGTGACCTGTTCGAAACCTTGCAGGACAATGCCGGCGACGTGCGCAGGAACGCCGAGGGCGCCTCGTGGAAGAAGCCGAACTGGCCTGTGGCGGCCAATGGCGAGCTCGTCTCCGCTCTCGACGGCGACTGGGGCCCCTCCGAGATCGGCAAGATCGAGAAGCATTTCGAGAAGAAGGTGAAGGAAAAGGCGACCGCGAGCGGCGGCGCGCTGTCCGATGCCGACGTCCTGCGCGCCACGCGCGATTCGGTGCGCGCCATCATGATGATCCGCGCCTTCCGCATGCGTGGCCACCTGCACGCCAATCTCGACCCGCTCGGCCTCGCCGAGCCGGAGGAGGACTACAACGAGCTGTCGCCCGAGGCCTACGGCTTCACCGAGGCCGACTACGACCGGCCGATCTTCATCGACCATGTGCTCGGCCTCGAATATGCCACCGTGCGCCAGATGCTCGACATCCTGAAGCGCACCTACTGCTCGACGCTGGGCGTCGAGTTCATGCACATCTCCAACCCCGAGGAGAAGGCGTGGATCCAGGAGCGCATCGAGGGGCCGGACAAGGGCATCGAGTTCACCGAGAACGGCAAGAAGGCGATCCTGCAGAAGCTGATCGAGGCGGAAGGCTTCGAGCAGTTCATCGACGTCAAGTACAAGGGCACCAAGCGTTTCGGCCTCGACGGCGGCGAATCGCTGATCCCGGCGCTGGAGCAGATCATCAAGCGCGGCGGCGCGCTCGGCCTGAAGGAGATCGTCTTCGGCATGGCCCATCGCGGCCGCCTGAACGTTCTGACCAACGTCATGGCGAAGCCCCATCGCGCCGTCTTCCATGAGTTCAAGGGCGGCTCCTACGCGCCTGATGACGTCGAGGGCTCCGGCGACGTCAAGTACCATCTCGGCGCCTCGTCCGACCGCGAGTTCGACGGCAACAAGGTCCACCTGTCGCTGACGGCGAACCCGTCGCATCTGGAGATCGTCAATCCCGTGGTGATGGGCAAGGCCCGCGCCAAGCAGGACCAGATCTTCGGCCGCACCCGCGAGGAGATCGTCCCGCAGGAGGAGCGCGCCAAGGTGCTGCCGCTCCTGCTGCACGGCGACGCGGCCTTTGCCGGGCAGGGCGTCGTCGCGGAGATCCTCGGTCTTTCCGGCCTGCGCGGCCATCGCGTCGCCGGCACGGTCCACTTCATCATCAACAACCAGATCGGCTTCACCACCAACCCGCGCTTCTCGCGCTCGTCGCCCTATCCGTCGGACGTCGCCAAGATGATCGAGGCGCCGATCTTCCACGTCAACGGCGACGATCCCGAGGCGGTCGTCTACGCCGCCAAGATCGCGACCGAGTTCCGGATGAAGTTCCACAAGCCGGTCGTGGTCGACATGTTCTGCTACCGCCGCTTCGGCCACAACGAGGGCGACGAGCCGGCCTTCACCCAGCCGATGATGTATCGCGCGATCCGTGCCCACAAGACGACGGTGCAGCTCTACGGCGAGAAGCTGATCGCCGAAGGCCTCATCACCGAGGCCGAGATCGACAGGATGCGGGCCGACTGGCGCGCGCATCTGGAGGGCGAGTTCGAGGCCGGCCAGAGCTACAGGCCGAACAAGGCCGACTGGCTCGACGGCGCCTGGTCGGGCCTGCGCACCGCCGACAACCAGGACGAGCAGCGCCGCGGCAAGACCTCCGTGCCGATGAAGACGCTGAAGGAGATCGGCAAGAAGCTGACCGAGGTGCCGGCCGATTTCGAGGTCCACCGCACCATCGGCCGCTTCCTCGAGAACCGGCGCAAGGCGATCGAATCCGGCGAGGGCATCGACTGGGCCACCGCCGAATCGCTCGCCTTCGGCTCGATCCTGCTCGAGGGCAACCCGATCCGCCTGTCCGGCCAGGATTCCGAGCGCGGCACCTTCTCGCAGCGCCACACCGTGCTCTACGACCAGCGCAACGAGGACCGCTACATCCCGCTGAACAATCTCGGGCCGCAGCAAGCCAATTACGAGGTCATCAACTCGATGCTCTCGGAAGAGGCCGTGCTCGGCTTCGAATACGGCTTCTCGCTGGCCGAGCCGCGGGCGCTGACCTTGTGGGAGGCCCAGTTCGGCGATTTCGCCAACGGCGCGCAGGTCGTGTTCGACCAGTTCATCTCGTCGGGCGAGCGCAAGTGGCTGCGCATGTCCGGCCTCGTCTGCCTGCTGCCGCACGGCTATGAGGGGCAGGGGCCGGAGCATTCCTCGGCGCGTCTGGAGCGTTTCCTCCAGATGTGCGCGGAAGACAACATGCAGGTCGCCAACTGCACCACGCCGGCCAACTACTTCCACATCCTGCGCCGGCAGTTGAAGCGCGACTTCCGCAAGCCGCTGATCCTGATGACGCCGAAGTCGCTGCTGCGCCACAAGCGGGCGGTCTCGACGCTGGCCGACCTGTCGGGCGACAGCGCCTTCCACCGCCTGTTGTGGGACGACGCCCAGTATTACGGCAACGAGCCGATCAAGCTCGTCAAGGATTCGAAGATCCGCCGCGTGGTCCTGTGCTCCGGCAAGGTCTATTACGACCTCTACGAGGAGCGCGAGAAGCGCGGCATCGACGACATCTACCTGCTGCGCGTCGAGCAGCTCTACCCGTTCCCGGCCAAGGCGCTGATCAACGAGTTGTCGCGCTTCCGCAACGCGGAAGTGGTCTGGTGCCAGGAAGAGCCGAAGAACATGGGCTCGTGGTCGTTCATCGAGCCCTATCTGGAATGGGTGCTGGCCCATATCGACGCCAAGCACCAGCGCGTGCGCTATGCCGGCCGCCCGGCGGCGGCCTCGCCCGCCACCGGCCTCATGTCCAAGCATCTGGCGCAGCTCGAGGCTTTCCTCGAAGATGCGCTCGGCAAGTAACCAACGGAATCGCTGAAGCGAACCAAGGCAACGGAAGAGAAGAATGGCTACCGAAATCCGCGTCCCCACTCTCGGCGAGTCCGTCACCGAAGCAACGGTCGGCAAGTGGTTCAAGAAGGCCGGCGACGCCATCGCCGCCGACGAGCCGATCGTCGAGCTCGAAACCGACAAGGTGACGGTCGAGGTTCCCGCGCCGGCCGCCGGCGTCCTCGCAGAGATCGCTGTTGCGGAAGGCGAGACCGTCGGCGTCGGCGCGCTGCTCGGCTCCATCGCCGCGGGCGCCGGCGCCGCCGCGCCGAAGAAGGAAGAGCCGAAGGCAGCCGCGCCCGCAGCGCCCGCCAAGGCAGCCGAGCCGGCCAAGCCCGCCGCCGCTGCCGCGCCGGCCGGCAAGACCGAGATGCCGCCTTCGCCCGCCGCCGCCCGCGTCCTCGCCGAGGCCGGCGTCGCCGCCGATCAGGTCGCCGGCTCCGGCAAGCGCGGCCAGGTGCTGAAGTCGGATGCGCTCGACGCGGTCGCCCGCGGCGTCACCACGCCTGCGCCGGCCGCTGCCGCGACCCCCGTTCCGGCCGCCCCGCGCGCGCCCTCCTCGGAGGAGGACGCCGCCCGCGAGGAGCGCGTGCGCATGACCAAGCTGCGCCAGACCATCGCGCGCCGCCTCAAGGACGCCCAGAGCACCGCCGCCATGCTGACCACCTTCAACGAGGTGGACATGAAGCCGGTGATGGACCTGCGCTCGAAGTACAAGGACCTGTTCGAGAAGAAGCACGGCGTCAAGCTCGGCTTCATGGGCTTCTTCACCAAGGCGGTGACGCACGCGCTGAAGGAGATCCCGGCGGTCAACGCCGAGATCGACGGCACGGACATCGTCTACAAGAACTACGCCCATATCGGCGTCGCCGTCGGCACCGACAAGGGCCTCGTCGTGCCGGTGGTGCGCGATGCCGACGCCATGTCGATCTCCGAGATCGAGAAGGAGATCGGCAGGCTCGGCGTGGCGGCTCGCGACGGCAAGCTGTCGGTCGCCGACATGCAGGGCGGCACCTTCACCATCTCGAACGGCGGCGTTTACGGCTCGCTGATGTCGACGCCGATCCTCAACGCGCCGCAGTCGGGCATCCTCGGCATGCACAAGATCCAGGACCGCCCGGTCGTGGTCGGCGGGCAGGTCGTCGTCCGGCCGATGATGTATCTGGCGCTGAGCTACGATCACCGCATCGTCGACGGCAAGGAGGCCGTGACCTTCCTCGTCCGCGTCAAGGAAACGCTGGAAGACCCCGAGCGGCTGGTGCTCGATCTCTAGAGCATTTTGCAACCGGATGGCATCGTCCGGCGTCGCACAAATGCGGCTAAATCAAACAGCCGGAGCAACGGGATTGCATTCGTCAGAATGCCCGTTGCGCTGGCCGACGGTTACGGAGGCGAAACGACGGTGATGCCGCGCAAGCCGAACAGCCTGTCCCGACGGTCCGTCGGCGTCGCCGTGACGCTGGCGACGGCGCTGGCCGGGCAGACGGTTCCGGCCCTCGCCGCCTGCCCGATGGAGCTCGCCGTCTATCGCGAGGCCGGGACCGGGGCAATGATCGACTTCCGTCCCGGCGGCAACGCCACGGTGACCAACGCTTTCCGCATGGTGTTCGACAAGGGCGTCGTGCTCGAGGGCGTGGTGATGTGGGACGCCGACGTGCCGCGCCCGGTCGGCATGCTGGCGCATGACTGCCCGGAAGGCGACGCCACCGGCGAGGAGCTGGCCGCCTGCACGGTCTGGCACGGCGTCGTCTACAGCGCCGACAAGGAAGGCAAGGTCGACCTGATGCCGCCCGAACGCACGGATGCCCCCGAAACGCTGATCCTCGCCGATCTCGGCCGGGCGATCGCGGCCTCGCCGGTCTACGCCGCCGCCGGGCTTTCCGAAGCGCCGTGGGACGCGTTCACGCTTCACGGGTGCCAGGAATGAGCGCGCCCAGGAAGACGGTGCTCGTCACCGGCGGCTCGCGCGGCATCGGCGCGGCGACCGCGCGGTTGGCGAGCGCGAATGGCTGGCGCGTCGCCGTCAACCACGTCGCCAACGCGGCGGCGGCCGAAAACCTCGTCGCGGAGCTCGGCGGCGACGCCTTCGCCGTCAGGGGCGATGTCGGCGAGGAAAGCGACGTCGTCGCCATGTTCGCGGCGGTCGACGCCCGTTTCGGCCGGCTCGACGCGCTGGTCAACAATGCCGGCATCGTCACCCCGCAGGCACGCCTCGACGGCATGGACGCCGGACGCATCCTGCGCGTGATGCGCGTCAACGTCGTCGGCTCGATGCTGTGCGCCCGCGAGGCGGTGCAGCGCATGTCGACGCGGCACGGCGGCAGCGGCGGCGCCATCGTCAACGTGTCCTCGATCGCCGCCACGCTCGGCTCGCCCGGCGAATATGTCGACTATGCCGCATCGAAGGGCGCCATCGACAGCTTTACCGTCGGCCTCGCCCGCGAGGTCGCCGCCGAGGGGATCCGGGTCAACGCCGTGCGCCCCGGCATCATCGACACGGAGATTCACGCCTCCGGCGGCCAGCCCGGCCGCGTGGCGGCCCTGCGCGGCACCGTGCCGATGCAACGGGAAGGAAAGGCCGAGGAGATCGCCCGCGCGATCCTGTGGCTTCTGTCGGATGACGCATCCTACTCAACGGGTGCGATACTGAACGCAAGCGGCGGCCGCTGAGCCGCCCGCACGAAAAGGAAGGGACTTGCCATGAGCTATGACGTCGTCGTGATCGGAGCCGGGCCGGGCGGCTATGTCTGCGCCATCAAGGCCGCGCAACTGGGCCTCAAGACCGCGCTGGTCGAGAAGCGCGACACCTATGGCGGCACCTGCGTCAATGTCGGTTGCATCCCCTCCAAGGCGCTGCTGCACGCCACCGAGATGCTTCTCGAGGCCGAGCATTCCTTCGACGCGCTCGGCATCGAGATCTCGAAGCCGAAGGTGAACCTCAGGAAGCTGATGGCGCACAAGACGAACACCGTCGAGCAGAACACCAAGGGTCTCGTCTTCCTGATGAAGAAGAACAAGATCGACACCTTCCACGGCACCGGCCGCGTCCTCGGCGAGGGCAGGATCACTGTCACCGGCGCGGACGGCGCGAGCCAGGAGATCGCGGCGAAGAACATCGTCATCGCCACAGGCTCCGACGTCGCCGGCATTCCCGGCGTCGACGTCGCCTTCGACGAGAAGGTCATCGTCTCCTCGACCGGCGCGCTCGACTTCGACAAGGTGCCGGACCATCTCGTCGTCGTCGGCGGCGGCGTCATCGGGCTGGAGCTCGGCTCGGTCTGGGCGCGGCTTGGGGCCAAGGTCACGGTGGTCGAATATCTCGACACCATCCTCGGCGGCATGGACGGCGAGGTCGCCAAGCAGTTCCAGCGCATGCTGGCCAAGCAGGGCATGGAATTCAGGCTCGGCGCCAGGGTCACGGCCGTCGCGAAGAAGGGCAAGGGCGCTTCGGTGACCTTCGAGCCGGCGAAGGGCGGCGCGGCCGAGACCATCGAGGCCGACGCCGTGCTGGTCGCCACCGGCCGCAAGCCCTTCACCGACGGTCTCGGGCTCGCCGAGGCGGGCGTGGTGCTGGACGAGCGCGACCGCGTTCGCATCCACGGCCACTTCCTGACCTCCGTTCCCGGCATCTACGCCATCGGCGACGTCGTCGCCGGTCCGATGCTGGCCCACAAGGCCGAGGAGGAGGGTGTCGCCGTCGCCGAGATCATCGCCGGCAAGGCCGGCCACGTGAACTACGACGTGATTCCGGGCGTCGTCTATACCAGCCCCGAGGTCGCCTCGGTCGGCAGGACCGAGGAGGAGCTGAAGAAGGCGGGCGTCGCCTACAATGCCGGCAAGTTCCCCTTCACCGCCAATGGCCGCGCACGCGCCATGCTCCAGACGGAAGGCTTCGTGAAGGTGCTGGCCGACAAGGCCACCGACCGGGTGCTCGGCGTCCACATCGTCGGCTTCGGCGCCGGCGAGATGATCCACGAGGCGGCTGTGCTGATGGAGTTCGGCGGCTCGTCCGAAGATCTTGCCCGCACCTGCCACGCCCACCCGACCATGTCGGAAGCGGTCAAGGAAGCCGCGCTGGCGGCCTTCTCCAAGCCGATCCACATGTAACAGGCGCGAAGCCGGGCAGAATGCGAAGGGCAGGCATAAGCCTGCCCTTTTCTGTTTCGTACGGAGCGCCGTACCCTCACGCCGCGATGCGTCCTTCATAGGCCGCCCGCCACGCGGGGCCTGCGCCGTTGGCCTGTCGCCCGAACCCGCAAACCGGATTCAGGCGACATGCCTCGATTACTGGCGCCGACTACTGGCCCCGATTACTGATTGGCCGGAGGCGTTGCCGGCTCCATCGGCTGGGCGGGGGCCGCCTCGGGAGCAGCGGGAGCAGCCGGCTCGACGGGCGTCACGCCGGGAGCGGTCGGCGCCGGCGCGGTCTCCTGCGTCTGGTCAGGGATCACCGCGGTCGTGCCCGGATCGGTCGTCGTGCCGGAACTGAAGGCGATGACGGCGATGACCAGCAGCACCGCGATGACGCCGGCGGCGACCAGTCCGCTGCGGCCGCTGGTGGCCATCGGCCGCTCGGCCATGAGCGGGTCGTTCACCCGCTGGACGGCGGGATCGAGCGCCGGGTCGGCATGCGAGGGGCGCGCATGCAGCCTGTCGTCGTAAACCGGGTCCGTATAACGCGGATCGGGACGGGGATCGTTGTTGGTAGGCTCTGCCATCTTCTTTCTCCGTAACATGCGTGAAACTTGCCCGGAAAACGCCAAACGATGCCCTGCGGTTCCGCCGTTACGGCCGAAGCGGGCTGCCACAGGCGCGTTCCTGTGCTAGAAACGGCCGGGACGCGAGACGCTTCTTTCGCTATAAATTCAGCGATAACAATATGTTATCCATATTTCGACGAAGGATTGGAATTCGAGCCGATGGCGCAGAAGAAAGCCCATGAAGTCGATTCCTGGCTGCGCAACCCCGACCCCGGCATCGGCATCGTGCTGATCTACGGGCCGGACCGCGGCCTCGTCGCCGAGCGGGCCAAGGCCTTCGTCGCGAAGACCGGCCTCGCCGCCGACGACCCGTTCTCGTCGATCCGCCTCGAGGCGTCCGAACTCGAGGCCGCGCCCGGCCGTCTGCTCGACGAGGCGGCGACCGTGCCGATGTTCTCGGCGCGCCGGCTGATCTGGGTGAAGGGGGCGGGGAGCCAGAAGCAGCTTGCCGAGGACGTGAAGGCGCTGGTGGCCGCGCCGCCGCGCGACAGCGTCGTGCTCATCGAGGCCGGCGACCTGAAGAAGGGCGCGGCACTCAGGAGCACGGTGGAGAACGGCGCGGCGGCCATGGCGCTGCCCTGCTATGTCGACGAGGGCAAGGCCATCGACGCGGTGATCGACGAGATCCTCGGCCGGGAGGGCCTGTCGATCGGGCTGGAGGCGCGGCAGGCGCTGCGCGCCAGCCTCGGCGGCGACCGCCTCGCCAGCCGCAGTGAGGTCGAGAAGCTGGCGCTCTATTGCCGCGGCGGCAGCGAAATCCGGCTGGAGGACGTTCGGACGATGACCGGCGACGTCTCCGGGCTCGGCATCGACGATGCCGTCGACGCGGTGCTTTCCGGCAACGGCAAGGCGTTCGACGCCAGCTTCACCCGGCTGGTCTCGGCGGGAACCCACCCGTTCCTGGTGCTCGCCGCCGCCATGCGGCAGTTCCAGCTTCTCCAGCTCATGCGCGCCGAGATGGATACCGATGCCAAGCCGGCCGCCGCGGTCGTCGCCTCGGCCCGGCCGCCCGTGTTCTTCACCCGCCGCCGGCTGGTCGAGGCCGCGCCCCCGCGCTGGCGCGCCCCCGCCATCGCCCGGGCGCTGGAGCGGCTTCAGGCCACCGTGCTGCTCACCCGGCAGCGCGCCGACCTCGCGGCCGCCACCGCCCGGCAGGCGCTGATCGCGCTGCTGGTCGAATCGGCCCGAGGCGGACGCTAGACGCGGGAGCGCGTCGTGTCTGGTTTGAGGGCCTCACGCACTTGGACTTTCGCCCTGCACCGACACCCGCGCCAAACCGCTTCAGCATTGTACTGAAGCGATCTCTCGCGTCGTAAACGGGAAGGGGAGGCGACGTCCCACTCCCGTCCCAAAACGAGCGATCCATCTCAGGATCGTGCTAACCGACTGATATTATGATCAGGAACCGAGACGGCGGCAGATCTCGTCGAGCTGCTCCAGCGTCCGGTAGGCGATCTTCAGCTCGCCGCCCTTCTGGCCGTGCGAGATCGTCACCTTGAGGCCGGTGGCGTCGGACAGCGCCTTTTCCAGCGCCAGCGTGTCGGCATCCTTCTGCGCCGGGGCGCTGCTGCGCGTGGCCCCGGCCAGCGGTCGCGCCGGCTCCTGCGCCAGCGCCTCGGCCTGCCGCACCGACAGCCCCTCCTCGACGATGCGCCGCGCCAGCGCCGCCGGGTCCTCGGCCGTGACCAGCGTGCGCGCATGCCCCGCCGAGAGCGAGCCGTCGACCAGCATGCCGCGGATCGAATCGGGCAGCTTCAGCAGCCGCAGCGTGTTGGCGACATGGCTGCGGCTCTTGCCGATCACCTGGCCGAGATCGGCCTGCGTGTAGTTGTGCTCATCGATAAGCTGTTGATATCCCTGCGCTTCCTCGACGGGATTCAAATCGGCGCGCTGGACGTTCTCGATGATCGCCAGCTCCAGCGCCACCCGGTCGTCGACGTCGCGGATGATCACCGGCAGCTCGGTCAGGCCGGCGCGCTGCGCCGCCCGCCAGCGCCGCTCGCCGGCGATGATCTCGTAGCGCCCACTGCCTGCGGGGCCGGCAGGGCGCACCACGACCGGCTGAACGATGCCGTGCTCGCGGATCGACTGGGCGAGATCGACCAGATCCGCCTCGGCGAAATGGCGGCGGGGATTGCGCGGATTGGGGCCGACGAACTCGATCGGCACCCTACCGTCGGCGCCGATCCGCGACGCCGCAGTCGCCGGTACCGGCTTGTCCATCTCCCCGATCAGGGCGGCAAGGCCGCGGCCGAGGCGTTTTCTGGAAGGATCGTCGCTCATCAAACCATCCGCATCGTTTCGTCTTCGTATCGATCCATCGGATCGCTCAGGCCGCGCGCAGGCGACGTTCGCGCCGGATCACCTCCGACGCGAGCTGGAGATAGGCCTGGCTGCCGGTGCATTTGAGGTCGTATAGGATCGCCGGCTTGCCGTAGGACGGCGCTTCCGACACCCGCACGTTGCGCGGAATCACCGTCTCGTAGACCGCATCGCCCATATGCGCGCGCACGTCCTCGACCACCTGGTTGGCGAGGTTGTTGCGGCCGTCGAACATCGTCAGCACGATGCCCTGGATGGTGAGGTCGGGATTGATCGAGTTGCGCACCTGCTCGACCGTCTGGAGAAGCTGGCTGAGGCCTTCGAGCGCGAAGAACTCGCATTGCAGCGGCACCAGCACCGAATCCGCCGCCGCCATCGAATTGAGCGTCAGCAGATTGAGCGAGGGCGGGCAATCGATCAGCACATAGCCGAAACTGCCGCCATCGGCCACCGACTGCCGCAGGGCATTGCGCAGGCGCAGCACCCGGTCCAGCGCCGAGGCGATCTCCATCTCGATGCCGAGCAGGTCGAGCGTCGAGGGAATCACGAAAAGCCCGGGCACCGCGGTCGCCATCGCCGCCTCACCGACGCTCGCCTCGCCGGTCAGAAGATCGTAGGACGATACCTTGCGGTCCTGCCGGTCGATGCCGAGGCCGGTGCTGGCGTTACCCTGCGGGTCGAGATCGACGATCAGCACCTTCTCGCCGATGGCGGCGAGGGCGGTGGCGAGGTTGATCGCCGTGGTCGTCTTGCCGACGCCGCCTTTCTGATTGGCGATGGTGATGATGCGGGTCCGCGGGATCATGAGAGCCGGCCTGCCGAGAGAGTCAATCGGAGCGATCAGCCGGCTTTCTGGCCAGCCCCGACACTTCGAGGATGCGGCCTGCCGGATCGATCTTGCTTGCGTGTTCTATCAGATCGAAGCGCCACGCGTCACGGCTTTCCGTCACCTCGGCCGCGTAATCCCGGCCTTTGTGAAAAAGCGCGGTCGCGCCGCGCGCCAGCCACGGCTCGGCGAGATCGAGCAGCCGCGGCAAGGGTGCCAAGGCCCGCGCGGTGACGATCTCCGGCATTTCGACGCGCTTATAAGCATCCTCGATCCGGCTGATATGCACGCGCGCAGGCGCATTCACCGTCCCGAGGATGGATTTCAGGAACGCGGCCTTCTTGTTGTTGCTTTCGACCAGCTCGATCTTTCCGCCCTCTCGCTCGACGAGGAGAATCGCTATGATCGCGCCCGGAAATCCGCCGCCCGAGCCGAGATCGAGCCAGGTCAGGACGCTCGGCTTGAGGGCAAAAAGCTGGGCGCTATCGAGGATATGCCGGCTCCACAACGCCTCCAGTGTCGACGGCGCGGCAAGATTGATTCGCGCCGACCATTTGCGGAACTCTGCCTCAAAGAAGTCGAGTCGCGCCAGCGTTTCACGTGAAACCATTCCGGCGACGTTACGGAGTTCGGTCAGCCTGTCCATCTCACGCCGCGCCCGGCATACGTCGTTCGTGATTCTGGATCCGGGCGAGAATGATCGCCAGCGCTGCCGGCGTCATCCCGTCGATTCGCCCGGCTTCCGCCAGCGAGGAAGGCCGGCGCATGGCCAGCTTGTGCTTCAATTCATTGGACAATCCGGGAATGTCGGCAAATTCGAGATCGGCGGGGATCGTCCGTGCTTCCTCTCGCTTCAGTACCGCGACATCCGCTTGCTGGCGGTCGAGATAGACGGAATAACGTGCTTCGGTCTCCAGCCGCTCGAGCGTCGCTTCTGACACGCCGCCGAGCTGCGGCCATATCGCCCGTAGCCGCTCGACGCCGATATCCGCATAGGACAGCAGATCGTAAGCCGTGCGCCGCTGTCCATCGCGGTTCAGCGCGAGACCGAACCGCGCCGCCTCGTTGGGCGTTACCGACAGCGACCTGAACAGGTCGCGCGCCGCGGCGAAGTCTCGCTCCCGGGCACGAAAGCGATCGATGCGCGCCTGCCCGACCAGACCGAGCGCGATGCCCTGCGGGGTCAGGCGCTCGTCGGCGTTGTCCGCCCGCAGCGACAGGCGGAACTCGGCCCGCGACGTGAACATGCGGTAGGGCTCGCTGACGCCCCGATTGACCAGATCGTCGATCAGGACGCCGATATAGGCATCGCCGCGGCCAAAACGCGCGGGTTCGAGGCCGGCAACCTTGCGCGCCGCGTTGAGGCCGGCGACGAGGCCTTGCGCAGCCGCCTCCTCATAGCCCGTCGTGCCGTTGATCTGTCCGGCGAGGAACAGGCCGGAAACCCGCCGGGTCTCGAGCGAATGATCGAGCTCGCGCGGGTCGATATGATCGTACTCGATGGCGTAGCCGGGCTGGAGGATGCGTGCTTGTTCTAGGCCGGGAATCGACGCCACCAGCGCCGTCTGGACCTCGCGCGGCAATGACGTGGAAATCCCGTTCGGATAAACGGTATCGTCGTCCAGCCCTTCGGGCTCCAGGAATATCTGATGTCCGTCGCGGTCGCCGAACTTGACGATCTTGTCCTCGATCGACGGGCAATAGCGAGGTCCCGTCCCCTCGATAGCGCCGGAATAGACCGCCGAGCGGCCGAGATTGGCGCGGATGATCTCGTGCGACGCCGCGGTCGTGCGCGTCACGCCGCAGGCAATCTGCGGATTGGCGATCCGATCCGTCATCAGCGAGAACGGCACCGGCACATCATCGGCCAGCTGGCAGTCGAGCGAAGCCCAGTCGATGGTACGCCCGTCGAGCCGCGGCGGTGTGCCGGTCTTGAGACGGCCGAGCGCGAAGCCGAGACCGGTCATCGTCGCCGACAGGCCCATCGTCGCGGCCTCGTTCATGCGGCCGGCCGGAAAGCGCTCCTCGCCGATATGGATCAGCCCGCGCAGGAACGTTCCGGTGGTCAGGACCACGGCGCCGCAGCGGTAACGCCGGCCATCGGCAAGGATGACACCGGCGATCCAATTGTTTTCAATCAATAAATCGAAAACCTCGCCCTCGATGACATCAAGTCCCGCCTGGGCCGCGATTGCCGCCTGCATGGCCTGACGATAGAGCTTGCGGTCGGCCTGCGTCCGCGGGCCGCGCACCGCCGGACCCTTGCGGCGATTGAGCAGGCGAAACTGGATGCCGGCCGCGTCGGCGATCCGCCCCATCAGGCCGTCGAGAGCATCGATCTCGCGCACCAGATGGCCCTTGCCCAAGCCACCGATGGCGGGATTGCACGACATGACGCCGATGGTCTCGCGCTTCATCGTCACCAGCGCGGTCGCGGCGCCCGCTCGGGCCGCGGCCGCCGCAGCCTCGCAGCCGGCATGCCCGCCGCCGATGACGATGACATCGTAATTCTTGCTCATCGAACCATTCCAATTCAAGCCTGCCGGAATGTCCGGCGCGGCCGTCCGAGTCAAGTCTGTTTCACGTGAAACGAGAATCTCGACTTATTGCTGTGTTTCACGTGAATCCGTTTGCTCCGCCGATTCGGGTGTTTCACGTGAGTCACTTGCCGATGCAGAACTCGGAGAAGATCACGCCAAGCAGCTCCTCTACGTCGCTCGCGCCGGTGATCCTGCCGAGTGATTCTCCCGCAAGACGCAAATGCTCCGCCCTGAGTTCCAGTTCCGTGCGATTCAACGCATTGCCGATATGTTGCGCCGTCGCTTCCAGTAGACGCACCTGCCGCAATCGGGTCGGGATCACCTGTCCGGTCTTGCCCGTCGCAGCGCGCGCCCTCCTTGCGATTTCCCCTGTCAATTCCGGCAATCCTTCGCCAGTCACCGTCGAAACGGCAAGGGCGAAGCTTCCGGGCCCCGGCGTCGTGAGATCGCATTTCGTCGCCACCGGCAGAACCGGCGCGGCCCATGTCCCCTTGTCGAAACCTGCTTCCACGTCTGCAGGATCGGCCAGATGAAGAACCAGATCGGCCCGGTCGGCGGCCTCCACCGCTTTCCGCACCCCGATGCGCTCGACCACGTCGTCGGTTTCGCGCAGGCCGGCCGTGTCGGTGATCACAATCTTCATGCCGTCGATATCGAGACTCGTCTCAACGAGATCACGGGTCGTTCCGGCGATCTCGGTGACGATGGCCACCTCGCGCCGGGCGAGAGCGTTGAGCAGGCTCGACTTGCCGGCGTTCGGCGCGCCGACCAGCACGACCCGGAAGCCGTCCCGGACGATTTCCGCCGCGCGAAAGCCCTCGACATGGGCGAGGATGTCCTGTCGCAGGCGGGCGAGGTTCGCGACCTCCCGTTCCGACACCGAGCCCGGCACATCGGCCTCGTCGGCAAAATCGAACTCCGCCTCGATCATCGCCCGGGCGTGCAGGAGCCGCTGCCGCCATGCCGCATAGAGATCGCGCTGGCCTCCCTGCGCGTTCTCCACCGCCAGCCGGCGCTGCGCTTCCGTTTCGGCACCGATCAGATCGGCCAGCGCTTCCGCGCCGGTCACGTCGACCTTGCCGTTCAAAAAGGCCCTGTGGGTGAATTCCCCGGCTTCCGCCTGGCGCAGACCCGGCATTTCCCCCAGCCGGCGCAGCAGTGCGGCAACGACGGCCCGCCCGCCATGAATCTGGAACTCGGCACAATCCTCACCCGAGAAGCTGGCGGGCGCGGGAAAGAACAGCACCAGCCCCTCGTCGAGCAGGCCGCCATCACCATCACGCAGGGAAAGAAGCGTCGCGCGCCGGGCCGCCGGCACCCTTCCGGCAACCAGTTGCAGCGCCTCGCGAACATGAGGCCCCGAAAGACGAACGACCGCGACGCCTGAGGGAAGGCCGCCCGACGACAGCGCGAAGATCGTATCCCTGAACACAGGTTGCCCGTTCATGGCCGCCGCCCTAGTTTAAACCGAAAGCAGGGTGATCCATGACCGCGCTTCCTTCCGCAAATCTTCTCGCCGACGCCGCGAGCCCTTATCTGCGCCAGCATGCCGCCAACCCTGTCCACTGGCGGCCGTGGTCTTCGGCTGCCCTGGCCGAGGCCGCCGCCCTTCAGCGCCCGATCCTGCTTTCCGTCGGCTATGCCGCCTGCCACTGGTGTCACGTCATGGCCCATGAAAGCTTCGAGGACGAGGGCGTCGCCGAGGTCATGAACCGCCTGTTCGTCAACATCAAGGTCGATCGCGAGGAAAGGCCGGATATAGACCAGATCTACATGGCAGCGCTCAACGCCATGGGCGAGCAGGGCGGCTGGCCGCTGACTATGTTCCTGACGCCGGAAGGCCGGCCGTTCTGGGGCGGAACCTATTTCCCGAAGGAGGCACGCTATGGCCGGCCGGGCTTTACCGACGTCCTCGAAGCCGTCGCAGCGACATGGCGCAACAAGCGGGCCGAACTCGAAGACTCCGCCGCCGCGCTGACCGGCCATATCGATGCCCAGCTCGCGTCGAGACGCAGCGGAGAGGCAGCCGACCCGATCATCATTCAGGAAAGTTATGCCGGAGCCGTGCATTCGCTGATCGACGCGCGCGACGGCGGCATACGCGGCGCGCCGAAGTTTCCTAACGCGCCTCTGATGAACGTCCTGCGCCTGAGCTGGCAACAGGGTGGGGTGGCCACCCATCGCGACGCCATGATCGACAGCCTGCGCAAGATGCTCGCCGGCGGGATTTACGATCACATCGGCGGCGGGCTGTGCCGCTATTCGACCGACGCGACATGGCTGGTGCCGCATTTCGAGAAGATGCTCTACGACAATGCCCAGCTGATCGATCTCGTCGGCTGGGCCTATGCCGAGACGGGAGACGAACTGTTTCGCTACCGAATCGAGGAGACCGTGGGCTGGCTCGAGCGCGAGATGCAGACCGAAGGCGGCGGCTTCGCATCGAGCCTCGATGCCGACAGCGAGGGTGAGGAGGGACGTTTTTACCTCTGGACCGAGGACGAGATCGGCAACGTATTGGGAAAGGCCGATGCCAGCCGGTTTCTCGCGGCTTACGAGCTGGCACAGCCGGCCGAATGGGAAGGCGATCCTGTTCTCCACCGCCGGTCGAACCCCGATTGCGGCCCGGCCGATACCGGTCCGGACATACAGGCCATGAAACGACGGCTGCTCGATGCCCGCGGCCACCGCATCCGGCCGGGGCGCGACGACAAGGTTCTCGTCGACTGGAATGGAACGACGATCGCCGTGCTTGCCCGCGCCGGGCGGCAGTTTTCCCGGAAAGACTGGATCGAGACGGCGGAATCGGCATTTCGTTTCGTCGCCGAATCGGAGCGGGACGGGCGCCTGCCGCACTCTATTCTCGGAGCCGAGAGGTTGTTTCCCTGCATGTCGGCCGATTACGCCGCCATGATCGAGGCCGCGGTGTCGCTGGCAGAAGCCGTGGCGGACCCCGCGCCCTACATCGCCAGGGCGCGGCGCTGGATGCAGGCGCTGGACGACTGGCACGGCGACGATGAGGGGACCGGACACTACTTCACCGCGTCCGACACCGCCGACGTGCTCATCCGCATCCGTGGCGACAGCGACGACGCCGTGCCTTCGGCGACGGCGCGGATCATCCTTGCCATGACGCGGCTTGCACTGCTCACTGGTGACGACGCGCTCCATCGACGGGCGGTAAACGCCGCGGACGCCGCGCTCGGCAGGACCGCGGACCAGCGTTTCGGGCGCGCCGGCATCATCCATGCCGCGGCCATCGCGCATCGGCCGAAAAAGCTGATCATCGCGGGGCCTGAAAACACCGGCTTCGTTTCGGCTGCGAATCGTTATCCGGATGGCTCGCGGACGGACATCGTCCTTGCCCCGACAGGGCCCGGCAGCGAGATCGTCCTGCCGGACGGCGCGGTCATCGACACGGCCCAGGCAGGTGCGTTCCTCTGCATCGGGCAGCGCTGCCTGCCGCCCGCGCGCAAGGCCGGAGAACTGGAAACGCTGCTGCGATCCGAGCGCTGACGCTCAGGTGTTCATCGAATCGAAGAAGTCCGAATTGGTCTTGGTCTGCTTCAGCTTGTCGATGAGGAACTCGATAGCATCCGTGGTGCCCATCGGGGCGAGGATGCGCCGCAGCACGAAGATCTTCTGCAGGTCCTGGCGCTGGACGAGCAGGTCTTCCTTGCGGGTGCCGGACTTCAGGATATCCATCGCCGGGAAGATGCGCTTGTCGGCCACCTTGCGGTCGAGCACGATCTCCGAGTTGCCGGTGCCCTTGAACTCCTCGAAGATCACCTCGTCCATGCGGCTGCCGGTGTCGATCAGGGCGGTGGCGATGATCGTCAGGGAGCCGCCTTCCTCGATGTTGCGCGCCGCGCCGAAGAACCGCTTCGGGCGCTGGAGCGCGTTGGCGTCGACGCCGCCGGTCAGCACCTTGCCGGAGGACGGCACCACCGTGTTGTAGGCGCGGCCGAGGCGGGTGATCGAATCGAGCAGGATGACGACGTCGCGGCCGTGCTCGACCAGGCGCTTGGCCTTCTCGATGACCATCTCCGCCACCTGGACGTGGCGCACAGCCGGCTCGTCGAAGGTCGAGGACACGACCTCGCCCTTCACCGAGCGCTGCATGTCGGTGACCTCCTCGGGCCGCTCGTCGATCAGCAGGACGATGAGATAGGCTTCCGGGTGGTTGGTGGCGATGGAATGGGCAATGTTCTGGAGCAGCACCGTCTTGCCGGTGCGCGGCGGCGCGACGATCAGCCCGCGCTGGCCCTTGCCGAGCGGCGCGACAAGATCGATAACCCGCGCCGACAGATCCTTGCCCGTCGGGTTGTCCGTCTCCATCCGCAGCCGCTCGTTGGGATAGAGCGGCGTCAGATTGTCGAAGTGGATCTTGTGCCGGATCTTCTCCGGATCGTCGAAATTGATGGTGTTGACCTTGAGCAGGGCGAAATAGCGCTCCCCCTCCTTCGGGCTGCGGATCGGCCCCTCGACCGTGTCGCCGGTCTTCAGCGAGAAACGGCGGAGCTGCGACGGCGAGATGTAGATGTCGTCCGGGCCCGGCAGGTAGTTGGCGTTGGCCGAGCGCAAGAAGCCGAAGCCGTCCTGCAGCACCTCGACCACGCCCTCGCCGATGATCTCGATGTCCTGCGCCGCGAGCTTCTTCAGGATCGCGAACATCAGCTCCTGCTTGCGCATCACGCTGGCATTCTCGACCTCGAGCGATTCGGCGAAGGCGATCAGCTCGGTCGGACCCTTGCTCTTCAGTTCCTGAAGTTTCATTTCCTGCATCGTGCGGACTCTGGGATGGCAAAGACTGTGAAGGCGCGCGGCGACATCGTCTGCGTGGAAGGTCTGCCGGAGGCAGAGATAGATGACGCCATGCGAGGAGGAAGGAAACGACTCTTAACCCCGATGCTCGACGATCGCAAGCCGGGATTTGACGAGGACGCCGGATGCGCCCGAAAGCCGCGCGTCAGAACGGCTTCACCACCACCAGGATGACGATGACGATCATCAGCACCGTCGGTATCTCGTTGACGATTCGCCAGTGACGCGACGGCTTGGTGTTGCGGTCCTCGGCGAACTTGCGCACGGCGCCCGACAGATAGCCGTGAATGCCGGACAGCACGAATACCGCCGCGATCTTGGCGTGCAGCCAGCCGCCGGAGAAGCCGAAGCCCTCCCACGCCAGCCATAGGCCGAGGATCCAGACGACCAGCATCGCCGGGTTGATGATCGCCCGCAGCAGCCGGCGCTCCATCACCTTGAAGGTTTCCGACGTGTCCGAGCCGATCTCGGCCTCGGCGTGATAAACGAACAGCCGCGGCAGATAGAGCATCCCCGCCATCCAGGCGATGACGGCGATGACATGCAGCGCTTTGATCCAGTCATAGTAGGGCGCCGGATCGACCCAGAACAGCAGCGCGGCCAGAGCCGCCGTCAGCCCGATGGCGACGACCGCCCGAATCGCCGCCTTGCGCGCGGTGTCTTCCGTCATTGCTTGGCCTCCCTGACCAGCGCCACCATCTTCTCGACATGGGCGACCGGCGTCTGCGGCGTCACGCCATGGCCGAGATTGAAGATGAACGGCCCGTCCGCCAGCGCGCGCAGGATCGCAGCGACACCATCCTCGAGCGCCGCGCCGCCGGCTTGCAGCCGCAGCGGGTCGAGATTGCCCTGCACCGCGCCCTCGGCTTGCAGGCGCTTCGCCTGCGCGAACGGCACGCTCCAGTCGAGCCCGAGCGCGGTGACGCCCGTTTTCTGGCGATAGCTGTCGTAGAGCCCGCCGGCCCCGCGCGGAAAGCCGATGATCGGCGTCTCGGGAAAGACGGTCCGCACCCGCTTGACCATGCGTCTCACCGGCTCGATGCAGCACAGCTCGAACAGATCCTCGTCGAGCACCCCGGCCCAGGAATCGAAGATCTGGACCGCGTCTGCGCCGGCCTCGATCTGGCGGATCAGATAGTCGGCCGAGCGCTCGGCGAGAATGGCGAGAAGCGTCGCCATCTCCTCGCGGTGGGAAAAGGCGAACAGCCGCGCCGGCGCCTGGTCGGGCGTGCCGTGCCCGGCGATCATGTAGGTCGCGACCGTCCACGGCGCGCCGCAGAAGCCGAGCAGCGTCGTCTCGCCCGGCAATTGCGCCCGCAGCCGCCGCACCGTCTCGTAGACCGGCTCCAGATTCACGTGAAACGACGAAGGGTCGATATCGGAAAGCCGCGCCACCTCGTTCGCCGCGAGCGGCGTCATCAGTGGGCCACGTCCTTCCTCGAAGCGCAAATCGCGGCCGAGCGCATGCGGAACGACGAGGATGTCCGAGAACAGGATCGACGCGTCGAAGCCGAAGCGGCGGATCGGCTGGAGCGTGACCTCGACGGCGAAGTCGGGATTGTAGCACAGGTCGAGAAAGCTGCCCGCCTCGGCCCGTGTCGCCCTGTATTCGGAGAGATAGCGGCCCGCCTGCCGCATCATCCAGATCGGGGGCGGAAAGACGGTTTCGCCTTTCAGGACGTCGAGGACGATGCGTCTTTCAGCCATGCTTCACCTTCTCCGGGCTCGATCCCCTAAATCAAAGAAGAGTCTATTAAAGGAATCTTCTGATTCTACGACTCTGTTGGAATCGGCAATTTCCACTTGTCCTCGTTCGCCCGCCCCAACTCAACAGGCAAAGGGCCGCAGGTGAACGCTCCCGGGAAAGGAGACAATCGGGGAGATCGCGATTTACTCTATGTAAAACAGTAGCTTGCCGAGAATCCCGTTCGGCAGTGCCTGTGGATGACGTCGTGACGAATCCGGTTCTGCGCGTTTTCCTCCACAAGCGGCGGAAATTTTCCGCGGCAGGGTCGATTGTGGACAAGCGGGGGTCTGATACAGTCGCCGTCGTCGCGGGCCGTGATCCGTTCCCGCTTTCCACAGTCGCCAACAGGCCCCCTTCCTTTCTGTGAACAAGCTCCTTCCGTGAACAAGCAGCAGCGTTTCTTCCATCTGCATCTCATCTCCGACGCGACCGGCGAAACGCTGCTCGCGGCCGGCCGCGCCGTCTCCGCCCAGTACAAGGACGCGCGCGCCATCGAGCATATCTACCCGCTGGTGCGGACGGAAAAGCAGCTCCTGAAGGTGCTGGAGGAGATCGACGAGGCCCCCGGCATCGTCCTCTACACCGTCATCGACAAGACGCTCGCCGGCCTGATCGACGAGCGTTGCGCCGCGATGGGCCTGCCTTGCGTGTCGGTGCTCGAGCCGGTGCTGACCGTGTTCCAGTCCTATCTCGGCCAGCCGGCCGGTCGCCGGGTCGGTGCGCAGCACGTGCTCGACGCCGATTACTTCCGCCGCATCGACGCGCTCAACTTCACCATGGACCACGACGACGGCCAGATGCTCGACAGCATCAGCGAGGCCGACGTGATCCTGATCGGCATCTCGCGCACCTCCAAGACGCCGACCAGCTTCTACCTCGCCAATCGCGGCATCAAGACCGCCAACGTGCCCATCGTCCACGGCGTGCCGATCCCGCAAAGCGTGGTCGAGGCTGAAAAGCCGTTGATCGTCGGCCTCGTCGCCACCGCGGAGCGGATCTCGCATGTCCGGCAGAACCGCATCCTCGGCACCTCCGTCGGCTATGACGGGCAAAGTTATGTCGACCGCGGCGTCATCGCCCAGGAGCTGGTCCATGCCCGCCAGATCTGCGCCCGCCACGGCTGGCCGGTCATCGACGTCAGCCGCCGCTCGATCGAGGAAACGGCCGCGGCCATCGTTGCCTTGCGCGGCAAGCCGCGCTAATCCGCCGCCCCAGCACCCGAACCACCACCCGAGGAGGATGCCATGCCTGAAATCGTCGTGCTCGCCTCCGGCAGCCCTTTCCGCAGGACGATGCTGGAAAATGCCGGCGTCGGCGTCGAGGCCATGCCGGCGCAAATCGACGAGCGCGCCGTCGAGGCTGCGGTCGAAGGCTCGGGCGTCACCCCGCAGGAGCTCGCGGCGATCCTCGCCGAGGCCAAGGCGCTCGAAGTGTCCGAGCGGATGCCCGGCCGCCTTGTCATCGGCGCCGACCAGACGCTGTCCCTCGGCGACGAGGTGCTGCACAAGCCGGCCGACATGGAAGCCGCGCGCCGGCGCCTCCTCCTGCTTTCGGGCAAGACCCACGAGCTGAACAGCGCCGTCGTCCTGGCCCGCGACGGCGCGGTGCTGTGGCGCCATGTCGGCGTGGCGCGGCTGACCATGCGCACGCTCGACCCCGGCTTCGTCGGCCGCCATCTGTCGCGGGTCGGCGACAAGGCGCTGTCGAGCGTCGGCGCCTACCAGATCGAGGGCGAGGGCATCCAGCTTTTCGAGGCCGTCGAGGGCGATCATTTCACCATCGTCGGCCTGCCCCTGCTGCCGCTCCTTCATGAGTTGCGCGCCCTCGGAGCCATTGATGGCTGATCGCGGCATTGCCAAAGCCTTCGTCGTCGGCCACCCGATCGCCCATTCGCGCTCGCCGCTGATCCATGGCTACTGGCTGGAGACGCTCGGCATTCCCGGAAGCTACGAGCGGATCGACGTTCATCCGGATTCGATCGGCCGCTTCCTCGCCGAGCTGCCGCGCTCCGGCTTCGCCGGCGGCAACGTCACCATCCCGCACAAGGAGGCGGCCCATCGCGCCGCCGACAGGCTGGACGAGGCGGCCGAGCTGATCGGCGCCGCCAACACGCTGTGGCTGGAGGAGGGGCGGCTCGTCGCCGGCAACACCGACGCCTATGGCTTCGCCGCCAATCTCGACGCCGAGGCGCCGCACTGGAAAAAGGGCCGCACGGCGCTCGTCCTCGGCGCGGGCGGCGCGGCGCGGGCCGTCCTGTTCGCGCTGAACGAGGCCGGCTTCGGCGACATTCGCGTGGTCAACCGCACGCTGTCGCGGGCGCGCGAGCTGGCCGACCGCTTCGGTGCCGGGATTTCCGCCCATGGCTGGGAGGCCGCCGGCGCGCTGGCCGCTGACGCGGACATCCTCGTCAACACCACCTCGCTCGGCATGGGCGGCGCGGGCGGATCGCCTGTCGATGTCTCGCTGCTGCCGGACGGCGCCATCGTCGCCGACATCGTCTACGTGCCGCTGGAGACTCCGCTGCTGGCGGCCGCGCGCGGCAGGGGCCTGCGCACGGTCGACGGCCTCGGCATGTTGCTGCATCAGGCCGCGCCGGGCTTCGAGCGCTGGTTCGGCACCCGCCCCGAGGTGACGCCGGCCCTGCGCGCCCGCATCGTCGCCGATCTGGAGGCGCATAAATGATCGTTCTCGGCCTCACCGGCTCCATCGGCATGGGCAAGTCGACCACGGCGCGCATGTTTCTCGAGGAGGGCGTTCCCGTCCACGATTCCGACGAGGCCGTCCACCGGCTCTATTCCGGCATCGCCGCGCCGCTGATCGAGGCGCGCTTTCCCGGCACGGTCGTCGACGGCACGGTCGACCGCGAGCGGCTCGGCAAGGCGGTGCTCGGCAATCCGGACGCGCTGCGCGATCTGGAAAGAATCGTCCATCCGCTGGTCAGGGCCGATTCGGAAAGCTTCCTTGCCCGTCATCGCGAAGCGGGCGCGCCGCTCGTCGTGCTCGACATCCCGCTGCTGTTCGAGACCGGCGGACGCGAACGCGTCGACAGGATCGTCGTCGTCACCGCTCCCGCCGAGGTCCAGCGCGAGCGCGTGCTGGCGCGTCCCGGCATGACCGAGGAGAAGTTCGCCGCCATCCTCGCCCGCCAGGTGCCAGATGCCGAGAAGCGCAATGCTGCCGACTACGTCATCGACACCGGCGCCGGCATGGACGCGGCGCGGCAGGCGGTGAGAAGCCTGATCGCCGAACTGGCGGGGAAAAGCGGCGGCTGAGCCTTGCCCCGGCGCCCGGCGGTGGGCCATGCTGGGATAGGAGCCGAATCATGCGCGAGATCATCTTCGATACCGAAACCACGGGCCTCGACGCCCGTGAGGACCGGATCATCGAGTTCGGCGGGGTCGAGCTGGTCAACCGCTTCCCCACCGGCCAGACCATCCATTTCTACATCAACCCGCAGGGGCGGCCGGTCCATCCCGACGCGCAGGCGGTCCATGGCATTTCCGACGCCGATCTGGCCGACAAGCCGACCTTTCCGGACTTGGTCGAGAAGCTTCAGGCCTTTCTCGGCGATGCCATGCTGGTGGCGCACAACGCCAATTTCGATATCGGCTTCCTCGATGCCGAGTTCGCCCGGCTCGGCCTGCCCAGGGTCGATCCGGCGCGGGTGGTCGACACGCTGGCCATCGCCCGGCGCAAGCACCCGATGGGCCCGAATTCGCTCGACGCGCTGTGCCGCCGCTACGGCATCGACAACAGCCATCGCACCAAGCACGGCGCGCTGCTCGACTCCGAGCTTCTGGCGGAAGTCTATATCGAGCTGATCGGCGGCCGGCAGGCGGCGTTCAGCCTCGACGTCCAGGTCGAGATCGTCACTGCCGTGGGCGAGGCGGAGGCGGGGCCAGCCACCGCGCGCCAGCGCGAAAGGCCGCTCGGTCCACGCGTCAGCCGGATCGAGCTCGAGGCCCATGCCCGCCTTGTCGCCGGGCTCGGCGACGCCGCGATCTGGCGCGAGGTCGATCCGGCCTACCGGAATGCGGCCGACGAGCAGGCGCAGATGTGAAAAGGTCCGGCGCGGCGGCCGGGCCTTGATCCTTTACGGAAAACCGGAGGCTCAGCTCGGCTGGGCGACCTTGGCCTTCGCCTGTTCCTCGGCCATGCGCTGCTGGAACATCTGCGCGAAGTCGATCGGGTCGATCATCAGCGGCGGGAAGCCGCCGTTGCGGGTCGAATCGGCGATGATCTGGCGCGCGAACGGGAACAGCAGCCGCGGGCACTCGATGAACAGCAGCGGCAGCATGTGCTCCTGCGGGAAGCCGGCGACGCGGAAGACGCCTCCATAGATCAGCTCGACGTTGAACAGCACGTCGTTCTCGGCCGTCGCCTTGGCGGCGAGCGTCAGCGTCACGTCGTATTCCGTCTGCGACAGCGGATTGGCGTTGACGTTGACGGTGATGTTGATGCCGGGCGCCTTGTCGCGCGCGCGCAGCGAGTTGGGCGCGCCAGGGCTTTCGAAGGACAGGTCCTTCACATATTGCGCCAGCACGTTGAGGGCGGGCGGCGTGCCGTTGCCATTGCCGGTCGCGGCTGCGCCGGCCGGCGCGTTGGTCTTGTCTTCGGGTTGCTTGGCCATCGGCCGAAATCCTCCTGTTTCAGCCAGAATTGGCCGGGATCAGATCGCCGGGTTGGCTAGCATGGTGCGCCCGGCCTGACAAGCGCGGCCTCGCCTTCGCCTCGACGCGGGTTTCAGGCCCCGTCGTCGGGCGGCAACCGCCGCCGGTCGCTCTCGTCGCGGCGGGAAAAATCGTCGCTGTCGAGGTCGATGGTCCGCGGCCCGCGGGGGCGGAAGCCGGCGCTTGCCGCACCGACGACGACGATGCGGCTTTTCAGGAAGCGCCACACCAGCTCGCGCAGCGGCGGAATGAACAGGGCGAGGCCGAATATGTCGGTGAAGAAGCCGGGAATGACGAGCAGCAGGCCGGCGATGGCGATCATCAGCCCGTGCACCAGCTCGTGATCCACGGGAGCGCCGGTTTCCATCGCCGCGCGGATGCGGCCGACGACGCCGATGCCCTGGATCCGCAGCAGCGCCGCGCCGAGGATGGTGGTGGCGATGACGAGCGCCACGGTCGGCAGCACCCCGATCAGGCTGCCGACGAAGGCGAAGCCGGCGATCTCGATGAGCGGCAGGGCGATGAGAAGGAGGGGAAGGAGCGGCAAGATGGCGTTTCCGGCTGGTCGAGGGAGCGGTCGGGTTGGCATTCGCCCATTCCAGATAGGGTGCCGTCGCTTTGATTTGAATGATGGCCGGATGCGTTCTATATGCAAAAGAACCGCCGACGAAGCGAAGCGTACGTCGGATGACAGGGATTTGGCGGAAACGATGGAATTTTTCGACTTCGGCACGATTTTCTTTCTGGTCGCGGCAATCGTGATCTTCGTCCAGCTGCGCAACGTTCTGGGCCGGCGCACCGGCAACGAGCGGCCGCCCTTCGATCCCTATTCGCGCCGCGTCGAAGCCAAGGACGAGGCCGCGCAGGGCGAGAACGTGGTGTCGCTGCCGCGCCGCAAGGGCGAGGAGGCGGAAAACGCCTACGCCGCCATCGACGCCGCTGCCAAGCCGGGCACCGCGCTGAACCGCGGCATGCGCGCGATCCGCGACGCCGATCCGTCCTTCGAGCCGAAGACCTTCGTCGAAGGGGCACGGATGGCCTACGAGATGATCGTCATGGCCTATGCCGACGGCGACCGCCGCACGCTGAAGAACCTTCTGTCGCGCGAGGTCTATGACGGCTTCGTCGCCGCGATCTCCGAGCGCGAGAGCCGGTCGGAGAAGGTGCAGTCCTCCTTCGTCGGCATCGACAAGGCCGAGATCGCCCATGCCGAGATGAAGGGCACGGAGGCGCATGTCACGCTGCGCGTCGTCAGCCAGCTCGTCTCCGCCACCCGCAACGCGGCCGGCGAGGTGATCGACGGCGACCCCGAAACCGTCGCCGAGGTCAAGGACGTGTGGACCTTCGCTCGCGACACCCGCTCCCGCGATCCGAACTGGAAGCTGGTCGCGACCGAAGCCGACGACTGAACGTTTCGTTGCGCCATGCCCCTCGCCCCGCTTTTCCGCGCCGTATCGTTCGGCGACATTCCGGGCTGGGCGCGGGACGATCATGACGCGGCGTTCGCCGCCTTCCGCCGCAGCGCGCGCTACGGGCTGGAAACGCCCTACCGCACCGGCTCCCTCGGGGTGAATGCCGATGCGTTCGGCGCAGCCTTCGAGGCGGCGGAACGCGCCCCGCGAGCCAGCGGCGGCCGCGCCTTCTTCGAGCGCCATTTCCGGCCGTTCATCGTCGCTCCGGACGGGGATGAGAAAGGTTTCGTCACCGGCTTCTACGAGCCTGAGGTCGAGGCCTCGCCGGTTCGCACCGCCCGTTTCACGGTGCCGCTTCTCGCCGTCCCCGACGATCTGGTGAAGGTGGACGACGACAACCGCCCCGCCGGCCTCGATCCGGCCTTCGCCTTCGGGCGCGGGACGCCGGGCGGCGTTGCCGAATATTTTGACCGCGCCGCCATCGAAGGCGGGGCGCTCGGCGCGCGGGCGCGGCCGCTGGCGTGGCTCGCGGACAGGGTCGACGCCTTCTTCATCCATGTCCAGGGCGCGGCGCGCCTCGTCTTTCCGGACGGGTCGGTCCGGCGCGTCACCTATGCCGCCAAGTCCGGCCACCCCTTCACCGGGCCGGGCCGGGTGCTGGCGGAAATCGGCGAGATCCGGCGAGAGGACGTGACGATGCAGTCGATCCGAGCCTGGTTCCGGGAGAACCCCGGGCGGATCGACGAGATCCTGCACCGCAACCGCTCCTACATCTTCTTCCGCGAGGCCGGGGTCTGCGATCCCGCGCTCGGGCCGGTCGCGGCGGCCAAGGTGCCGCTGACCGCCGGCCGCTCGCTGGCCGTCGACCGGCTGCTCCACACCTTCGCCACGCCCTTCTTCATCGACGCGCCGTCGCTCACCGCCTTCGGCGGCACGCCGTTCCGGCGCCTGATGGTGGCACAGGATACCGGCTCGGCCATCGTCGGCCCGGCGCGCGGCGACCTCTTCGCCGGGTCCGGCGATGCCGCGGGCGAGATCGCCGGCGTGGTGCGCCATCCGGCCCGCTTCTTCGCGCTGCTGCCCCGTCCTCTCGTCGATGCGGAAGCCATGGCATGAGCGGCGGCCGCGACAGGAAGCTGACGCATGAGGACCGCATCCTGTGGGGCCGGGTCGCGAAATCGGTGACGCCGATGCCGGGCAAGTCGGCCGGTCACGACGAGCCGGAAGCCGAGGACTTTTCCGTCCTGCTCGACCCGCCGCCCCCGGTGAAGCCGGAGAAGAGGCCGAAACCGCCGATGCCGTCCTACACGCCGGTGCGGCAGGCCCCGCCGCCCGCCCACGGCATCGACCGGCCGACGCGCGCCCGGCTCGCCAAGGGGCGCCTCGCCATCGAGGGGAAGGTCGATCTTCACGACCTGACGCAGAGCGAGGCGCATGCACTGCTCCTTTCCTTCCTGCACCGGGCCTATGCGGACGGGCGCCGCCACGTGCTCGTCGTCACCGGTAAGGGTGCCTCCCTCGGTAGCGAGGGCGTGCTGCGCCGTGCCGTGCCCGGCTGGCTGGCGACCCCGCCCTTCAGGGCGCTGGTCAGCGCGCACGAGCCGGCCGCCTCGCGCCATGGCGGCGCGGGCGCGCTCTATGTGCGGCTGCGCCGCAGGGACGGCATATGACTCCCTTCGGCGAGCGGATGCGCCGGATGCGCGCGAGAAAAGGCGTCTCCCAAAAGGAGATGGCCGCGGCGCTCGGCGTCAGCGCCGCCTATCTGTCGGCGCTCGAGCATGGCAGGCGCGGCATGCCGAGCTGGCCGCTGATCCAGAAGATCGTCGGCTATTTCAACGTCATCTGGGACGATGCCGAGGAGCTGGAGCGTCTCGCGGCGCTGTCGCATCCGCGCGTCACCGTCGACACGGCCGGGCTGTCGGCGGCGGCGACGCTGCTCGCCAACCGCTTGGCCGAGCGCATCGGCCGGCTGGCGGAAGGCGATGTCGAGGAGCTGCTCGCCCGGCTGGACGCGATGGACCGGCAGGGCCGCTGACCTGTGGATCGGGTGGCGCTTCCGCGCGTCAGAACAGCGTCTTCAGCTCGTCCAGCTTGTCGTTGACGAACCAGCCGTAATAGTTCTCCTGCGGCAGGCGGGGAGGCTTTCCGGCGGCGGCCAGCTTGCGGTTTTCCGCCTTCAGCGCCCGGGCGCGCGCTTCCGGGTTGCCGACATTGTAGAGTGTCGCCGTCACGCCGGGGTTCTGCGAGATGTCGAAGCCAGCGATGTCGCGATAGGCGTCGATGGATTTCCTGATCGTCGCCGCGACATAGGCCAGCGTCAGGTCGGGGTCCATGATGGTCTGGTAGACCTGCTGCGGGTCGTTGTGGTTGAGCTTCGGCAGGCCCGAGACCTTGGCCACGATGTCGCTCATCTGCAAGGCGGTCAGCGGGTTGAGCTGGCCGATGCCGAAGGTCTGCCCGGCGTAGAAGGGCTGGAAGAACACGGCGCTGAAGCGGTTGTTGGGGAATGTCTTGCCGTCCACCGTCTTGCCGCGGAACTCCTTGTCCCACACCGCCTCGCGGCACGACCACTGCTCGTAGCTGCCGCCCTTGCCGTCGCAGGCGGAAAACTGCGGCCGCTGGATGAACTCGCCGATCGTCTCGCCGCCATGGGCGAAGCTGAAGTCCGACTGGAGGTAGGAGACGGCCTTGATGTAGTAGGTCTGGAGCCGGTCGTAGGCGTCGACATTGTAGGTGTGCTCGCCGACGATGGCGCCGACCATGTGCATCGGGTCGACGCCGTACCTGGCCGAGGTCGAGACGATCTTGTCGCGCAGCGCCTTGTCGTTCTTCAGAAGGGCGAAGACCTTGCGGTACTTGACCTCGTAGGTCGATTTCAGCGCGCTGGTGCGGATCGACGAGGCGGCGGGCACGTCCGGCTGCGTGGCGGCGCGGTTTCCGGGCGGAACGAGGGTCGCGGCGCCCGCGGGAAGGGCCGTCGCCGCGATGCACAAGAATGCAAACAGCCGGGTCGCAAACGTCATTTGGGCTTTCCGAAGATCAGTCGGACGGGACGGGCAAGATAAGAGGAGCCGGAGCCCAAGTCGAGACATGCACGTTCACTTGCGTGTCAGAACCCGTCCGCCGGCCCGCCGACCGTTGCCTTTATGTCGCTCCTTAGAGCAATTCCAGCAAAAGTGCGAAGCGGCTTTGCGTCCGGAATTGCGAAAAACAGGGAGATAGATCGTTCCACCGTTTCCGTGAAACTGTGAAACGGTCTAGAGGATGAATCGGGACAAATCCGTATTCCTGGCCAGATTCCCGACATTCTTATCGACGAAATCGGCGTCGATGGTCACTTCCGAGCCGGCCTTGTCCGGCGCGGTGAAGGAGATCTCGTCGAGCACCCGCTCCATCACCGTCTGCAGCCGCCTTGCGCCGATGTTCTCGATGCTGGCGTTGAGGTCGACGGCGACGCCGGCCAGCCGGTCGATGGCGTCGTCGGTGAAGGAGAGCGTAACGCCCTCGGTTCCCATCAGCGCTACATACTGCTTGATCAGGCTTGCCTCCGTCTCGGTCAGGATGCGGCGGAAATCCTCCTTGTCGAGCGCGCGCAATTCGACGCGGATCGGCAGGCGGCCCTGCAATTCGGGCAACAGGTCCGACGGCTTCGAGACGTGGAACGCGCCCGAGGCGATGAACAGGATGTGGTCGGTCTTCACCGGCCCGTATTTGGTGGCGACGGTGGTGCCCTCGACGAGCGGCAGCAAGTCGCGCTGCACGCCCTCGCGCGAGGGGCCGCCGGAAATGTCGCTGCGGGCCGCGACCTTGTCGATCTCGTCGAGGAAGACGATGCCGTCGTTCTGGGTCGCGGCGAGCGCGCGGGCCACCACCTCGTCCTGGTCGAGCAGCTTGTCGGACTCGTCGTTGATCAGCAGGCCGTAGGATTCCTTGACCGTGGTCTTGCGGGTCCGGGTCCGCTGGCCGCCCATCGCCTTTTGCAGCATGTCGCCGATATTGATCATGCCGACGCCGCCCGGCATGCCGGGAATCTCGAAGCCGGGCATGCCGCCGGTGCCGGTGTCGGCCACCTCGACCTCGATCTCGCGGTCGTCGAGCTCGCCGTCGCGCAGCTTCCTGCGGAACGAATCGCGCGTCGCCGGGCTCGCGGTCTTGCCGACGAGGGCCTCCAGCACGCGCTCCTCGGCGTTGAGATGCGCGCGCGCCTTCACGTCCTCGCGCATCTTCTCGCGCGTCAGGCCGATGGCGACCTCGACCAGGTCGCGGATGATCTGCTCGACGTCGCGGCCGACATAGCCGACCTCGGTGAACTTGGTGGCCTCGACCTTGATGAAGGGCGCGCCGGCGAGCTTGGCGAGGCGGCGCGAGATCTCGGTCTTGCCGACGCCGGTCGGGCCGATCATCAGGATGTTCTTCGGCATCACCTCCTCGCGCATCTGGCCTTCGAGCTGCTGGCGGCGCCAGCGGTTGCGCAGCGCGATGGCGACGGCGCGCTTGGCGTCCTTCTGGCCGATGATGTAGCGGTCGAGTTCGGAAACGATCTCGCGGGGGGAGAAACTGGTCATCTGAAGAGGTACGCCTTAAGCCTTTATGGGTGGAAGCCTGTCGAGCACGGATGTGGGGAGCGTCGAGCCGACGATCAAGCGGCGGATGCGCTGCCAGCCGGCCCCGAAGAAGATGATCAGCGCGCCGACGGCCAAGAGGATGAGCGCGAAGGGCGGGATCCCGGTGGTGTTGGCGGCGGTGTTGACGAGGTAGTAGATGCCGAGCGAGCCGAAATAGGCCAGCGTCGGCACCAGCAGCGAGCGGCGGTCGATGGCGAGCGCGACATAGACGAAGCCGAGGATGAGCGCGGCCAGCATCACCGTCGCCCCCGTGCCCGGCTCGATCCGGCCGAACGCCACGTCCTGCCCGGTCGACAGGATGAACAGCGGATGCACCAGCATCGGCGCCGACACGACATGCAGCCAGAACGCGCAGTCCGACCAGATGGTGCGCCGCTCGCGGTCGTGGATGTCGAGCGCGACGGCGACGGCGAAGACGACGAGGCCGCAGACCAGCGGCATGTAGAGCGAGGCGCGCAGGAGCTGCGGCATCTCCTCCATCGCCGGCATGGTGACGGAACCGCTCGACACGCCGTCGTAAAGCAGGACCGCCGTTTGCAGGAAGGCGAGCAGCGTCGCCGCGATGGCGATCACGCCGGCGAGCACCGGCACGCGGAATCGCAGGAAATAGACGATCACCGCGGCGATGATGCCGCCGAGGAAGAGATAGCCCGCCCAGGCGAGGGTGCTGCGGAGCGCCAGAAGCTGCCAGATCGTCTCCGGCATGCGGATCGGGTAGCGCTCCAGCGCCGTGAGCCCGAGCACGACGGCCACGGCCGTGACGAAGGCGAGGCTGAGCACGGTCGAGGACAGCTTCATCCGGTGCTGGCGGGTGACGATCTCCGCCACCGCCCAGGAGAAGGCGGCGACGAGGCCGGCGATCCACAGCGTCTGCCCCGGCATCAGCGTCGTCAGCACGAAGTAGAAGCCGGCGGTCACGAGCACGGTGCCGACAGTGACGAAGAGGTCGTTGCCGCCGCCGATCAGCCGCAGATTTTCCTCGCTGCCGTCCGCGTCCTCGTCCGGCGGCAGCGCCGCCGTCCGCTCCATGGCATAAAGCCGCTCGCGCTGGGCGGCGGAGATCACCCCGCCCGCCACGGCGCGCTCAAGCGTTTCGCTGCTGATCACCCGCGCCTCCGCTGCCGCCGATCCGGCCGCACTATGGTTCGCGTGCGCGCCGCTGTCATCATGCCTCCGGCTCGAACCGCATCAGGAGCACGTTTGCGCCGGTGCGCCCGACAAGGTCGGGGATGACCCGGAAGCCGGCCTTCTCATAGGCGCGCACAGCGCGGCCGTTCGCCGGGTCGGGGTCGATGACGATGGTCCGGCGGCCTTCCTCGCGCAGGACGCGCACGAAGGCCGACAGGGCTGCCGACCCGATGCCCTGCGACAGCCGGTCGGGATCGCCGATCGAAAGATCGACGCCGACGGCGTCAGTGGGCAGGTCGAGAAGCCAGGGATGGTCCGTCGCCCACTGCCCGCTCTGGTGCTCGCCGACGGACCAGCACTGGATATAGCCGACCGGCTCGCCGTCGAGCAGGATGACGAAGGGGCGGGTGGTGTCGCGGCCCTCGACCATGTCGCGGATGGAGCCGAATTCCTCGTCGGGATCGCCCCACCATTGACGCATGTGCGGCCGTCCGAGCCAGTCGCGCAGCAGCGCATAGTGGTCCGGCGTCACCGGGGCGAAGCCGATATGGCCTTCTCCGCCGTTCGGCCCGCTATCCGGCCCCCTATCCGGCATCGAGCGTTTCGACGATGACGTTGCCGTTGGTGTAGACGCAGATGTCGGCGGCGATCTCCATCGCCTTGCGGGCGATCTCCTCGGCGCTCTTGTCGGTGTCGGCGAGCGCCCGCGCCGCCGCCAGCGCGTAGTTGCCGCCCGAGCCGATGGCCATCACGCCGTGCTCGGGCTCGAGCACGTCGCCGGTGCCGGTCAGCGCCAGCGTTACGCTTTTGTCGGCCACCAGCATCATGGCTTCCAGCCGGCGCAGGTAGCGGTCGGTGCGCCAGTCCTTGGCCAGCTCGACCGCGGCCCGCATCAGCTGGTCGGGATATTGCTCCAGCTTGGCCTCCAGCCGCTCCAGCAGGGTGAAGGCGTCGGCGGTCGCGCCGGCGAAGCCGGCGATGACGTCGCCCTTGCTGCCGATGCGGCGCACCTTGCGGGCGTTGCCCTTCATCACCGTCTGGCCGAGGCTGACCTGGCCGTCGCCGGCGATCACCACCTTGCCGCCCTTGCGCACGGTGACGATGGTGGTCCCGTGCATGATTATCTCGTTCGACATATCAGCTCCGATCCTCTCCGGCCGGCCATGGGAGGATGCGCCGGCCGCATGGAGGCTTATGTATGCGCCGGGGGGCGGAATGCAAAGCCTCGCGCCCCGAGGCGCTTTCCATCGCCCGGCCATGCTGTTAAGACGCGTTCGCCTTTTGGCGCTTTCTCGGAAGGAAGGGACCGCGATCATGACCGGCCGCAGGGCGAGCGTTTCGCGCAGCACCAAGGAAACCTCGATTGCCGTTTCCGTCGATCTCGACGGCAAGGGCGTGTCGACGATCTCGACCGGCGTCGGCTTCTTCGACCACATGCTCGAGCAGCTTTGCCGCCATTCGCTGATCGACATGGAGATAAAGGCCAAGGGCGACCTCCACATCGACGACCACCACACGGTCGAGGACACGGGCATCGCGCTCGGCCAGGCCATCGCGAAGGCGCTCGGCGAGCGGCGCGGTATCTGCCGCTACGCCTCGATCGACCTCGCCATGGACGAGACGCTGACGCGCGCCGCGCTCGACGTCTCCGGCCGGCCGTTCCTCGTCTGGCAGGTGGAATTCTCCGCGCCGAAGATCGGCACCTTCGACACCGAGCTGGTGCGCGAGTTCTTCCAGGCTCTGGCCCAGAACGCCGGCATCACCCTGCACATCGCCAACCATTACGGCGCCAACAACCACCATATCGCCGAGACCTGCTTCAAGGCGGTGGCGCGCGCGCTGCGCGCAGCAGTCGAGCACGATCCGCGTCAGGAAGGCGCGATCCCGTCCACCAAGGGAACGCTCAACGGTTAGAGCGTGGATAGGGCGAAAGCCATGTCAAGCTATGTGGTGATGGAGCCACCGGTCGCAGACGCCGACGCCGGCCGCGAAAGGGCCGTGCTGGTGCGCGACGGCTTTCATGTCCTCGCCTTCCTCGTGCCGGCGCTCTGGCTGCTGTGGCACCGGCTGTGGATCGAGGCGCTGGCCGTCATTGCCGTGACGATGGCGCTTTCCGGTTTCGGCTCGGTCCTCGGGCTGGGCAATGCCGCCCCGGCGTTCGCCTTCCTCGTCTCGCTCTATGTCGGGCTGGAAGGCCCGGCGCTGCGGCTTGCCGCCTTGCGCCGGCGCGGCTGGCGCGCGTGGGGCATGGTCGAGGCCGGCGATGCCGCCGAGGCGGAAATCCGCTACCTGAACGAGGTGGAAGGCGAGGCGGGCGAGCCTGCTGCAGCCGGGCCTTCCCCCGTTTCCGCCCCGCCTGTCGCCGCGCCGCGCCCGCTTGCTGCGCCGGCGCTCGGCCTGTTCGCCTATCCCGGAAAGAGCTGACCATATGCGCGTCGCCATCATCGACTACGGCTCCGGCAACCTGCGCTCAGCGACCAAGGCGTTCGAGCGCGCGGCGCGCGAGGCGGGCATCGCCGCCGAGATCGACCTGACCTCGGACGCCGCCCGCGTGGCGGGCGCCGACCGCATCGTCCTGCCCGGCGTCGGTGCCTATGCCGACTGCCGCGCCGGCCTCGACGCCGTCCCCGGCATGGTCGAGGCGATCGAGGAGGCCGCCACCGTCAGGGGCCGGCCGTTCCTCGGCATCTGCGTCGGCATGCAGCTGATGTCCGAACGCGGGCTGGAGAAGACGGTGACGAAGGGTCTCGGCTGGATCGCCGGCGACGTCAAGGAGATCACGCCCTCCGACCCGTCGCTGAAAATCCCGCAGATCGGCTGGAACACGATTCACGTGAAACATTCCCATCCGCTGTTCGCCGGCATCCCCACCGGCGAGAGCGGGCTGCACGCCTATTTCGTCCATTCCTACCATCTCGACGCCGCGCACGACGATGAGGTCGTCGCCGTCGCCGACTATGGCGGGCCGGTGACGGCCGCCGTCGCGAAGGACAACAAGGCCGGCACCCAGTTCCACCCCGAGAAGAGCCAGGCGCTCGGCCTCGCCCTGATCGCCAACTTTCTGCGCTGGAAGCCTTAGCTAGGAAACAGAAGAGGAAGAACGCCAATACTTGTGGAGCCAATCTATTGTAGAGGTAGATAGCCCCCAAGAAGCCCAGTCATCGCCGACTTCATTTATGAAGAGCTTGTCGCCATTATCTAAATTATCTCCGATCACATCTCGAATCTCTGATGCAGACAGCGATGAGTTAACGATCCACTGGCTTTCGGTCGGTCGACAATATCCATTCGCGATCTGCCTTATAGCCTCGGCTACACTCCCATAGGCGCGCCCCGGGTTGCCGAGGTCATAAGTGATGCTGTATGTTTTCATGGTGCTGATCCTGTTGGCATATATTGAGTGGGTCCACCCTTCCGACTGCTAAATCTAGAGGGTGGACCCCATCGATTCCTGATTCCAGCGCGCGAGTCCATACCTTGAGCATCGAAATGTTCGGGGAATGTTCTTGTTTGAGTAAGATGACCGATTACAAAGAAAGAAGACTATGAGCAAAAAGGGCTACTGGATCGCGCTGGTCGATGTGACCGACCCGGAGGCGTACAAGGATTACGTTGCCGCCAACGCCGTCGCCTTCGGGAAATACGGCGCGAAGTTCGTCGTCCGCGCCGGCCGCAACGAGCAGCCGGAGGAGCCGGCCGGCACCCGCCACGTCGTCATCGAGTTCGACAGCTACGACAAGGCGGTGGAATGCTACCACTCGCCCGAATACAAGGCGGCGGTGGAGTTCAGGAAGAACGCCGCGAAGGCGCGGCTCGTCATAGTCGAGGGTGTGTGACGCGATGATCCTTTGCCCGGCCATCGACCTGAAGGGCGGCCAGTGCGTGCGCCTGAAGCTCGGCGAGATGGCGAGCGCCACCGTCTATAACGAGGATCCGGCCGCGCAGGCGAGGAGCTTCGAGGAACAGGGCTTCGAATGGCTGCACGTCGTCGACCTCGACGGCGCCTTCGCCGGCGAGAGCCGCAACGGCGCGGCCGTCGAGGCTATCCTCAAGGCGACGAAGAACCCGGTGCAGCTCGGCGGCGGCATCCGCACCATGGCCCATATCGAGGCATGGCTGGAAAAGGGCCTCGCTCGCGTCATCCTCGGCACGGTCGCGGTGCGCGACCCCGCGCTGGTCGTAGAGGCATGCAAGGCGTTTCCGGGCAGGATCGCCGTCGGCATCGACGCGCGCGGCGGCAAGGTCGCGGTCGAGGGCTGGGCCGAGGCGTCTGAGTTGGGCGCGATCGAGCTGGCGCGGAAGTTCGAGGGCGCGGGCGTCGCCGCCATCGTCTACACCGACATCGACCGCGACGGCGTGCTCGCCGGCATCAACTGGAACGCCACCATCGACATGGCCGAGGCCGTCTCGATCCCCGTCATCGCCTCGGGCGGCCTCGCCTCGATGGCCGACATCGTGCGCATGACCATGCCGGATGCCCGCCGCCTCGAAGGCGCGATCTCCGGCCGCGCCCTCTATGACGGCCGCATCGACCCGCAAGAGGCGCTGGCGGTGCTGAAAAAGCAGAATCGATAGAATCACTTAGGCCGATTTCGAGGTATTTCGGAGAGTCAATGCCTTTTTCTTGATTTTCTGCTCGAAAATCGCTATGTTTAAGCAAATGGATTGGGGGTTCCCGGTCGGCGTTGGACCTCGGAGTATTCCGAGGTCTTTCGCTTTTATGGGGCATAGATTCCTCGGCTAGGTCGGGAAAATCGCTTATAATTATGAAGTTTCGCGGCTATAGCCTCGTATGATCGATTAGCTTGTGAAGGGCGGACAATTCTCAATCCGATGGGGCGAGCAGTCAGGTCGGCGATCTGCATGCCTGTCGAATTTGTTCGTTTGTCGGAAAAGTGGATATGGAAATTAGGGAACTCGATTTTTAGATCATTTTCGCCGTCAATAATTCTACGAAACTCAAGTTCCAGTTCCTGATCTTCTTTTATCCCTCGTTTCTCGAAAATAAAATGATGTACGAGCCCTATCTCGTTGCGCTTTTCGAGATATTTGAACGCGGACTGCAAGCAGATACGGAGAGAGATTCCATATGGATTGCTCGGAAAGAGGTCCAGTTTCAAATCATGCTTGTCGATGACTGAGGCGAAAATAGCGAAGCGGGAATCCCGGACCAGTGCAGTGAGGTCCTCCATAAAGGCTCCCCGGGCCCTTATATCCGTAAGGAACGTAAAGGCACCGATTTGCTTGCGTATCTCCCGTTCATGGAGAACGACTGCGTCATGACCGAAGTACTTGAACTTGAAGCGCAGGAAGCCGGGAATTATCCGCGAGCAGTAGTCGATCTTTCGAAAAGCGCAGAGCGACAGAGAAAATGCTGGATAGGCCGGATCAACAGACGTAAGCGAGTGATCGCCACTTTCGTCGGCATAGAAAATGTAGTTTCCGTGCGCTGCCATATCCGCCTCCCCTTGAGAGATACGCTACTCGATGCTGAATATCCGTACTACCCCTTGCCTTGATGTCGAGGCCGCGCAAACGAACAGGAAGACCGTCCGTTGACCCTCAAAGCCCGCATCATCCCGTGCCTCGACGTGAAGGACGGCCGCGTCGTCAAGGGGGTCAATTTCGTCGACCTAATCGACGCCGGCGATCCGGTCGAGGCCGCGCGCGCCTATGACGCGGCCGGGGCCGACGAATTGTGCTTCCTCGACATCACCGCCTCGTCCGACAACCGCGAGACCATCTTCGACGTCGTCGCCCGCACCGCCGAGCGCTGCTTCATGCCGGTGACGGTCGGCGGCGGCGTGCGCCAGGTCGCCGACATCCGCAAGCTGCTGCTCGCCGGGGCCGACAAGGTCTCGATCAACACGGCGGCGGTCAACAACCCGGATTTCGTCGCCGAGGCCGCCGACAAGTTCGGCAACCAGTGCATCGTCGTCGCCATCGACGCCAAGAAGGTGTCGGGCGAGGGCCAGACGCCGCGCTGGGAGATCTTCACCCATGGCGGGCGCAACCCGACCGGCCTCGACGCGGTCGAGTTCGCCGCCGCCATGGTCGAGCGCGGCGCGGGCGAGATTCTGCTCACCTCGATGGACCGCGATGGCACCAAGGCCGGCTACGACATCCCGCTCACCCGCGCTGTCGCCGACGCGGTGCGCGCGCCGGTGATCGCCTCGGGCGGCGTCGGCACCCTCGATCATCTGGTCGAGGGCATCCGCGACGGCCATGCGACGGCGGTTCTCGCCGCCTCGATCTTCCATTTCGGCACCTACACCATTGCGCAGGCCAAGGAACACATGGCAAAAGCCGGCATAGCGGTCCGGCTCGACGCCGAAAACTGAAGACAGGGACCTAAGAGTGGAGGGGCGCTTGGCCGGTTTCACGCTGGAAGAGCTCGAAAGCATCGTCGCCGAGCGCGGCCGCTCGGGCGCCGCCGATTCCTGGACCGCGAAGCTGTTCGCCAAGGGCATCGACAAGGCGGCGCAGAAGCTGGGCGAGGAAGCGACCGAGACGGTGATCGCCGCCGTAAAGGGCGACCGCGCCGGCGTCGTCGCCGAGAGCGCCGACCTTCTCTATCACTGGCTCGTCGTGCTCGCGCTTTCGGGCGTGTCGCTTGCCGAGGTGCTGGCCGAGCTCGAGGCGCGTACCGGGCGATCCGGCCTCGCCGAGAAGGCCTCGCGGCCGGCCGGCTGATCCAGCGGAGCATGGCCATGCCGATCGACCGCGCCGCAATCGAGAAATACTCGCCCTACCGAGTGTTCACGGCGGAGCGCTGGGCGCAGTTCCGCGACGACACGCCGCTGACCCTCAACGAGGACGAGGTCCGGCGGCTGCGCTCGCTGAACGACCCGATCGACCTCGACGAGGTGCGCAAGATCTACCTGTCACTGTCGCGGCTGCTTTCGGCTCATGTCGAGGCGAGCCAGCTGCTGTTTCGCCAGCGGCAGGTGTTCTTCAACGGCGGCGACGTGGTCAAGACCCCGTTCATCATCGGCATCGCCGGCTCGGTGGCGGTCGGCAAGTCGACCACCGCGCGCGTCCTGAAGGAGCTGCTGCAGCGCTGGCCGTCGAGCCCGCGCGTCGCGCTCGTCACCACCGACGGCTTCCTGTTCCCCAACGAGGTGCTGCGCAACCAGAACCTGATGGAGCGCAAGGGCTTTCCCGAGAGCTACGACGTCGGCGCGCTGCTGCGCTTCCTGTCGGCCATCAAGTCGGGCGAGCCGCAGGTGCAGGCGCCGCTCTATTCGCACCTGACCTACGACGTGCTGCCGGACGGGTTCGTCACCATCGACCGGCCCGACATCCTGATCTTCGAGGGCATCAACGTCCTCCAGACGCGCGACCTGCCCAAGGACGGCAAGATCGTGCCGTTCATCTCCGACTTCTTCGACTTCTCGATCTATGTCGATGCCGAGGAGGCGCTGATCCACCAGTGGTATATCGACCGCTTCATGCGGCTTCGCGAGACCGCGTTCCGCAACCCCGAATCGTTCTTCCATCGCTATTCGCAGCTTTCGGAAGACGCCGCGCGCGCCATCGCCGAAGGCCTGTGGGCCAACATCAACCTCAGGAACCTGCACGAGAACATCCTGCCGACGCGGCCGCGCGCCGACCTCATCCTGCGCAAGGGCGCCGACCATCTGGTCGAGCAGGTCTCGCTCAGGAAGCTGTAGCCTCGTCGGAAACCGGCGAGACCCGGCGCAGGGTCAAATTGATGCGTCCGCCGTTCCTGAGCAGCGTCGAGCTGCCGGGATAGATGCGGTCGACGCCGTGGAACGCGAGGCGGGAGGCTCCGCCGAGCACGAAGACGTCGCCGCTTTCGAGCCGGAGCGAGCGCGTCGGGTCAGTGCGCTTCAGTCCGCCGATGCGGAACAGGCAGGCATCGCCCAGCGAGACGGAAACCACCGGCGCCTCGAAATCGCGCTCGTCGCGATCCTGGTGCAGGCCCATCTTCGCCGTGGCCTCGTAGAAATTGACGAGGCAGGCCTCGGGCGTCGCGGCATAGGCTGCCACCTCGCCCCACAGGTCGAGGAGGCGCGTCGGGATCGGCGGCCACGGCCTTCCCGTTTCGGGGTGGGTCGGCTGGTAGCGGTAGCCGCGCTCCTTGTCCGTCACCCAGCCGAGCGCGCCGAGATTGATCATCCGCACGCTCATCGGCTTGCCGGTGCGCGGCATCGCCGGCACGAAGAGCGGCGCGGCCGCGACCGCGGCGCGGATGTCGTCGAGCAGCGCCCGCTGCGCCGCGTCGTCGAGAAAGCCGGGATAATGCCGCATGCCGGGCGGCAAATCGTCTTGCATGTCGCTCCTTGGGCCTTGCACGGTCGTGGGGCCGGATCGTCTACGGCCATGGCAAAGGGCGCAACCCGGTTTCGTGCGTCGCAAACGAAACCGGCGGCTTGCGCCGCCGGAAACCACGCCGAACCGCCGGTTCGGTGCGATGGGAACGCTTCTTGTTCCCCGACGGGGAAGGGCCGTTCCCGCAGACCCTGAAGCGGCCTAGGCCTGGTCGAGCGCGGGGATGCGCAGCACCTGGCCCGGATAGATCTTGTCCGGGTGGGTCAGCATCGGCTTGTTGGCCTCGAAGATGACCGTGTGCTTGGCGCCCTTGCCCTTGCCGTAATGGGCTTCGGCGATCTTCCAGAGGTTGTCGCCCTTCTTGACGGTGTAGAACACCGGCTCCTTCTCGCCGCCACCGGTCTCGTCGACGGTGAGCTGGGTTTCGACCTTGGACACGCCGAGCGTGTTGCCGACCGCGATCACCGCCTTCTCGAAGGCAGTCTGGTCCGCGACCGAGCCCTTCAGGATCGCCTTGTCGCCGACGACCTCGATCTCGACCTTGTCGGTGCCGAGATTGTGCTTGTCGAGCTCCTTCTTCAGTTCCTCGACCTTCGGAGCCTCGTCCGAACCGCCGATGCCGAGCTTCTCGCCCACCGATTTGACGAAATCGAAAAGTCCCATGCCGCAGTCTCCATTCTCGCTGCTGAAAATCGATTGTCCCTCTGGCGCGAATGTGGCGCAGCAGGGGCGAAATTGAAAGAACAAAAAGCCCCCGATTCGCGAACCGCGCGCGAACTATTCGCCGTCGACCTTGCCGCGCATGCGCTTGATTCCGGCGCGGCCGGCTTTTTCCTTGAGCCGGCGCTCGACCGCGCCCCTGGACGGCTTCGTCTTCTTGCGCGGCTTGGGCGGCGGCTCGGCCGCCTTCGCCAGCAGCGCGACCAGCCGCTCGCGCGCGTCAGTGCGGTTGCGCTCCTGGGTGCGGAAGCGCGCCGCCTCGATGACGATGACGCCGTCCTTGGTGGCGCGCTGGCCGGCGAGTTTCAGCGCGTTGTCGCGCACGCGCTCGGGCAGGCCGGGCGAGCTCGCGGCGTCGAAGCGAAGCTGCACGGCCGCCGCCACCTTGTTGACGTTCTGCCCGCCGGGGCCGGACGCACGGATGAAGCTCTCCTCGAGCTCGTCCTCGCGGATCTCGATGCCGGGCGCGATATGAAGCCGGTCGGCGGCAGCCATCGGTTTTCCTTCCTTTGTCCGGCGCCGACCATCGTCCGGTTGCGGCCAAAAGAAAAGGCCCGGCGCACGGCCGGGCCTTTTCCGTAAGGATGGCGGCGCGGCTTACGCGGCCGCGTCGCGGATGCGGGGCGCGGCGTCGAGCGTGTTGGTGTCGACATGGGCCTCGAACTTGGCGAAATTGTCGACGAACATGCCGACGAGCTTCTTCGCCTGCGCGTCGTAGGCGTCCTTGTCGGCCCAGGTGGAGCGCGGGTCGAGGATGGCGCCGTCGACGCCCGGCACCGCCACCGGAACCTCGAAGCCGAAGCTCGGGTCGGTGCGGAACGCGGCATTGTTGAGCGAGCCGTCGAGCGCGGCCGAAAGCAGCGCCCGCGTCGCCTTGATCGGCATGCGGCTGCCGGTGCCGTAGGCGCCGCCGGTCCAGCCGGTGTTGACCAGCCAGCAGGTGGCGCCGTGGCGCGCGATCAGCTCGCGCAGCAGATTGCCGTATTCCGACGGGTGGCGCGGCATGAACGGCGCGCCGAAGCATGTCGAGAACGTCGCTTCCGGCTCGGTCACGCCGCGCTCGGTGCCTGCGACCTTGGCGGTGTAGCCGGACAGGAAGTGGTACATCGCCTGCGCCGGGGTCATGCGCGCGATGGGCGGCATCACGCCGAAGGCGTCGGCCGTCAGCATGATGACGTTCTTCGGATGGCCGGCGCGGCCCGTCGCCGAGGCGTTGGGGATGAAGTCGAGCGGATAGGCGCAGCGTGTGTTCTCGGTGAGCCGGCCGTCGTTGAAGTCGGGCACGCGGGTATCGTCGAGCACGACGTTTTCCAGCACGGTGCCGAAGCGGCGCGTGGTGGCGAAGATTTCCGGCTCGGCCTCGGCCGAGAGGCGAATCGTCTTGGCGTAGCAGCCGCCCTCGAAGTTGAAGATGCCGTTCTCGCCCCAGCCATGCTCGTCGTCGCCGATGAGCGTGCGCTTCGGGTCGGCCGACAGCGTGGTCTTGCCGGTGCCGGACAGGCCGAAGAACACTGCCGCGTCGCCGTTAGGGCCGACATTGGCCGAACAGTGCATCGGCATCACGCCACTCTCGGGCAGCAGGTAGTTGAGCACGGTGAAAACCGACTTCTTCATCTCGCCGGCATAGGCGGTGCCGCCGATCAGCACCAGCATGCGGCTGAAATCGACGGCGATGACGGTCTCCGTGCGCGTGCCGTGGCGCGCCGGGTCGGCGCGGAACGACGGCAGGTCGATGATCGTCAGCTTCTGCTCGAACGAGGCGAGCGCCTCCCGCGACGGGCGGATCAGGAGGTTGCGGATGAACATGGAATGCCATGCATATTCGGTGACGACGCGCGTCGGAAGGCTGTTCGCCTCGTCGGCGCCGCCGACCAGGTCCTGCACGTAGAGGTCGAGACCGGCGGCATGGGCGAGGAAATCGTCGTGGAGCGCCGAGAACTGCTCCGGCGTCATCGGCCTGTTATTGTCCCACCATACCTTGTCCTCGGTCGCGCCGTCGCGGACCACGAACTTGTCCTTGGGCGAGCGGCCGGTGTGCTGGCCGGTGGTGGCGATCAGCGCGCCGTGGGCGGTCAGCCGCGCCTCGTCACGGCGCAGCGCGTGCTCGACGAGGTCGGCCGGGCCGAGATTGTAGTGGACCGTGCCGGTCGTTTTCAGACCGTCGGTATCGATGCCGTTTTTCGCGTTGCGCAGGCCGATCTCGTTCATTCCTCACCACCAAGCAGGAGCCGAATTCTGGGTTTCGCCCCCGCCACACGGCGCCCGTCATGGCGCTTCAGTCGAAGGTGAGAGGTCCAGAAACAGAAAAGTCCATTGATTTCAAATCATTAATCGATTTAAAGTTTTTTGGAAGGGTTTAAATCGGTTGTAACTGTTCATATCCTCAAGCAGTGTAGGCCTCGTCCGGTGACGCAAGGGAACGATCCCGGTGCGAAACCGGGCGGATCGGGACGAACGGGGAAAAGCCGCTTGCCACAATTTGTACCCAATTTGTCCGCTTATGACCCCTTCCGGAAGCAGGAAGGGACGCCCGCTGATGAGGGAGCCGTTTGACATGGCAACGATTGCGCTGGTGGATGACGACCGCAACATCCTGACGTCCGTTTCGATCGCGCTGGAGTCGGAAGGCTATCGGGTCGAGACCTATACCGACGGCGCTTCGGCGCTCGAGGGGCTTGCGGCGCGGCCGCCCAACCTCGCCATCTTCGACATCAAGATGCCGCGCATGGACGGGATGGAGCTTCTGCGCCGCCTGCGCCAGAAGAGCGACATCCCGGTGATCTTCCTGACGTCGAAGGACGACGAGATCGACGAGCTGTTCGGCCTCAAGATGGGCGCGGACGACTTCATCAAGAAGCCGTTCTCGCAGCGGCTTCTGGTCGAGCGGGTGCGCGCCGTCCTGCGCCGCGCCAATGCGCGCGAGGCCGGGGCCAAGACCGCCGGCCAGCAGGCCAAGTCGCTGGAGCGCGGCCAGCTCGTCATGGACCAGGAGCGCCACACCTGCACCTGGAAGGGCGAGCCCGTGGTGCTGACCGTCACCGAGTTCCTGATCCTGCATTCGCTGGCCCAGCGCCCCGGCGTGGTCAAGAGCCGCGACGCGCTGATGGATTCGGCCTATGACGAGCAGGTCTATGTCGACGACCGCACCATCGACAGCCACATCAAGCGCCTTCGCAAGAAATTCAAGGCGGTCGACGACGATTTCGACATGATCGAGACGCTTTATGGGGTAGGATACCGCTTCCGCGAGGCGTAAGAGCCGGAAGGCGGCACCCCGAGGGAGCCTATGGCGTCGGAAACCACGAGCGAGACGGCGGCGAAGCCGGCCAGCGGCGCGGGCGCGTTGCGCCCGCTGCTCAGGCTGTTCGTCTCGCTGCGCCGCTTCCTCGGCCATTACGTGTTCTCCAGCCTGACGCGGCGCATCCTGGTGCTCAACCTCGCCGCGCTGTGCATGACGGTCGTCGGCATCCTCTACATCAACCAGTTCCGCGACGGGCTGGTGCAGGCGCGCATCGACAGCCTGCGCACCCAGGGCGAGATCATCGCAGGCGCCATCGCCGCCTCGGCCACGGTCGAGACCGACGCCATCACCATCGACCCGGAGAAGCTGCTCGAGCTCCAGGCCGGCGAGAGCCTGCCGCCCGACAGCGGCCAGCTCGACAGCCTGCATTTCCCGATCAATCCCGAGCGCGTCGCGCCGGTGCTGCGCCGGCTGCTCTCGCCCACCGACACGCGCGGCCGCATCTTCGACCGCGACGCCTCGCTGCTGCTCGATTCGCGCGCGCTCTACTCGCGCGGCCAGATCCTGCGCTACAACCTGCCGCCGGTGGCCGAGGAGGAACCGGGCCTGATGCGGCGGGTGGAAAAATTCCTGACCGGCGTCTTCTCCCGCTCGGACCTGCCCGTCTACCGCGAGCCGCCCGGCGGCAGCGGCACCGCCTTTCCCGAGGTGATGAGCGCGCTGCAGGGCAACACGGCGACGCTGGTGCGCGTCACCGAGCAGGGCGAGCAGATCGTCTCGGTCGCGGTGCCGATCCAGCGCTACCGCGCCGTGCTCGGCGCGCTGATGCTGTCGACGCAGGGCGGCGACATCGACAAGATCGTCGCCGCCGAGCGCCGGGCCATCCTGCGCGTCTTCGGCGTGGCCGCCATCGTCACCGCGGTGCTGTCGATGCTGCTCGCCTCGACCATCGCCAACCCGCTGCGCCGGCTGGCCGCCGCCGCGGTCCGCGTCCGGCGCGGCGTCAAGAGCCGCGAGGAGATCCCCGATTTCTCCGACCGGCAGGACGAGATCGGCAATCTTTCCGTCGCCCTGCGCGACATGACCAACGCGCTCTATGCCCGTATCGAGGCCATCGAGAGCTTCGCCGCCGACGTCAGCCACGAGCTGAAGAACCCGCTGACCTCGCTGCGCAGCGCGGTCGAGACGCTGCCGCTGGCCAAGAACGAGACCTCGCGCGGCCGGCTGATGGAGGTGATCCAGCACGACGTGCGCCGCCTCGACCGGCTCATCACCGACATTTCCGACGCCTCGCGCCTCGACGCCGAGCTGGCGCGCGAGGATGCCGGCCGCGTCGACCTCCTCAAGCTCGCCACCGAGATCGCCGACGCCTCGCGCGAGGCCGGCCGCAACCGCAAGGCGCTCGACATCCAGGTGCGCACGGCGAAGAAGGGCCAGAACGGCCGCGACTTCACCGTCTCCGGCCACGATCTGAGGCTCGGCCAGGTGCTGACCAACCTGATCGAGAACGCCCGCTCCTTCGTGCCGGAGGGCAAGGGCCGCATCGCCATCACCCTGACGCGCGCGCCGCGCCATGTCGTCGTCACCGTGGACGACAACGGCCCCGGCATCCGCGTCGAGGACATCGAGCGCATCTTCGAGCGCTTCTACACCGACCGCCCGGCCAGCGAGGCCTTCGGCCAGAATTCGGGCCTCGGCCTGTCGATCAGCCGCCAGATCGTCGAGGCGCATGGCGGCAGGCTGACGGCTGAGAACATCGCCGGCACGAAGCCGGGCGAGTTCGCCGGCGCGCGCTTCATCATCACCCTGCCGGCCGAGGCATGACGGCCTCCGCCACGCAGGATGCCGGACGCGTCAACCTCCACGCCACGGCGATCGTCGCGGGCGGGTCGGGCGTGCTGATCTTCGGCCGCTCCGGCGCGGGAAAGTCCTCGCTGGCACTCGCCGTGATCGAGCGGGCGCGCCTTGCCGGCCGCTTCGCCGCCCTCGTCGCCGACGACCGGGTCTGGCTGTCCGCCGTCTCGGGCCGTCTCGTCGCCGAAGTGCCGGCCGCCATCGCCGGCCTCGTCGAGATCCGCGGCTGCGGCCCGGTTCCTTCTCCCTGCGAGCCGCGCGCGGTGGTCGACCGCGTCGTGCGGCTGGTCGAGGCCACCGACGCGCCGCGCGTCGCCGACGAGGCGGCCACGGAGGCGATCCTCGGTGTGTCGCTGCCCCGTCTCGATCTTTCCGAAGGCGAATCGGCAGGCGGCGCGCGGGCGCTCCTCGCCTGGCTCGACCGCCCCGGAGGCCGTCTTCCTAGCGGTCCCTGCCCATAGATGCGGCAATTTGGTCCCGAACCGGGCATTTTGGGGCTTGTCATTGGCCCGCTCGCTGACAAGATAGCGGTCCCTCGATCCGGGGCCGGCGCTTCCTCGCTTGCGGCGCGCCGGGCGGGACGCCGATTTGCATGAATCTTGACGGGAGTCTGGTGTTGGCCGGTTCTGACGAAACCCAGAGTGATCCATTGCCGGAACCCTTTTTCCTGACTCCCGCCTTCGGCACGCCGCCGTGCTTCGGACGCCGGTGCGCCGCATGATCGGCATCGTCCTGGTCACCCATGGCCGGCTGGCCGAGGAATTCCGCCTCGCCGTCGAGCACGTCGTCGGCCCGCAGCAGAATTTCGAGACCGTCTGCATCGGGGCGGAGGACGACATGGAGCAGCGCCGCGCCGACATCGTCGAGGCCGTGGCCCGCGCCGACACCGGAACCGGCGTCATCATCCTGACCGACATGTTCGGCGGCACCCCGTCCAACCTCGCCATCTCGGTCATGCGCGCCGGCAGCGTCGAGGTGATTGCCGGCGTCAACCTGCCGATGCTCATCAAGCTGACCAGCGTCCGAACCGGCGATGACATGGCCGCCTCCCTGTCGGAGGCGCAGATGGCCGGCCGCAAATACATCAACGTCGCAAGCCAGGTCCTGAGCGGCAAATGAGCGAACCGGAAGGCAACGGCGGCGCGGCCACCGCGCCCGCCATCCGCAAGGAGCTGGCGATCGTCAACAAGCGCGGCCTGCATGCACGCGCCTCGGCCAAGTTCGTCCAGCTCGTCGGCGGCTTCGACGCCACCGTCGAGGTCGAGAAGGACGGGGTGAGCGTCGGCGGCACCTCGATCATGGGCCTGATGATGCTCGCCGCCAGCCCCGGCTGCTCGATCTCCGTCACCGCGCGCGGGCCGCAGGCCGCGGCGCTGATGGAAGCGCTCGAGGAGCTGGTGGCCTCGCGTTTCGGCGAGGAAGCCTGATTTCCCGCACAACCACATAAAGATTTCTTTATGTCGGATTGCCGCAAAGCGGCTTTTCTGCTAGTCCGCGCCGCAGGGCAGGGCGCGTTCCGGCCGCGTCGATTTGCAGGCCGGACGGGACGCCACCGTTTTCACGAGATTGGAGCCAAGTGCATGAGCGCTGAGGATTACAAGGTTGCGGATATCGGCCTTGCCGACTGGGGCCGCAAGGAGATCACCATCGCCGAGACCGAGATGCCGGGCCTGATGGCCTGCCGCGAGGAGTTCGGCGCGGCGAAGCCGCTGAAGGGCGCGCGCATCTCCGGCTCGCTGCACATGACCATCCAGACCGCGGTGCTGATCGAGACGCTGAAGGCGCTCGGCGCCGAGGTCCGCTGGGCCTCGTGCAACATCTTCTCCACCCAGGACCACGCCGCGGCCGCCATCGCCGCCGGCGGTACCCCGGTCTTCGCCGTCAAGGGCGAGACGCTGACCGAGTACTGGGAATACACCGACAGCATCTTCCAGTGGCCGGACGGCGCGCCGTCCAATCTGATCCTCGACGACGGCGGCGACGCCACCATGTACATCCTGATCGGCGCGCGCGCCGAGGCCGGCGAGGACGTGCTGTCGAAGCCGGGCAGCGAGGAGGAGGAGATCCTCTTCGCCCAGATCAGGAAGCGCATGGCCGCCACGCCGGGCTTCTTCGGCAAGCAGCGCGAGGCGATCCGCGGCGTCAGCGAGGAGACGACGACCGGCGTCAACCGGCTCTACCAGCTCCAGAAGAAGGGGCTGCTTCCCTTCCCGGCGATCAACGTCAACGACAGCGTCACCAAGTCAAAATTCGACAACAAGTACGGCTGCAAGGAATCGCTGGTCGACGGCATCCGCCGCGCCACCGACGTCATGCTGGCCGGCAAGGTCGCCGTGGTCTGCGGCTATGGCGACGTCGGCAAGGGCTCGGCCGCCTCGCTCGCCGGCGCCGGCGCGCGCGTCAAGGTCACGGAGGTCGACCCGATCTGCGCGCTTCAGGCGGCGATGGACGGGTTCGAGGTGGTGACGCTCGACGATGCGGCGCCCGCCGCCGACATCGTCATCACGACGACCGGCAACAAGGACGTCATCACGCTCGACCACATGCGCAAGCTGAAGGACATGGCCATCGTCGGCAATATCGGCCATTTCGACAACGAGATTCAGGTCGAGGCGCTGCGCAACCTCAAATGGACCAACGTCAAGCCGCAGGTCGACCTCGTCGAGTTCAGCGACGGCAAGCGCATCATCCTCCTCTCGGAGGGCCGGCTGCTCAACCTCGGCAACGCCACCGGCCATCCGAGCTTCGTCATGTCCGCCTCCTTCACCAACCAGGTGCTGGCGCAGATCGAGCTGTGGACCAAGGGCGACGAGTACAGGAACGAGGTCTATGTCCTGCCCAAGCATCTCGACGAGAAGGTGGCGCGGCTGCATCTGGCCAAGGTCGGCGCGAAGCTGACCGAACTGTCGCCCGAGCAGGCCGCCTATATCGGCATCTCGCCGCAGGGGCCGTTCAAGTCGGATCACTATCGCTACTGATTGTTAACCATACCGCGCGTTAGATCGGGGCCGGACGGGAACGCCGTCCGGCCCCTTTTTGCGCCGTCCTCGCCTTCACGGCGAATCGGCCGCACGGTAGAGTGACGTGATTCGCGACGCCCCCGATCGGAAGAGGCCATCATGGGGCGCGTCCTTTCTGGGCGGTTTCGCCCGCGGCGGTGGAGAGGACATTTGGCTATGGCAGTGCAGGACCGGGTCGATGCGGCGCAATCCCGCTTCGCAGGCGACGCCGATTCGCGGCGACGGCACGGGCTTCTGGCGCGGCTCGCCGGCTTCGCGCTCGCCACGGTCGCCTTGCCCGTCGCGGCGCTGGCGCAGGACGCGGTGCCGACCAATGTCAGGCTGCCCTTCTCGATCGGCACCGTCGAGGTGATCCAGCTCGCTCTGTTCGTCGGCGTCACCGGTGCGGCGATGCTGTCGGCCATCATGCTGATCCGCGAGCGCGGCCGCACCGCTGCCGAGAACATCGAGTTCCGCAGCCGCGTCGCCGAGCTCGACGCCGCGCTCCAGCGGGCCGAAGCCCTGCTCAACCTCAAGGACAGGCGCATCCTCGTCTGGTCCGGCGAGGGCGGCAAGCCGGAGCTCGTAGGCGCCATCGAGCTGCCCGGCGTTCCGGAAGACCGCGCCACCTTCATGGCCTTCGGCCGCTGGCTCGCGCCCGGCAGCGCCGCGGCGCTGGAGCGGGCGATCGCCGCGCTGCGCGACGAGCGCCAGCCCTTCGACCTCGCCATCGAGACCACGCGCGGCATGCCGCTGGAGGCGCAAGGCCGCGTCGCCGCCGGCCATGTCGCCGTGCGGTTCCTGTCGCTGTCGCAGGAGCGGCGCGACCATGCCGAGCTGCAGATCCAGCACCGCCGCCTCGAGGCCGACCACGCCAGCCTCACCGGCCTGATCGACGCGCTTCCCATGCCGGCCTGGCTGCGCGCCGCCGACGGGCGGCTGTCCTGGGTCAACGCCGCCTATGCCGCCGCCGTCGAGGCGCCTGACGGGGTCGCCGCCGTGCGCGAGAGCCGCGAGTTCCTCGGCACCGCCGCGCGCGAGCAGGTGGCGCATGCGCACCTGTCCCAGCGCGTCCTGTCGCAGAACCTGTCGACCGTGATCGGCGGCGACCGCCGCGTCTTCGCCGTCACCGACTATGCCGGCGAGGACGGGTCGGCCGGCCTCGCCTGCGACGTCTCCGAGATCGAGACCGTGCGCGCCCAGTATGAGCGCACGGTGCGCAGCCACGCCGACACGCTCGACCGGCTGAGCACCGCCGTCGCCATCTTCGACGCCAATCAGAAGCTGCTGTTCTTCAACCAGGCGTTCCAGAAGCTGTGGGAGCTCGATCACGGCTTCCTCGGCAGCCGGCCCGACCACACGCTGCTGCTCGACCGGCTGCGCAGCCAGGGCAAGCTGGCCGAGCAGCCGGAATGGCGGCGCTGGAAGGAGAATCTTCTTGCCGTCTATCGCGCCATCGAGCCGCAGGAGCATCTGTGGCACCTGCCGGACGGGCGCACGCTGCGCGTCGTCGCCAATCCGCAGCCCGACGGCGGCGTCACCTGGCTCTACGAGAACCTGACCGAGAAGATCAGCCTCGAAAGCCGCTACAACACCATCGTGCGGGTGCAGGGCGTGACGCTCGACAATCTGGCCGAGGGCGTCGCCGTGTTCGGCTCCGACGGGCGGGTGCGCCTGTCGAACCCGGCCTTCTCGGCCCTGTGGGGCATGCCGCCCGATCTCGTTCAGCCCGGCACCCACATCTCGGTCATCCGCGCGGCCTGCGACGGCCTCGCCCGCGTCAGCCCGTGGGGCATGATGGCGGCCGCCGCCACCGGCTTCGACGAGGAGCGGCGCGACGGCGAGGGCCAGGTCGAGCTCAACGACGGCACCGTCCTGCGCTACGCGCTCGTCCACCTGCCCAACGGCCAGATGATGGCGACCTTCATCGACGTCACCGACAGCGTCAATGTCGAGCGCATGCTGAAAGACAAGAACGAGGCGCTGGAGCGCGCCGACCAGCTGAAGAACGACTTCATCCAGCACGTCTCCTACGAGCTGCGCTCGCCGCTGACCAACATCATCGGCTTCGCCGAGCTTCTGGCGCAGGAGGTGACCGGCCCGCTCAACCCGCGCCAGCGCGACTATGTCGACCACATCGCCACCTCCTCGGCGCAGCTTGACACCATCGTCGACGACATCCTCGACCTCGCCACCATCGATGCCGGCGTGATGGAGCTCGACATCGCCGAGGTTCCGGTCGAGCGCACGGTGCGCGCCGCCGCCGACCTCGTCGCCGAGCGGCTGCGCGAGCATCGCATCGCCCTCGCCGTCGACCTCTCGGCCGCGCCCGCCTCCTTCCACGCCGACGAGAACCGTGTGCGGCAGATCCTGTTCAACGTGCTCTCCAACGCCGCCAACTACGCGCCGGAAGGCTCGACCGTCCGGCTCGCCTGCGCCGGCGACGAGGGCGGCGTCTCCTTCAGCGTCCACGACGACGGGCCGGGCATCCCGGCCGACGTACTCGACGGCATCTTCCGCCGCTTCGAGCCGCATCCCAATGGCGGCCGCCGCCGCGGCGCCGGCCTCGGCCTCTCCATCGTCAAGAGCTTCGTCGAGCTGCATGGCGGCCGGGTTTCGATCGACAGCGGCGCGGGCCTCGGCACCACGGTGGTCTGCCGCTTCCCGCTGGCGCCGGCCGGATTCCGCGCGGCCGCGGAGTAGCCTTCATGACCGGCAGCCCGGTGCGGGTCCACCTTGCCGACGAGGACGCCACGAGCCGGCTCGGCGAGGACATAGCCGCGATCCTCAGGCCGGGCGACGCGCTCCTCCTCTCCGGCGATCTCGGCATGGGCAAGACGACGCTGGCCCGCGCCGTCATCCGCGCGCTGGCCGGCGATCCCGCTCTCGACGTCCCGAGCCCGACCTTCACCATGGTCCAGTCCTATCCGGGCCGCGTACCGGTGCATCATTTCGACCTCTATCGCCTCGCCGCGCCGGACGAGCTCGAGGAGCTCGGCCTCGCCGAGGCGCTCGGCGAGGGCGCGGTACTGGTCGAGTGGCCCGAACGCGCCGAGGGCGCGCTGCCCGCCGGAGCGGCGCGGCTCGTCCTTTCCGAGGCGGGCGACGGCCGCGATGCCGAAATCACCGGCCCCGCCGCCTTCCTCGCCCGGCTCTCCCGATCGCTCGCCATCCGCGCCTTTCTCGACGGGGCCGGCCTTCCGGGCGCGGCGCGGCGCTTCCTGACCGGCGACGCCTCGGCCCGCGCCTACGAGACGGTGTCGCTGCCCGGCCGCCCGGCCGTGATCCTGATGGACGCGCCGCGCCGGCCGGACGGCCCGCCGATCCGCGACGGGCTGCCCTACAGCCGCATCGCCCATCTCGCCGAATCGGTCACGCCCTTCGTCGCCATCGCCGGGGCCTTGCGCGCGGAAGGCTTTTGCGCGCCCGAAATATACGCCGCCGACCTCGACCGGGGCCTGCTGCTGGTCGAGAACCTCGGCGCCGAGGGCGTCCTCGACGGCGACGGCAGCCCGGTTCCGGAACGCTACATCGCCGCCGCCGAGCTGCTGGCCGAGATGCACGCGAGGGACTGGCCGCGCCGCATCGACGTCGCGTCCGGGATCGTCCACGAGGTTCCTCCTTACGACCGCCGCGCGCTCGCCATCGAGACCGAGCTGCTCACCGACTGGTATCTGCCGCACGTCTCGGGTCGGCCAGTGGACAAGGGGACAGTGGACGAGGCGGCGCGCGCCGCCTATGGCGCGGCCTGGGCCGGCGTCTTCGACCTGCTGGAGGATGCCGAGAAGACGCTGGTGCTGCGCGACTACCACTCGCCCAACCTGATCTGGCGCGCCGATCGTGAGGGCCGCGACCGCGTCGGCCTGATCGACTTCCAGGACGCGGTGATCGGCCCCGCCGCCTACGATGTCGCCTCGCTCGCCATGGATGCGCGCGTCGACATCCCGCCGGAGCTGGAGCGCAGCCTCGTCGAGGCCTATTGCGCAGCGCGTGCCGCACAGGGCGGTTTCGACCGCGCCGGCTTCGACGTCGCCTATGCGGCAATGGCCGCGCAGCGCAACTCCAAGATCCTGGGCATCTTCGTACGCTTGAACCTGCGCGACGGCAAGCCGGGCTACATGCGCCACCTGCCGCGCATCCGCGACTATCTGTCCCGCGCTCTCGCCCATCCGGCGTTGGGCGAGCTGCGCGCCTTCTATGCCGGGGCGGGCATCCTGTGACGGCGATGCCGCAGACTGCGCCCAAGACCGTGATGGTGCTGGCGGCCGGGCTCGGCAAGCGCATGCGGCCGCTGACCGACACCATGCCGAAGCCGCTGGTCGCGATAGCCGGCAGGACCCTGCTCGACCGCGGTCTCGACATGCTCGCCGCCGCCGGCGTCGAAAAGGCCGTGGTCAACGTCCATTATCTCGGCGGGCAGATCGTCGCGCATGTAAGGACCCGCGCCGCGCCGGCCGTCGCCATTTCCGACGAGAGCGACCGTCTGCTCGATTCGGCCGGCGGCATCGTCAGGGCGTTGCCGATGCTGGGGCCGGAGCCCTTCCTGATCCTCAACGCCGACACGTTCTGGATCGACCGCGACGGATCGGACCTCGAACGCCTCGCCCTTGCATGGGACGGCGCGCGGATGGATATTCTACTCATGCTCGCGCGCACCGACAACGCCACCGGCCACAGCGGCGGCACCGATTTCCTGATCGGGCCGGACGGCCGCCTCGCCCGCGCAGCCGGCGCAAGCGATGGCCTGATCTATGCCGGCGTCGGCATCCTCCACCCGCGCATCTTCGCCGGCGCGAAGGCCGAGCCGCATTCGCTCAACCTTTATTTCGACCGCGCCATCGCCGCCGGGCGGCTTTATGGGCATGTCATGCGCGGCCACTGGGTCACCGTCGGCACGCCGGAGGCGATTCCCGCCGCCGAGGCGGCGGTTCTGCGCTTCTCGGGGTCATGAGCCCGCGCGTCCTGTCGATACCGGCCGGCACGGCCTTCCTGCCCACCCTTGCCGACGCGCTGCTTTCCGGCCGGCTGGTTCCTGGCTTTTCCCATGACGGCGACCCGCTGAAGCTCGCGGCGGCGACGATCTACGTGCCGACCCGCCGCGCCGCCCGCGCCCTGCGCGGCGTGTTCGTCGAGCGTCTCGGCGGCGTCTCGGCCATCCTGCCGGCGATCCATCCGCTCGGCGAGTTCGACGAGGACGCCGTCCTCTTCGACGGTTCAGGTGCCGACGCGCTGGCGCTCAGCCCCCCGATCGGTCAACTCGACCGCCTGTTGCTGCTCGCCCCCCTCGTGCAGGCGTGGAAGAAGCGGCTGCCGGCGCATGTCGCCGCCCTGTTCGGCGAGGAGGTGGTGGTGCCGGCCTCGTTGGCCGACGCCGTCTGGCTGTCGCGCGATCTCGCCGCCCTGATGGATGAGATCGAGACCGGCGGCGCCGACTGGGCCCGCCTCGCCTCGCTGGTGCCGGACGACCTCGCCAACTGGTGGCAGGTGACGCTGGAGTTCCTCGACATCGTCACGAGCGCATGGCCGGCCCTCCTTGCCGAGCGCGACCGCTCCAACCCGGCTGCCCACCGCAATGCCGGCATCCTCGCCGAGGCCGAGCGGCTTGCCCGCACGCCGCTCTCCGGCCCGGTGATCGCCGCCGGCTCGACCGGCTCGATCCCCGCCACCGCCCGGTTGCTCGCAGCGATCTCGCGCCTGCCCGCCGGTGCGGTTGTGCTACCCGGCCTCGACAGCGCCATGGACACGGCGAGCTGGAACGCCATCGCCGATCCCGACAGCGCGGCCTCCGGCTTCGGCCACCCGCAGGCGGGGCTGAAAAAGCTGCTCGCAATCCTCGGCGTCGCCCGCGCTGATGTCGAGGCATTGTCCGCGCCGTCACCGGCCATCGCCGCGCGAATGGCCTTCGTTGCCGAGGCGCTGCGCCCGGCCGAGACCACCGACGCCTGGGCCGGCAAGGGCGCGGCGGCCACGCCCCATGCCCTCGACGGCGTGACGCTGGTCGAGGCGGCGAACGAGCGCGAGGAGGCCTTAGCCATCGCCGTCGCGCTGCGGTTGGCGCTGGCGGAGGGCACCGCCGCCCTCGTCACCGGCGACCGCGAGCTCGCCCGCCGCGTCGCGACGGAGCTGCGCCGCTTCGGCATCGAGGCCGACGATTCGGGCGGCGTGCCGCTCGACGCCACCCCGCCGGCAACGCTGATGCGGCTGATGCTGGAGGCGGCGCTGCGGCCGGGCGACGCGGTGGCGATCCTGTCGCTGCTGAAGCATCCGCTGCTCCGCGCCGGCATGGAACGCGCCCGCGCCCGCGCGGCGGCCGAAACCATCGACCTCGTCGCGCTGCGCGGCGGCGCGGGCCGGCCGGACGCGGCGACGCTCGGCTCCGCCTTCGACGCGCGTCTCGCCGCGCTCGCAACCGAGCCGCGCCGGCCGTTCTGGTGGAACCGCCCCACGCCGCAACGTCTCGACGACGCCCGCGCCCTGCTCGCGGCGGTCGAGGCTGCTCTGGCGCCCCTCGTCGCGCTGCGCTGCGCGCGGGTTTCGCTGGCCGAGCTGGCTCGGGCGACGGTCCTTTCCTTCGAGGCGCTCGGCCGCGACGAGGCGGGAAGCCTGCGCGAGCTCTATCGCGGCGATGCCGGCGAGGCGCTTGCCGCCTTCCTGCGCGCGCTGCTGGCGGCGGCCGACGGCCAGCCGGTCGATGGGGCCGAATGGCCCGACATCTTCGCCGCCCTCGTCGCCGGCGAAAGCGTCAAGCCGTCCGTGACGGGCGACAGCCGCGTCGCCATCTGGGGCGCGCTCGAGGCGCGGCTGCAATCGGTCGACACGCTGGTGCTCGGCGGGCTGAACGAGGGCTCGTGGCCGCGCCGGGCCGAGCCCGACCGCTTCATGTCGCGCTTCATGAAGGCGGGGATGGAGCTCGAGCCGCCGGAGCGGCGCATCGGCCAGGCCGCGCACGATTTCTTCATGGCCATGGGCGCGGGCAAGGTGGTGCTGACGCGCGCGGCCCGCGCCGGCGACGCGCCGGCCCTGCCCTCGCGCTGGCTGCAACGGCTCGAAACGCTCGGCGGCGAGGCCGCCCTCGCGCCGCCGCGCGCGCGAGGCGCGGCGGTGCTCGACTGGGCGCGCGGCCTCGACCGCACTGACTCTGTCCCGTTCGCGCCGCGCCCCGCGCCGCGCCCGCCGCTCGCCCTGCGGCCGAGGCGCTTTTCCGTCACCGAGGTCGAGACGCTGCGCCGCGACCCCTACGCCGTCTATGTCCGCCGCGTCCTCAGGCTGGAGGCGCTGGAGCCGCTGATCCGCGACCCCGGCGCGGCCGAGCGCGGCACGCTGTTCCACGACATCGTCCACGCCTTCGCGCTCGCCGGCGTCGACCCGGCCGCGCCGGACGCCGAGGCGCGGCTCGTCCGCATCGGCCGCGAGACGTTCGACGCCTGCGGCCTGCCGCCCGACATCGACGCCGTGTGGTGGCCGCGCTTCGTGCGCATGGCCGGCCGGTTCGTCGTCTGGGAGCGCACCCGCCCCTCGGTCGTGCGGCGGCTCGCAGAGGCGAAGGCCGACGCAACGCAAGTCGGCGCGACCGGCGTCGTCCTTTCCGGCCGCGCCGACCGCATCGACCTCCTGCCCGCCGGCATGGCCGACATCGTCGACTTCAAGACCGGCTCCTCGCCGTCGAAGGCGCAGGCGCACACGCTGCTCAGCCCGCAGCTGGCGCTCGAAGGCGCGCTGCTGATGCGCGGCGCCTTCGCGGAAGCTGGCGAGCGCCTGCCAGCCGAGCTGCTTTACGTGCGCATGAAGGCGAATGGCGACGTCGCCGAGGAATCGATCCTCGTCCACAACCGCCAGCAGAAAGCGGCGACCGACCTGTCGCAGGAGGCGTGGGCGCGGCTGGAACGCCTGCTCGATCATTACGGTAACGAAACGAGCGGTTATCTCTCCCGCGCCCTGCCGTTCCGGGAGGGCGACACCGGCGGCGACTACGACCACCTTGCCCGCGTGCTCGAATGGTCGGCCGGCGGCGATGCCGACGAGGCGGGCGGCGACGGCGGATGAGCGGCTTCGTCGTCCCGGCCGATACGCTCGCGGCGCAGGCCACTGCCGCCGAGCCGTCGCTTTCGGCCTGGGTGTCGGCCAATGCCGGCTCCGGCAAGACGCATGTGCTGGCGCAGCGAGTCATCCGCCTGCTTCTCGGCGGGGCCGACCCGTCGCGCATATTGTGCCTGACCTACACCCGCGCCGCCGCCGCCAACATGGCCGGCCGCGTGTTCAGGAACCTCGCGCGCTGGGCGACGCTGCCCGACGCCGCGCTCGCCGGCGAGATCTTTGCGCTCGAAGGCCGCGCGCCGGACGCCGAACGCATGGCCTACGCCCGCCGCCTGTTCGCGCGGGCGCTGGAAACGCCGGGCGGGCTGAAGATCCAGACCATCCACGCCTTCTGCGAGGCGGTGCTGCACCAGTTCCCGCTCGAGGCCAACATCGCCGGCCATTTCGAGATGCTGGACGGGCAGATGGAGGCGGCGCTGGTCGCCGAGGCGCGGCGCGAGATGATCGCCACCGCCGCCGAAGAAGGTTCCGGGCTGGCCGACGCCTTCGCCGCCGTGCTGGCGCTCGGCGGCGAGAGCGGGCTCGACCAGCTCCTGTCGGCCATCGTCGCCCGACGCGACGCGCTGAAGGGGTTCATCGCCGAGATCGGCGAGGGCGACGCGGCCTTTGCACCGCTGTTCGCCGCATTCGGCTTCTCCGATGGGGAAACCCCTGAAAAAATAGCGGCCCGCCTCTTGCCCGACCGCTATTTCACCGCCGCCCTCGCCGCCGAGATCGGCCGTCATGCGGCGGCGGCCGGCAAGGCGACGGCACAGGATTTCGCCGCCGGGCTAGCGGCGGCGTCGCAGGCCGACCCGCTGGAGCGTTTGCCGGTCCTGCGCGGCCTATTCCTGACGAGGAAGGCGGGCGAGGGCTGGGTCGCGAAATCGACCCGCAACCTCATGGCCAGGGGGGTGGGCGAGTTCTTCCCCGAATTCCCGGCTGAGTTCGAACGTTTCGCTACCGAAATAGACGAGGCGTGCGACCGCGTCGCGCTTCATGCCATGCTTTCGGGCACCCGAGCCGCGCTCGTCGTCGCCGACTGGCTGATCGCCCGCTACGAGCGGCTGAAGAGCGCGCGCGGCTTTCTCGACTTCAACGACCTGATCGTCCGCACCGTCGCGCTCCTGTCGCGGCAGGATGCCGGCCCGTGGGTGCAGTACAAGCTCGACAAGGGCATCGACCACATCCTGCTCGACGAGGCGCAGGACACCAGCCCCGACCAGTGGGCGGTGGTCAAGGCGCTGGCCGCCGAGTTCTTCGCCGGCCATGGCGCGCGCGAGGGGCGCACCCGCACGATCTTCGCCGTTGGCGACGAGAAGCAGTCGATCTATTCCTTTCAAGGGGCGGAGCCGGAATCCTTCGCGCTCGGCGGCCGCTTCTTCCGCGAGCGGGTCGCGGCGGCCGAGGGGCGCTTCGAGCGCGTCAGGCTGACCCGCTCCTTCCGCTCGACATGGGACGTGCTTTCGGCCGTCGATCTCGTCTTCGCCGACGAGGCCAACCGCGACGGCCTGACCCGCGACCCCGAACCGATCGAGCATCGCGCCATCCGCGACGCCGCCCCCGGCCATGTCGAGGTCTGGCCGTCGCTGTCGCCGGTCACGGTCGAGGAGCCGGACGACTGGGCGCAAGGCATCGACCACGCCTCGGCGCCGGCCGTGCGGCTGGCCGGCCAGATCGCGGCGACGATCCGCCATTGGCTGGCGGGCAGCGAGCGCATCGGCGAGAAGCGGCTGCTACTCGGCCCCGGTGACGTCATGGTTCTGGTCCGCAAGCGCGACCGCTTCATCCACGCGCTGACGCGCGAATTGAAGAATCTCGGCATCCCGGTCGCCGGCGCGGACAGGCTGCTGCTGACCGGCCACATCGCCGTGCAGGACCTCCTCGCCATCGCCCGTGTCTGCCTCCAGCCGGACGACGACCTGTCGCTCGCCGCGCTGCTGAAGAGCCCGGCCTTCGGCTTCGACGAGGACGAGCTGTTCGCGCTCGCCGCCGCCCGGCCGGGCTCGCTGCTCGATGCCTTGCGCGCGGCGGCCGAGGCCGGCGGCAAGGCGGGCGAGGCGTGGCGCATGCTCTCGCGCTGGCGCGCCGAGGCCGGCTTCGGCGCGCCCTTCGCCTTCTTCGCCGGGATTCTCGCGCGCGACGGACTGCGCCGCAAGTTCATCGCCCGGCTCGGCCCGGAAGCCGGCGACGTGGTCGACGAGTTCCTGAATTTCTGCCTCGCGGCGGCCAAGACCGGCACCACCGAGCTGGAGGCGCTGGTCGCGCTGCTCGACCGCGGCGGGCCCGAGGTCAAGCGCGAGATGGACCAGACGCGCGGCGAGGTGCGGATCATGACCGCCCACGCCGCCAAGGGGCTGGAAGCGCCGGTGGTGTTCCTGGTCGACAGCGGGGCCGCGCCCTTCTCGGCCAGCCATTTGCCGCGGCTGGTGCCGTTCGACGCGCCCGGCAAGGCGTGGCGCGGCAAGGGCTTCCTCTGGCGCGCCGGCGCCGAGACCGCCAACCGCTTCTCGGCCGCGCTGGAGGCCGAGGCGTGGCGCAAGGCCGAGCAGGAATATCGCCGCCTGCTCTATGTCGGGATGACGCGGGCCGAGGACCGGCTGATCGTCTGCGGCTATCACGGCGCGCGCGGCCGCAACGAAGGCACATGGCACGCCATGGTCGAGACCGCGCTCGCCGCCTCGGCAAGCACGGCGCGGCAGACCCATCCGGCGACGGGCGAGGCCGTGCTGTCCTATCGCGTGACGCCGCCGGCCTCCGGCGCGCCGACTAGCGACACGGCGCCCGCTCCGCGAGCCGCCCCGCCCGCCCCGCCGTCCGCCCTGTTCGAGCCCCTGCCGCCGCCGCCCGCGCTGCCGCGTCCGCTCGCGCCCTCCGGCGCGGGCGCGGCGATCGAGCCGGAGCCGGACGCCGCCTTTGCCGGCCGCTCGCCGGTTCTCGACGCCGATGCCGCGCCCGCCTTCGCGCTCGAGCGCGGTACGGCGCTGCACCGCCTGCTCCAGATGCTGCCCGAGATCGCGGCGGACCGGCGCGAGGCGGCCGCCGCCCTCTATCTCGCGCGGATCGGCGCGGCCTGGCCCGAGGGCGAGCGCGAGCGCCTGTGGCGCTCGGTCGAGCGGGTGCTTGCCGATCCGGATTTCGCGCCGATCTTCGCGCCCGGCTCGCGGGCCGAGGTGGCGGTGATGGGCCGGGTCGAGGTCGCCGGCGCGGAGCGCGCCGTCTCGGGCAAGATCGACCGGCTGGCGGCGACGGACGAGGCGGTGCTGATCGTCGATTTCAAGACCGGCCGCCCGCCGCAATCGAACGATCCCGCCGCACTGCCGCCGACGCATGTGGCGCAGATGGCGCTCTACCGCGCGCTGCTGCGGCCGCTCTATCCGGGCCGCGACGTGCGGGCGGCGCTGGTCTATACGGAAGCGCCGCTCCTCGTGCCGCTCACGGCAGCCGTGCTCGACCATGCGCTTGCCCGACTCACGGCGACGTGACAAAACGGGTGCTTGAACTTGCCGCCCGCCTCACCCACATGCGCGGCCGAACCGAATTTCAGGGAGTTTCCGACATGGCCACCGTCACCGTAACCAACAGCAACTTTCAGGCCGACGTGCTCGATTCGGCCGAACCCGTGGTGGTGGATTTCTGGGCCGAGTGGTGCGGCCCGTGCAAGATGATCGCCCCGGCGCTCGAGGAGATCTCGGCCCAGTATGCCGGCAAGGTCAAGATCGCCAAGCTGAACATCGACGAGAACCCCGAGCTCGCCGCCCAGTATGGCGTGCGCTCGATCCCGACGCTGATGCTGTTCAAGGACGGCGCGGTCGCCGACACCAAGGTCGGCGCGGCGCCGAAGACGGCGCTTTCGGCGTGGATCGGCGGCGCGGTCGCCTGATCGCACTTTCCCGGATGAACTTCGAAAGCCCGGCCCCGCGCCGGGCTTTTGCTTATTGCGGCGGGGTGCCGTTCTTGCGCAGCACCTCGCCGACGAGATAGAGCGAGCCCGAGATCAGGATGCGCCGCGGCGAGCCGGCGCTGTCCCAGCCGTCGCGCAGCAGCATCAGCGCGTTCTCGACCGAAGCGACCGGCTCGGCCGAAAGCCCCGCCTCGGCGGCGCGCGCCGCCAGCTCGTCGTTGGGAACGCCGGAATCGCTGTCGTTGACCGGCACGGTGAAGATGTGGCGCACCATGCCGGTGAAGTTGCGGAAATAGCCGGCCTGGTCCTTGGTGTCGATCATCCCGGCGATCATGACGAGCGGCATCGGCCGCCTGTCCTCCTCGTTGGCCAGCGCCTCGGCGACGACCGCGCCGGCGCCGGGATTGTGCCCGCCGTCGATCCAGATCTCCGCGCCCTTCGGCGCCAGCGCCACCAGCGCGCCCTCGGTCAGCTTCTGCATCCGGCCGGGCCAGTCGACCCGCGCCATGGCCCGCTCGGCGTCCTGCTGGCCGATGGGAAAGCCCGCTGCCTTGACCGCGGCGATGGCCGCGGCGGCGTTTGCATATTGATGCCGGCCCGGCAGGCGCGGCAGCGGCAGGTCGAAGAGCCCGTTCCCGTCCTGGTAGACGAGGCGGCCCCTCTCCTCGAAGGCGAGGAAATCCTGGCCGTAGACGAAGAGCGGGCAGTCGAGCCGTTCGGCGGTGTCGATCAGCACGTCGCGCGCGGCCTCGTGCTCCTGCGCGCCGATCACCACCGGGCAGCCGGGCTTGACGATGCCGGCCTTCTCGGCAGCGATCAGCTCCACCCGGTCGCCGAGCCAGGCCTCGTGGTCGAGCGAGATCGGCATGATCAGGCTGACGGCCGGCTTTGCCACGACGTTGGTGGCATCGAAGCGGCCGCCGAGGCCGACCTCGACGATGGCCGCGTCGGCCGGGTGCCCGGAGAACAGCACGAACATCGCCGCCGTCAGGATCTCGAACACGGTGATCGTCTCGCCGCGGTTGGCCTCGGCCACCCGCTCGATGGCCTCGGCCAGCACCGCGTCCTCGGCCAGCCTGCCGCCGCCCTCGGCCGCGAGGCGGAACCGCTCGCGCCAGTCGACGAGATGCGGCGAGGTGTGGACGTGGCACAGCCGGCCCGAGGCTTCGAGCAGCGCGCGCGAGAAGGCGGCTGCCGAGCCCTTGCCGTTGGTGCCGGCGATGTGGATCACCGGCGGCATGTGCGAATGCGGGTCGCCCAGCCGGCCGAGCAGGCGCGTCACGCGCTCCAGCGACAGGTCGTAGCCCTTGGGGTGCAGCGCCATCAGGCGCTCGATGGCGGCGTCGGCCGCCCCTGTGCTGATGCTCATGACCGCCGGTTCCGGTTCGGCTGGAGGAAGGGTGTGCGTCAGGAGACCGGCAGGGTTTCGGTGGCGGTCGTTTCGGGCGCGGGCATCGGGGCGGGCGCGGCCTCGGCCGGCTTCTCGCCGACGAAGATCTTCAGGAGCCGCGCCACCGTCTCCTTCATCTGAAGGCGCGAGACGACCATGTCGACCATGCCGTGCTCCATCAGGTATTCGGAACGCTGGAAGCCCTCGGGCAGCTTCTCGCGGATGGTCTGCTCGATGACGCGCGCGCCGGCGAAGCCGATCACCGCGCCGGGCTCGGCGATGTGGACGTCGCCGAGCATGGCGTAGGAGGCGGTGACGCCGCCGGTCGTCGGGTTGGTCAGGACGACGATATAGGGCAGGCCCGCCTCCTTCAGCCGGTCGACCGCGACCGTGGTGCGGGCGAGCTGCATCAGCGACAGGATCCCCTCCTGCATCCGCGCGCCGCCCGAGGCCGAGAACAGCACCAGCGGCCGCCTGAGCATGACCGCGGTCTCGAACCCCTTGATGATCGCCTCGCCGGCCGCCATGCCGAGCGAGCCGCCCATGAAGGTGAAGTCCTGCACCACGGCGACGATGGGCAGGCCCTCGATCGTGCCGGTGGCCGAAAGCACGGCGTCTTCCATGCCGGCCTTGGTCCGGTTTTCCTTCAGCCGGTCGACATAGCGCTTCTCGTCGCGGAACTTCAGCGGGTCGGTCGCGACCTTCGGGTTCTCGATCGTCTCATAGGCGCCGTCGTCGAAGAAGAACTTCAGCCGCTCCTTGCCCGAGATCTTCATGTGGTGGCCGGAGGACGGGATGACCCACTGGTTCTCCTCCAGGTCCTTGTGGAACACCATCTCGCCGGTCTCGGGATCCTTGATCCACAGGTTCTCCGGCATCTCGCGACGGCCGAGGATCGAGTTGATCTTCGGGCGGACATAGTTGGTGATCCAGTTCATCGGCGGTCTCCGCTTCTTCTTGGGTCCGGCTCGGATGGGGCCGACTCAGATGGGGTACGTTTCAGGCGTGGGCAAGGCGCGCGCGCCGCACCCCGTCGGCAAGGCCGCCGACCAGCGTCGCCACCGCCTCGGCCGGGTCGGCCGTCAGCCCGCCCCTGGCGTCTATCACGCTGGCGACCGCGTTGACGATGGCCGTGCCGACGACGACGCCGTCGGCCGAGGCGCCGATCGCCTGCGCCTGGCTCGCGGTCTTGACGCCGAAGCCGACGCAGACGGGCAAATCCGTATGCGCCTTGATGCGCCCGACCGCCTCGCCGACCTTCGAGGTGTCGGGCAGGGCCGAGCCGGTGATGCCGGTCATCGACACGTAATAGACGAAGCCGGAGGTGTTCCGGAGCACGCTCGGCAGGCGCTTGTCGTCGGTGGTCGGCGTGGCGAGGCGGATGAAGTTGATGCCCGCTGCAAGCGCCGGCACGCACAATTCGTCGTCCATCTCCGGCGGCAGGTCGACGACGATCAGCCCGTCGATGCCGGACGCCTTCGCTTCCTTCAGGAAACGGTCGACGCCGTAGATGTAGATCGGGTTGTAGTAGCCCATCATCACGATGGGGGTCTCGTCGTCTTGCCTGCGGAACTCGGCCGCCATCTGGAGCGTGCGCGCCAGCGTCTGGCCGCCCTTCAGCGCGCGCAGGCCCGCGGCCTGGATCGCCGGGCCGTCGGCCATCGGGTCGGAGAACGGCATGCCGAGCTCGATCACGTCCGCCCCCGCGCCGGGCAGGCCCTTGAGGATGGCGAGCGAGGCGGCGTAGTCCGGGTCGCCCGCCATCATGTAGGTGACGAGCGCCGGCCGGCCTTCCTCTTTCAGCTTGGCGAAGCGGCGGTCGATGCGGGTTTCGGTCATTTACCGTCTTCCTTGACATGGGTTTGCAGCAGCAGCCTCGCCACCGTTTCCGATGGCCGGCACAGGGCCGTGCCGAGACCGGTCGAGACGATCGGCCGGTTCATCAGGATGGGATGGCGCACGACCGCGTCGATCAGCGCCTCGTCGGTGAGCGCCGGGTCGCCGAGGCCGAGTTCGTCATAGGGCGTGCCGTTGCGGCGCAGCAGCGCGCGCACCGGCTGCCCGGTCGCGGCGAACAGCGCCTTCAAGTCGTCGCGCGGCAGGGGGTCGTCAAGATAGCGGACGATTTCCGGCTCGATGCCGGCGGCGCGGATCATCGCCAGCACGTTGCGCGACGTGCCGCATTGGGGGTTGTGGTAGATCGTGACCTCCACCGGTCAGATCTCCATGTCCATCATCTTCGCCACGGTGTGGACGTCCTTGTCGCCGCGCCCCGAGAGGTTGACGATCATCACCTTGTCCTTGCCGAGCGTCGGCGCGCGCTTGACGGCCTCGGCGATGGCGTGGGCGGATTCGAGCGCCGGGATGATGCCTTCCACCCGCGTCGTCAGCTTGAAGGCGTCGAGCGCCTCGTCGTCGAGGATCGGCACGTATTCGACCCGGCCCGAATCCTTCAGCCACGAATGCTCAGGCCCGACGCCGGGATAGTCGAGCCCGGCCGAGACCGAATGGCCGTCGAGAATCTGGCCGTCCTCGTTCTGGAGCAGATAGGTGCGGTTGCCGTGCAGCACGCCCGGCCGGCCGGCATTCATCGAGGCGCAGTGTTCTGTGCCTTGCAGGCCGCGCCCGCCGGCCTCGACGCCGACGATCTGCACGCCGGAATCGTCGAGGAAGGGATGGAACAGTCCGATGGCGTTGGAGCCGCCGCCGACCGCGGCGACGACGACGTCGGGCAGGCGCCCTTCCTGCTCCACGATCTGGGCGCGCGCCTCGCGGCCGATCACCGCCTGAAGCTCGCGCACCATTTCCGGATAGGGGTGCGGGCCGGCGGCGGTGCCGATCAGGTAGTAGGTGTCGGCGACGTTCGTCACCCAGTCGCGCAGGGCCTCGTTCATCGCGTCCTTGAGCGTGCCGTGGCCGGACGAGACGGGCCGCACCTCGGCGCCGAGCAGCTTCATGCGGAAGACGTTCGGCTTCTGCCGCTCGACGTCGGTCGCGCCCATATAGACGACGCAGTCGAGGCCGAAGCGCGCCGCGACCGTCGCCGTGGCGACGCCGTGCTGGCCCGCGCCCGTCTCGGCGATGATGCGCTTGCGGCCCATGCGCCGCGCCAGAAGAATCTGGCCGAGGCAGTTGTTGATCTTGTGCGAGCCGGTGTGGTTCAGGTCCTCGCGCTTGAGATAGATCTTGGCGCCGCCGAGATGGCGCGTCAGCCCCTCGGCGAAATAGAGCTTCGACGGCCGGCCGGCATAGTGGGTCGACAGCGCCTGCAATTCGCCCTGGAAGGCCGGATCATCCTTCGCCGCCTTCCATTCGGCTTCCAGCTCGAGGATCAGCGGCATCAGCGTCTCGGCGACGAAGCGGCCGCCGAACAGGCCGAACATGCCGTCCTCGTCTGGACCGGCGCGGAAGGAGTTCGGCTGGACGGGTGAGTTCACGGGTCTTGCTCCTCGGCGATGGAAGGGACGGTCAGGCGGCCTCGCCGGCGCGCGCGGCCCTTACGGCATTCAGGAAGTCTGCGATCAGCCCCGTGTCCTTGACGCCCGGCGCGCTTTCCACGCCCGAGGAGACATCGAGGCCGGGCGGATGGGCAAGGCGCAGCGCGTCGCCGACATTGGCGGCGTCCAGCCCTCCCGAAAGCATGTAATCGACGCCGGGGTCAAGTGTCGCCAGGAGCCGCCAGTCGAAGGCGACGCCGTTGCCGCCCGGCAGCACCGCGTCCTTCGGCGGCTTCGCGTCGAACAGGAAGCGGTCGGCGACGCCGAGGAACGGCGCGATGCCGGCAAGGTCGGCCGCCTCCGAGATCGCCAGCGCCTTCATCACCGGCAGGCGATAGCGCGCCCTGACCTCGGCCACGCGCGCCGGCGTCTCCTGACCGTGAAGCTGGAGCATGTCGGGCCGCATCGCCGCGACGATTCCATCGAGGAAGGCGTCGTCGGCATCGACCGCCACGGCCACCGCCTTCGCCCTGCCCCGCGCCGCCTCGCGCAGCCGTCCCGCCTCCTCCGGCGCGATGGTGCGCGGGCTCTTCGCGAAGAAGATGAAGCCGACATGGCTCGCGCCGCCGGCAAGGGCGGCGTCGATGGCGTCGGCCGTCTTCAGGCCGCATATCTTGACGTCGGGGCGCATGGCGGCCAAGTGCCACGAAAAGGCGGCAGAGTCGAGGCTTGGGTCGAGGCCTGGCGTCGAGGCTTGCGCGGCGTGGGCGATGACGCTAGCCCAGGAAGATCGAACCGCCGGAGCGACCATGAAGACGATCTTCTCGCCACGCCATGCCGGCCATGCCGGCAATGTCGAACTGGACGCCAACGCCATCGTGCCGGCCTACGAGAAGCCGGCGCGGGCCGAGATCGTGCGGGCGCGCGTCGAGGCGGTCGGTCTCGGCCCGGTGCTGGGGCCGGCCGCGCACGACCTTGCCACGGCGCGCAAGGTGCACAAGCCGGCCTATCTCGACTTCCTGCCCACCGTTTATTCCGAATGGGAGAAGGCGGGCCGGAGCGGCACGGCGATGCCCTATGTCTGGCCGACGCGCGGCCTGCGCGGCGATGTCGAGCCGCGGAGCATCGAGGCCAGGCTCGGCTTCTATTCGTTCGACTGCGGCGCGACCTTCGTTGGCGGAACCTGGGACGCGATCAAATCCTCGCACGACGTGGCGCTGACGGCGGCCGGCCTGGTCGCCGCAGGCGAGCGCGCGGCGTTCGCGCTCTGCCGCCCGCCCGGCCACCACGCCGGCTCGGCCTTCATGGGCGGCTATTGCTACATCAACAACGCGGCCGTCGCCGCCGAGTGGCTGCGCGACAACGGCGCGGCGCGCGTGTCGATCCTCGACGTCGACTATCACCACGGCAACGGCACGCAGGAGATCTTCTACGCCCGCGCCGACGTGCAGGTCGTCAACCTGCATGCCGACCCGCTCGCCGAGTATCCCTATTTCCTCGGCCACGCCGACGAGCGCGGCGCGGGCGCGGGCGACGGCTTCAACCACAACCTGCCGCTTCCCCTCGGCACGGCGTGGGCCGGATGGAGCGCGGCGCTCGACACGGCCTGCGGCCTGATCGCCGCCCATCGCCCGGACGCGCTTGTCGTCTCGCTCGGGGTCGACACCTTCGAGCGCGACCCGATCAGCCGGTTCCGGCTGACGAGCGCCGACTACCCGAAGATCGGCCGCCGCATCGGCCGGCTCGCCTTGCCGACGCTGTTCGTCATGGAGGGCGGCTACGCGGTGGAGGAGATCGGCGTCAACGCCGTCGGCGTGCTGACCGGCTTCGAGGAAGGCTGAGCAATTCCGGGAAATTGTGTGGCATCGCCGCAACGCTGAACGCGTCGCGTGCGCGCGCCACCATGAATCCCCCAAATCTCCGCAATCGCGTCATGATTCGCCGGCAAGTCGCGGAGAACATTAACATCCCGTTCACGGCTTATTCACCGATGATCGCTAGGATGACCGCAATCGGAAGGGACATCCGACGGGACAGGGTTCAAGGCAATGACGATCGTGGCGCGCTTTATTGGTATCGCAGTTGCGGTGCGCGAATTTCTGGCACCGACCTATCGGCCGGAACGGCATTACATGCGGGGCCCCGGCCCGGCCTGCGCCCGTACGCGCTCCACCGTCGGCGCGCGTTGAGCTATTCCTTTTCGCACGCTTCGACGACCACGGTTTCGCCGGCCGCCGCGCCGAGCGTGAGGCAGGCGCCGTCGGCGCAGAGCGTCCAGCCGGAAACGGTCGCGCCCGAGGCGGCGAGCACGAGCCGCGGCACCGGCGCGATCGTCGGCGCATAGACCCACCAGCCATCTTCCAGCACCGCGCCGTCGGGCGGGTCGATCCCCGCGCCCGACCCCTTGATCCGCGCCTCGACGAGCTCGAGGCCGGCCGGGGTGGCACGCCATTCCTCGCGCCATTCCGTCTTCTCGACCGAATGGGTCCAGGAAAGCGTGAAGGCGGCGGCGGCCAGCGTCGCCGCCTTGCCGCCGGCAAGGATGCACAGGCTCACGGCGTCGCCGGCTCGGCCTGCCGGCGCGTGCGCCACCAGTGCGCGGCGACGGCCGCGACGGCGAGCACGAAGCCGGCCGCGTCGGTCAGCGGCAATTCGAGGATCAGCAGAACGCCGGCGGCGAAGCAGGCGATGCGCTCCCACCACAAGGCGCGGCCGGTGAGGTAGCCGACCACGGCGACGCCCCACAGCGCGATGCCGGCGCAGGCCTTGAGCACGATATAGGTCACCTCGACCCAGTAGCCCCATTGCTCTGCCATCGGCCCGCCGTCCTGCAGCATCAACGCCGGCGTGTAGACGGCCATGAACGGCACGACGAAGCCGGCCGTGGCGAGCTTCGTCGCCTGGATCGATATCTTCAGGCCCGATGTCTTGGCCATCGGCGCGGCCGCGAAGCAGGCGAGCGCCACCGGCGGCGTCAGGTCTGCCATGATGCCGAAATAGAACACGAACATGTGGCTGACCAGCAGCGGCACGCCGAGCTCGAGCAGCGCCGGCCCGGCGAGCGAGGAGGTGATGATGTAGTTCGGGATGGTCGGGATGCCCATGCCGAGCACGAGGCAGGTCAGCATGGTCAGGATCAGCGACAGGAACAAATTGTTCTCGCCGATGCGGATGATCGCGCCGATGAAGGTCGAGGCGATGCCGGTCAGCGTCAGCGTGCCGATGACGATGCCGACGATGGCGCAGGCGATGCCCACGGGAAGCGCGTTCTTCGCCCCTTCGGCCAGCGAATCGCGGCAGATCGCCAGCGTCTCGCGCCCGCCCTTGAAGAAGACGCAGGCCGCGATCAGCGCGGCGATGACCGCGGCGAGCACGTTGACGCCGAACCTCATGAACGCGGCCGCCGCGAGGCCGAGCGCCACCCAGAACACCATGCGGAAAGCGAAGGGTCCGATCAGGGCGGCCAGCGGCGTGCCGAGGATCAGCACCACGATCAGCGCCAGCCCCATCGTGCCGGCGAAGATCGGCGTGTAGCCGGCGAAGAGCAGATAGACCAGCGTGCCGAGCGGCAGCACGAGCGGCCAGTGCTGGCGCAGCGCCTTCCACGGGTCGGGAAGCTGCGCCTTGTCCATGCCGCCGAGGCCCGACTTGCCGGCCTCCAGATGCACCATCCAGAAACAGACGCCGAAATAGAGCGCCGCCGGGATAAGCGCCGCCTTGACCACGTCGACGTAAGGCACGTTCAGCGTCTCGGCCATGATGAAGGCGACAGCGCCCATAACCGGCGGCATGATCTGCCCGCCCATCGAGGAGGTCGCCTCGACGCCGCCGGCGAAGGCGGAGCGGAAGCCGAACTTCTTCATCAGCGGAATGGTGAACTGGCCCGAGGCGACGACGTTGGCGACGCCGGAACCCGAGATGGTGCCCATCAGCGCCGAGGACAGCGTGCAGACCTGCGCCGGCCCGCCGCGCCACGAGCCGACCAGGCCGAGCGCGAAATCGTTGAACAGCGCCAGCATGCCGGCGCGCTCGAGGAAGGCGGCGAAGACGACGAAGATGAAGATATAGGCGGCCGAGACGTAGATCGGCGTGCCGTAGATGCCTTCCGTGCCGAAGCCGAAATGCTCGACGATCATCTCCCACGGATAGCCGCGATGGATGAAGGGGGGCGGCAGGTGCTGGCCGAGGAAGCAATAGGCGAGGAAGATGGCGGCGATGATGGTCAGCGGGAGGCCCATCAGCCGCCGCGCGCCCTCGAACACCAGCGCGATCATCAGCGCCCCGACGGTGAGATCAAGCGGCGTCAGGAAGCCGGAGCGGTGGATCAGCGGGACGTAGAAGATCCAGTTGTAGACGCCGGTGAGGAAGCCGAGGATGCCGAGCGTCCAGAACCACGCCTTGCCCGCGCGCGTCTTCGCCACGAGGTTGCCGAACAGCGCGAAGCCGAGCAGCAGCAGGAAGCCGACATGCATCGCGCGCACCACCTGGCTCGGCAGCGTGCCGTAGGCCGCGGTCCACAGCTGGAACAGCGAGAAGGTGAACGCGATCCAGAAGGCGACGCGGCCGGAAAGGCCCTCGCCGAAGCCGGAGGGCAGGCCCTCGATGTGTTCCTCGGCCGTCTCCTGAATCAGGATCGGCCCCTCGGCCTTCGCCTCGCTCATGTTCCCTCCCCGGATGCGATGATGGTGCGGCCGTTCGGCGGCCTTGTCGTGTCGGTTCCGCGCCTGCGCCCCGCCCGCGGCGTCGCGGGCAGGGCAAGGTCGATAGGGCGACGGCCTATTTCAGCACGCCCACCTCGCGGTAGTAGCGCTCGGCGCCGGGATGCAGCGGCACGGGCATGCCTTCCAGCGCCTTCTGGACGTCGATCGCCTTGGCGGCGGCGTGCGAGGCGGCCATCTTGTCGAGGTTCTCGAACAAGAGCTTGGTCATCTGGTAGGCGGTCTCCTCCGACACGCCGTCATGGCTGACGAGGAAATTGCCGACGGCCGCCGTCGAGACGTCCTCGGCCTGGCCCTCATAGGTGCCGGCGGGGATGGTCGCGGCGATGAACGGCGCGCCGATCTTCTCGATGATCTCGGCTGAGACGGCGACGACGTTGATCGGCACCGAGGTGGCGAGGTCGCGGATCGAGGCGACGCCGAGGCCGGCCGATTGCAGCGTGGCGTCGAGCTGGCGGTTCTTGATCAGCTCGACCGATTCGGCGAAGGGCAGGTATTCGAGCTTGCCGAGGTCGTTGTAGGACAGACCGGCGGCCTCGAAGATGGCGCGCGCGTTGAGCTCGGTGCCGGAGGCCGGCGCGCCGACCGAAAGGCTCTTGCCCTTCAGCCCTTCCAGCGTGGTGACGCCCGATTCCTTCGAGGCGACGATCTGGACGTAGTTCGGATAGATCGCGGCGATGCCGCGCAGCTTGTCGAGCTTGCCGGGATAGCCGGCCTCGGTGTTGCCGGCCCACGCCTCGGCGAGCGAATCGCCGAGCGTGAAGGCGATCTCGCCGCGGCCGGCCTGAAGCAGGTTGAGGTTCTCGACCGACGCCTTGGTCGCCTGCACCTGGGTGCGCGCGCCCTCGATGTTCTGGCCGTAGATCTCCGACAGCGCGACGCCGAGCGGATAGTAGACGCCGGACGTGCCGCCGGTCAGCACGTTGATGAATTCCTGCGCCTTCGCGGCGGGCGCGCCGAGCCCGACGACGAGCGCGGCCGCGCCGGCGGCGATGAGATTGCGAGCGACGTGTTTCATGCAGCTTCCTTCCTTTGCTCCTCCCGGCCTCGCGCCCTTCGTGGACGCCGACCGCTGGCGCTATTTTTAGAGGCAGAAACGCGGATGCCAATCGTTAATTGGCGGAAGGTCGCTGATGCGGGTCGCGCGAGGGCGCGCGGCGGCGCCTCAGGCGGTGCCGGTGGAGCCGAAGCCGCCCGCCCCGCGCGCGGTTTCGCCCGCTGCTGCGCGCTCCTCGATCTCAAGCCGCGCCACGGCCGCGAGCACGAGCTGGGCGATGCGCATGCCGCGCTCGACGGCGAAATCCTCGTCGCCGAGATTGGCGAGGATCACCTTGACCTCGCCGCGATAGTCGCAGTCGATGGTGCCGGGCGTGTTGAGGCAGGTGACGCCGTGCTTGAGCGCCAGCCCGGAGCGCGGCCGCACCTGCCCCTCGAACCCTTCGGGGATCTCGAGGATCAGCCCGGTCGGCACGGCGGCGCGCCTGCCGGGAGTGAGGATCAGCGGCCGGTCCTCCGGCACGGCGGCGCGCAGATCCATGCCGGCCGCGCCCGCCGTCTCGTAGGCGGGAAGGGCGAGACCCTCGCCATGCGGGAGGCGCACGACGCCGATGACGGGGGCAAGGACGGAAGGAGAGCGGGACGTGTCGACCATGCTTCAGCCTATGGCGGTTGCCGTCGCGGCGGTCAATCGCGCCGCGCGGCTGTCCAGAATTTTCATCGCCGTCGTCCACGCATCCGCCGCATTCATGGTTTCTTGGCGGTTCCATCGCATTCTGGGCGGAGCAACGGAGAAATGCCATGTGTCGATGGGCGGCCTATCTGGGTGAGCCGGTTTTCCTCGAGGACATCGTCACCGCGCCGCGCCATTCGCTGATCGCGCAGAGCCACCATGCGCTGGAGGCCAAGACCGCGACGAACGGCGACGGCTTCGGCATCGCCTGGTACGGCGCGCGGCCCGAGCCCGGCCTCTACCGCGACGTGCTGCCGGCCTGGTCCGACTGCAATTTGAAAAGCCTGTGCCGGCAGATCAGCTCCGGCCTGTTCCTCGCCCATGTCCGCGCCGCGACCGGCGGCAACACCAACCGCGACAACTGCCATCCCTTCGTCTGCGGCCGCTGGTCGTTCATGCACAACGGCCAGATCGGCGGGTTCGAGCGGCTGCGCCGCGCGCTGGAGCGCAGCCTGCCCGACACGCTCTACGGCGCGCGCCACGGCGCGACCGATTCGGAGCTGTTCTTCCTGATGATGCTGGCGCACGGGCTGGACGCCGACCCGCAAGGGGCGGTCGCCCGCGCCGCCGGCCAGGTCATCGACGCCTCGACCCGCGCCGGCCTCGACCCGGCGCTGAAGCTCACCGCCGCCTTCTCCGACGGCGAGGCGCTCTACGCCGTGCGCTTCTCCACCCACGAGCGCGCGCCGACGCTCTATGCCGGCTCGTTCCGCGGCGCGGTCGGGCGCTGCCTCGTCTCCGAGCCGTTCGACCGCGAGGAACCGAACTGGCAGCCCGTCCCGACCGATAGCTTCGTCGTCATGACCCGCGGCGGCGTCTCGATCCGCCCGTTCCAGCCGGCGCATGCCGAGCCGCTGGCGCTCGCCGGATAAGCCACCCGCCAATTCCCGTTCGACAGCCCCGGCCCATGCCGCTATAAGCCGCGCCATCCAAGGGAATCCCTCATCATGGCCGAGACGATTGAAGACGCGGTGGCGCGCCGCCGCACTTTCGCGATCATTGCCCACCCCGACGCGGGCAAGACGACGCTGACCGAGAAGCTGCTGCTGTTCGGCGGCGCGATCCAGCTCGCCGGCGAGGTCAAGGCCAAGAAGGACAGGATCCAGACCCGCTCCGACTGGATGAAGATCGAGCGCGAGCGCGGTATCTCGGTCGTTACCTCGGTGATGACCTTCGAATATGGCGACAACGTCTTCAACCTGCTCGACACGCCCGGCCACGAGGACTTCGCCGACGATACCTACCGCACCCTCTCCGCCGTCGACAGCGCCGTCATGGTCATCGACGCCGCCAAGGGCATCGAGCCGCGCACGCTGAAGCTGTTCGAGGTCTGCCGCCTGCGCGACATCCCCATCGTCACCTTCGTCAACAAGATGGACCGCGAAGCGCGCAACACCTTCGAGATCCTCGACGAGATCGAGGAGAAGCTGGCGCTCGACACCGCGCCGATCACCTGGCCGATCGGCCAGGGCAAGAGCTTCTCCGGCACCTATCACCTGGCGCAGAACGCCATTCGGCACGGCGACGACGAGGTCGAGCGCACGCCGGTCAACGGCCCGGATTCCAACCGCGTCGCCGGCCTGCTGCCCGAGCACGAGCGCGCCGACTTCATCGAGGAGCTGGAGCTGGCGCGCGAGGCCTGCCGCCCCTTCGACCTCGACGCCTTCCGCGAGGGCCACCTGACGCCGGTCTATTTCGGTTCCGCGCTGCGCAACTATGGCGTGCGCGACCTGATCGAGGCGCTCGGCGCCTTCGCGCCCCCGCCGCGCGCGCAGGAGGCCGACACCCGCACGGTCGAGGCGACGGAAGGAGCGATGAGCGCCTTCGTCTTCAAGATCCAGGCGAACATGGACCCCAACCATCGCGACCGCATCGCCTTCGTGCGCGTCTGCTCCGGCACGCTTGAGCGCGGCATGAAGGCGACGCTGGTGCGCACCGGAAAGCAGATGCCGTTGACCGCACCGCAATTCTTCTTCGCCCGCTCGCGCATCACCGCCGACGAGGCCTATGCCGGCGACGTCGTCGGCATCCCCAACCACGGCACGCTACGCATCGGCGACACGCTGACCGAGGGCGAGGAGATCCTGTTCCGCGGCGTGCCGAACTTCGCGCCCGAGATTCTGCGCCGCGTGCGCCTCGGCGACCCGATGAAGGCCAAGAAGCTCAAGGAAGCCTTGCAGCAGATGGCCGAGGAGGGCGTCGTCCAGCTCTTCTCGCCCGAGGACGGCTCGCCCGCCATCGTCGGCGTCGTCGGCGCGCTGCAGCTCGACGTGCTCAAGGAGCGGCTGAAGATCGAATACGGCCTGCCGGTCGATTTCGAGATGGCGCGCTTCTCGGTCTGCCGCTGGATATCGGCCGATACGCGGGCCGAGCTCGAACGCTTCATCGAGGCGCATCGCGGCGACATCGCCCGCGACCTCGACGGCGCCCCGGTCTTCCTCGCCCCGCACGAGTTCGGCCTCAACTACGAGACCGAACGCTGGAAAGAGATCCGCTTCGCCGCGATCAAGGACTATCAGGTCCGTTAAGTCGTGGCCGTCCGGCCCTTGACCGGATGCGGGTCGAGCGGCCATTCAGGAGCCGACTGGAACGGCCGGAGGCGCCAAAGCCGATGACGGGTTTCGAAGATCGAGCGCGGGGCCGGGCGATGCGCCTGCTGGCGGGCCTCAGCCTGCCGGGCCTCGTCCTCGGCACGCTGTTCTTCTCGGCCTCGCTGGCGCCAAGCCTCCTGCCGCGCGGCTTCGCGCTTCAGGGCGTGCTGAGCGGCTGCTCCTTCGCCGCCGGCTACGGCGTCGGCGTGTTCCTCGCCTGGCTGTGGGCCTATCTCGAATTGCCGGTGCTGGCGCCGCCACGCCTTGCGCTCGCCAAGCGCATCGGCCTCGGCGCCTGCCTGCTCGCCGCCGCGGTCTTCCTCTGGCGCGCCTCGGATTTCCAGGATTCGGTGCGCGTGCTGATGGGGCTGGCGCCGCTCGGCGGCGACCGGCCGGTCGAGGTCGCGATCATCGCCGCCCTCGTCTTCGCCGCCATCCTGGCGCTGGCGCGGGTGCTGGCCGCGCTGCTCGGCCTCGTCGCGCGCTGGTCGGGCCGGCTGGTGCCGCGCCGCATCGCCAACGCGATCGGCGCGGCCGTCGTCATCCTCCTGTTCTGGACCGCCATCGACGGGCTTCTGTTCAAGGGCGCGCTGCGCGCCGCCGACGCTTCGTTCCGCCGCTTCGACGCGCTGATCGAGCCGGATGTCGAGAAACCGGCCGCGCCGCACCGGACGGGAAGCCTCGCCTCCCTCGTCTCGTGGCAGAGCCTCGGCCGCGCCGGGCGGCAGTTCGTCGGCTCCGCCCCCTCCGCCGGCGACATCGCGGCGCTGGCCGGCGGGGCGGCCGTCGAGCCGGTGCGCGTCTATGTCGGGCTGAACTCGGCCGAGACGATCGAGGAGCGGGCCGCGCTCGCGCTGGCCGAGATGCGGCGCGTCGGTGCGTTCGAGCGCAAGGTGCTGGTGATCGCGACGCCCACCGGCACCGGCTGGATCGACACCGCCGCCATCGAGCCGCTGGAGGTGCTGCACCGGGGCGACGTCGCCACCGTCGGCCTGCAATATTCCTACCTGACGAGCTGGCTGTCGCTGCTGTTCGAGCCTGCCTACGGCTCGGAGGCGGCGCGGGCGCTGTTCCGCGCCGTCTACGACCACTGGACGGCGATGCCGGAGCGCGCGCGGCCGCGCCTCTACCTCTACGGCCTGAGCCTCGGCGCGCTCAATTCCGATCTCTCGGCCGACCTCTACGACGTGCTCGGCGATCCGTTCCACGGCGCGCTCTGGGTCGGGGCGCCGTTCTCGGCCCGCACGTGGCGCAACGCGACGCTGGGGCGGCTGCCCGGCTCGCCCGCCTGGCTGCCGCACTTCCGCGACGGCTCGGTCATCCGCTTCGCCAACCAGGACGGCCTCGCCGACCGCGCCAGCGAATGGGGGCCGCTCAGGATCGTGTTCCTGCAGTATGCCAGCGATCCCGTCACCTTCTTTCGGCCCGACGCGTTCTGGCGCGTCCCGCCGTGGATGGAGCGCGACCGCGGCCCGGACGTCTCCGGCGCGCTGCGCTGGTTCCCGATTGTCACCCTGCTCCAGCTCGGCCTCGACATGGCGCTGGCGACGACGACGCCCATGGGCTACGGCCACGTTTACGCGCCGGAGCACCATATCGAGCCGTGGGTCGAGGTGACACGGCCGGACGGCTGGAGCGCGCCGGCCCTCGCCGCCCTCAAGGCGCACTACGCGGCGATGGACGGAAGGAAGCGGACCCTCGACGGGGAATGATTTCCTCCCCTGTCGCCGTAAGGGGCCATTTCAAGGAATGATGTTCCGGATAACGGCGCTTCAAGCGTCAGATTTTTGCGCATCCGGGCAGCTGAAGGAGAGAAAAGGAACAATTTCCTCCAAAGCCGCGTTCGAAGGAAACGATTTTCCATGAATTGGCCGCAAGACAGGTTCCTGAACCTCGTTGCCGTCCCTGCCGCGCCCTATCTCTTGAGGAAAGACAACCACCGGAGACCAAGGAGACGACCATGGGTCTGCGCATCAACGACACCGCTCCCGATTTCACCGCCGAGACCACGCATGGCACGGTCCATTTCCACGACTGGCTGGGCGACAGCTGGGGCGTCCTCGTCTCGCATCCGAAGAACTTCACCCCGGTCTGCACCACCGAGCTCGGCACCATGGCCGGCCTTGCCGGCGAGTTCGAAAAGCGCAACGTCAAGCTGATCGGCATCTCGGTCGATCCGGTCACCGATCACGACCGCTGGAAGGCCGACATCCGCACCGCGACCGGCTTCGACGTCGACTACCCGCTGATCGGCGACCGCGACCTCAAGGTGGCCAAGCTCTACGACATGCTGCCGGCCGAGGCGGGCGAATCGTCGGAAGGCCGCACCCCGGCCGACAACGCCACCGTGCGCTCGGTCTACGTCATCGGCCCGGACAAGAAGATCAAGCTGGTCCTGACCTATCCGATGACCACGGGCCGCAACTTCGACGAGATCCTGCGCGCCATCGATTCGATCCAGCTCACCGCGAAGCATCAGGTGGCGACCCCGGCCAACTGGAAGCAGGGCGAAGACGTCATCATCACCGCCGCGGTCTCCAACGAGGACGCGATCAAGCGCTTCGGCTCGTACGACACGATCCTGCCCTATCTGCGCAAGACGAAGCAGCCTACCGCGTAAAGCCGGCTAACGGATCGACGGACAGGGGACGGCGGAAACGGGATTCCGCCGTCCTTTCCGTGTCTTCGCCCGGCCATGCCGTGTCATCAGCGTGTCACGGCAGGCTGGTGAAAGACGCTCATGACACAGAGCCACATGAGCGATTCCCACGAAGCCGGACAGGCATCCCGCTACCGAAGCCTGTTCATCTCCGACATGCATCTCGGCACCAAGGGCGCGCAGGCCGAGGCCCTGCTCGAGTTCCTGAAGAAGCACGACGCCGAGACGCTCTATCTCGTCGGCGACGTCATCGACGGCTGGCGGCTGCGCTCCGCCTGGTACTGGCCCCAGTCGCATAACGACGTCGTCCAGAAGCTGCTGCGCAAGGTGCGCAAGGGCGCGCGCATCGTCTACGTGCCCGGCAACCACGACGAGTTCCTGCGCGAGTTCTGCGGCCTGTCCTTCGGCGGAATCGAGATCGCCGAGACCGCGATCCACGAGGCCGCCGACGGCCGGCGCTATCTGGTGATCCACGGCGACATCTTCGACATGGTGATCCGCCATGCCAAGTGGCTCGCCTTCCTCGGCGACTGGGCCTACGAGATCGCGCTGGCGCTGTCGACGCGCATCAACATCGTGCGGCGCAGGCTGGGCTTCACCTACTGGTCGCTGTCGGCCTGGGCAAAGGCGCGGGTCAAGAACGCGGTCAACTTCATCGGCCGCTTCGAGGAGACGCTGGCGGCCGAGGCGCGCCGCCACGGCGTCGACGGCGTCATCTGCGGCCACATCCATTCGGCGGCGATGCGCGACTTCGACGGCTTCACCTACATCAACACCGGCGACTGGGTGGAAAGCTGCACCGCCGTCGTCGAGCATCACGACGGCCGGATGGAGATCGTCCACTGGCCGGCCTTCAGCGACGTCCTGAACGGCAGCCGCCCGCCCGCGCCGCGCACGCTGCCGTGGCGGCGGGCCGCGTGAGCGCGCCATGCGCATCCTGATCGTCACCGATGCCTGGCGGCCGCAAGTCAACGGCGTGGTGCACACGCTGGAGACGCTGGCGGCGACGCTCGCCCGCCTCGGGGTGAAGGCCGAGTTCCTGACGCCCGAGGGCTTCCGCACCCTGCCCATGCCGAGCTATCCCGAGATAAGGCTGACGCTGGCCACCCGCGCCATGGTCTCGCGGCGGATGGAGGAGATGGCGCCCGAGCGCATCCACATCGCCACCGAGGGGCCGCTGGGCGTGCTGGTGCGCCGCATCTGCCTGGCGCGCGGCTGGGCGTTCACCACCAGCTACCACACCCGCTTCCCCGAGTTCCTGCGCGCCCGCCTGCCCATCCCCGAAAGCTGGAGCTACGGCTGGCTGCGGCGCTTCCACAATGCCGGACGGGCGATGCTGGTCGCGACGCCCTCGCTCGGCCGGGAGCTGTCGGCGCGCGGCTTCACCAACATCAGGCTGTGGTCGCGCGGGGTGGACACCGAGCTGTTCGATCCGTCCTTGAGGGGCGATCTCGGCCTGCCGCGCCCGGTCTTCCTCAATGTCGGGCGCGTGGCGGTGGAGAAGAACCTGCCCGCCTTCCTCGACCTCGACCTGCCCGGAACCAAGGTGGTGGTCGGCGACGGGCCGGAGCGCGCCCGGCTCGAGGCGCGTTATCCCGACGTGCGCTTCCTCGGCGTGCGCAAGGGCGAGGCGCTGGCGCGCATCTACGCCTCGGCCGACGTCTTCGTCTTTCCCAGCCGCACCGACACCTTCGGCAACGTCATCCTCGAGGCGCTGGCGAGCGGCTGCCCCGTCGCCGCCTTCCCGGTCACCGGCCCGCTCGACATCATCGGTCCCCCCTGTATTCATGGCCGCTGCGGCGCGCTGTCGGACGACCTGCGGCAGGCGGCGCTGGCTTGCCTCGACATCCCCCGTGCCGCGGCGCGCGAGCGGGCGCTCGCCTTCGACTGGTACAGCAGCGCCCGGCAGTTCGCCGACTACAGCTTCCCCACCCGGGGCGCATTGGAGCTGCGATGACCGAACAGGCCGCCCTTCCCGCCTCCGATCCGGTCGAGCGCCTGCATCGCGCAGTGCGGCGCAATCCGCTGCTGTCGCCGTCCGGGCTCGGCGAATACGTCTTCGCCAGCCTGTTCCGCAAGCTGGTCTACACCCAGATCTGGGAGGACCCCGAGATCGACATCGAGGCGCTGGAGATCGGCCCGGGCGACCGCGTCGTCACCATCGCCTCGGGTGGCTGCAACGCGTTGTCCTACCTGACCGCCGACCCGGCCCGGATCGAGGCGGTCGACCTCAACCCCGCCCATGTCGCCTTCAACCGGCTCAAGCTCGCCGCGCTCGCCGCCCTGCCGGACTACGACGCGTTCTACCGCTTCTACGGCCGGGCCGACGATCCGGCGAACGGCGACGCCTACCGGCGCTTCATCCGCCCGGTGCTCGATCCGGCGACGCGCGCCTACTGGGACGGGCGCGGCCTTTCCGGCCGCCGGCGCATCTCGATGTTCCACCGCCGGCTCTACCGCCACGGCCTGCTCGGCCACTTCATCGGCTGGGGCCATCTCCTGGCGCGCCTCTACGGCATCGACCCGCGCCGGCTGCTTCAGGCGCGGACGCTGGAGGAGCAGCGCCGCCTGTTCGACGAGACCATAGCGCCGCTGTTCGACAAGCGGCTGGTGCGCTGGGTGGCGGGCCGCAAGTCGTCGCTGTTCGGCCTCGGCATCCCGCCCCAGCAATACGAGGCGCTGGCCGGGCATGGAAGCGGCGGCATGGCCGGCTTGCTGCGCCAGCGGCTGGAGCGGCTGGCCTGCGATTTCCCGTTCTCGGAGAACTATTTCGCCTGGCAGGCCTTCGGCCGCACCTATGGCGACCGGCACGACGCGCCGCTGCCGCCCTATCTGCTGCGCGGCAATTATGAGACCGTGCGCGCCCGCGCCGGGCGCATGTCGGTCGAGAACGTCTCCGTCACCGAGCTTCTGGCGGCCAAGCCGGCGGCCTCGGTCGACCGCTTCGTCCTCCTCGACGCGCAGGACTGGATGACCGACGCGCAGCTTGGCGCGCTGTGGCGCGAGATCACCCGCACCGCCGCCCCCGGCGCGCGCGTCGTCTTCCGCACCGCGGCCGAGCGGAACCTGCTGCCGGGCCGCGTCGAGGCCGGGCTCCTCGACCGTTGGGATTATCGCGAGGCGCAGTCGCGCGCCCTCCACCGGCGCGATCGCTCCTCGATCTATGGCGGGTTCCACCTCCACGTCCTGAAGGAATGAGCGCGATGGACCGCACCCTCGATCACGGCGCGCTGATGGACAGGGTCTATCGCTGGCAGCGCCGCTTCGGCTTCTACGACCTGACGCGCAAATACTACCTGCTCGCCCGCGACCCGATGATCGCCGGGCTCGCCCCGCCGCCGGGCGGCGCGATGCTGGAGATCGGCTGCGGCACCGGGCGCAACCTCGTCCGCGCCGCGCGGCTCTATCCCGGCGTGGCGCTCCACGGCATCGACATCTCGCGCGAGATGCTGACGGCCGCCGGCGCGGCGGTGGAGCGGAACGGCCTGCGCGGCCGGGTGCGGCTCGCGCTCGCCGACGCCGCCGGCTTCGACCCGGCCACGACCTTCGGCCGCGAGAATTACGACCGCATCTTCATCTCCTACGCCGTGTCGATGATCCCGCAATGGCGCGCCGTGGTCGAGGCCGCCGCGCGCCGGCTCGCGCCGGGCGGCGCGCTCCACATCGCCGATTTCGGTGACATGGCCGCCCTTCCCGCCTGGTCGAGGGCGGCGATGCATACGTGGCTTCGCTGGTATCACGTCACCCCGCGGCCCGACCTGTTCGCGGTCGCCGGCGAGGTCGCGGACGCCGTCGGCGGGACGAGCGAGGAGCGGCGGCTCCATCGCGGCTTCTCGTGGATCGGCATCGTCATGAAGCCGGACATTTAGCCGGCTTCTTTTGGCGAGCAGCGGACCTTCACGAGCCCGTTCCCTGTCACACGCGCGTTATCTGCCGGTCCTAGACAGGACGCATCTCAACGCATGGAGAAAACGAGATGCGCAAACTGCTTGCCGTGCTGGCAACCACCACGATGCTGTTCTCGCCGGTCGCGGCGTCGGCCGCGACGGTCTTCCCGCTGGATCGCGCCACGATCCTCGTTTCCTCGCCCTTCGACGTGAAGGTCGAGTTCGACGCCGTCGTCGCCGAGGGCGACGTCAGCGTCACGGTCAACGGCAGGCCCGCGGCCGAGGTGCTCGGCAAGCCCTTCACCTTCATCGAGAAGGAGGACGGCGTCGAGGCCTCCGCCCTGCGCGTCGAGGCGGTGACGATCCTGACGCCCGGCACCTACACCGTCGTCGCCAGGGCCGGCGACGAGGAAAAGACGGTGATCTGGGACGTCTACGGCACCCCCGAGGCGCCGGTGGCGAAGAACGTCGTCTTCCTGATCGCCGACGGCCTTTCCGTCGCCCACCGCACCGCCGCCCGCATCATGTCGAAGGGCATGAGCGAGGGTAAGGCGAACGGCCGCCTCGCCATGGACGACCTCGACTACGCCGCCTTCATCGGCACGTCCTCGACCGAGTCGATCGCCACCGACAGCGCCAACACCATGTCGGCCTACATGTCCGGCCACAAGACGGCGGTGAACGCGCTCGGCGTCTATGCCGACCGCACCAAAGATTCGCTCGACGATCCGAAGTTCGAGACGCTGGCCGAGGCGCTGCGCCGCCAGACCCGCAAGTCGATCGGCATCGTCACCACCTCCGAGCTCCAGGACGCCACGCCGGCCGCCGTGTTCGCGCATACGCGCCGCCGCGCCGACAAGGCCGAGATCAACAGCCAGACCTTCGAGCTGAAGCCGGACGTCATCCTCGGCGGCGGCTCGGCCTACTTCCTGCCGCAGACGCAGCCCGGCTCCAAGCGCAAGGACGACATCGACCACGTCGCCCTCTACCGCGAAGCCGGCTACACGCTCGCCACCTCGAAGGGCGAGCTCGAGGCCGCGGCCGGCTCCAACACCGGCAAGGTGCTGGGCCTGTTCCACACCGGCAACCTCGACACCACGCTCGACCGCGAGTTCCTGAAGAAGGGCACCGTCGACAGGTTCCCCGAGCAGCCCGGCCTCGTCCAGATGACGCAGACCGCGCTCGACCTGCTGTCGCGCAACGAGGACGGCTTCGTGCTGGTCGTCGAGGCGGCGAATGTCGACAAGATGTCCCATCCGCTCGACTGGGACCGCGCCGTGATGGACACCATCGAGTTCGACAAGGCGGTGGGCCTCGCCCGCGGCTTCGCGGCGGAGAATCCCGACACGCTCGTCATCGTCACCGGCGACCACACCCACGGCGTCTCGATCATCGGCACCGTCGACGACGACAAGCCGGGCGAGACGATGCGCGAGAAGGTCGGCACCTATGCCGAGGCCGGCTTCCCGAACTATGTCGACGAGGACGGCGACGGCTATCCCGACCGCGTCGACGTCTCGCGTCGCCTGTTCATCGCCGCCAACAACGGCCCGGACCGCTACGAGACCTTCCGCCCCAAGCTCGACGGCCCGTTCGTGCCGGCGATCCAGAACGAGAACAAGCAGTACGTCGCCAACGAGGCCTACAAGGACGTTCCCGGCGCGGTGTTCGTCGAGGGCAACATCCCGGCGAGCGGCGACACCGGCGTCCACGCCATCGACGACGTCGTGCTCCAGGCCTCCGGCCCCGGCGCGGAGCGGTTCCGCGGCTACATGGAGCAGAGCGACGTCTACCGCGTGATCGCCGAGGCGCTGGCGCTCGGCGCGCGGCAGACGCAGTAAGCGGCATCGCCCGCACGCATCCGGTCCGGGCCTTCGGGCCCGGGCCTTTCCGCTTCGCTTTGGGTAGAGATCATGCCGCAGCCCCTCGATCCCGGCCGCCGCCGCCTGCTCGCCATGGCCTGCGCCCTTGCCCTCGCTCCGGCGGGGAGGGCCGCCGCGACCGACGACACCATCGCCTTCGGCCAGCTCTACGCCTCGTTCGGCGTGCTCGGGCTGACCTTTTCCGACAGGGTGAAGGAGCTGGCCGGCAGCGCCGTCGCCATCCGCGGCTTCATGGCCCCGCCGCTCAAGGCGGAAGCGAATTTCTTCGTGCTGACCGAGGTGCCGGTCGCGCTCTGCCCGTTCTGCGATTCCGACGCCGACTGGCCGAACGACATCGTCGTCATCTATCTCGGCCGGGCGCAGACCTTCGAGCAGGCCAACGGCCTGATCGAGGTAAGGGGCACGCTCGAGGTCGGCTCGTGGACCGATCCCGAAACCGGCTTCGTCAGCCTGCTGCGCATCGTCGATGCCGATTTCCGCCGGGTGTAGCGCCATGATCCCCCTCGCCGTCGAAGGCCTCGCGATCCGCTATCCGGGGCTGCCCGTGCCGGCGCTCGACATTCCCGCGCTCTCCATCGCGCCGGGCGCGCAGGTCGCGCTCACCGGCCCGTCCGGCTCGGGCAAGACCACCTTCATCAACGTCGTCACCGGCATGGAGCGCGTCCCCATCGGTAAGGTTGCGTGGGCGGATGACGACCTGGCGGCGATGCCGGAAGGAGGGCGCGACCGCTGGCGCACGCGCAATGTCGGCCTCGTCATGCAGGACTTCCATCTCTTCCCCGGCCTCACCGCGCTCGGCAACGTGCTGCTGCCGCAGCGGCTTTCGCGCCTGCGACTGCCCGAGGGCGCGCGCGCCTTCGCCCTCGACATGCTGGAGCGCGTCGGCATCGGCCGCGTCGACCAGCCGGTCGAGACCATGTCGCGCGGCCAGATGCAGCGTGTCGCCGTGGCGCGTGCGCTCGCCGGCCGGCCGGGTATCATCGTCGCCGACGAGCCGACCGCGAGCCTCGACGCCGAAACGGGCGAGGCCGTCGCCGACCTCGTCATCGGCCTTGCCGGCGAGATGGGCGCGACGCTGATCGTCGCCACCCACGATCCCCGGCTGATCACGCGGCTCGGCCGCACCCTGCGGCTGGACAACGGCCGGATCGACGGCTGAGGAGGCGCGCCGGTGCTGCATTTCATCCTTGCCGATCTCGTGCGCAATCGCGTCGGCGTCGCGATCCTCGTCGTCCTCGTGGCGCTGGCCACCGCGCTCGGCGTCGCCGTGACCCTGCAGGAACGCGCGCTGCGCCTCGGCAGCGCCCGCGCCGCCGCGCCGTTCAACCTGGTGGTCGGCGCGCCGGGCAGCGAGACCCAGCTCGTCCTCTCCTCCGTCTTCCTCCAGCCCGCGCCGCTGCCGCTCCTGAAGCCGCAGGTGCTGGCCGCGCTGCGCGCCGACCCGCGCGTCGCGGCAGCGGTGCCGGTCGGCTTCGGCGACTTCATCGAGACCCACCCCATCATCGGCACCACCTCCGACGCCATCGCCATGTTCGGCGGGCTGTCGGAAGGCACGGGCTTCGACCATCTCGGCGACGCCGTGGCGGGGGCGCAGGTGGCGCGCGCCATCGGCTCGACCTTCCGGCCGTTCCACGGCAATGCCGGCGAGGCGGGCGAGGTCCACGCCGGGATGGAGTACCGCATCACCGGCCGCCTCGCGCCGACCGGCACGCCGTGGGACCGCGCCATCCTCGTGCCGATCGAGGCCGTCTGGGACGTCCATGCCGACCATGGCGACGGCGAGGCCGACCATGACGGGGCGGAAGCGCACGGTCACGACCATGGCCACGATCACGCGCACGACGACGATCACGGCCACAATCATGGGCACGACCACGACCATGAGGGCGGGATCGCCTCGCGGCCGGTGGACGAGACGAGGCTGGCGGACGGCGACAATCCCGGCGTCCCCGCCATCGTGGTCAAGCCGAGATCGATCGCCGACGCCTACAATCTGCGCCTCGAATACCGCGCCGGCGGCGCCACGCTCGCCGCCTTCCCCGCCGAGGTGCTGACGCGGCTCTACGGCACGCTCGGCGATGCGCGGCAGGTGCTGGCGCTGGTCGCGGCCGGGGCGCAGGCGCTGGTCGCCGCCGCCATCCTGATGGTCGTTGCCATCCACGTGCTGCAACGCCGCCGCCAGATCGGCGCGCTCAGGGCGTTCGGCGCGCCGCGCGCCGTGGTGCTGGCCATCGTCTGGCTGGAGGCCTTTGCCGTCGTTCTCGCCGGGCTCGTTCTCGGCTTCGCCATCGGCTATGCCGCCGCCCGCGTCCTGTCGGCGAAGCTCGGCGCGGCGAGCGGCATCGCCATGCCGGTCGAGTTCCACGCCGCCGATGTCCGGCTGCTGCTGGCATTCCTGATTGCCGCAGCAGTGGTCACGCTGCTGCCGGCCTTCCTCGCCTACAGGCAGACGCCGGCGCAGGCGCTGCGCGCGTGAGGCGGGCGCTTCATTCGCCCCAGCGTGGGGCTATGCCGGTCTCGACGCCGAGCTGGTCGAGCATGCGCATGACGGTATGGTCGACGAGGTCGGCGATCCCTTCCGGCCGGTTGTAGAACGCCGGCACCGGCGGGAAGATCACCGCGCCGAGCCGCGCCAGCTTCAGCATGGTTTCGAGGTGCCCCGCATGCAGCGGCGCTTCGCGGATGCCGAGCACCAGCGGCCGGCGCTCCTTCAGCGTCACGTCGGCGGCGCGGCTGATCAGGTCGCCGCCATTGCCGGTGGCGATGTTGGACATGGTCCTGACCGAGCACGGGGCGACGATCATGCCGTGCGCCCGGAACGAGCCGGAGCTGATCGGCGCGCCGATGTCGGCATGGCGGTGGACGACGTCGGCCAGCGCCTCGATGTCCCTGATCGCGACGTCGCATTCCTGCGCGATGGTGCGCCGCGCCGCCGGGCTGACGACGAGATGCGTCTCGATGCCGTCGACGCCGCGCAGCACCTGCGCGATCCGCAGGCCGTAGGGGGCGCCGCTGGCCCCGGTCATGGCGAGGATAATGCGTTTCATGCTCGGTCCCGAAGCCCTGAGGCGTGCCCGCTCCTTGAACACCACTAGGCGCGGCCTGTCCATAAAGCGGGTCGGCAAGCGGCGATGACGCGAGGTCGCACCCCCGTCAAAGATGCGCCGCGATCCTCTCCGCCGCCTCGCCGTCCCGCGTGTCGATCCGCCGCCAGCCCATCGGCCCGGGATCGCGCCCGAGCTGGGCGCGCACGACGGAAGCGGTCGCGTCGGACGGATCGCCGCGCCGCGCCTCGACCCGCTCGACCAGCATGCGCTCCGGCGCCTCGAGCCAGAAGCCGGCGAAATCGACGCCGGCCGCCGCCGCCACCGCCTCAATGGCGGCGCGTTCCTCCGGCCGGCCGGCCACGGCGTCCGCGATCACGCCGTGGCCGGCGGCGAGGATGCGGGCCGCCTCCTCGCATTGCCGCGCATAGACCGTGCCCGAGACCTCCGGCCGGTAGGCCTCATCCGGCAGGCGCGTCTCGGCCGCCACCCCGAACAGCGCCTTGCGGATGCGGTCGCTGGAGAGGATCCGCGCGCCGGGCGCGGGGCCGATGGCATGGGCGATCCGTGCCGCCGCCGTCGACTTGCCGGAGCCGCTATAGCCGCCGATGGCGACAAGGCGCGGGGCCGGCGGCGCGGCAAGCGCGCGGGCGAGGTCGAGATAGGCGCGGGCTTCTTCCGCGAGCGCATCCGCGTCCGCGCCGCCTTGCAGCGCCTGGCTCGCCGTCACATGGGCGCGCACGGTGGCGCGCATAGCGAGGAACAGTGGCATAAGCGGCAGGCCGGCTGTTTCGTTGGCGGCGTCGAGATAGCGGTTGAACACGAGGTTGGCGAGCGCGCCGAGGTCGCGATGCCACAGATCCATGACGAGGAAGGCGAGATCGTAGAGGATGTCGATCGTCGCCATCTCCTCGTCGAATTCGAGGCAGTCGAACAGCACCGGCTCGCCGTCGATCTCGACGATGTTGCGCAAATGAAGGTCGCCGTGGCAGCGCCGCACCTTGCCCTCGCGCTGGCGCGCGTCGAGCAGCGGCCGATGGCGTCGCCACAAGGCGCGCATCGCCTGCACCGCCGCCTCGGTCGCGGCGTCGCCGAACACGGCGCGCCCCGCCTCCAGCCCGGCCTCGTTGATGCGCAGCACCGCCTCGATCCGGGCGCTGCCGCTGGTGCGCGCATCGGCAACCGTCGGCGCGTCGGCGTGGAAGGCGGCGATCGTCGCGGCGAGCCGCGCGATGAGAGGCAGTGAGAGCGCGCCGCGCCGTGCCATGCGGTCGAGGAGCTTGTCCTCGTCGAAGCGCGCCATTTCGAGCACGGCCTCGACCGGCGTCCCCTCGTCGTCGAGCGTCAGCGTTCCGTCGCTTGTCCGTGTCAGCCGCCGTACCCGGCGGTAGAGGCCGGGCGCGGTGCGGCGGTTGAGCTCGAGCTCGCGTTCGCACAGCGCCAGCCGCCGCTCGGGCGTCGAGAAATCGAGATAGGGCTGGCGTACCGCCTTCTTCAGCTTCCACGCGATGCTGCGGCCGAGGAGGACGAGCGAGATGTGGGTCTCGGCCGTCTCCGGCGGCTGGCCGTCACGGCGGGCGAGTTCGGCGCGCAGGAAGGCGAGAGCTTCGTCCTGGGTCTCGATCCGCATGGTCTCGCCCCCGCTTTCGGCGTCAGCCCGCCACCGCCTCGCGCCGGCGGCGGAACTGGGCCGGCGTCAGCCCGGTCCAGCGGCGGAACGCCTTGGCGAAGGCGCTTTCGTCGGAAAAGCCCAGCGCCTCGGCGATGTCGCGCAGACCGGAGCCGCCGCGCAGCCGCTCCACCGCGAGGGCATGGAGGCTGGCGTCGCGCAGCAGCTTGAACGAGGTGCCCTCCTCGGCCAGCCGCCGGTTCAGGTGCCGGCCGCTGAGGCTGAGCCGCTCGGCGACGCGCTCCTTGCCCCAGCGCGGATTGGTGCGGATCAGCCGCTGCACCTCGGCGGAAAGGCTGGCCTGGCCGAGCTCGGCCAGCATCCGGTCGGTCAGCTCGCGCAGATGCGCGCGCAGCGTGCCGTTGGCCTGGATCAGCGGCAGGGCGAGCTGCGAGGCGTCGAACATCAGCGCGTTGTCGGCCGCGCCGAAGGTCAGCGGGATGCGCAGCAGCGCGCGGTACTCGCCCGGCGCGCCGAGCGGCTGGTGGGCGAGGCTGAGGCCGGCCGGCCGGAACGCGCCGCCCGTCGCCCAGATGCTGAGCCGGAGCAGGCCGGCGAGCGCGGCTTCGACGCGCTCGGCCTGCCGCGTCGCCAGATGCGGCCGGTAGTGGACCGCGACGAGGTCGCCGTCGTTGTCGACCACGAAATCGCCGCCCTCGCCGACGATGGGCGCGACCTCGACGAGCTGCTCCAGCGCCTCGCCCAGCGTGTCGCAGGAGGCGAGCAGCATGCCGGCGCAGTCGAGATGGCCGGCCTGCAATTCGAGGCCGAGGCGCAGGCCGGCGAGCGCGTCGCCGCTGGCGCCGCAATAGGCGTCCCACAGACGGTCGAGCGTGGCGAGTGGCAGCCGCGCATGGTCCTCGACCGCCTTGCGCAATTCGGCCGGCAGCGCCAGCGCCTGCCGGTCGGCGCTCTGGATGACCGCGCGCGCATAAAGCCGGTTGACGCTGAAGAGATCCTCGCTCATGGCCCGAATTGCCGCCTGCCCGTCCTGTTTGAAACGTTACGGTCAGCCCCCGCTGAACTAAGCTCTTAGTTAGTAGAGCATATTCCGGGATCGGGCCAGTGGCCGCCCGGAAAGGCGACTATCGGGGGGAATTACATGAGCGAGATGAAAGGCGGCGAGCTTCTCGCCCGCATGCTGCATGCCGAAGGCGTCGAGCGCGTGTTCGGCATCATCGACGGAACCTATTTCGGCTTCTATTCGGCGCTTCACCGGCTTGGCATCGAGATCGTCACGCCGCGCCACGAGACCAGCGCCGCCCACATGGCCGGGGCCTATGCGCGGCTGACGGGCAGGCTCGGCGTGTGCATGGCCTCGAACGGGCCGGGGGTGGCCAATCTCCTGCCCGGCCTCGTCGTCGAGCAGGCGGAGGGCAACCGGGTGCTCGCCATCACCAGCGCCCGCCGGCCGGCGATCATGTATCCCGACCGCGGCGGCGCCTACCAGTGCTTCGACCAGGCCGGGGTGATCGGCCGCATCGCCAAGTGGAGCGCGGCGGTCTCCTCCTTCGAGCGCATCCCGGAGCTGGCGCGCAAGGCGCTGCGAGCCTCGTGGGAAGGCCGCCCCGGCGTCGTCCATCTCGACGTGCCGGAAACGCTGATGAACGGCAAGGTCAAGGCTCCCGCCGCGTCGAAGCCCACGCAATACCGCCGCGCCGCGCCGATCCCCGCGCCGGAAGATCAGGTCGAGCGCGCCGCGCGCTGGCTCACCGAGGCCGACGCGCCGATGATCCATGCCGGCAGCGGCGTCGTCCATGCGCGCGCCTTCGCCGAGCTGGAGCGGGTGGCGATGCTCACCCACGCCCCGGTGACGACGAGCTGGGCGGCGCGCGGCGCCCTGCCCGAGACCTCGCCGCTCGCCGTGCCGATGCCGCATGTCAGGATCAACCACAAGGTGCGCAACGAGGCGGACGTCGCGCTGGTCCTCGGCTCGCGCCTCGGCGAGACCGACTGGTGGGGCAAGCCGCCCTATTGGCGCGACCCCGCCGAGCAGCGCACGATCCAGGTCGACATCGACGAAGGCAATCTCGGCCTGAACAAGCCCGCCGATCTGCCGGTGCTGGCCGATGTGAAAGGGTTTCTTTCCGCACTGGCCGGGCGGCTGGAGACGATGGAAATCGCCGGCCTCGACGCCCGCCGGCGGCGCATGGAGGGCTACGCAAAGCTGATGGCCGACGAGCGCGCCGGCTGGGACAAGGCGCTCGCAGACATAAGCGAGCCGATGAACCCGGCCCATATCGCCACGATCTGCGGCGAGCTGTTCCCCGAGGACAGCGTGCTGGTGGCCGACGGCGGCAACGCCGCGGTCTGGGCGATGTTCTACCACAAGGCGCGGGTGCCGAACCGCATCCTCTCCACCTTCCGCTTCGGCATGCTGGGAGCCGGCATGGCGCAGGCCATCGGCGCGGCGGTCGCCTGCCCGGAGGTCCCGGTGTGCTGCATCATCGGCGACGGCGCCTTCGGCTTCCACCCGCAGGAGGTCCAGACGGCGGTGCGCAACAAGGCGCGGGTGATCTGGATCGTGCTGTGCGACAAGCAGTGGGGCATGGTCAAGATCAACCAGCACTTCATGCTGCGGCCGTTCAAGACCATGCTGTTCAAGAAGCTCGGCGCTGACGAGTCGATCAAGACCGACCTCGGCGAGATCCGCTTCGACCTGATGGCGCAGTCGATGGGCGCGCATGGCGAGCGCGTGTCCTCGGCCGGCGCGTTCCGCGCCGCGCTCGGCCGTGCGCTCGACAGCGGCGGCGCGGCGGTGATCCATGTCGACGTCGACCCGGTCAAGCACATGTGGGCGCCTGGCCTGATCCACTTCAAGAAGATGCACGAGGAGCCGGCTGGCTAGATTTGCGTCAGCCCGGCAGCGCCAGCAGCACGCCGGTGACGGCGAGCAGCGCGAAGACGAACTGGCGGAAGCGCCGCTCGTCGATGCGGCTGTGCAGCCATTCGCCGGCGACGAGGCCGACCAGCACCACCGGCAGGTAGGTCACCAGGCGGGGCAGGTTGGGGATCAGGCTGCCGTCGAACAGGAAGATGATCGTGAGCAGGCCGTTGAGCGCCAGCCAGACCGCGATCAGCGTCGCGCGCAGCCGCGCCTTGTCGAGCGGCGTCCCGGCGAGGCCGTAGACGAGCAGCGGCCCGCCCGAGGCGAACAGGCCGTGGCTGACGCCGGCGGCCAGCATCAGCCCGCGCGTCACCGCAAGGCCGTGGCGGACGGCCTCGCCGCCGCGCGCCATCCGCCACAATTCGCGCCCGGCGAACCAGACGATCAGCAGGCCGAACAGGGTCTTCAGCAGCGCGCCTTCGAGCGCGGGCCGCAGCAGGTAGCCGATCACCGTGCCCGCCGCCATCAGCGGCAGGATGAGGCGAAACAGCGTCGGCAGGTGGATGCGGCGGCGGTGGCGGAAGGTCAGGTAGCCGCTCTGGGCGATGTTGAGCGGCACCAGCACCGGCAGGAGCTCGGGGATCGGCAGGAACAGCGCGCCGAGCGACAAGGCGATGACGATGCTTCCGAAGCCGGTCACGGCCTCGACCGTGTAGGCGACAAGGATGAAGGCTCCGAGAAGGAGCCAAGGGTCTATCACTGCTCGAGCTCCACGGCGAATTTGCGCGTCATCAGCCGCTGGTAAAGGTCGGGTGCGAGCCGCCACAACAGGCTTGCCGCCACGCTCGCGCGGTCCGAATAGACGCGTTTCTTCCGCTTTTCCAGTGCCGCGACGATGCGTTCGGCCATCCAGTCGGCGTTTTTCAGCCGGCCGATGGTCGAGCGGGCGTGGCGGGCCGGCCTGCCGTCATGGCCGAGCGCGTTCCGCTCGATCGGCGTGTCGAGGAAGCTCGGATAGGCCATCAGCACATGGATGCCGAGATGCTGCTGTTCGCAGCGCAGCACCTCGAAGGACTGCGCCAGCGCCGCCTTGGCCCCGCAATAGAAGGCGCGGCCGAGCACCGGCATCCAGCCGGCCATCGAGCCGATATTGACGATCGCGCCTCTGTGCGCCTGCAATTGCGGCAGCGCGGCGAGCGCCAGCTCCAGCGGCGCCTGCCAGTCGACCTGCATCACCTTGCGCAGCACCGCCGGGTCGGTCTTCGCCGCCGGCGAGCGATGGGTGATGCCGGCATTGTTGACGAGGACGCTGACGCCGCCGAAGCGGGCCTGCGCCCGCACGAGGAGCTCTTCCCTGTGGGCGGGGTCGGTGATGTCGCCGGCGACGCAGACGATGCGCCCGGCGTCGCCCAGCTCGTCCGCCACCGCGTTCAGCAGGGCAGGGTCGAGATCGGCGAGGACGAGGTTGTCGCCACGCCGCCAGAAGGCGCGGGCCAGCGCCCGCCCCAGCCCGCCGCCGGCGCCGGTGATCAGGGTGCAGCTCACAGTTCGCCCCGCGCGCGGGCGTGGCCGACATAGAAGCGGAACGTCTCCTCCGAGGTCTTCTGCGGCCGGTAGCCGAATTCCTCCTTCAGCCGCCGGTTGGACAGCACCGGCCGGTAGCGCAGGAAATTGACCTGCTCCGGCCCGTAGCGGCCGATGCCGAGCCGGCGCGCGACCCACAGCGCCGCCTTGATCAGCCCCGCCGGCAGCGTGCGGACCGGCTTGCCGAGGATGGCGGCGATCTCGCGGACCGTCAGCGCGCCGTCGCCGGCCATGTTGTAGATGCCGCTCCTGTCGCCGCGCAGACCGTGCTCGATGGCGGCGACCACGTCCTCGTCCCAGATGAAGACGAAGGGCGATTCGCTGCCCCTGATGGCGAGCATGCGCTTCGCCCGGAACAGGTTGGTGATCAGGTTCCTCGTCGCCGCGCCGAGGATAGTGCCGGGGCGCAGGACGAGCTGGCGCAGCTCCGGGTGCGTCTCGCGGTATTCGGCCAGCATCTCCTCGACCCGGCGCTTGTGGTCGGAATAGGCGAATTCCGGGTTGCCGCGCAGCGGCTGTGTCTCGTCGATCCAGGCCGGGTTGTCGGCGTGGTAGCCATAGGCCGCGCCGGAGCTGGTGACGGTGATGTGGCCGACGCCGGCTAAAAGGCAGCATTCGAGCACGTTCCGCGTGCCGTTAACGTCGATGTCAAACTCGCGGGCGCGGTCGTTGCCGGCGTCGAGCACCGAGGCGAGATGCACGACATGGGTGATCGCCTCGTCGCCGAGCAGCGTGCCGAGCGCCGAGTCGCGCACGTCCATCCGCAGCACCGGAAAGGGCAGGTCGTCGCGCGGCCTGATGTCGGTGCCGACGACATGGAGATCGCGCGCCAGCCGGCTGCCGAGCAGGCTGCCGACATAGCCGCCCGCCCCGGTGATGAGCACCCGTGCGCTCATGGGCGCGTGCCCGCGTCGCGGATCGGGATGCGGGCCCAGATGCTGGACAGCGTCAGCCCCGATACCAGATGCCACACGCCCCAGAAGGCGGTTATCAGCATCATGCCGCCGGCATTGGGCATGAAGGTGAAGAGGATGATGAGGCCGAGGCCGGAATTCTGGATGCCGACCTCGAGCGTCACCGCCCGCCGGTCGGGCGTGTCGAGCCGCATCAGCCGGCCCATCAGCGCGCCGAGCAGCAGCGCCATCGTGTTGTGGGCGACGACCAGCCAGAAGAAGGTGTTGAAGCGCTCGACGAACAGGGAAAAATTGTTGCTGAAGGCGATGGCGACGAAGGCGAGGAAGACGATGAGCGCGAAGATGCGCAGCGGCGGCTCGACCGTGGCGGCCATGCCCGGAAAGCGCCGGCCGACCGCCATGCCGATCAGCAGCGGCAGGCCGAGGACGACGAGGACGAGAAGCACGATGTCGCCGGCGTCGACCGCGATCGAGACGAGCAGCTCGCGCGTATAGGGATTGAGCCAGCCGTAGAGGGCGAAGTTGAGCGGGGTGAGCACCGTCGCGACGAGGCTCGACACCGCCGTCATGCTGATCGAGACGGCGACGTTGCCGCGCGCCAGCCAGGTCATGATGTTGGAGAACGCCCCGCCCGGGCACGCCGCGACGAGGATCATGCCGAGCGACAGCTCCGGGTCGATCTCGAAGAACCATGTCGCGAAGCAGGTCGCGGCCGGCAGCAGCAGGAACTGCGCGAACAGCCCGGCGAAGACCGGGCGCGGCTGGGTGAGGACCAGCCTGAAATCGGCCGGCCGCAAGGTCAGCGACACGCCGAACATCATCAGCGCGAGCAGCACGTTGAGGATGACGAGGCTGGCGGGATCGAACTGGATGGGGACGGGACCGCTCATTCCTGCATCTCTGGCTGTCGGTTGAATGTCGGATGCGGCGGCACGGCCGCCAGTTCCCGGCGCAGCGCCCCGGCATGGCCGGCGAGCGCGCGGCGATAGCTGTCCTTGTGGACGTAGTAGGCCATGCGCTCGAGCTCGAGATAGGCGTAGCCGCCGTCGATGCGCGTTTCGGCTGCCCGCGCCTTCGCCTCGTTCAGCCGCGCGGCGGCGGGGACGCCCTCGGCCAGTCCGCGAATGTAGAGCGCGACCAGCTCGGCCTGCGCGTTGCGCCCTTCCCAGCCGAGGCCGGCGGCCTCGATCATGCCCATCATGAACAAATTGTCGCGCCCGGGGTGGAAGACGTTGAGGTAGAGAAGCGGCGCGCCCGCGCCGGCCGGCCAGTTCAGCGCCGCCCGGTCGATGAACGGATAGTCGAGCTTGTAGCCGGTCGCGAGCAGGATCAGGTCGTACTCGCCGCGGCTGCCGTCCTCGAACACCGCCCCGTCGCCGTCGAGCTTCGCGATGTCGCCGCGCGGGACGATGTCGCCCTGGCCGATATGGTGGAGGATCAGCGAGTTCATCACCGGGTGCGATTCGTACATCCGGTAGTCCGGGTCGGGCAGGCCGTATTGCGAGGGCTTGCCCATCACCGCCCGCACCAGCGCGGCGTCGAGGAACTGCTTGACCCGGCGCGGCAGCCTGACCTTGCCGCCCAGCGTGTCGGTCGGCTTGCCGAAGATGAATTTCGGGATGAAGTAGTAGCCGCGCCTGACCGAGATATCGACGCGCGCCGCGTGGTGGACCGCGTCGACCGCGATGTCGGCCCCGGAATTGCCGCAGCCGACGACGAGCACCCGCTTGCCGGCGAGCTGCGCGGGGCTGCGATAGTCTGCCGCGTGCATCAGCGTGCCGGAAAATTCGCCGTCGAGGCGCGGCACGTTGGGGTGATGCAGCGTGCCGTTGGCGATCAGCAGCCCCTTGAACCGGCGCGTCTGCCGCGCGCCGTCCCTTTCCGTCGTCACCAGCCAGTCGTCGCCGTCCGGCTTCGCCTCGATCACGCGGGTCGAGAACTCGTAGTGGCGGTAAAGGTCGAAATGCCGCGCGTAGTCGCGAAAGTAGCGGCGCATCTCGTCATGGCGCGGATAGGGCGCGACCGAGGCCGGCATCGGGAACTCGGCGAATTCGGTCGTCGTCTTCGACGAGATCAGGTGCGCGGTCTCGTACATGGTGCTGTGGGGGTTGTCGATGTCCCACAGCCCGCCGACATCCGAGTGCTGCTCGAAGCCGGTGAAGGCGATGCCCTGTTTGTCGAGGTTGCGCGCCGCGGCCAGCCCCATCGGGCCGGCGCCGATTACCGCATACATGCCGTCTCCTCCCCGGACGCGGTCTCCTCCCGCACATCCGTCGGCCAACCTAGACGAGGCCGCACCTTACGTATCGGAACAAATGAGACGCCGGGCCGTCAATTCGGGACATCGAAGCGGGGACGGGAAAGAGGTCCGGAGCGGCGGGACTGGTGGGAAGGAGGGCCGCTCCGGGCGCGGCGTCAGCCCTCGGCATGGCGGCGCTTCAGCGCCACCTTGTCGACCTTGCCGACGGGCAGCAGCGGCAGCTCGGCGCTGACGGCGATGCGCTTCGGCCGCTTGTAGTTGGCGAGGCGCTCGCGGCACCAGTCGGCGAGCCGTTCCGCCAGCCCGTCATGCGCCACGCCCTGGCCGGGGATGACATAGGCGTGGCCGACCTCCTGGAACAGCGGGTCGGGAACGCCGATCACCGCGGCGAGGGCGACGTCCGGGTGCTGCTCGAGGCAGACCTCGATCTCGCGCGGGTAGACGTTGTAGCCGCCCGACTTGAACATCTCCTTCTTGCGGCCGACGAGCCTGAGGTTCCCCGCCTCATCGAGGACGCCGACATCGCCGGTGCGGAAATAGCCGTCCGCGTCGAACGCCTCGGCCGTCGCCTCCGGGCGGCGGTAATAGGCGGAAAGGATGCTCGGATGCTTCAGCCTGACCTCGCCCTCCTCGCCGGGGGCGCAGACGCTGCCGTCGTCGGCGACGAGAATGAGGTCGAGGCCGACGGTCGGGTTGCCGACGGTCTGGGTCAGTTCGTCGTCGCCGGCGCCGGCCGCCGACATGGTGATCGAGCCGGGTACCTCCGACATGCCGTAAGTGACGCCGAGGCGGCAGCTCTTCTCGCGCAGCTTCGCCAGCACGTTGCGCGGCAGCGCCGCCCCGCCCCAGCAGATCAGCCGCACCCGCGAGAAGTCGGTCGTGGCGAAGGCGGGCAGCTCGGTCATGAGCTGGAGCATGGTCGGCACGCCGAGCATACAATGGACCTGCCCGCTGTCGATGGCCGCGAGGATGCCTTGCGGGTCGAACCGCTCCATGAAGGTGATCGCCCCGCCGCCGACCATCGGCGCGCAGCACAGATCGCCGACGCAGCCGATATGGTTGACCGGCAGGTTGCAGACGATGCAGGCGCCTTCCAGCGAAAAATGCGCGGTCTGGACGCTGTAGCCGTGGCAGAGGCCGAAATGGGTGAGGAGCGCGCCCTTCGGCTCGCCGGTCGAGCCGGAGGTGTAGACGATCAGCGCCGGGTCGTCGGGCGTCACCGCCGCCCGCCGCGCCGCGAGCGCGTCGTCGTCGACCGCGTCGCCGCCGCGCAGGAAGGCGTCGATCTCGTCCTGCGTATCGCCGAAGGCGACCAGCCGTCCGCTGAAGGCCGCGATGCCGGCGGCCTCGACAAGCCTGCCGCGAAGGTCCTCCCCCTCGAACGAGGCGAGGGCGAGGACGACCGAAGGCGCCGCGTCGGCGAGCACGCGGGCGATCTCGCCCGGCGTGTAGCGCGGGTTGAGCCCGACCCAGATGCCGCCGATGGAGGCGGTGGCGAGGAAGGCGATGAAGAATTCCGGCCGCGGCGTCGACAGCACCGAGACGCGGTCGCCCTTTTCGACGCCGGCGGCGACCAGCGCCCGGGCATAGCGGTCGATGAGGTCGCGAAACCGCGGAAAGTCGCAGCGCGCGTCGCCGAAGAAGAAGGCGGCGGCGCCGGGCGTCCGCTCGGCCCAGTAGGCCGGATAGTCGGAAATGCGCGGCAAGAGCGGTGTGCCGCCCGCCGCGGCGGCCGGGTCAGCCATTCGCGCTCTCCAGGAAGAGGACGAGCCAGTCGGCCGTCATCGCCGGCTTGTCGGCGCCTTCCTTCTCGACGGTGACGGCGAGGGTGCCGAACCAGCCGTCGCCGCGCTTCTTCATGTCCTTGACCGTGCAGGTGGCGCGCACGCGCTCGCCCACCATCACCGGCGTGACGAAGCGCACCTTGTCGAAGCCGTAGTTCAGCCCCCACAGCTTCTCGCCCTCGAGCGGGAAATAGCGGAAGTTCCAGTAGACCAGCAGCGACAAGAGCAGCATGCCGTCGACGAGGTCGGCGCCGAACTCGTTGTTGCGGCTGAAGGTCAGGTCGACATGGGCCGGGTCGAGATAGGTCGCCGTGGCGAAAAGCGACAGATGGGCGCGGTCTATGGCCATCCACTCGGACACATAGGCCGTCTTGCCCATCAGGGCGGGCAGGTCGGAAAAGCTGATCTTGGTGTCGGCCACGCTCATGTTCGCCTCGAATGCTTAGAAAAGGGGTCAGTTGCCGATCATCATCGCCGGCAGCCAGGTGGAGATCGCCGGGAAGGCGACCAGGAGGGCGAGGACGACCACCTCGGCCCCGAGCAGCGGCAGGATGCCGCGATAGATCTCGCCCGCCGAGATCTTCGTGTCGGACGCGGCCATCACCGCGAACAGGTTCAGGCCTACCGGCGGCGTCACCGCCGATATCTCGACCAGCTTGACGATGATGACGGCGAACCAGATGGGGTTGATGTCGAGCGCCTGCGCGATCGGATAGAGCACCGGCAGCGTGACGACGACCATCGACAGCGGGTCGACGAACATGCCCAGCACCAGATAGAGCGCGATGACCAGCAGCAGGAAGCCGTAGACGCCGAGGTCGACGGCGACGAGGATGGCCGTGATCTCGCGGATGAAGCCGCTGATGACGAAGAAGCGGCCGAGCAGCAGCCCGCCGACCACGACGATGAACAGCGTCGCGGTCAGGATCATGGTTTCCTGCAGCGAATCCGCCAGCCCGCGCGCACTGATCGAGCGCCGGGCGAAGGCGAGGACGATCGCGCCGGCCGCGCCTACCGCGCCCGCGGCCGAGGGCGGCATGGTGCCGGTGTAGATGCCGCCGAGCACCAGCGTGGCGAGGACGAGGATCGGCCACACCGCCTTCAATGAGCGGATCTTCTCACTGAACGGATAGCGGGTGATCGAGGTCGGCGCGTAGCCGGGGAAGAGGCGGACGACGAGGACGATGGCGATGAGATAGCCGAGCATCGTCAGCAGGCCGGGGAACACGCCGGCCATGAAGAGCTGGCCGATCGACTGCCCGGTGAGGATGCCGTAGATGACGAAGGAAAGCGACGGCGGGATCAGGCCGGCGAGCGTGCCGGCGGCGGCGATGGAGGCGGCGCTGAAGCCCTTGTGGCAGCCGTGCTTCAGCATCTCCGGCAGCGCCACCTTGCCGAACACCGCCGAGTTGACCACGGTCGAACCCGAGATCGACGAGAACCCGGCCGAGGCGAAGACCGTCGCGGCATAAAGGCCGCTGCGCGTGCCCCCCATCCATTTCGCGGCGGCGCGGTAGAGGTCCTGGATGATGTCGGCGCGCGCCGCGACCACGCCCATCAACACGAACATCGGCACGACGACGAAGGTGTATTGCGAGGCGAAGTCGTAGGGCAGCGTCTTCAGCGTCACCCACATGAAGCGCTCGCCGACGGTGAGCCACATGCCGCCGCAGGCGGCGAGGATCATCGCCGGGCCGATCGGGATGCCGGCCAGCGCCAGGACGAGCGTCGCGGCGATGGCGGCGAGGCCGAGCTCTATCGGGGTCATGCGTCCCGCCTTTCGGCACCGGTGAACAGGGCGACGACGGCGCGCAGGAACTGGCCCGCCGCCACGAGGGTGGCGATGCTCGCGCCGAGGCAGACCAGCGTCTTGACCGGATAGACGGGGAAGTTGAACACGCCGCCCGCCACCTCGGCGATGCGCCAGCTGTCGAGCATCAGCGGCCAGGTCTGGCGGGCGACGAGGTAGAGCGCGAGCGCGGTGCCGAGGAGCGCGAGGCAATCGGCGAGCCGCCGCGCCGTGCCGCGCAGGCGGGCGACGGCGAGGTCGACGACGATGTGGTTGCGCCGCGCCTGGACATGGATCAGCCCGAGGAACATGACCACGGCAAGCGCCGACTCGGCCATCTCGAACGCGCCGACGATCGGCCGCCTGAAGAAGGCCGTGCCGATGACGTCGGCGGTCCCGACGATCATCATCAGGCCGAGCGCGATCCAGCCGATCCAGGCGCTGACGCGCAGCGCCCAGCCGAGCGCCTGTTCAAGCCCCCGGCCGAGCGCAGTGTCGACGGCGTGCATGGGCATGCACGTTCCTCCCGCAAGTTTCCGGATGAAGGCCTTACTGCGCGTAGGCCTTCAGCCGCTCGCGGACGAAGTCGGCATGCTTCTTCGCCGCCTCGCCGTGGCCGGCCTTGTCGAGATGCTCGACCCACAGGTCGAGGAAGTCGGGCAGGGCCTCCTCCATCTTTTCCTGATCCTCGAAATGGACCAGCTCGACGCCCTTGGCCTTCAGCGCCTCGAGGCCGCTCGCCTCGGTCGCCTCGATCTCGTCGGCGGCCTTCTTCTCGGCCTCGTCCACGACTTCGTTGAACAGCGCCTGGAACTCCGGCGTCCACGAGTCCCACACCTGCTTGTTGACATAGGCGAGGTAGAGCGGCGTCGCGCCGAACTCGGCGTCGCTGGTGAACTTGGCGACCTCGAACAAATTGTAGAGCACGGCGGTCTGGTAGTTGAGATAGGCGCAGTCGACGGTGCCGCGCTGCAGGCCCTCATACATCTCGCCCAGCTCGATATTGACCGGCACGGCCTTGAAGGTGGTGAAGACGATGGGGTGGAAGGTGCCGTAGGTGCGCACCTTGAGGCCGTCGAAATCGGCCAGCGTCTTCACCGGCTTGGTGCAGAGCAGGCGGTATTGCGGCAGGCCGCGATAGAGGAAGGGGTGCAGGTTCGCCGCGTCGAACTCGGCGCGTACTTCTTCCAGCGCGGCATAGGCGTCCTTCTGGACCTGCGCCGCCGCTTCCGCATTGGGGAAGATGATCGGCAGCGAATCGGCGAGGCCGGAGACCGGGAACTGGCTGAAGAAATAGCCGATCGGGAAGTTGCCGATGTCGACCGCGCCGGCGCCGACGAGTTCGACCATCTCGGCCGGGCCGCCCAGCGTGCCGCCGTGGAACATCTCGAACTTGACCTTGCCGTCGGTGCGCTTGGCGATCTCGTCGGCGACGAACTGGTCGATCACCGACGTCGTGAAGCCCTCGGGCATGAAGTTCGCATAGCGAACCGACATTTCGGGATAGTCCTGCGCGAATGCGCTGCCGGCAATGCCGCTGGCAAGAACGAGCGCGAGCGACGTGGTCGCCACCAGATTCCTCATAGCCTTCCTCCTGTCTGCTATCGCCGCATCATCCTCTCCTCGCCGCCAAAAAGCAAGTAATCAGTTGCATTTTCTCCGGACGGCCTTCCGATGCCGCCGTTTCGAGGCGGCCGGGATGCGGAACCGGCGGGTCAGCCCGGAACGGTTTTACCCGTCGGATAGCAGGCGGCGCAGGCGTCGATCATCGCGCGGACGGCGGCGATGCGCGCGCCGGTCCGGCTCCACAGCACGCCGGTGCGGCGGGTCGCGCCGCCCGGCAGGACGGTCTTGCGCAGCGCCAGCCCCGCCGGCCACGGCGGCGCCCAGTCGGGGACGATGGCGACGCCGAGCCCCCGGTGGACCAGCGTCGCGATCGCGTCCAGCGCGTCGAGCTCCAGCCATTCGCGCACACGCAGCCCGTTGCCGCGCAGATACGCGTCGACCAGCTGCCCGCCCCACTGGTTGCGGTCGTAGCGGATGAAGGGATGGCGCGCGATCATCGCCCGCGGCTCCTCCTCCGCAAACCCCTCCGGCGCGATCAGCACCAGCGGCTCGTCGCGCAGCGTCAGCCAGCTGGCGGATTTGGGAATGGCGAAGGGCGGCTGCACGATCAGGGCCGCGTCGAGCTCGCCCCCGATCACCTGGTGGTAGAGGTCGACGGACGCGCCCGGCCGCACGAAATAGTCGATGCTGGGATGGCGCGCGTTGAGGGTCGTGACGATCTGCGGCAGGAGGCCGGTGAGCGCGGTTGCCGTCGCGCCGAGCCGAAGCTGCCCCGCCGGCACGTCGCTGGCGGCGATGGCCCTGAGGTCGCGGGCCGCCTCCACCAGCTGACGCGCATGCGGCAGGACCGCGAGGCCCGCGCCGGTGGCGCGCACGGTGCGGCCGGCGCGGCTGACCAGCGAATGGCCGAGGTCGCCTTCGAGCACGCGCAGCCGCTGCGCCAGCGTGGCCGGCGTCACGTTGAGCCGCCGCGCAGCCTCGGCGATGGAGCCGCATTCGGCGACGATGACGAAGCTCTCGAGGAAACGGATGTCCATAAGATGTTTTTTATATCTTCTGAATTTGCAAAAGAAGGGATTTTCCTGCTTCCGGAGCCGGATTTATGATCGGCTCCTCACCATCACGCTTGCCCCGTTTTAGGAGTGCGCCAATGTCGATCGCGGCCAAGTTCAGCCGGTTGGGAACGGACAACGCCCCCGGCCAGGAAGTCCGCCAGGGCTCCGCCGATATCCTTACCCTGCTGCGCGGCGAGCCCTTGCCGGGCGTGCCGGTCGATTTCTCGCATGGCGACGTCGACGCGCATGAGCCGACTCCGGGGTCGTTCGAGGTCTTTTCCGCCGGCGTCGCGCTCGGCGGCAGGCAGGCCTACACCGAATATCGCGGCGACGGCGCCATCCGCGAGCTGGTCGGCGAGCGGCTCGCCGCCTTCACCGGCGCGCCGGTCGACGCGCGCGACGGGCTGATCGTCACGCCGGGCACGCAGGGCGCTCTGTTCCTCGCCGTCGCCGCAACGGTGTCGCGGGGGGACAAGGTCGCGGTCGTGCAGCCGGACTATTTCGCCAACCGCAAGCTGGTCGAGTTCTTCGAGGGCGAGATGCTGCCGGTCCAGCTGCGTCATGTCGAGGCGCCGGCCGGCCGCTCGGGGCTCGACCTCGACGAACTCGAGGAGGCCTTCAGGGCCGGGGCGCGGGTGTTCCTGTTCTCCAACCCCAACAACCCGACCGGCGTCGTCTATTCGGCCGACGAGATCGGCCGCATCGCGGCGCTCGCCGGGCAGTACGGCGCGAAGATCATCGTCGACCAGCTCTATTCGCGCCTGCGCTACGAGGGCGTCTCCTACACCCATCTGCGCGCGCTGGAGGCCGTCGATCCCGAAACCGTCGTCACGATCATGGGGCCGTCGAAGACGGAATCGCTCAGCGGCTATAGGCTCGGCGTCGCCTTCGGCTCGAAGGAGGTGATCGCCCGCATGGAGAAGCTGCAGGCGATCGTGTCGCTGCGCGCGGCCGGCTACAGCCAGGCGGTGCTGCGGACCTGGTTCGCCGAGCCGGACGGCTGGATGGACGAGCGCATCCGCCGGCACCAGGCCATCCGCGACGATCTCCTCGCCGTGCTGCGCGGCATCGACGGCGTGTTCGCGCGCACGCCGGAGGCGGGCAGCTACCTCTTCCCGCGCCTGCCGGCGCTGGCGATCCCGCATGCCGGCTTCGCCAAGGCGCTGCGGCTTCAGGCGGATGTGGTGGTGACGCCGGGAACCGAGTTCAGCCCTCATGCCGGCGACAGCGTGCGGCTGAACTTCTCGCAGGACCACAAGGCGGCGGTCGCCGCCGTCGAGCGCCTCGCCCTCCTCGTCGAGCGCTATCGCGCCTGACGGGGCGACACGCTACAGCTCAGGGTGCATCTCACGGAATAGCCGCGGCGTGACGCCGAAGCGGCGCTCGAAGGCGTCCGTGAGCCGGGCGGGCGGGGAGAGCCCGACCTGCGCGGCGACCGATTTCAGCGGCAGCCCGCGCGACAGCAGCATGCGCGCGGCGTCGAGCCGGGCGGTCTCGACGAAGCGGGCCGGCGTCTGGCCGGTCGCCGCCACGAATTTGCGATGGAAGGTGCGTTCGCTCAACCCCGCGCGGGCGGCGAGCGAGGGCACGTCGAGGGCCAGGTCGAGGTTCGCCTGCATCCAGCCGATCAGCTCGGCGAACGGGCTGGCGCCCTTGACCTGCGCCGTGAGCACCGGGCTGAACTGCGACTGGTAGCCGGGCCGCCTTGCATAGAGCACCAGCCGCTTCGCCACCTCGCCGGCGATCGCCGCGTCGAGGTCGCGCGCGACCATCGCCAGCGCCATGTCGATGCCGGTCGTCACCCCGGCCGACGTCCACAACCTGTCCTCGACCACGTAGAGCGCGTCGGGATCGACCGTGACCTTCGGAAAGGCTTTCGCGAAAGGCTCGCAGGAATCCCAGTGGGTGGCGACGCGGCAGCCGTCGAGCAGCCCGAGCGCGGCAAGCACGAAGCCGCCGGAGCAGACCGAGCCGAAGCGTTCGGCCTTTCCGGCAAGGGGCGGCAGGGCAGCCTTCAGGGCGGGATCTAACACCGCCTGCATGAGCGGCTCGCGCTCCGCGCCCGCCACTAGGACCGTCTGCGCCTCGCCCGGATCGAGCCCGGCGAGCGGCCTTGTGTCCGGCGCGACGCCGCTGCTGCTTTCGACGACGCCGCCTTCGACCGATGCCAGCACGACCTTGTAGAAGGCCGGCTTGCCGCGCTGGCCAAGGGCGCGGTTGGCGCCGTTGAACACCGCGGCCGGCCCCGAGACGTCGAGCAGCTCGAAGCCGGGATAGACGATGAAGACGACGGTATGCATTGGCGGAAATTGCCATATCTTTGTCATTTCTGCCAGATGCGGTGACTGCTAGAGTCCGGCTGCTCGATGGAAGCGCGAAAAGGCCGGACGGCCGAAGGAAGGCGCTTCCGTTCCTTCTTCCCTTTCCGGGAGACGCGGCATGTCGAAATCCTTCTTCATCTGGGGCGGTGTGGCGCTCTTCGTCCTTTCATTCGCCGGCTTCGGCGGCTGGATGCTCAGCCTGCCGGTGGCCACGGCTGCCTCGGCCCCGCCGGTGCCGCGGGAGGAGGCGCAGGCTCTGCTCGCTTCGCTGAGGCCCGTCGAACGCACGCGGCCGCTGGTCGCCGTCATCGGCATCAACGACGCCACGGAGACCACCGACTATCTCATGCCGACCGGCATCCTGCGGCGCGCCGACGTCGCCGACGTGGCCCTGCTGGCCACCGGTCCGGGGCCGGTACAGCTCTATCCGGCGCTTGCCGTCGAGCCCGACGCGACCATCGCGGCGTTCGACGCCGAACATCCCGAAGGCGCCGACTATGTGGTCGTGCCGGCGATGAGCCGCGACGACGATCCCGCCGCGCTCGCGTGGATCAGGAGCCAGGCGGAAAAGGGCGCGACGATCATCGGCATCTGCGCCGGGGCGAAGGTCGTCGCCGCGGCCGGCCTGCTCGACGGCCGGCGCGCGACCACGCACTGGTACTATCTCGACGAGATGCTGAAGCGCAGCCCGACGATCCGCTATGTCGCCGACCGGCGGATGGTCGCGGAAGAGGGCGTGGTGACGACGACCGGCATCACCGCCTCGATGCCGATGATGCTGACGCTGATCGAGGCCATCGCCGGCCGGGAAAGGGCGGAGGCAGTGGCGCACGACCTCGGCGTCGAGACGTGGGACGCACGCCACGCCAGCGCCGCCTTCAGGCTGACCCGTCCGTTCGTGGCGACCGTGCTCGCCAACAGGATGGTCTTCTGGAACCGCGAGACGCTCGGCATCCGGCTCGAGCCGGGCATGGACGAGGTGTCGCTGGCGCTGGCGGCCGATGCGTGGTCGCGCACCTATCGCTCGGGCGTCGCGACCTTCGCCGCCGTGCCGGGCGTGGTGGAGACCGCGAACGGCGTCCGCGTGGTCCCCGACCATGCGGGGGCGGACTGGCCGCGCGCCCTGGACGCCTCGACCTTTCCCGGCCGCAAGCCGGCCGAGGCGCTCGACCTGACGCTTGCCGCGATCGCGGCGCGATACGGCGCGCGCACGACGGACGTGGTCGCGATGCAGCTCGAATATCCGCGACAGGCGGCGGGCCGGTGACAGGGCGGGACCCGTGTCCATATTAATTCCCGTATGCTGCCTTATGCTGCGGGCGGCCATCCCGATGAAACCCGAGCCCCAGGGAGGAATCCATGCCCAACACCATCCGCCTTCACCGCGTCATCGCCACGAAGCCCGGGAAGATCTATCGCGCCTTCCTCGAACCGGACGCGGTCGCGAGCTGGCTGCCGCCCTACGGGTTTCTCTGCACCGTCCATGTGCTGGAGGCCGAGGTCGGCGGCAGGCACCGGATGTCGTTCCGCAACTTCACCACCGGCAACAGCCATGCCTTCGGCGGCACCTATCTGGAGCTCGTTCCGGGCGAGCGGCTCGTCTACACCGACTCGTTCGACGACCCCAACCTGCCGGGCGAGATGAAGGTGACGGTGGACCTCAAGGCCGTGTCGGTCGGCACGGAGGTCAACATCGAGCAGCAGGGCGTGCCGGATATCATCCCGCCCGAGGCGTGCTATCTCGGCTGGCAGGATTCCCTGCGCAAGCTCGCCAAGCTGGTCGAGCCCGAGATCGAGGAGTAGGAGCCCAAGCCATGTCACGCGTCCGCGTCCAGCACTTCACCGTCTCGCTCGACGGTTTCGCCACCGGCGAGGGCCTGAGCTTCGAGCAGCCTTTCGGCCATGCCGGCGAGCGGCTGCATCAATGGATGATGGCCACCCGCTGGTGGCATGAGCTGACCGGCCAGCCCGGCGGCGCGGGCGGGATCGACGATACCTTCGTGCGGCAGTTCGCGCACGGGATCGGCGCCGAGATCATGGGCGCGAGGAAGTTCGGGCCGCCCGGATGGCAGGACGACCCGGACTGGAAGGGCTGGTGGGGGCCGAACCCGCCGTTCCACACGCCGGTCTTCGTCCTCACCCATCGCCCGCGCGCGCCGCTGGAGATGGAGGGCGGCACGACGTTCCACTTCATCGACGCCCCGCCCGCCGGGGCGCTGGAAGCCGCCCGGGCGGTGGCGGGCGGTCAGGACATACGCCTCGGCGGCGGCCCGACGATGCTCCGCGAGTTCCTCGCCGCCGGGCTGGTCGACGACATGCATGTCGTGCTGGTCCCGATCCTGCTCGGCCGCGGCGTGCGCCTGTGGGACGGGCTGGAAGGTCTCGAGAAGGACTACGCGATCGAGATGGTGTCCTCCCCGGGGGGCGTCACCCATTTGACGTTCTCCCGCGCCGGAGCGTCCCGATGATCCCCGTCATCACCGCATTCGAACAATCGCCCGACGAGGGCAGGGGGCTGGCGCGCGACATGCCGGTTCGCTGGGCGCTGGAGGAAGCGGGGCAGCCTTATGAGGTCCGCCTCGTTTCCTTCGCGGCGATGAAGGAGCCGGCGCATCGCGCGCTCCAGCCCTTCGGCCAGATCCCGACCTATGAGGAAGGCGGGCTCGTCCTGTTCGAGTCTGGGGCCATCGTGCTCCACATCGCCGGCCGCCATGCCGGCCTGCTGCCGGACGACGCCGATGCCCGGGCGCGGGCGGTCGCATGGATGTTCGCCGCGCTCAACACGGTGGAGCTGCCGATCGTCGAGCTCGAGCAGGCCCTCTATCTGGAGCGCGACAGGCCCTGGTGCGAGGCGCGCCTGCCCCTCCTCGAGGATCGCGTGCGCGTCCGGCTGGAAGCGCTTTCTGGCCGGCTCGGCGCGGCCGACTGGCTCGACGGCGCGTTCAGCGCCGGCGACCTCCTGATGGTGTCGGCGCTGCGCCGGCTGGCGGGATCGGGCATCCTCGGCGGCTATCCGGACCTTTCCGCCTATGTCGCCCGCGGCGAGGCGCGGCCGGCCTTCAAGCGCGCCTTCGCGGCCCAACGCGCGGTGTGGGCCGGACGGCCGTAGCCGCGGCGGCGCTAGACAATTGTTAACCATAACGGCGTACCGATATCTGCACGTTTTGCAGGTATTCGAAGCATGTCGACAAAGCTGGATCGCCGGAGAATGTTGCTTGGCCTGGCGGGGTTGCCCCTGATTCCGGGATGCAGCCACGTCGCCGACCCCTTCAGCGGCGTCGGCATCGATTACATGCCGACCGGCAGCATCGGCGGCATCCGCCCCAAGATCAGCATCGATCCGCAGGTGACGAGCCCGGACGTGATGTATGCGGCCGTCACCGAGGGCCCGCATGCGCTCCCTGCCGTTCCCTACGAGAAGGTGCCCTCGAAGTTCCGGCGGCAGATCGTTCCCAACACCACCGGCGAGGCGCCCGGAACCATCGTCGTCAACACGCGCGAGCACCTTCTCTACTACGTGCAGCCCGGAGGGGACGCGCTGCGCTACGGCGTCGGCATCGGCAAGGCCGGGTTCGAGTGGTCGGGCCGCGCCGTCATCCAGTACAAGCGCGAATGGCCGACCTGGACGCCGCCCTCCGAGATGATCGCGCGCCGGCCCGATCTGGAGAAGTGGCGCACCGGCCAGCCCGGCGGCCCCGACAATCCCTTGGGCGCCCGCGCGCTCTATATCTTCAAGGACGGGCAGGACACGCTGTACCGCGTCCACGGCTCGCCGGAATGGTGGTCGATCGGGCAGTCCATGTCCTCGGGCTGCGTCCGGCTGATCAACCAGGACATCATCGACCTCTACAACCGCGTATCGAGCGGCTCCCCGATCGTCGTCATCTAGCGCTTGCCGCGTCAGGTCCGCGCGAGGGTGACGTCGACCTTGGGGCCGTTCCTGATCGTCTGGTAGACCACGCAATATCGCTCGGTCAGCTTCAGCAGCTGGTCGAGCTTGTCCTGCGCGGCGTCGGTGTCGACGTCGAAGCGCAGCCGGATCTCGGCGAAGCCGACCGGGGCTTCCTTGTCGACGCCCAGCGTGCCGCGGAAATCGAGGTCGCCTTCCGCCGACACGCGCGCGCCGCGCAACGGGATTTCGAGCGCGGTCGAGACGGCTTTCAGCGTCACGCCGGCGCAGGCGACCAGGGCTTCGAGCAACATGTCGCCCGAGCACAGCTCGAGGCCGCTGCCGCCCGTGGCCGGATGCAGGCCGGCGACGGCGAGGGCCCGCCCCGTCTCGACCTTGCAGGCGACGTTGCCGTCGTCGAGCGAGCCGCGCGCCTTCAGCGTCACCAGCCCGGCCGTCGGGTCGTTGCGGTAGCGTTCCTTGATCGGCGCCTGCATCGCGCGCAGTTCGGCGGCGTCCATGTCGAAATCCTCATTTTCGGTTGCTGCAAGGGAAAGGCCGGGCTTTCAGGCCGAAGCCGCCGCGAGCGGGGCGCGCTCCAGCGAGCGGTCGAGCGAGTCGAGGACGAGGTGGCGCACGGCGTCGAATTCCTCCGAACGCCGGTCGCGCGGGCGCGGCAGCGCCGCCGCGATCTCCTCGAAAAGCCGGCCCGGGCGCGGGCGCATGACGACGATGCGGTCGGCGAGCGCGATGGCCTCGTCGACATCGTGCGTCACCAGCAGGAGGGTGGGTCTGGAATCCGCCCACAGGGCGAGCAGATGGTCCTGAAGGTCGGCGCGGGTGAAGGCGTCGAGCGCCGAGAACGGCTCGTCGAGCAGCAGCACTTCCGGGCGCGGCACCAGCGCGCGCGCGATGGCGACGCGCTGCGCCTGGCCGCCGGAAAGCTCGCGGGGCCAGGCGTGCGCCTTGTCGGCGAGGCCGACCCGCGCCAGCGCCGTGGCGACGCGCTCGTCCCGCTCCCGCCGCGGCAGGTGCTCGACGCCGAAGGCGACGTTGCCGGCGACGGTGAGCCAGGGCAGGAGGCGCGGCTCCTGGAAGATGATGCCGATCTTCTCGTGCGGGGCGGTCACGGTCATGCCGTCGAGCGCGACGCGGCCGCGGCTCGGGGCGTCGAGGCCGGCGATCGCCCGCAGCATCGTCGACTTGCCGCAGCCCGAGCCGCCGACGATGGCGACGATCTCTCCGGGCGCGATGGACAGGCTGGCGCCTTCCAGCGCATGGACGCCGTTGGGATAGGTCTTGCCGACGCGGTCGAGGACGAGCATGTCAGTTCGCCCCCTGCCGGGCGAAGCGGTCTTCCCAGCGCAGGAACGGCCGCGTCGCGGCGACGATCAGCCAGTCGGTGATCTTGCCGAGGATGGCGAAGGCGACGATGGCGGTGACGATCTGCGCCGGCTTGCCGAGCTGCTGGCCGTCGATCAGCAGGTAGCCGAGCCCCTGCGAGGCGCCCATGAACTCGGCGGCGACGACGAACATCCAGCCGAGGCCGAGGCCCGAGCGAAGCGCGATCACGTAGGACGGAAGCACCGCCGGCAGCAGGATGCGGCGCACCATCTGCGGCCCCGAGAGGCGAAAGACGCGGCCGACCTCGACGATCTTGCGGTCGACCGAGGCCACGGCCCCCATGACGCCGAGATAGACGGGGAAGAACACGCCGACCGCGATCAGCGTGACCTTCGAGGCCTCGAAGATGCCGAGCCACAGGATGAACAGCGGCACCCAGGCGATGGAGGGTATGGCGCGCAGGGCCTGAAGGGTGGGGTCGAGCAGGCGGGAGAGGAAGCGCGAATAGCCGGTGACGGCTCCGACCAGCGTTCCGGCCGCGACGCCTGCGCCGAAGCCGATGGCGACGCGCGTCAGCGTGGCCGCTGCATGGTGCTGCAACGCGCCGCCCTCAGCCAGTTGCAGGAAGGTTTCCCAGATGACGGAGGGCGGCGGCACCAGCCGCCCGGTGGACCAGCCGAGCCGGACGGCGAGTTCCCAGACGACGGCGGCGAGCACCGGCAGGAGAAGCCCCAGCGCCGGGCCCCCCAGCGCGCCCTTGAGGCGATCGGGCAGGCCGGCGGACCGCCCGAGCCCGAGCTGTGCCGTCTCGCCGGCTATGCTGCTTTCCACGATGGCCATTGGATGCTCCGCCTCCGCTGCCGCCCTTCCGCCGGGGCAGCACGTCAATCCAGATCGGCGCGCAGGATCAGTTCGTGATCTGCACGTGCCCCTCGGCGATGAGGTCGTCGAGGACCTGCCGCACGTCGACGCCGGCGTCGACGATGCCCGCCTTTTGCAGGACGAGGCCCGCCGCGAGGATCGACTCGCGCTGCGCCTCGCCGATCACGCCGTTGCTCAGGTCGGTGCGCTCGTTGAGCTGCTTGTCGGCGACGGCCTCGGGCAGGCCGGTCGCGGCGATGAAGCTCGCTTTGACCTCGCCGGGATTGTCGAGCGCGTATTTGCGCGCGTTCTCGTAGACGACGAGCACCCGCTTCACGACGTCGGGATACTGCTCCAGGAACGCCTCCCTTGTGCTCAGTATGCCGTAGGTGTTGGCGTCGGCGTCGCGGTGGAACAGGCGCGCGCCGTCGTTCAGCTCGACATTGGCCATCATCGGGTCGAGACCGGCCCAGGCGTCGACATCGCCGCGGACCAGCGCGGTGGCGCCGTCGGGATGCTGGAGCAGCACCGGCGTGATGTCCTGCTCGCTCAGCCCGACGCCCTGGAGGGCGCGGACGAGGAAGATGTGCGGGTCCGTGCCGCGGGTGACGGCGACGGTCTTGCCCTTGAGGTCGGCGATGGTCTCGATGCCGCTGTCCTTGCCGGCGACCAGCGCCGTCCACTCGGGCTTGGAGTAGACGTAGACCGACTTGATGGGATTGCCGTTGATCTTGGCGACGAGGGCGGCCGCGCCCGCGCTCGATCCGAAATCGATCGAGCCGGCGTTGAGGAATTCGAGCGCCTTGTTCGAGCCGAGCGACTGGACCCACGTCACCGTGATGCCGTCCCTGGCGAACTCCTCCTCGAGCCAACCCTTGTCCTTGAGCAGCATCGAGACGGGATTGTAGGTCGCCCAGTCTATGGTGATCGAGGCGGGCTTGTCGGCGGCGAAGGACGCGGCCGGGGCGAGGAGGCCGAGCGACAGGGCAAGGCCGAGGACAAGACGACGAGACGGAAACTTCATGGCAGTTCTCCCCATGGGCCGGACGCGACGGCGCCGGCATTGATCGAGGCGGACCAGCGGTCCGCCGTCAGCTCGCGGGAGAATTTTCGGCCCCGCGCTTTAGCTGCATTTGTTAAGCGCCCGCAAGCTGCATGCTCAAATCGGCGCTTCTTCCAATTTATAAAGCGGCCTTCCCCTCGGGAAACCGGAACGATTTGCGTTCTTTCGCCGAACGCCGGAAAAAAATTCCAGAATATGCGAGCGCCGTGGTGTTCCGCGAACGAACCGGCGCAAGCCCCCGGCCTCACACCTCGTCGAACCGGCCGCCTTCCTTGGAAGGGTCGCGGGTTAGGGCGGCTTCGTCGCGGTCCTCCGGCAGCGCCTCGTCGCTGTTCTGGTACGGGTTGTCGTCGTCCTCGCCCGGCAGCTCGCCGTCGCGCGGGCTGTCGTATCTCAGGTCGCCGTTCTCCGGCAGGCTGTCGGGCGTCAGCGCGCCGCTTTCGATCGCCTCCCAGTCCTGCTCCTCCAGCGCCGGGCCTTCCTGCCGGGGGTCGTCCTCGTTCCGCGGGTCGGGTTTTCTGCGCGGGTCCATGGTCTCGGCTCCTTCGTTCCTCGTTCCTGCGCCAAATCGGCCGGGCGGCGGATTGTTCCACCTATCGGGGCGAAGGGCGGGCGGGGGTCGCGCCGCCGGACAGCCAGCGCAACACCGTGCTTTCCGAGGCATCGAGCCCTTTCAGCGGCCGGGAAAGCCGCCGCCGGATCGCTTCCATCTCCGGGCCGAGCCGCCCCTCCTGCCATGCCTCCATCGCGGCTGGATGGACATAGCAGCGGCGGCAGACGGTGCGCGTGTTGCGCAACAGTCCGGCCACATCGTCGAGCACGGCGTTGAGCGCGATCGCCTGCTCGCGCTTCGAGCCGGGCACCTCCGTTCCGGCCAGCGACAGCACGGCCGACACCGTCGCGCCCCAGGTGCGGAAATGCCGTGACGAGAAATCCGGGCCGATCGCCGCGCGGATATAGTCGTTGACGTCCTGCGAGCGGATATCGCGGCGGCCGCCCGCCTCGTCAAGATACTGGAACAGGCGCTGTCCCGGCAGCTCCTGGATCGCGCGCACGACGGTGGCGACCCGGCGGTCGGAGAGCTTCAGCTGCCATTTCCGCCCCGATTTCCCGGTGAAGGAGAAGGCGAGGCGCGATCCGTTGGCCTCGAGATGGCGCGAACGCAGCGTCGTCAGGCCGAAGCTCTTGTTCTCCTGCGCGTAGGCGTCGTTGCCGATGCGGATCAGCGTGTTGTCGAGCAGCCGTACCACCGAGGCGACGACGCGCTCGCGCGGCAATCCCCGCTTGCGCAGGTCTGCGTCGACGCGCGCGCGCAGCTTCGGCAGCGCCCGGGCGAACGCGACGAGGCTGGAGAATTTCGCCTCGTCGCGGTGGGCCGTCCATGCCGGATGATAGCGATACTGCTTGCGGCCGCGCTCGTCGCGGCCGGTCGCCTGGATGTGGCCGGCCGGGTCCGGGCATATCCACACCTCGGTCCACGCCGGCGGAACGGCGAGCGCCCCGATCCGCGCGAGCTCCCCTTCGTCGCCGAGGCGCCTGCCCGCCGGGTCGAGATAGAAGAAGCCCTTGCCGGCGCGTCGGCGTCGATATCCGGGCTCGGCGTCGTTGACATAAAGAAGATCGGCCCGCTCGGCCGCCTCTATCGACGCACTCCAACCCCGCATGACCGAACGCCTTCTTGCCTGTCCCGGCTAGAACGGCACCGCATCCTTCTTGTTCCGGCAGGCGACCGGTTGGCGGGGTTGATTCGACTGGTCCCGGGGACTACCAAGCCGGCTGACGGCGAAGCCCGCCGGCTATTCCCCCCAAACGACTGCTCTCGCCCCCTGCCATGACCGATGCCCTGATCCTTGCCGTTGCCGCCTTCTGCGCCGGCGTCCTCAACACCGTCGCGGGTGGCGGGACGTTCCTGACCTTCCCGGCGCTCGTCTATACGGGCGTGCCCGTCGTCGTCGCCAACGCCACCAGCGCGGTCGCGGTGTTCCCCGGCTATCTCGGCGGGGCGGTCGGCTTCAGAAGCGAGCTTGCCGCCTATGACCGCAGGCGGCTTGTGCGGATCGCCGCGGCGACGGCGGCGGGCGGGCTGATCGGCTCGCTGCTTCTCCTCGTGTCGTCGAACGAAGCGTTCTCGGTCGTCGTGCCGTTCCTGCTGCTCGCCGCCACCCTCGCCTTCGCCTTCGGCGACAGGATGCAGGCCTGGGCGCAGCGCCGCCGCGCCGGCAAGCCGGAGGGCTGGGCCGGCACGGTGCTGGTGTCGATCTATGGCGGCTATTTCAACGGCGGCCTCGGCATCGTGCTGCTGGCGCTGTTCTCGCTGTGGGGCATGCGCGACCTCAACGTCATGAACGGGCTGAAGAACGGCCTGTCCTTCATCCTGTCGGCGATCTCGGTTGCCACCTTCGCCGTGGCGGGCATCGTCGTCTGGCCGCAGGCGGCGCTGATGATGGCGGCGGCGACCGTCGGCGGCTATGCCGGCGCGCCGCTCGCGCGCAGGCTGCCGCGCAAGGTGGTGCGCGGCGTCGTCATCGCCGTCGGTCTTGCCATGAGCGCGGTCTTCTTCGCTAGGCTGTTCGCCTAGTTCAGGGGATTGCGCCGCATTTTTACTGAAACATTTCCACGCCTGGCCCGTTTTGTCGCCGAGGGACTAAACATCAGAGGTCAAGCCATGAGACATATATCGACAAGCCTTTGCACAGCGGTGGCGCTTTCCTTCGCGCTGGGCAGCGCGGCGCCCGCGATGGCCGCTCCCGTGCTGTTGCAGCAAGGCCCGGCGGTCAAGTCCGACGTGCTTCAGGTCCAGGACCGGCGGCCGCGCGGCGATGATCGGCGTGACCGCTTCGATCGCCGCGACGACCGGCGTGACCGCTCCGACCGCCGTGACGACCGTCGTGACCGCTTCGAGCGTCGCGGAAACCAGGCCTATTACAACGGCCATCGCGGCTATCGTGATCGTCGCGCGGGCTATCGCCAGCACAATGGCTGGTGGTTCCCGCCGGCCGCCTTCATCGCCGGCGCCATCATCGGCGGCGGAATGGCCAACCAGCAGCCACAGAGGCTGAGCCGCGCGCATGTGCAGTGGTGCCAGGACCGCTGGCGGTCGTACCGCGTTTCCGACAATTCCTATCAGCCGCTCAACGGCCCCCGTCGGGCTTGCGTTTCGCCCTATAGCTGAGCGTTTCCCGACGACATGAACCCGCGCCGCGTCGGCGCGGGTTCCGTTTGCGCTTCTGCCAGCCCCGCCTGAACGGGAACGGAGGAACCAGCCTCGCCCTTCGGCGGTTATCTGCCCGATTACCGCGCTCCTGTTTTCCAATCTCGTCACGGCATGAATTCTACCCTTCTTCCCTCACTCGATCTCGGCGTCATCGGCAACGCGGCCGCGGCGGCGCTGGTCGACCGCAACGCCTCGATCGTCTGGATGTGCGCGCCGCGCATGGACGGCGACCCGGTGTTCTGCCGGCTGCTCGACGGTCTGCCCGAAGGACGGGAGGAGGAAGGCTGCTGGTCGATCGCCATGGACGACGTCGTCGAATGCCGGCAGTCCTATCTGCGCAACACGGCGGTCCTGGAGACGGTGCAGGCCGACGGCGACGGCAACCGGCTCAAAATCACGGATTTCGCGCCGCGCTTCAAGGCGCGGGGGCGTATCTTCCGGCCGCTCACCGTCGTGCGCATCGTCGAGCCGCTGGCGGGCTCGCCGCAGATCCGCGTCCGGCTGCGGCCCCGGCACGGCTACGGCGCCCATGCGCCGGAGACGACGCGCGGAACCAACCACATCCGCTTCGTCCTCGGCGACCAGGTGCTGCGGCTGACCACCGATGCGCCGGTCGAGTTCGTCGAGCGCGGCACGGCGTTCCTCGTCGACCGGCCCTATGCCTTCATCCTCGGCGCCGACGAGCGGCCGGAGCAGGCGCCGCTGCCGGCGGCGAAAGCCTTCCTCGACGACACCGTCGCCTATTGGCAGGAATGGGTGCGCTATCTTTCGGTGCCGGTCGATTTCCAGGACGTGGTGATCCGCGCCGCGATCACGCTCAAGCTGTGCTCGCACGAGGAAACCGGCGGCATCGTCGCGGCGCTGACGACGTCGATCCCCGAATATGGCGAGAGCGGCCGCACCTGGGACTACCGCTTCTGCTGGCTGCGCGACTCCTATTTCACCGTCAAGGCGCTCAACCTCCTCGGCGCGACCAAGACGATGGAGGATTATCTCGGCTACGTCTCCAACGTGGCGGCGAGCTCCCCCGACGGTTATCTCCAGCCGCTGTTCGGCCTCGGCCTCGAGCGCCGGCTGGACGAGGCCGTCATCGGCTCGCTGCCGGGCTATCGCGGCCACGGTCCGGTCCGCAGCGGCAACGCCGCCTACACCCAGGTGCAGAACGACGGCTACGGCTCGGTGATCCTGTCGGTCATCCAGCATTTCTTCGACGAGCGGCTGCCGACGGCCGGCGACGAGGGGCTGTTTCGCCGGCTGGAGCCGCTGGGCGAGCAGGCGGTGCGCCGCTGGAACGAGCCGGACGCCGGCATCTGGGAGTTCCGCACCCGCAACGGCGTCCACACCCATTCGGCGATGATGTGCTGGGCGGCCTGCGACCGCCTTGCCAAGATCGCCGGCAAGCTCGGCCTGTCCGCCCGCGCCGCGTACTGGCGCGAGGAGGCCGAGCGCATCCGCGACGGCGCGCTGGAGCGGGCGTGGAACGGCGAGCTGCGGAGCTTCACCTCGACCTTCGGCGGCTCCGATCTCGATGCGAGCCTGCTGCTCATGCCCGAGATCGGCATCGTGCCGGCGAACGATCCGCGCTTCCTGTCGACGCTCGCCCGCTGCGAGGAGCATCTGCGGTTCGGCAACCACCTTTACCGCTATCGCGCGCCGGACGATTTCGGCGAGCCGGAGACCGCGTTCACCGCCTGCACCTTCTGGCTGATCGACGCGCTCGTGCGCGTCGGCCGTCACGACGACGCGCTCGACGTCTTCACCGACGTCCTCGGGCACAGGAACCATCTCGGCCTGCTTTCGGAGGGCATGCACCTCGACAGCGGCGAATTGTGGGGCAACTTCCCGCAGACCTATTCGATGGTCGGCCTGATCAACGCCGCGATGTCGCTTTCGCGCAAGTGGTCGGACGTCCTCTAGGCGCCGCGCGAAACTTTCATAAAATTGCGACCCGCCGCCCAATCGAATCTTTATCCATAGCGGGCATCTCTCGGCTGCTCGGGTAACGAGAGTTATCGCTATCGAACAGCGAAGGGCGGGCTGTGCTTGACCATACGTCGCTTCTCCTGGCCGTCGTGCTGCTGGGCGTATGCCTCGCCGTCGTGCTTTTCGCGGGCTGGCTCATCACCCGCACCGAACCGTTCCTGTTCCTCTGGTCGGCCGGGCTCCTGGTTCTGGTCATGGGGCTGGGGCTGTTCATGCTCTACATCAACGGTCCCATGCCGCTTCTGGCGTTCCCCGCGTTTTCGCTGCTCCTGACGGGGTTCAGCATCATCGAGGGAGCGGGGCGGCAGTTCCGCACCGGAAAGCCGCCGACCCGGCGGATCCTCACCCTGTCGATCCTGTCCGTCGCCGCCATCGCGCCATTCTTCCTCACCGGCATCGACGGCTTCGGCACGAGCCTGGTCAACGCGCTCGCCGGCGCCATCCTCGTGTCGGCCGGCATCGGCTACTGGAAGGCACGATCCGAGGCGCCGACGCTTATAGCCATCCTCGCCGGCCTCTATGTCGTGGTCGGGCTGTCGTTCCTGCTCTGCGCCGTCGTCATCCTCGTCGAATCGCCCATCTACCGCGTCAGGACAGCCAACAACTGGGCCGAGAACCTGAACGCCCTGGCCGCCATCATCGGCCTGGCCGGCATCGGCGCCATCTCGCTGGCGCTGAACCAGTCGCGGCTGGTGAGGAGCCTGAGCGTGGCCTCGGTCACCGACCCGCTGACGGGCCTCTACAATCGCCGCGCGCTTTTCGACCGGTACGAGGCCGCGCTCCTTCCGGTCGGGACAGCGGTCGCCATCTTCGATCTGGACCACTTCAAGTCGATCAACGATCGGTACGGACACGCCGTGGGAGACGAGGTGTTGAAGCGCTTCGCCGGATTGCTCGCCCGGATCACCGGAGATGACGGCTTCGCGGCGCGCACCGGCGGCGAGGAGTTTGTCGTCGTCTTCGGCAATGCCGCGGCGGTTCCCGCCCAGATCACGGTCGTCAGGATCCGCGACGAATTCTCGAAGGCCGTTCTCGATGCGGGGCAGGCCCAACTGAGATGCACGGTAAGCGCAGGCCTGTCCTTCGCGTCCGCCTCCAGACGCGATCTTTCTTCCGTGCTGCACGAAGCGGACATGGCCCTGTACACCGCCAAGAAAGGCGGCCGGAACCGGGTGTGCGTCAACGGGAAGCTGCTGGCTGCCTGAAGTCGGCGCCCGCCCTGCATGCCGGCCGTTCCTTCGCCGGCGGGCATCCGGCGCGGCAGGACAAGGCCGCCGCCGCCGGCCGCGCGCTGTGCACCGGAATTATCCGAGCTTGCGGGACAGCGACCGAAGCTGCGCAGGATCGGGCGTCTCGGATGCGAGCGCCGTCATCAACAGCCGGCAGTCGGTATTGCCGATGTCCGCCGTCTCGCGAAACAGGCGGTGATTGCGCGCCTGGTCCAGGGTAAGCCGCTGCTTCGGGTTCGGATGCATAAGCCCGTTTATCAGGTCGTCGACCAGGGCGTTGCCGCTCGACCCGGCAAAGGCGCCCTGCGCGATGCGTCCGACATTGCCCTGAGGCCCGGAGTCGCTGACGCCGGTGTCGATGACGCGTCCGTTCTGCGCGGCGCCGAGTTTTTTCAGTCCGGCGTTCACCCGTTCCCCTGCGGGGCCGGTCGCTTGCGGGTCGCACTGGCCGATATCACGGCCGAACACGGTCGTGAACATGGTCGACCCCAGCGCCCAGGCGTCGAGCGCCGCGCCGTCGATGTCGCGCCGCAGGCCCAGCCTCTGGGCAAGCACGTCGTGCATCGCATCTCTTGCCATGGCGACGTCGCGGTCGATGGCCTTGGAAGACAGGGCCGAAACATCATAGAGAAGCCGCTCCACCCTCAGCCTCAAGGCGGCGGTATGGAAGTCGATCGCCTCCGGCGCGACATACATCAGCGCGCCCGCCAGCTTCTCTGCGGCAATATCGAACTTCTGCGTCTCGATCGAATTCCCGAAATCCGCGATCTTGCAGACCCCGCCCTCCCCGACGAAGCAGTTGAGCGTCTTGAAATCGAGATGGGCCAGCCCCGTCTTCCGGTGCAGATGCGCCATCCCTTCGACCATGTCGCTCAGCATCGTGAACTTCACGGCCATCGCCGCCTCGGGCGAGACGTTCTTTGCGGCCAGCTCCCTGGCGAGGTTGACTGCCGCAGCGCATGCGAGAGCGTTGGGCTCGACCCGTCGGTAGGCTTCCTGCATCGCGACCGACCGGGTCGGCCAAGCCTAGCGCTCGACCTGATGGAGGAACTGCGTCCTGCGCTCGCCGACAGGCTGGCGCTTTCGCTCATCAACAGGCGCCAGCTTCGCGCCAGCGATTTCCGGACCCAGGAAAGCGGCGCAGTGCTGCTTTGCGACGACGCGCGCAAGACGGTGCTCACCGCATGGCAGGAGCGTAAGAGGGAAGAACGCAGGCATGCCTTTCTGGACGAGAAGCCGAGCAAGCCGGGCACGGACGGACGGCGGTCGTGTTCTTCTCCCGTTCGGGAAACACGGCGCTTGCCGCCCGCCATGTGGCACGGCGACTGAACGCCCGGCTGATCACGCTCGAAGCCGAGGATTACCGGCTCGGCCTTTGGGGCTGGATCAAAGCCATGCGCGACGCGCGCGGTGAAGGGGCGATCACGCCGCAGACCGTCGACCTCGACGCCTTCGACACCCTCTATCTAGGCTCCCCGGTATGGCTTTACAGTCCCGCGCCGCCGATCTGGAGCTTCGTCGCGCACAACCGTTTCGACGGTAAGCGCGTGGTGCTGTTCAACACCTTCAACAGCCAGTTCAAACCCGAATTCATCGCCGAATTCGAGGCGCGGGTGATGGAGAACGGCGCGCGCTCCTTCGAGCACCTTTCCGTCCAGCGCGGGCGCATGACCCAGCAACTGACACCGCAGGAGATGCTGCGCGCCATCGACGCCGAATGGTTTTAACGGCCAGCAAACGCCTCCCCCGGGCACGACGTGTCGCCACGGTGCGGCTACCGTAATGGATCGGGAAACCGCGCCCTTGCGACGGGATTCTCGCTCTACGACCGCGCGATGCGGGCATGAGATCGGCCCCTGGGCGGATGGCCAGTTTCGGGAACGAGGACCGGCATCTTGAATGACGAGAATGGCGGCGCTTTCCCGACGAAGCTCATTAACTAGGTGCAGGGAGATTCTCCCGGAGCGACCGCTGAAACTTGCCAGTCCAACCCGAATCGCCAATGAGCGAACCCTCGCCACGAACCGCCAGCGGCTGCAACTCCTTGAGGATCGCAATCGCCTGATCAGGCAGAGGCGTGGCATGCACACGCCGCATTTTCATGCGGCCTAACGGAACGGTCCACGTTCGCTTCTCGAAATCGATCTCGTCCCAACGCGCCCCCCGGACTTCGCCGGGCCGAAGGGCAAGAAGGGCCATCAGCTTCAGCGCCGCGACTGTGGTCGGCTGACCGCCTTCCCATGAATAGATGGCGCGCATCAGCGGAGCCAAGCGGCTCCGGCTTCACGATAGCGGCGCGGTGCCGAACGTTCGGGGCTATCAGCGCGCCCTTGAGATCGGCCGTCGCATCACGCTCCGCCCAGCCGTTTGCGACGGCAAACCGCAGGACGCGACCGATCGTGGATCGCAAGCGTCGGGCCGTTTCGTAGTTGCCCTTGGCTTCTATAGGTCGAAGCACCGCCAGAACGTCCTTCGGTGCGATCTCGTGCACCAGCTTGTCCGCCAATCCTGCCGCCAGATCGTTGAGCAGCCAGCGCGCCTTGCCCATTGTGATGGCCGCCCGCCCTTCCTTTTCCGCCTTGGTCAGGTATTTTTCCGCGACAGCGGCAAAGGTGTTCTCCGCTGCCTCTCTGGCGGCTTTGACGGCGACCTTGCGCTCTTTCCTATCTTCGCCTGGATCTGTGCCGGCCTCAAGAAGCCCCTTTGCCTTCCTGCGGGCTTCCCGCGCATCGGAGAGCGACGTTGCCGGGTATGAGCCGAGAGCGAGCGCCTTTTGGCGACCGCCGAACCGATAGGCAAGTCGCCACAAGCGGCTGCCGTTCGGGTTCACGAGCAGGAACAGGCCGCCACCATCCGAAAGCTTGAATTGTTTGTCGCGCGGCTTGATGGATCGCAGCGCCACGTCGCTGAGTTTGTCCGTCGCCATGTGCCGGTCCCGTGTTTGGTACCGTGATTTTGATACCAACAAGCATACCAACAAATTTTCCGGATGCCAACGGATGCCGGAAGACGCCTCTGGACGTAAACTTCTGGATTTCCTTGGATTTTCCGGCTTTCTCCAGACGCCTATGGACGTGGAAAAACCGGAAAATGGTGCCCAGGAGAGGACTCGAACCTCCACGCCTCGCGGCACACGGACCTGAACCGTGCGCGTCTACCAATTCCGCCACCTGGGCAGGTGACCGCATGTGTCTTTCGGGGGAGCGTTCGCTGCCCGGACCATGCGCGGTGCGCCGCCGATGTAGGCGGGCGCAGGCGCGCTGTCAATCACAAACTCGCGGCAACCCGCAAATCCGGCGCCGTGGCCGCTCAGCCTTCGAGGATCTCCTTGGAGGCGACGGTGGAATCGGCATTCAGGCGATAGACGATCGGGACGCCGGTGCCGAGCTCGACCTTGATGACCTCCTCGCCGGAAAGGCCGTCCAGCGCCATGATCAGGGCGCGCAGCGAATTGCCGTGGGCGGCGACCAGCACCGTTTGTCCACGCAGCACATGCGGCTGGATGACGTGCATGTAATAGGGCCAGACGCGCGCGCCGGTGTCGCGCAGGCTTTCGCCGCCGGGCGGCGGCACGTCGTAGGAGCGGCGCCAGACATGGACCTGCTCCTCGCCCCACCTGGCGCGCGCGTCGTCCTTGTTGAGGCCGGAAAGGTCGCCGTAGTCGCGCTCGTTCAGGGCAAGGTTCTCTACCGTCTCGAGGCCGGGCTGGCCCACCGCCTCGAGGATGTGGCGGCAGGTGACCTGCGCCCGGCCGAGCGCCGAGGTGTAGGCGATGTCGAAGGTGAGGCCGCGCGCGGCGAGCTTGCGGCCCGCTTCCTTCGCCTCCTCGTGGCCCTTTTCCGTCAGGCCGGGGTCGCGCCAGCCGGTGAACAGGTTCTTCAGGTTCCACTCGCTCTGGCCGTGGCGGACGAGGACCAGCGTTCCGGACATGGGATACTCCTTTGCGAAGTTTTCAGGAAAAGAGGTTCAGAGCCCGAGCACGTCGCGCATCGAATAGAGGCCGGGCTTCCTGCCATGCGCCCACAGCGCGGCCCGAACCGCGCCGCGCGCGAACAGCGAGCGGTCCTCGGCGTGGTGGGAAAGCACGATGCGCTCGCCCGGCCCGGCAAGGATCACCGAATGGTCGCCGACGACCGAGCCGCCGCGCAGGGTGGCGAAGCCGATCGTGCCGGCCTCGCGCGGGCCGGTGTGCCCGTCGCGCACGCGCACGCTCTTGTCCTCCAGCGCCACCTCGCGCCCCACTGCCGCCGCCCGGCCGAGCAGCAGCGCCGTGCCGGAGGGCGCGTCGACCTTGTGGCGGTGATGCATCTCCAGCACCTCGATGTCGAACTCGTCGCCGGCGAGCGCGCGCGCCGCCTGCTCGACGAGGACGGCGAGCAGGTTGACCCCGAGGCTCATATTGCCGGACTTGACGATGGTGGCATGGCGGGCGGCGGCGGCGATCTTCGCGTCTTCCTCGGCCCCGCAGCCGGTGGTGCCGATGACGTGGACGATGCGCGCCTGCGCGGCGTAGCCGGCGAACTCGACCGTCGCGGCCGGCGCGGTGAAGTCGAGCACCCCGTCGGCGCCGGCGAAGACCGGCAGCGGATCGTCGCTGATGGCGACGTCCAGCCTGCCGACGCCGGCGAGCTCGCCGGCATCCTGCCCGAGGAACGGCGATCCCGCGCGCTCGACCGCGCCGGCGAGCGCGGCGCCCGGCGTCTCGTCAATGGCGCGGATGAGGGTGCGGCCCATGCGCCCGGCGGCCCCCACGACGACCAGCTTCATGCTCATGCCGCTCCCTCCGCGTCGGTGCTGGCCGCGCGCGAAGGGCTTCTGCCCTGCGTGCGGTAGAAACGGGCATAGACGCCGTTCGGCTCGGCGAGCAGCCGGGCGTGCGGGCCTTCCTCGACGACCTGCCCGGCCTCCAGCACCACGATATGGTCGGCGTCGACGATGGTGGACAGCCGGTGGGCGATGACGATGGTGGTGCGCCCCTTCATGGCCTCGTCCAGCGCCGCGCGCACCGCGGCCTCCGATTCGGCGTCGAGCGCCGAGGTCGCCTCATCGAGCAGCAGGATCGGCGCGTTGCGGACGATGGCGCGCGCGATCGACAGCCGCTGGCGCTGGCCGCCGGACAGGGTCGCCCCGTTCTCGCCCATCGGCGTGTCGTAGCCGCGCGGCAGGTCTCGGATGAAGTGATCGGCATGGGCGAGCCGCGCGGCCTCCTCGACCTCGGCGTCGCTGGCGTCGGGGCGGCCGTAGCGGATGTTGTCGCGCACCGTGCCCTCGAACAGGTAGGGGTGCTGCGAGACATAGGCGATGGCGCCGCGCAGCGAGGCGCGCGACACCGTCTGGATGTCCTGCCCGTCGATACGGATGGCGCCCGAGGAGGGGGCGTGGAACCGCTCCAGCAGCGACAGAAGCGTCGACTTGCCGGCGCCGGAGCTGCCGACCAGCGCCGTCGTCCTGCCGGCGGCGGCGGCGAAGCTGACGCCGTTGAGCACCGGCAGGCCCGGCACGTAGGAGAAGAAGACGTCGTCGAAACGAACCTCGCCACCCGCGACCTCCAGCCGCGCGGCGTCCCCGGCGTCGACCTCGCCGGCCGGGCTGTCGAGCAGCTCGTAGATCATGCGGGCGTTGACCAGCGACCGCTCGAGGCTGACCTGGACGCGGGCGAGCCGGCGCGCCGGGTCGTAGGCGAGCAGCAGCGCGGTGATGAAGCCGAACACCGAGCCGGGCGGCGTGCCGTCGCTGGTGACGCGCCACGCGGCATAGGCGATGACGCCGGCGACCGCGAAGCCGGCGAGGATCTCCGAGATCGGCGTCACGCGCTCGGACACCCGGGCGATCTTGTTGGCCCGGCTTTCCGCCTCGGCGATCAGCCCCGACATCTTGGCGGAAAGCTGCTCCTCCATGGTGAAGGCCTTGACCACGGCGATGCCCTGCGTCGCCTCCTGCATGGCCCCGACCAGCCGGGAATTGACCTCGATGGCCTGCCGCGCGACGAGCCGCATGCGGCGCATGATGGCGTTGACCGCGAAGATCAGCGGCGGCCCGATCAGCACGGCGATGATCGACAGCACCGGATCGAGCGTGATCATCGCGCCGACGAGGGCGATGAGCATCACCGCGTCGCTGGCGATGGCGCGCAGCGTCATCGACAACAGGTCGCGGATGCCCAGCACGTTGGCGTTGATCTGGGCGGCGAGCCGGCCGGAGCGCTCGCCGCCGTAGAAATCGAGCCCGAGCCGCATCAGGTGGTCGAAGATGCGCTTCTGGTAGCGGGCGACGAGATTGTTGCCGATGCGCGCCAGCAGAACCGACTGCCCGTAGGAGGCGAGGCCCCGCACGGTGAACACGCCGATGACGGCGATGCTGATCAACGGCACGAGGTCGAACCTCTGGTCGTAGAATACCTGGTCGATCAGCGGCGGCATCACCCACGGGATGGCGGCGGTGGCGGCGGCGACGGCGATCAGGCACGCGATGGCGAGGGCGTAGATGCTGACATATTCGCGCGCGTTCTCGGCGATCACGCGCTTGAGCACCGGCCAGACCTCACCCTGCGCCGGTTTGCGCTGCTTTTTCCTGTGCGCGGTCAAGTGTGTCGTTCTTTCCTGCATGCGCCGGTCAGGGAAGGGCTATGCCCTGTCGCGGCGCGTTGCGCAATCGCGAAATCGCGCTGCGGCGCCCGGCCTCACCCTCTGGCTTGCCCCTAGACCCGTCCCCAGCGGCGGCCGTCGAGCTCGATGCCGAAGCGCGCCGGCGTGCGCGCATAGGCGGCGAGGCCGGCGAGCGCGGCGAGCGGATGGGTGACGACATGGACCGGCATCGCCCGCAGAAGGGCGCTGTGCGGGGCCTTGTCGTCGAAGGCGGCGCGGAAGCGGCCGTTCTTCAGCGCCGGCACGATCTTCTGCACGATGCCGCCGGTGAGATAGACCCCGCCCCGGGCCATGAAGACGAGCGCGAGGTCGCCGGCGAGGCGGCCGAGGCAGGTGACGAACATGTCGAGCGCCTCGACGGCCTCTGCGTCCTCGCCGGAAAGGGCGGCGGCGGTGATCTCGGCCGGGGTGGAGAGGCGCGGCGCGACATCGTCCGCCATTGCCACGGCGCGATAAAGATTGACCAGCCCGCGCCCGCACAGCATCTGCTCGCCCGAGATGCGGCCCTCGATGGTCTCGACATGCGGGAACACGGCGAAGTCGCGCGGCGAGCGCGGTCCCATGTCGACATGCCCGCCTTCGCCCGGAACAGGGATCCACATGCCGCGGGCATGGACGAGGCCGGCAACGCCGAGCCCGGTGCCGGGGCCGAGGACGACGCGGCCCGATTCCTCCTCGGCCTCGCCGCCGCCGATCTTCTCCATATGCTCGGAGCCGAGCGCGACGACGCCGAGCGCCTGCGCCTCGAAATCGTTGAGCACCACGACCTCGTCGAGCCCGAAGGCCTCGATCAGCGCCTTCGGCCGCACGACCCAGCCATGGTTGGTCAGCGCGATCTCGTCGCCGTCGACCGGGCCGGCGACGGCGAGCAGCGCCGAGCGCGGCCGCACCGAGGTCCGGTCGAACACGGCGGTCTGGATCGCCTCCTCGAGCGAGGCGAAATCCGCCGTGCGGACGCCGGGAAACTCCTTCGGCTCGGCATTGGCGTCTATGAGGATCGCGAAGCGGGCATTGGTGCCGCCGATGTCGCCCGTCAGGACCGGGAAATTCATCATGATCCGTCGTCGCTTGGTCTTAAGGTTCGGCCGGCGCGAGCGGCTCTCACGCGGCTAAATCGGTTTAGGGCGGCGCCGTCGCCGAAGTCAAGCGCCTCAAGCCCACGGGCCGTCCTCAGTCGCGCGGGCGCGAGAACGGCAGCGGGATGGCGCTTTCCGGCGTCGGCGCATAGGCGCTGGCCGCCACCGGTGCGGCCCCCGCTGTTGCGATGACCGGCGCGCCGCCGCCGATCGTCACCGCCGCCTCGGAAGCCGGCGCGGGCGCGGAAAGCACGGCCTGGCAGGCGGCCGGCAGGGCGGACAGGCGCATCACGTCGCGGGCGCGCGGCTCGGCCGGTCCCTTGGAGGTGCGCCACGGTTCCTCGGTGAACCACCAGGCCAGCGAGGCATCGCAGCCCTCGCTTTTCGGCGCCGGCTCCTGCCCCCGGCAGCCGGGCGAGCCGGCCGGGCAGCCGATGCGGACGTGGAAATGCGAATCGTGGCCCCAGAACGGGCGCACCTTGCGCAGCCAGGAGCGGTCGCCCGTCACCGTGTCGCACAGCTTCTTCTTGATGCCGGGATGGACGAGGATGCGCTCGACATTGCCGTAGCTCGCCGCCCGCTTCAGCACGGCGGCGTGGGCCGGCGTCCATTTGCGGTCGTCGACGTAAAGCGAGTTCGTCTTGAGCATGGAGACGAACTCCATCCTCTCGCGCTCGGCCTCGGTCAGGCGCTTGCCCGTCGGCATCGGCACGAACCAGATGTCGGCGTCGAGGCCGAGCTGGTGCGAGGCGTGGCCGCTGAGCATCGGCCCGCCGCGCGGCTGCGAGACGTCGCCGATCAAGAGGCCCGGCCAGCCGTCCTTCGCCGCCTCGCGCGACAGGCGCTCGATGAGCGCAATCATGTCGGGATGGCCCCAGCGGCGGTTGCGCGACAGGCGCATCGCCTGCCAGTTGGGGCCGTCGGCGGCGATGGCCATGCCGCCGGCGAAGCAGCCCTTGGAATAGAAGCCGTGCACGGCAGGCTTGGCCGCCGCCGGCAGGCGCTGGGCGCCGAACACCTCCTTGGCCAGCGGGTCGGCCTGGGCGGGCAGGGGAACGAGTGCCGCCGCCGCGCCGCCGACGAGGCCAAGAGCGAGCGCGATGCCGCGCAAGGTCGCCTTCAGTGTCATTCTATTCGCGCCTCTGCTACTCCATGCCCTCCCACCGCAGCATGGCCGCGACAGGGTTAAGCGAATCATAACAGCAACGGCCCGGCCTTTCGACGACACTGTCAGGCTTCCTGCCTCACCCCACCCAGCGCGAGGTCGATCTCGGCGGCGACGTCGGGATCGTCGTCGCCAAGGCCGCGAAGCGCCTGCGGCCCTTCGAGCTCGGCCAGCGCCCACACGGCCGTGCCGCGCACCAGCGGCGAAGGATCGCCGAGCAATAGCCGGACCTGCGGCGCGAGCGCCGCGTCGCCCGAATTGCCGGCGGCGATCAGCACGTTGCGGATGAAGCGGTCGCGGCCGATGCGCTTGACCGGCGAGCCGGCGAACAGCGCCCGGAAAGCCGCGTCGTCGAGGGCGAGGAGATCGGCGAGCCTCGGCTCCTGAAGATCGGCGCGGGCGACGAGCTTGGCCTCCGACGCACGCTGCGCGAACTTGTTCCACGGGCAGGCGGCGAGGCAGTCGTCGCAGCCATAGACGCGGTTGCCGATCGCCTTGCGGAACTCGTGCGGGATCGGTCCCTTCAGCTCGATGTTGAGGTAAGAGATGCAGCGCCGCGCGTCGATCTGGTAGGGCGCGGGGAAGGCGTTTGTCGGGCAGATGTCGAGGCAGGCCCGGCACGAGCCGCAGCGGTCCTGCGCCGCCTCGTCGGGCGCGAGCTCGGCCGTGGTGAAGATCGAGCCGAGGAACAGCCACGCGCCGAAATCCCGGCTGACGAGGCAGGTGTGCTTGCCCTGCCAGCCGATGCCGGCCGCCGCCGCGAGCGGCTTTTCCATCACCGGCGCGGTGTCGACGAAGACCTTGACCTCGGCGCCGCTGCGCGAGACGAGCTTCTGCGCCACCTCCTTCAGCCGGCCCTTGATGATGTCGTGATAGTCGCGGTGGCGGGCATAGACCGAGATCGCGCCGCGGTCCTTCCTGTCGAGAAGCTCCAGCGGGTCGCGGTCCGGGCCGTAGTTCATCGCCAGCATGATGACGGAGCGCACGTCCGGCCACAGCGCGCGCGGGTCGCCGCGCCGGTCTGCCGTCTCGGCCATCCATTCCATGGTGCCGTGACGGCCCTTGCCGACATGGTCGGCGAGGCGGGCGGGAACGAGCGGGGTCGAATCGGGCGTCGTGACGGCGACGGCGTCGAAGCCGAGCTTCCTTGCCTCGGCGTCGATGAAGGCGCGAAGCCTCGATGCGGAAGGCAGGCTTCCGGCCGCCGCCATCAGAAGTCGAGGTCGCCGTAATGCGAGGCCGGCGACAGCCCGCGCACCCTGTCGGTCAACAGCGGCCGGAAGGAGGGGCGCGACTTGATGCGCGTGTACCAGTCCCGCGCCGCCGGATAGTCGGCCCAGGCGACCTCGCCGAGATAGTCGAGCACGGAGAGCGAGGCGGCGGCGGCCATGTCGGCATAGGAAAGCCGCCCGCCGGCCAGCCAGTTGCGCGTGCCGGCCAGCCAGTTGGTGTATTTCAGGTGCTGGCGGATGTTGGCGCGCGCGGCGCGGATCGCCGTCGAATCGGGCGAGCCGCCGCCGAACTCGGCGCCCATCACCGGCTTCAGCACCCGTTCGCGCACCAGATGGCGGGTCACGTCCGCCTCCAGCTTGCCGAGATACCAGTCGATCAGGCGGCGGATCTCGGCCCGCGCCAGCGGGTCCTCGGCCATCAGCCGGCGGTCGCGCTTCAGCACCCCGCGCGTCTCGTCGAGATATTCGGAGATCACGCTCGCGCCGACGATCGGCTGGTCGCCCTCGGCCAGCAGAACGGGGAGCGTCGCCGCCGGGTTCAGCGTCAGGAACTCCTTGCGCCGCTGCCACGGCTTTTCCTCGATGAGCGCGAGCTCCTCGCCATATTCCCCGAAGGAAAGGCGCACGAAGCGGCAGGAGGCGAACAGGGGGTGATGAAACAGGGTCAGCATGACAACCGGGATACGCAACGCTCTGGCTTTTTTGCGGCGACGGGGCTAAGTCTCGGACCCGTTTTTCGAGTCGGGCGCCGGGCCAGCCCCGTCCTATAGGCGCTCATCATCCCCCTGACAAGCAAGCAGCCGGCGGCGATGCCCGGCGACGGAGGCGCGAATGAGCGAGCAGAGCATCGTCGAGGCCGCCCTTCTCGGCATCCTCGAAGGGCTGACGGAGTTCATCCCCGTCTCCTCGACCGGCCATATCCTGCTCGCCGGGCACTTCATGGGCTTCGAATCCACCGGCAAGGCGTTCGAGGTTTTGATCCAGCTCGGCGCGATCCTCGCCATCCTGTCGGTCTATTTCGCCCGGCTTTGGGACATGCTTATGAAGTTGCCGTCCGACCGCGGCACGCAGAATTTCGTCGCCGGCATCCTCATCGCCTTCCTGCCGGCGGCGGTGATCGGCGCGCTCGCGCACGGCTTCATCAAGACCGTGCTGTTCGAGACGCCGGTGCTGATCTGCATCATGCTGATCCTCGGCGGCTTCGTGCTCCTGTGGGTCGACCGGCGCGACGTCGCGCCGAAATACGTCGACGCGGGGCGGTTCCCGCTCTCGGTCTATTTCCGCATCGGCCTCTTCCAGTGCCTCGCCATGATCCCCGGCGTGTCGCGCTCGGGCGCGACCATCGTCGGCGGCCTGCTGCTCGGCGCCGACAAGCGCTCGGCGGCCGAGCTCTCGTTCTTCCTCGCCATGCCGACCATGGCCGGCGCCTTCGCCTACGACCTTTTCAAGAACCGCGACGCGCTGTCGGCGGCCGACCTGCCGATCATCGCCACCGGCTTCGTCTGCGCCTTCTTCGCCGCGGTGCTCGTCGTGCGCCGGCTGCTCGATTTCGTCTCGCGGCGCGGCTACGCGCTGTTCGGCTGGTGGCGGCTGATCGTCGGCACCCTCGGGCTGATCGCTCTCGCCATCTGGGGCTGAACGCCGCTCAAAGATACGCCGTCAGCCCGCGACGGATCATATCGAGCGCCAGCAGCGTGATGCCGACCTTGAACCAGCGGCGGAAGGTCTCTTCCGGAAGCTTCTCCAGCCACGCGCTGCCGTAAACCGTGCCGAGATAGCCCGACGCGATCATGACGGCGACGAGCGGCAGCCAGGCGGCGAAGGCGAAGCCGGCAAAGCCGAACACCACCACCTTGAGGAAATGCTGCACGGTCATGCCGGCCGCATGGGTGGCGACGAGCGCCTTGCGGTCGCCCGGCATCAGCTGGGCGAAGAAGGCCGACAGCAGCGGCCCGGTCGCGCCGACGAACATCGTCACCAGCGCGGTGACGGCGCTTCCAACGCCAAGGCCGGCGCGCGACAGCCTGTCGAAGCCGGGTATCTTGGTCCACGTTACCGCGACGATGAAGAGGCCGAGCACGAGCTTCAGCAGCGCATCGGGAAGCTGGACCACGAAGAACGCGCCGGCCACCGCCCCGGCGAGCGAGCCGGCGAGGAACGGGCCGAAGATGTCGCGTCGCACATGCGCCCGCTGGTGCCAGGCGCGGCCGGTGTTGGAGCCGAGCTGCACCGCGCCGTGAACGGGAATCAGCGCCGCGACCGGGATGAACAGCCCCATCAGCGCCAGCATGGCGACGCCGCCGCCGACGCCGAAGGCGGCGGTCAGCGCCGAGGTGAAGAACGAGGCGACGACGAGCAGCAGCGCCGCGCCCGCGCCGAGACCCTCGGGCAGGAGCGCGGCAAGCGTCTCCAAGGCCGGGCTTCTCCTACGCCACGGTGGTCTTGGTGAACTGGCCGGCCGGGCGATACTGCCACAGATAGGTCGGCAGCACCGCCTCGGTCGTCTGCGGCGTGATGCCGATGCCCTCGAGCGTGCGGCCTTCGCTGCGCGCCTCGCCGGAGACGACGTTGTCGTGCTTCAGCATCTCGACCTGGTCGGCGGTCAGCAGCGGATTGGGCAGCAGGCCGAGGATGCGCCCTTGCAGCTTCGCCAGCCACCACGGCAGCGGAACGAGGATGCGCTTGCGCTCGACGACGCGCAGCATCTCCTCGAGGAGCGCGCGGAAGCTGCGCACCTCCGGCCCGCCCAGTTCGTAGATGCGGCCGCCCGCGACGGTGCCGTCGACCGCGCGCGCGATCGCCTCGGCGACGTCGCCGACATAGACCGGCTGGAAATTCGTCTCGCCGCCGCCGATCAGCGGCAGGACGGGCGAAAGGCGGGCCATGGCGGCGAAGCGGTTGAAGAAACGGTCCTCAGGCCCGAACACGATCGACGGGCGGAAGACGACGGCGTCCCTGACGATATCGAGCACCGCCTTCTCGGCCTGCCCCTTGGTGCGGGCGTAAGGAATGGGCGAAGAGGCGTCGGCGCCGATGGCCGAGACGTGGACGAGCTTCGCGCCCTCGGCCCGCGCGGCCTCGGCCACGGCCCGCGCGCCGAACTCCTGCACGGCGTTGAAGGTCTGGCGGCCGCTCTGATGCAGGATGCCGACGAGGTTGACGACGCAGTCGGCGCCCTCGACCGCGCGGTCCACCGACCAGCGCACGCGCAGGTTCGCCTGCACCGGCTGGATCTGCCCGACATTGCCGAGCGGCTGGACGTGCAGCGCGAGGTTCGGATTGCGCACCGCGACCCGGACGCGGTAGCCGCGCCTGGCGAGCGCGCGCACGACATGGCGGCCGATGAAACCGCCGCCGCCGAAAACCGTGACGAGCGGGGGGACCTTTACGACTGGCGTCATGGCTTGCTCTCCATGGGCTGGCTCTCCAATGGCTTGCCTGTTCAGCCGCTTCTTAATCGCTTCTCCGCCAAAGGCAAAGGGCGCGAATTGCCCCATATGGAGAATCGTCCCTCGCTTTTCCGATTCTGCTTCAACCTGCATTCCAAGGCGGCTATTGACGACACGGACTTGAGTATCCGTGGGCAGGAGGACATTCGATGCGCTTGGCGATCCATTTGGCGATGCGGCTTGCTGCAGTGGCGGCCGTCATGGCGCTGGCCGGGTTGGCCGCGCCGCAGGCGTTGGCCGCCGAGGCGCACGGCCTGCCCGGAAGCGAGATGTCGCTGCTGTGGGCGATTCCCTTTGCCGGCATCCTGCTGTGCATCGCCGGCGGGCCGCTGTTCTTCCCGCATGCGTGGGAACACCACTACGGCAAGATCGCCGCGTTCTGGGCCGCGCTCGTCATCGTGCCGCTCGTCCTCGCCTACGGGCTGCCGGCGGCGACGGAAGCGGTGCTGCATGCCATGCTGCTCGAATACATGTCGTTCATCATCCTGCTGTTCGGGCTGTTCACCATCGCCGGCGGCATCCTCGTCTCCGGCAATCTGTGCGGCACGCCGCTCGTCAATTCGGCGCTTCTGCTGATCGGGGCGCTGATGGCGTCGGTCGTCGGCACCACCGGCGCGTCGATGATCATGATCCGCCCGGTGCTGCGCGCCAACGACGACCGCCGTCATAACGTCCATGTCGTCGTGTTCTTCATCTTCCTCGTCTCCAACATCGGCGGCTCGCTGACGCCGCTGGGCGACCCGCCGCTGTTCCTCGGCTTCCTGCGCGGCGTCGACTTCTTCTGGACCACGACGCACCTGCTGCCGGAAACCCTGTTCGTCGGCGGCCTCGTGCTCGGCCTCTTCTTCGTCCTCGACAGCGTGCTCTACCGCCGCGAAGGCGGGCTGCCGAAGATCGTCGACCCGACGCCCGATTCGCGCGTGCGGCTGCGCGGCCTCGTCAACCTGCCGCTGCTCGCCGGCGTCATCGCCGCGATCCTGATGTCGGGCATGTGGAAGCCTGGCGGCGGGATCACCATAGCCGGCGTCACCGTCGAGTGGCAGAACCTCGCGCGCGACGTCATCATTCTCGCGCTCGCCTTCGTCTCGCTCGCCGTCTCCAGCAAGGAATACCGCGCCGCCAACGGCTTCAACTGGGGGCCGATCCTCGAGGTCGCCAAGCTGTTCGCCGCCATCTTCATCTGCATCGTGCCGGTGATCGCCATCCTGCGCGCAGGGCTCGGCGGCGCGTTCGCGCCGCTCGTCGCCCTCGTCACCGGGGCGGACGGCGCGCCGAACGACCTCGCCTATTTCTGGCTGACCGGCGCGCTCTCGTCCTTCCTCGACAACGCGCCGACCTACCTCGTCTTCTTCGAGATGGCCGGCGGCGACCCGCAGGCGCTGATGACCACGCTGTCGTCGACGCTGATCGCGATCTCGGCCGGCGCCGTGTTCATGGGCGCCAACACCTATATCGGCAACGCGCCCAACTTCATGGTCTACGCCATCGCCCGCGGGGCCGGCGTCGCGATGCCGAGCTTCTTCGGCTACATGCTGTGGTCGGGCGCGGTGCTGGTCCCGGTCTTCGCGCTGGCGAGCCTCGTCTTCTTCCTCTAGCCGTCAGGGCGCAGGGCGGAGGCAAAGAAAAAACCCGCCGGATCGCTCCGGCGGGTTTTCTCGTTTCAGGCCCGAAGCCGGGAAGGCGCTATTCGCGTCCCTGCTTCTTGAGCGCGGCGCCCAAGATGTCGCCGAGCGAGGCGCCGGAGTCGGTCGAGCCGTACTGGGCGACCGCCTCTTTCTCCTCGGCGATTTCCAGCGCCTTGATCGAGACCTGCAGCTTGCGGGTCTTCTTGTCGAAGACGACGACGCGGGCATCGACCTTCTGGCCGACCGAGAAGCGCTCGGGGCGCTGCTCGTCGCGGTCGCGGGAAAGGTCGGCGCGCCTGATGAAGCTCTCGAGGCCGTGGTCGACGAGGTTGACCTCGAGCCCGCCGTCCTTGACCGCCGTGACCTCGCAGGTGACGACCGCGCCCTTGCGCAGCTCGCCCGAGGACGCCGCCTCGCCGACCGCGTCGCGGCCGAGCTGCTTGATGCCGAGCGAGATGCGCTCCTTCTCGATGTCGACGTCGAGGACCTGCGCCTGCACCATGTCGCCGCGGTTGTATTCCTCGATCACCTGCTCGCCCGGACGGTTCCAGTCGAGGTCGGAGAGGTGGACCATGCCGTCGACATCGCCGTCGAGGCCGATGAACAGGCCGAACTCGGTCTTGTTCTTGACCTCGCCCTCGACAACCGATCCGACCGGATGGTTGCGCGCGAAGGCCTCCCACGGGTTCTCCAGCGTCTGCTTGAGGCCCAGCGAGATGCGGCGCTTCTGCGGGTCGACCTCGAGCACGACCACGTCGACTTCCTGCGTCGTCGACAGGATCTTGCCGGGGTGGACGTTCTTCTTGGTCCACGACATCTCGGAGACGTGGATGAGGCCCTCGATGCCCGGCTCCAGCTCGACGAACGCGCCGTAGTCGGTGATGTTCGTGACCTTGCCGAGGATCTTCTTGCCGATCGGGAACTTGGTCCCGATGTCCTGCCACGGGTCGGCCTCGAGCTGCTTCATGCCCAGCGAGATGCGGTGCGTCTCTTGGTTGATGCGGATGATCTGCACCTTGACCGTCTGGCCGATGTTGAGGATCTCGGTCGGATGGTTGACGCGGCGCCAGGCCATGTCGGTGACATGCAGCAGGCCGTCGATGCCGCCGAGGTCGACGAACGCGCCGTAGTCGGTGATGTTCTTGACGACGCCCTCAACGACCTGACCCTCTTCGAGGTTCTGGACGATCTCGGAGCGCTGCTCGGCGCGGCTCTCTTCAAGAACCGTGCGGCGCGACACGACGATGTTGCCGCGGCGGCGATCCATCTTGAGAATCTCGAAGGGCTGCGGGTTGTGCATCAGCGGCGTGACGTCGCGGATCGGGCGGATGTCGACCTGGCTGCGCGGCAGGAAGGCCACGGCGCCGTCGAGATCGACCGTGAAGCCGCCCTTGACCTGGTTGAAGATGACGCCCTCGACGCGCTCGCCGGCGTTGAACTTGGCCTCGAGGCGGACCCAGCTTTCCTCGCGGCGAGCCTTCTCGCGCGACAGCATGGCCTCGCCCAGCGCGTTCTCGATGCGCTCGACATAGATCTCGACTTCATCGCCGGCCTTGAGCTCCTTGGCCTGCGCGCCGAACTCCTTCAGCGGCACACGACCTTCGACCTTGAGGCCGACGTCGATGATGGCCATGTCCTTCTCGATGGCGGTGATGAGGCCCTTGACGACGGAACCTTCGGCGGAATGCTCGGCGGAGAACGACTCGTCGAGCAGGCTGGCGAAATCGTCACGGGTGGGGTTTGCTTGGGACATATGTGCTCCTGGAATGCCCTGCCCCGGCATCGCGTGCATAAGGGGCCTTCGGGCTGCGCCATGGGTTTGCGTTGCGTTCTGGCCCGTGTCGCATCGCGATCCGCTCTTCGCGGATCGGCTTGCCGCTTTTTCGGCGGCATTTCCGGCGCTTGACGATGCGGCGGGCCGGTTGGTTGCTTTCGCGCGATTCCGGACGGAAAAGTGCTTCACGCTTTTCCTAGAATCGCTGAAGGTAAAAACGAAAAACCGCGCCGCAAGCCGTTCCCGTCCCTTTCGGGCGAAACGGTGCGCCGCCTGTCGCTTTCAGCCTTCGTTCCGGGCGTCGAGGGCCTGATCGACCAGCTTTCTCGCTGCCAGAAACGCGGTCTCTATATCCATTTCGCTCGTATCGAGCAAGTGCGCGTCGACTGCCGGCCTCAGCGGCGAATCGGCGCGCTCCGTGTCGCGCGCGTCGCGGCGCTCGATGTCGGCGAGGATTTGCCCGTAGTCGGCCGTGCCGCCGCGCGCCTCGATCTCGTTGAGCCGCCGCCGTGCCCGGACCGCGGCCGTCGCCGTGACGTAGAGCTTCACGTCGGCATCGGGACAGACCACGGTGCCGATGTCGCGGCCGTCGAGCACCGCGCCGGGCGCGGCGCGCGCGAAGGCGCGCTGCTTCTCGACCAGCATGCGCCGCACGGCGGGAATGACCGCGATCCTCGACGCCGCCTCGCCGACCGCGTGCTGCGACAGCGTCTCGCGGTCGAGCGCGCCGAGATCGACCGCGGCCGCCGCGCGGGCCGCCGCCGCCTCGTCGTCGAGCGGCAGTCCCTCTACAAGCATGCGATGCGCGACCGCGCGATAGGTCAGGCCGGTATCGAGCAGGTTCAGCCGGTAATGGTCGGCGAGCCGGCGCGCCATCGTGCCCTTGCCCGCCCCGGCCGGCCCGTCGATGGCGATGATGAAATGCGGCATCAATTAGTCGCCTCGTCGCGACTTGGGCAGGCTCTTTGCCTGGCGCGCCAGCGCGCTGATCCCCCTATCGGCTTCCGCATGGCGCTCCATCTTTCTGTCCTCAGCAAATCTGGAATATTCGGTCTCGGCTTTCCGCCGCGCATGGTTGGCCGAAATGCTGCCGCCATGCCGCAGCAGAGCGCGTCCCAAACTGCTCAGCTGTTGATCCAGCAATCGTTCGGCATCGCCGATCACTACCAGCCGCCCGAGATCGAGCTGGTCCTCGAAAATGTCGAGTAATATCATCGTCAGGCGGTTCAACTCACGCAGTTCGCTGTCGCTCATGTAGTTCTTGGATGTGGTGACATCGCTCTTGCGTATGTTTTCCGATGGCCAGTTCGTCAGCCCCATATTGTCGGCACGATGATCGGAACGCTCGAAAACAACCTCCGACGGCGTTTTGGAGGTTACGGCAAAGACGAGCTTGGCCTGGGTCCGCTGATAGAACTCGCGCGCCTTCTGCGAGGCAGGATCGTAATCCTGGCACATCGCGCAGATGCTCTTCAATTCCCGGTAGACATTCGCCTCGTCAGAGCGGATGTCGCGGATGATCTCGCGCAATTCCGCAATGCGATCCGCGTTCTCGGGCGCTTTGAGGCGAGGAGCATCGACGACGAAGCCGGATCTGGCATAGCGCACCAGCACTCCCGTCGCCCAACGACGAAACACGGTGGCCTGAGCGGACGAGACCCGATATCCGACCGAGATGACCATATCGAGGCTGTAGAGCGTTACCGGGCGATCCGCATTTGCAATATGCATTTTTTGCATATTGCCTTCTTCAACCAGTTCGCCGTCACTCAAAACATTGCCGATGTGGCGAGAAATCACGGACTGGTCACGCCCAAAAAGCTGGGCGATCTGAGCCTGAGTCATCCAGAGCGTCTCGCTCTGAAAGCGTATATCGAGCCGCGGCCCTCCCGATGATTCATAGATCAGAAATCGGTCACCCGATTCAACGTCTTCAACCAGTTGGACCGGACCCTCGGAGTCACTGTTCATAGCTACCAGCTAAGGCCAGTCGAACAAATTGGCAACATTCATATGCTGCTTTCCACAACCCGTCAGACCGCGCGCATCAGGCCGCCGTCGATGCGGAGATTCTGGCCGGTGATATAGGCCGACTTGTCCGAGGCGAGGAAGGCGACGAGCTCGGCAACCTCCCCGGCGCGGCCGTAGCGCTTCATCGGCACGCTCTCGCGGCGCTCGTCGGTTGCCGGCAGGCTGTCGATCCAGCCCGGCAGCACGGTGTTCATGCGCACGTTGCGGGCGGCGAACTCGTCGGCGAACAGCTTGGCGTAGGCGGCGAGCCCCGCCCGCGCCACGGCCGAGGTCGGGAACATGGCGCTCGGCTCGCCCACCCATGCGGTGGAGATGTTGACGATCGACCCGCCGCCCTGCGCCGCCATCACCGGCGCGACGAGTCGCGTCGCGCGCACCACGTTGAGGAAATAGACGTCGAAGCCCTTGTGCCAGTCCTCGTCGGAGATCTCGATCAGCGGCGCGCGCGGCCCGTGGCCCGCGCCGTTGACCAGCGCGTCGATGCGGCCCCATTTCGCCATCACCCTCTCGACGAAGCGGGAAAGGTCCTCGGCCGACTGGTTGGAGCCGGTGAAGCCGAGGCCGCCCAGCTCATTGCCCAGCGCCTCGCCCTTGCCGGAGGATGACATCACCGCCACCGCCCAGCCTTCGGCGGCCAGCTTGCGCGCCGAGGCCGCGCCCATGCCGGAGCCGCCGCCGACCACCATCGCCACCTTGAGCTGTGCGCCCATCGTTCGTCCCTCCTCTTCGATCCGTTATTCTATCCGCGCCCCGAGCCCGGTCATCAGGCCAAAGAACTCGGGAAAGCTCGTGGCGATCATCGTCGCGTCGTCCACCGTAACGGGGTTTTCCGAGACGAGGCCCATGACGAGGAAGCTCATGGCGATGCGGTGGTCGAGATGGGTGGCAACGGCGGCGCCCGAGGCGTTGCCGAGGCCCTTTCCATCCGGGCGGCCGCGCACGATCAGCGAGGTTTCGCCCTCGTCGCAATCGACGCCGTTGAGCTTCAGGCCGACCGCGACGGCCGAGAGACGGTCGCTTTCCTTGACGCGAAGCTCTTCCAGGCCGTTCATGACCGTCATGCCTTCGGCGAAGGCGGCGGCGACGGCAAGGACGGGATATTCGTCGATCATCGACGGCGCGCGGTCTTCCGGCACCGTCACGCCCTTGAGCTCAGAAGAGCGCACGCGCAGGTCCGCGACGTCCTCGCCGCCGGCAAGGCGCGGGTTCAAGACTTCGATGTTTGCGCCCATTTCCTGCAGCGTCAGGATGAGGCCGGTGCGGGTCGGGTTCATCAGCACGTTGAGAATGGTGACATCAGAGCCCGGCACAAGCAGCGCCGCGACCAGCGGGAAGGCTGTAGAGGACGGGTCGCCCGGCACATCGATGACCTGACCGGTGAGTTTTCCCTGGCCTTCGAGGCGGATCGTGCGCACGCCGTCCGTATCCGTCTCGACGGTGAGGTTGGCGCCAAATCCCTGCAGCATCTTTTCGGTATGATCACGTGTCATGATAGGCTCGATGACCGTGGTGATGCCGGGCGTGTTGAGGCCGGCGAGCAGCACGGCGGATTTGACCTGCGCGGAGGCCATCGGCACGCGATAGGTGATCGGCGTCGGCGTCTTCGGCCCGCGCAGCGTGACCGGCATCTTCTCGCCGGGCGCGGCCTCGGGCACCTGGACGCCCATCAGCCTGAGCGGATTGAGGACGCGGCCCATCGGGCGCTTGGTCAGCGAGGCGTCGCCGATGAAGGTGGAATCGAAATCATAGACGCCGACGAGGCCCATGGTGAGGCGGCAGCCGGTGCCGGCATTGCCGAAATCGAGCGGCGCTTCGGGCTCCAGCAGCGCGCCGTTGCCGGTGCCGCGGATGATCCATTCCTCGCCCGCCTTCTCGATATGCGCGCCCATCGCCTTCATCGCCTCGCCGGTGCGCAGCACGTCCTCGCCCTCGAGCAGGCCGGTGATGCGCGTCTCGCCGGCGGCGAGGCCGCCGAACATGAAGGCGCGGTGCGAGATCGACTTGTCGCCCGGCAGGCGGATCGCGCCTGAAAGCGCGGGCGAGCGCGAGGCGGTGGCGGGAACGGGCGCGGTATGGGCGGTCATGGCTTTACCCGGAGGACGGTCGTGGCGGCCGTTGCGGAACGCGGCGTTCCAGACGGCGGCGGCTTCATCGGTGCGGGCGTCTCCTAACACGGGTTTCGGGTCCGGTCATCCCCCGTCGGCGTCCCGGCCCGCTTATCCTTCGATGCCGCCTTTTGCGCCGTTGCGCGCGCCGCGCCCGCCGGCATTGGCGCGGCCTCCGGCGCGGGCTCCGACGGCGGGCCGACATAGGCTTTGACAGCGGCCGCGCTTGCCGCTAAGGGGACCGGACTTTTTTCACGAGGATGGGCCGTTGCGCGGGCGATGCCGCCCCGCCGGATGGCGCTGAGGGGGCGGCCCAGCAGCCAGCAAGACGAAGAGGCAGCATATGGCTAAACCTGATCTCGGCACCAAACGCATCTGCCCTGAGACGGGCCGCAAGTTCTACGACCTGAACAAGGATCCGGTCGTGTCGCCCTATACGGGGCAGTCCTATCCGCGTTCCTATTTCGACAACGGCACGTCGCCGGTCATCGAGGACGAGGAGCTTGAGGACAAGGAAGTCGACGTCGAGGAGGGCGGCGCCGAGCTGATCTCGCTCGAGGACGCCGACGACGAGGCCAAGGGCGACGACAACATCTCGCTCGACGACGACGTCGACCTCGGCGACGACGAGGAGGACGACACCTTCCTCGCCGAGGACGAGGAAGACGAGGACGACGTTTCCGGCATCATCAATGTCGGCGGCGACGACGACGAGGGCTGACGCATAAAAAAGCCTCGCACGAGGCTTGATCTTGGCTTCAGGCAAGGCTAGAAGCCGCCTTCGAAAACCGGCGCGTTCCCAGGCGCGCTGGCACATGCCGGAAACGGCTTTGGCCAGGGACGACCTCCCGAGGCCAACAGTGGGGCCATAGCTCAGTTGGGAGAGCGCTTGAATGGCATTCAAGAGGTCAGGGGTTCGACTCCCCTTGGCTCCACCAATTCCTTAGAAATAAGGATGTTAGCTACAGGTTTTGCTTGGTGGGACAACCAGGTGAGACATTGGCTTGTTCAATCCGACCTATCTCCAGCGTTCCCGGCACGGGATTTTCTGTTTCCGCTGGACCCTTCCGCCCTGCAAGCAGACGGCGCGCGATTTCGTCAGGCGCTATGAAATGCACGCGTAGGCCGATAGTCTACAGTTCGAGACTTTCAAGCGGTCGAGAGCCCAAGCGCAGCGGGATTATGCGAAGGCCGTCCTCGCCTATAGTTCAGATGCCGAGAGCTTCGATTTCAAACCTAGGCCGGCTCAATCCACCGGCTTGGCACCCGAAGCGGATTCCTTGACGCTGGCCGAGCTGGTCGAGAAGTTCTGGAAGTTTGTCAGGCTGGAAAGCCGCTGGTCGGACAAGACGCGGGGCGAGAAGCGGGAGCACATTGATCTGCTCTACGAACGCCTGAGCAAAGACATGCAGGCATCGGCGTTGGGTAGGAAGGAGGCTCACCTGATGCGGACATGCTGCCTTCCGAAACGGAGATGGCAGCACAGTTCGGGGTTAACCGTCATGCGCTGCGCGAAGGATTGTGCCTGCTCGAACAGAATAGCCTCCTCAAGCGCGAGCTTCTGGCGGTCGATGGCACCGCATCTCCCTCTTGGATGCTTCCGGATGCCTGCTCTGCAAGGTGCATATGGCGAACAGTGCATGCGCGCACTGTCGAAACATGCGGATTGGCGATCGGAACGATATCAGACCGGTCAAGCCCGACCCGCTATTTGCCCCATATTCTGCGATATGCGCATAGGCATTTTGCTGAAACTTTGTGCAATGCACAAATTTGCCAAAGCGCTAGGCAATTAACACTTGCATTGCGCGATATGACCCGATCTTATTGCCGGTAGCACAATGCGTTGGGGTATTGCCATGATTTCTCGCAGGTTGTTCTCGCTCGCGACTGCCAGCCTGATGGCTGGCTCGATGCTCACCGGCCTTGCCGCGCCAGCATCCGCGCAGACCGACATCAAGTTCACGCTCGACTGGAAGTTCGAGGGACCGGCCGCCGGCTTCTTCCTCGCGATCGACAACGGGCATTTCGAGGCAGAGGGCCTCAACGTCACGATCGATTCCGGGGCAGGCTCTGTCGAGGCGATCCCGCGCGTGGCGACCGGCGCTTACCAGATTGGCTTCGGGGACATCAATTCGCTGATCAAGTTTCTCGACGAGGACCCGTCGCAGAAGGTCAAGGCGGCGATGGTGATCTACGAGCGCCCGCCGTTCTCGATCATCGGAAGAAAGTCGCTCGGAGTCACCGAGGACCCGAAATCCGTTGAAGGCAGGAAGCTCGGTGCTCCGCCGCCGGACGGCGCTTTCGCGCAGTGGAAAGCCTTCGTGCAGGCCGCCGGCATCGACGAGTCCAAGGTAACCATCGAGAGCGTCGGCTTCCCGGTGCGAGAGCCGATGCTGGCGCAGGGCCAGGTCGACGGCATCTTCGGCTTTGCCTTTTCGTCGGTGCTGAACCTGAAGGCGCAGGGCGTTCCGGCAGACGACATCTCGATGATCATGATGGCCGAGAACGGCCTGGACCTCTATGGCAACTCCATCCTGATCAATACCGACTTCGCGGCGCAGAATCCCGACGCGGTCAAGGGCTTTCTCAAGGCGCTTGCCAAGGGGTTCGCCGATGCGGTCGCCGATCCGGACGCCGGCGTGGCTGCCGTGATGAAGCGCAACGAGGTGCTGGATGCGGCGATCGAGCGCGAGCGCCTCGACATGGCGAATGCCCTCAACATCAGGACGCCCTACGTGGTGGAGAACGGCTTCGGTGGAGTCGACGAGGCCAAGCTGGCTCAGTCCATCGAATATCTGAAAGTGTCGATGGGGCTGAAGGGCACGGTGGGGCCGGCCGACGTATTCGATGCGTCGTTCCTTCCGCCCAAGGACGAGCGGATGCTTCCCTGATCCGGACATGAAGAAGGCGCGGGAACCGGCGAAGGAGAACGGCCGGCTCCTGCGCAATCGTTCGCGGTAGCAAAAGAGGGCAGATGAGCCAGCCGCTGGTCACTATCGAGGACGTCGATATGCGCTATGGCGGGCCGGAGGGCCTGCTCGCCGTCGAGGGCCTGGCCCTCGAAGTCGGTACGGGTGAATTCGCCGCCGTTGTCGGCCCTTCGGGCTGCGGTAAGTCCACGCTCATGAAGCTCGTCACCGGCCTCCATATCCCGCAGAAGGGAAATGTCGTGGTCGCGGGCCAGCCCGTGACCAAGCCGGTCAGCATCGTCGGCATGGCGTTCCAGAACCCGACCATGCTGCCGTGGCGCACCACGCTCGACAATATCCTCCTGCCGCTCGAGGTGGTCGACCGGCATCGTCACCGGTTGCGCCGGAACAAGGCCGAATATGTCGCCAAGGCCGAGAAGCTCCTGGAAACGGTCGGCCTCAAGGGCTTTGGACAGAAATTTCCGTGGCAACTTTCTGGCGGCATGCAGCAGCGCGCCAATCTGTGCCGCGCGCTGATCCATGAGCCCGACCTGCTGATGCTCGACGAGCCGTTCGGCGCGCTCGATTCCTTTACGCGCGAGGAGTTGTGGTGTGTCATCCGCGACCTCCACGCGGAGCAGGGCGTGACAATCGTGCTCGTCACCCACGACCTGCGCGAGGCGGTGTTCCTCGCCGACCGCATCTTCGTCATGAGCGCGCGGCCGGGCCGCATCGTCAAGAACCAGACCGTTCCGTTCGAGCGGCCGCGCGACCTCGAAATCCTCTACCGGGCCGATTTCAACGACATCGTTCATGAACTGCGCGGCAACATCGCCGATGCGAGGAAGGCCGCATGAGCATGCAGAAGAAGGGCTTCGACTGGATCGTGGCCGCGCCCTGGCTCTACACGGCGGCGCTGTTCATTGTCTGGGAGCTCGTCGCGCGAGGCTTCGGCCTGCCGCAATATATCCTGCCGGCGCCCAGCCGGATCGCTCAGGCGATCTGGCAATACTGGCCGGCGATCTGGAAGAATTCGCTGCAAACGCTCTACACCACCTCTGTCGGTTTCGCGCTGGCCGTCGTCGGCGGGCTGGCGCTCGGCATCCTCGTCGGCTGGTCGCGCTTCATCTATGCCGGGCTCTACCCGCTGATGGTCGGCTTCAACGCCATCCCCAAGGTGGCGGTCGTTCCCATCCTCGTCATCTGGTTCGGCATCGGCACCGTTCCGGCCATCCTGACCGCGTTCCTGATCGCCTTCTTCCCGATCGTCGTCAACGTGGCGACCGGCCTTGCGACCATCGAGCCGGAGATGGAGGACGTGCTGCGCGCGCTCGGCGCGAGGAAGATGGACATCATGCTGAAAGTCGGCATCCCGCGTTCGATGCCCTATTTCTTCGGCTCGCTGAAGATCGCGATCACGCTTGCTTTCGTCGGCTCGGTGATCGCCGAGACGGTGGCGGCCAATTCAGGCCTCGGTCACATGATGCTGGCAGCACAGAGCCAGTTCAACGTACCGTTGGTCTGGGCCGGTCTCATCATGCTCGCGATCGAGGGCATCATCATGTACGCGCTGATGGCCTGGATCGAGATGCGCATGACCGGCTGGGCGCACCGCAGTCAGATGGCCAACGCCTGAGCGCCGGCTGCGGCAGTCAACTTTAGGGTGCCTAGAGCATCAGATGGCCGCGCACGTCCGGCCTGTCCAGCCCTTCCGCCGCGCCCGAATAGACGATCTGGCCACGATCCATGATCGCGACGTGGTCGGCAAGTTCACGGCAGAAGTCGAGATACTGCTCGACCAGCAGGATGGTCAGGCCGACCGTATCGCTCAGATAAGTGACGGCGCGGCCGATGTCCTTGATGATCGAAGGCTGGATGCCTTCGGTCGGCTCGTCGAGCACGAGCAGCTTTGGCCGCATCACCAGCGCACGGCCGATGGCCAGTTGCTGCTGCTGCCCGCCAGAAAGATCGCCGCCGCGGCGGCCGAGCATTTCCTTTAGCACGGGAAAAAGTTCGAAAACATGTTCGGGGATCGACCGCTCGGAGCGCCTGAGCGGCGCGAAGCCGGTCTCGAGGTTCTCGCGCACGGTCAGAAGGGGGAAAATCTCCCGACCCTGCGGCACGAAAGCGATGCCCGACCGGGCGCGATCGTACGCCGCGCTCCGGCCGAGCACCTTCCCCTCGAACGAGATTTCGCCGCCTGTCAACGGATGATGGCCGACGATGGCGCGCAACAGGCTGGTTTTGCCGACGCCGTTGCGGCCGAGCACACAGGTGATCCGGCCGGTTTCCGCCACCAGCGATACACCGCGCAGTGCCTGCGCAGCGCCGTAGCAGAGAGTGGCGCCGGTGACGTTCAGCATGCGCTCGCCTTCGGCTTGCTCCTGAATGGAAGGTGTCGGGGTTCCCTCATGACTCTACCGCCCCAGATAGACTTCGACGACGCGCTCGTCGGCCGAGACGAAATCGAGGGAACCTTCCGACAGCACCGAGCCCTCGTGCAGGCACGTGACCCTGACATCGAGCGCGCGCACGAAATGCATGTCGTGCTCGACCACGATCACCGAGCGGGTTCGTGCGATGTCCTTCAGGAGCCTCGCGGTTTCCGCGGTTTCCGCGTCGGTCATGCCCGCGACCGGCTCGTCGACCAGAAGAAGCTTGGGATCCTGCGCCAGCAGCATGCCTATTTCCAGCCACTGCTTCTGGCCGTGCGAGAGGTTGGCGGCAAGTTCGTCGCGGCGCTCATCGAGCCGGATGATACCGAGAATCTCGTCGATGCGCCCCTGCTCGCCCGGCGAGCGGCGGTGAAACAGCGCCGGCAGGATCGAGCGCGGGCCATTCAGCGACAGGAGCAGATTATCCTCGACCGTGTGGCTCTCGAAAACGGTCGGCTTCTGGAACTTCCGCCCGATCCCCATCATGGCGATGTCGGCTTCGTCGTGCCGGGTCAGGTCCACCGTGCCGTCGAAGAAGACCTCGCCCGCGTCGGGCCGGGTCTTGCCGGTGATGATGTCCATCATCGTCGTCTTGCCGGCTCCATTGGGTCCGATCACGGCGCGCATCTCGCCCCTGTCGAGCACGAGGGAAAGATTGTTGATCGCCTTGAACCCGTCGAAGGCGACCGACACCCCGTCGAGATAGAGAAGCGTGTCCTTGCGCGGCATCGCCTCACTCCACCGATTGCGGCCTGGCCGCGCCGGGCGGCGGCAGCTCGCCGGCACGAACGACGCGCCCGCCGCGGTCCTCGCCAGAAGGCTGCGGAGCCAACTCCTTCATGAGCGCCTTCCGGGTCCGGGCCGCAACCCGCCATTCGCCGAAGGTGCCGATGATGCCCTTCGGCAGGAACAGCGTCACCGCGACGAACAGGCCGCCCAGCGCGAACAGCCACAGTTCGGGATAGGCAGCCGTGAACCAGGTCTTGGCATAGTTGACCAGCACCGAGCCGACGATCGGGCCGTAGAGCGTTCCGCGCCCGCCGATCGCTATCCACACCACGACCTCGATGGAGTTTGCCGGCGCGAACTCGCCCGGATTGATGATGCCGACCTGCGGCACGTAGAGCGCGCCCGCAATGCCGGCGATGACGGCCGAGACCACGAAGGCGAACAGCTTCACATATTCCGGCCGCCAGCCGATGAAGCGTGTGCGGCTTTCGGCATCGCGCACCGCAACCATCACCTTGCCGAGCCTGGAGCGCGTGATCGCCGAGCAGACCATAAGCGTGGCCGCGAGCGAAACGGCGGTGAGCGCGAACAGCGTCGCACGGGTGCCGGGCGCCTGCAGGGAAAAGCCGAGGATGTCCTTGAAGTCGGTCAGGCCGTTGTTGCCGCCGAAGCCCATGTCGTTGCGAAAGAAGGCGAGCATCAGCGCGTAGGTCATCGCCTGGGTGATGATGGAGAGATAGACGCCCGTGACGCGGGAGCGGAACGCGAACCAGCCGAACACGAAGCCGAGCAGGCCGGGCACGACCATCACCATCAGCATGGCGAACCAGAATCTGTCGAAGCCCCACCAGTACCAGGGCAGTTCCTGCCAGTTGAGGAACACCATAAAGTCGGGCAGGACAGGGTTGGCATAGACGCCCCGGTCGCCGATCTGTCGCATGAGATACATGCCCATCGCGTAGCCACCGAGCGCGAAGAACGCGCCATGCCCGAGCGAGAGAATGCCGACATAGCCCCAGACGAGATCGAGCGCGAGCGCAAGCATCGCATAGGTGAGATACTTGCCGAGAAGCGCCACCATGTAGTTGGGCACGCGCAGGGGATGGCCGAAAGGCAGAAGCAGATTCGACGCCGGCACCAGCACCGCGATCGCCAGAAGGATCGCGGCGACCCACAGCATCCTGGAGCCGAAGACGTCGAGAAGGCGCGCGGCGATCATGTCTCCACCGCCCTGCCCTTGAGCGCGAACAGGCCGCGCGGGCGCTTCTGGATGAACAGGATGATGAAGACCAGCACGAAGATCTTGGCCAGCACCGCGCCTGCATAGGGCTCGAGGAACTTGTTGACCACACCCAAGGTCAGCGCCCCGACGAAGGTGCCCCAGAGGTTGCCGACTCCGCCGAACACCACGACCATGAAGGAATCGATGATGTAGCCCTGGCCGAGATTGGGCGAGACGTTGTCGATCTGGCTGAGCGCCACGCCCGCGAGCCCTGCGATGCCCGAGCCGAGCCCGAACGTCATGGCATCAATCCATGGCGTGCGGATGCCCATCGAAGCAGCCATGCGCCGGTTCTGCGTGACGGCGCGCATCTGCAGGCCGAGAGCGGTGCGCTTCATGATCGCGAGCAGCACGGTGAAGACAGCGAGGGAGAACAGCACGATCCAGAAGCGGTTCCACGTGATGGCGATGCCGTAAAAGTCGAACGATCCCGACATCCAGGACGGGTTTCCGACCTCGCGGTTGGACGCGCCGAATGTCGAGCGCACCGTCTGCTGGATGATCAGCGACAGGCCCCATGTCGCCAGCAGCGTCTCCAGCGGCCGGCCATAGAGCCACCGTATGACACCGCGCTCTATCGCGATGCCGACCAGCGCGGTGACGAGGAAGGCGGCCGGCAGGGCAATCGCCAGCGACCAGTCGAACAGGTCGGGATATGACGTGCGTACGATGTTCTGCACCACGAAGGTGGTGTAGGCGCCGATCATCACCATCTCGCCATGTGCCATGTTGATGACGCCCATGACGCCGAAGGTGATGGCGAGTCCGATGGCGGCCAGAAAGAGCACGGAACCGAGCGAGATGCCGTGCCAGACGTTCTGGGCGACGTTGAGCAGCGCGAGCCGGCTCTCGATGGCGCGAATGCCGGATTCTATGGCCGTACGGGCATCGTCGGGGGCACTGGCGAGCGCGGAGGTGAGGATGCCGAGCGATGCGCGCCCGCCGCGCGCGGCGATGACATCGACGGCTTTCGCAAAATCCTCGGCCGAGGCCCGGGTTCGCAGAATCGCGGCCGCCTTCGCCTCTTCCATCGCCTGGCGCACGGACGTGTCTTCTTCCAGCGCGATCGCCGCGTCGAGCAGCGGTATGTTTTCGGGATCGGCGGCCTGGAACATCGCCCGCGTGGCTGCAAGCCGTGTCGCCCTGTCGGGATTGTGCAGCGTAAGCTGGCCGATCGCGGTGCGGATGGCGCGGCGCAGGCTGTTGTTGACGCGGATGCGCTCGACGGCGTCACGCGCGACCTCGCCCGCCGCTTCGCCCGTCAACGCATCGGTGATGCGCACGCTGCCGGACGCAGGCGCGACGAACACGACCTGTCCGGTTTCCCTGACGGCGTTGAGGTCGCCGGCAGCTAATGCTTCCATGAGCGGCACGAGGCGCGTGTCACCGGTGGCCGCGAGCTGCGCAACGACCCGGCCGCGCTCGGAAAAGTTGCCGTCGGGAAGCTGGCGTACCAGTTCCTCGACGCTCTGCGCGCGTGCCGGCAACCCCGCCACGATGGCGAGCAGGAGGCCGAACAGCAGGGTCTTCAGAGAGTGCCGGGGCATCGCGATCCGTTCCGTATGGGGGTGGGTGAAGGCGGAAACGTTTCCGCCTTCACCCCGGTCTGCGCTGGAGGACACCGGAGATTACGAACCGCCGCAGGTCTTGGTCTGCGTGTTGTAGTTTCCGCAGTTGACCGGATCGGTCCAGTCGGCCTCGAGCACGGCCGATTCCGGCAGGAAGTCGGACCAGGCATCGCCCGCCACGAGGTCTTTCGTCTCCCAGACCACGTCGAACTGACCGTCTGCCTGGATCTCGCCGATCAGCACCGGTTTGGTAATGTGGTGGTTGGGCAGCATCACCGCCGTGCCGCCGGTGAGGTTGGGCACCTCGACGCCGACGATGGCGTCGATGACGCCGTCGGCATCGGTCGAACCCGCCTTCTCGACAGCCGCCACCCACATGTTGAAGCCGATATAGTGGGCTTCCATGGGGTCGTTGGTCACGCGCTCCTTGTCATCGATGAAGGCATGCCACGTCTCGATGAAGCTGGCATTCTCCGGCGTGTCGACAGACATGAAGTAGTTCCAGGCCGCCAGATGCCCGACCAGCGGCGCGGTGTCGAGGCCGGCAAGCTCCTCTTCGCCGACGGAAAAGGCAACGACCGGGATATCCTCCGCCGCGATGCCCTGGTTGCCCAGCTCGCGGTAGAACGGCACATTCGCGTCGCCGTTGATCGTGGAGACCACTGCCGTCTTCTTGCCGGCCGAGCCGAAATTCTTGATGTCGGAAACGATCGTCTGCCAGTCCGAATGCCCGAACGGCGTGTAGTTGACGATGATGTCCTCGGCGGCCACGCCCTTGTCCTTGAGATACGCTTCAAGGATCTTGTTGGTGGTCTGCGGATAGACATAGTCGGTGCCGGCCAGCACCCAACGCTCCACGCCTTCCTCGTTCATCAGGTAGTCGACGGCGGGGATGGCCTGCTGGTTGGGAGAGGCGCCCGTGTAGAACACGTTGCGCTGGCTTTCCTCGCCCTCGTACTGGACGGGATAGAACAGCAGCGAGTTCAGCTCCTCGAACACCGGCAGCACCGACTTGCGGCATACCGACGTCCAGCAGCCGAACACGGCATCGACCTCGTTGACTTCGATCAGTTCACGCGCCTTCTCGGCAGCCAGCGGCCAGTCCGACGCGATATCGACCACGACCGGCTCGATCTGCTTGCCGAGGAGGCCGCCCTTCTTGTTCTGCTCGGCGACGAGCATCAGCATGACGTCCTTCAAGGTCGTCTCCGAGATCGCCATCGTGCCCGACAGCGAATGCAGGATGCCGATCTTGATCGTATCTTCCTGCGCGCCCGCCGGCCCGGCATGGGCAAGAACGGCGGCGACGGCGGCAGCGCCCAGCAGGCGGCTCTTGGTATGAAATTTCCGGTTCATGGCGCCTTCCCCTTTCGTATATGTGCACCGCAACATAAGAAAGCAGAAATCATGCCAACTAAAGAATCCGGAAAAATAAATGAATCTCAGTAGTTTATAGGAACGCCTCATGAGAGGAGACGCAGTCATGCACGAATAGGCGCCGATCAGGAGTGCAACTGCACATTTTAAGGACGGTCGGCAATTTCAGGATTCGCCTCAGCGCTGTCGGGGAACGAGCCCGGCGTTCCGGACCAGAAATTCCACGATCTCGTCCAGCCCCTGACGGCGACGCATGTCGGTAAAGACGAACGGCCGCGTTCCCCGCTGCAGCGCGGTGTCGGCGCGCATCGTGTCGAGGTCCGCGCCGACATAAGGAGCCAGATCCATCTTGTTGATGATGAGCAGATCGGAGCGCGTGATGCCGGGACCGCCCTTGCGGGGAATCTTCTCGCCGCCGGCAACGTCGATGACGTAGAGAGTGAGATCGGCGAGGTCGGGCGAGAAGGTGGCGGCGAGATTGTCGCCTCCCGATTCCACGAACACCACGTCGAGATCGGGAAAGCGCCGGCACATCTCGGCGATGGCGGCGAGATTGATCGAGGCGTCCTCGCGAATGGCGGTATGCGGGCACCCTCCCGTCTCGACGCCGAGAATGCGCTCCTCGCCAAGCGCCTGAACCCGGTTGAGGATCAGCGCATCCTCCTTGGTGAAGATGTCGTTGGTGACGACGGCGATTGAATAATCGTCGCGCATCGCCTTGCACAGCATCTCGGTCAGCGTGGTCTTGCCCGCGCCGACCGGGCCGCCGATGCCGACGCGCAAGGGGCCGTTGGGGGATCTCATGATCTGAATACCCGTGAATACTGGACTTCATGTTTCATCGACATGATCTCCGACATGGGGGTGGCCGAGCCGAGATCGTCGAGGGTCGCTACGCTTGCCCGTGCGCCGGCTAGCAGGACGACCGGCTCGAGCGCCGCCATCGCCCGGACGCCGTCGCGCTGCCCGAGCGGCACGAGCCGCTGCGCGGCCTGGACCAGATTGGCGGCGAAGGCGTGCAAATAGGCCGTCAGCGCATCGGCGAGAGCCACGCCGTGACGGGCCGCTGCGATCCCCGCCGCGACGGGATAGGCGATGGCCGGGATGTCGTCTTCTTCGCCAGTTCCCCCTTCCCATATACGGACCGCCTGCGCGAACGCGGCGCCCTGGAGGGTGGTTTCCATATGCCGCTCGCGCGAGCCGGCCATGGCCTCGGCGATTTCGGCGATCGCGCGGGCATCGCCGCCTTCCGCCGCATTCCGCCAGGCGGCGGCAAGAAGCACGGCATCGTTCCAGCCGGAACCCGACGTCAGCAGCGCCGAAAGCCAATCCGTCAGCGTTTCCCGGTCATGCAGCAGACCGTCGTGGATCGCCCGCTCCAGCCCGTGGCTATAGGCGAAGGCCCCGACCGGAAAGGCGGGCGACATCCAGCTCAGGAGCCTTGGCCAGGTGGCTCGCGCCTCAGTCATGGTGATGATGGTGGCCATGGCCGCCTCCGTGATGGTGGTAGGCCCCGTGCACCGGCTGGAAACGCTCGCTCACCTCGCCAACGGTTGCTCCCAGCCCTTCCAGCATTTCCCGGATGACATGATCGCGGCGGATGAGGATGCGGTCCTCGTCGACCTGGGCGGCGACATGCCGGTTGCCGAGATGCCAGGCAAGATGACGCAGCGGCGCCACCGGGCCTGGCTGGACCTCGTAGAGATTCTCCACCGCGGCGAGGATGACGACGATGCGGCCATCCTCGAGCACGAGCGCGTCGCCATGGGCAAGGAGCACCGGCTCGGGAAGATCGATCATCAGCTTCTCGCCCTCGCATGTCGTGAGAAGCTTGCGGCGCAGATGCCGGTCGCCGTGATCGAGCAGAAGGGTACCGGCGAGTTCGGCATGGCTGTGACGGGTGTGGGAAATCGCGTGCAGCATGATCGTTCAGAACAGGAAATAGCGTTGCGCCATGGGCAGCACCGTGGCGGGCTCGCAGGTGAGCAGTTCGCCGTCGGCGCGCACTTCGTAGGTTTCGGGATCGACCTCGATATGCGGGGTCATGTCATTGAGGACCATCGACGCCTTGGAAAGGCCGCCGCGTGTGTTTTCGACCGCGACCATCGCCTTGGTCACGCCGAGGCGCGCCCGAAGTCCGTTCTCCATCGCTGCCTTGCTGACGAAGGTGACGGACGAAAGCGCGGGAGCACGTCCATACGCGCCGAACATCGGCCGGTAATGCACCGGCTGCGGGGTCGGGATCGAGGCGTTCGGATCGCCCATCGGGGCGGCGGCGATGGTGCCGCCGACCAGCACCATATCCGGCTTGACGCCGAAAAAGGCCGGGTTCCACAATACCAAATCGGCGCGCTTGCCCGCCTCGACGGAGCCGACATGCTTCGACAGCCCCTGCGCGATGGCGGGGTTGATCGTATATTTGGCGATGTAGCGGCGAACCCGCAGATTGTCGTTGTCGCCGGTTTCGTCGGGCAGGCGACCGCGCTGTACCTTCATCTTGTGGGCCGTCTGCCAGGTGCGGATCGGCACCTCGCCGACGCGGCCCATCGCCTGGCTGTCTGAGGAGATGATCGAGAATGCGCCGATATCGTGCAGGATATCCTCCGCCGCGATGGTCTCCTTGCGGATGCGGCTTTCGGCGAAAGCGATGTCCTCGGGGATCGACGGCGACAGGTGGTGGCAGACCATCAGCATGTCGAGATGCTCGGCGATGGTGTTCTTCGTATAAGGCCGCGTCGGATTGGTCGAGGACGGGATGACGTTGGAAAGGCCGCAGACCCGGATGATGTCCGGCGCATGGCCGCCGCCAGCCCCTTCGGTATGGAAGGCATGGATGGTGCGGCCCTTGAAGGCGGCGATGGTATCCTCCACGAAGCCGCTTTCGTTAAGCGTGTCGGTGTGGATCATCACCTGCACGTCGTAGTCGTCGGCAACGGCGAGGCAATTGTCGATCGCGGCGGGGGTGGTGCCCCAGTCCTCGTGCAGCTTCAGGGCGCACGCCCCGCCCTCGATCATCTCGACGAGCGCCGCCGGCTTCGAGGCATTGCCTTTTCCGGAAAGGCCGAGATTGATCGGGAAGGCGTCGAAGGATTGGATCATCCGCGCCAGATGCCACGGCCCCGGCGTGCAGGTCGTGGCGAGCGTGCCATGCGCCGGGCCGGTGCCGCCGCCGAGCATCGTGGTGACGCCGGACATCAGCGCCTCCTCGATCTGCTGCGGACAGATGAAATGGATATGCGCGTCGATGCCGCCGGCCGTGAGGATGCGCCCCTCTCCCGCGATGATTTCCGTACCGGGGCCGATGACGATGTCGACGCCGGCCTGCGTATCGGGGTTCCCGGCCTTGCCGATCCTGAAAACCAGCCCGTCCTTCAGGCCGACATCCGCCTTGACGATGCCCCAGTGGTCGACGATCAGCGCATTGGTGATGACGGTATCGACCGCTCCTTCGGCACGGGTCGTCTGGCTCTGGCCCATGCCGTCGCGGATCACCTTGCCGCCGCCGAATTTCACCTCCTCGCCATAGAGGGTGAAATCCTTCTCGACCTCGATGAACAATTCGGTATCGGCCAGCCGAACGCGGTCGCCGACGGTCGGGCCGTACATCTGCGCATAGGCGGCGCGGGAGAGCTGGGCTGGCATCAGAGCTTCCCCATCACCTGCTGGCGGAAGCCGTAGATCTCGCGCCCGCCGCCGATCGGCACGAGCCGCACGATGCGCTCCTGACCCGGCTCGAAACGGACAGCAGTACCCGCGGCGATATCGAGGCGCATTCCGCGTGCGGCGGCCCGCTCGAAGGCAAGCGCCGGATTGGCCTCCAGGAAATGATAGTGCGAGCCGACCTGGATCGGCCGGTCGCCGGTATTGGCGACGGTGAGCGTCAACGGCTCGGCTCCGGCATTCAGCACGATCTCGCCGTCGGGCGTGATGATTTCTCCGGGGATCATGGTCATGCCCCCGCCACGAGCCAGAGGCCGCCGAGCGCCGTCAGGCCACCGGCAATCCGCGCCGCGAGCCGCCCGGCTCGCCCGCCGGCAATGGCGCCGATGCCAAGGCCGAGCGCCACGCCCGCGCCATGCAGCAGGGCGGTGGCCGCCACGAACCCCGCCATGAAGGCAAGGCCGCTCGCGCCGCCAAGCTCAAGTCCATGGGCATAGCCGTGGAACACCGCGAAGAAACCGACGATGACCATTCCCACGGCAGCGGGAACCTGCAGCGCGACGAGCGCCAGAAGCCCGATCACCACGACGGAAGCGGCAATGGCCGGCTCGACGAAGGGCAGGCCGAACCCCCCGAGGGCCGCCAGAAATCCGGCGGTCATCGCCGCGACGAAGGCGGCGGGCACGGCCCACAGCGCCCGCCCGCCGATCAGCGACGCCCAGAGGCCGACGGCGATCATGGCGAGCAGGTGATCGGCCCCTGTCAGCGGATGCGAGAATCCCGCAGCGAACGAGCCATGCTCCACCGGATCGAGGTGAGCGAAGGCGGGGCTTGTGGCTGCGCCGGTCAGCAGCAGGGTGAGGAACAGTCTTTTCATCGGTTTGCCCTTCAAAAGCTAGCGGATCGGCTGATGCACGGTCACGAGCTTGGTTCCGTCGGGGAACGTCGCCTCGACCTGCACGTCGTGAATCATCTCGGCGATGCCTTCCATCACCTGCTCGCGGGAAACGACATGCGCGCCTGCCTCCATCAGGTCGGCGACCGAATGCCCGTCGCGCGCGCCCTCGACCACGAAATCGGTGATCAGCGCGATGGCCTCCGGGTGGTTCAGCCTGAGGCCACGCTCAAGCCGCCTTCGCGCCACGATGGCCGCCATCGCGATCAGCAGCTTGTCCTTTTCACGAGGGGTAAGGTTCATGACGATAATCCTATGAATGCCAGACCTTCGGCAGCGCACGTCCGGCCAGCATGAGGGAAAGGATCGGTTCGAGGCGTTGCCGCAAGGCAAGGCCGGTGGGCGCGACGAGACGGATCACCAGCTTGCCGTCCCAGGCGCTCGCTCCGCCCGTCTCCCCCAGGCGGGCGCGGACCGCGTCCAGCAGCCGTTCCGGCGCGGCGGCCGTACAAAGGATAGTCGCCATGGCCACGCGGCCGCCGAGCGAAGCCGTTCGGGCCAGCTGCGCGGCGATATCGCCGGACACACGAAAATCCTCTGCGAAAATCAGCCGGCCGTCGCGACGGACACGCCAGCGATCGTGCAACAGGCCGTGGCGCAGCACTTCTCCCATGGCGGCGCGGCCGAACAGCACCGCCTCCACGGCAAGCAGATCGGCATCGCCCTCAAGATCGACCTCCAGCCGCCGCGACAGACGGCCGCCATCGAAGAGAATGGTTTCCTGCGGCAGCCAGGCCAGTCTGGCGCCGGCGCCGAGCATCAGCCGGTTTTCGACCAGCGCATCCAGACCGGTGGAGCGGTAGATGCGTTCGCAGGCTTGCGTGGTGATGGTCGCCAGGGCCCGCTTGCCCAGGTCGATCTTGACAGCGATGCGATCTCCACCGGCCAATCCGCCTGCCGTATTGATCAGGATCGCCTCCAGAGGCAGGTCCGGCAGGGGATGCGGCAGGCCGACCCTGGCGCAGCCATCCTGAAAAAGCGTCGTCAGCCGCGTCGATCTCCCGTCATGCCGGAAGCCCAGCCGCGCCGTCCCCTCGGCGCGTTGCAGGCGCGCAACGGGAGGATCAAGCAAGGGGAAGGCGGTCACCCTTCAACCCGCCGCAATATCGGTTTCACAGGATGATCTGGTCTCGCCCATGCTTTCCTGCCTACGCTTTGCCGAGCGAAGCACTGCAAGGATCATGCCACATGCGGGGGCCTCAAGTCGGCGCCCGTATCGCCGCACCGGCCGATCGACGGCGGCAGGCAAGGTCGCAAACTGCCCAAAAAGCGGGCGGCAGGTGCACAGGCCATCGCCACAGTCCGCTTCCATGGGATCAGAATCTCATGGCAGCACGAAAGAGCACCGATCTCTCCATCGTACGCAGGCGTTGCCGCCGGCTTCTCCGGCAAACCTCCGGTCCGCGCCGATTTGCAGCGCGATATACGCTGCATACTGGCGAATTGCAGGCCCGGCATGGCCATCGTGCCGGACTTGTCGTCGTCTTGGCCGGAGGGCTTTCGGCCCAGAAAGAACACGCTTCCCGATGCAGGGCGGTGCAAGGCGGGCGTGCTGTGGAACGCAGTCAGCGGACCGCAGCGGCTTTGCGTCGTTCCGCAGCCGCAGCGATCTCGCGGATTTCGGTGGCGACCGTCGCGAACTCGGTCATCAGATGCGCGGCGACCGTCCTGACGGTGGGCCAGTTCTGCCGTTCGCGATGGATGAGCAGACCGACCTCGCTCTGCCGCAGCCCCGGTTCCTGAAGCGGTATGTGGACGAGCTCGCCGGACTGCAGCTCCCGCATGAAGCCGACCGGCGTGAAGAATCCGATGCCGATTCCCGCATGCATGATCTCCTTGGTCATCTGCAGGGAATTGGTCAGCACGGTCGAGCGGAACTGGGCTCCGCTATGGGTGAATTCCGTTTCGGCCGTGGCGTTGAGCAGCCATGGGTCGCTCAGCATCACCACCGGATAGGCCGCGCATTCGGTCAGGGTCAGCTCCCGCCGGCCCGCGAGCGGATGGTCCGGCTTCATGACGGCGCCGAGACGGAGCGGGAGCTGGGAGAGAACCTCGTAGCCGCCATGCCTGCGGTCGATGAAGACGATCGCGAGGTCGGGCCGCCTCGCGCGCATTTCCTCCGCCACCTCCTTGGGCGACGCCTCGACGATGCCGAAGGAAATGTTGGGGTGAGCCTTGCACAGGATGCTCACGGCACGGGGGATGATCTGGACGATGGAGGCCGGGATAGCCAGAATGCGCACCTCGCCATGCAGGTCCCCCGAGAGCGCAGTGACCTCGCTCGTGACGGTCTGCCATCGCGCCAGGGTTTCGCGGGCGTGACGGATGACGAAGTCGCCCGCGGGTGTCGGCCGCACCCCGTTCCCGGCGCGCTCGAACAAGGGCGTGCCGATTTCGGCCTCGAGCTTGAGAATCTGCCGGTTGACCGCTGACGACGCCACGTTGAGCACGGAGGCCGCGCGGCGGATCGATCCGAGACGGGCTACCTGGTCGATATAGCGCAACACGGAAGCATGCATGTCGTCACCTCGCTAGTGATGCCTTTTTGGCAGCGCCTGTATCGAATCTTTATGCTTCTCGCGCGCACCTTGCCACACTTAAGATCGCAGTTACGTTGGGGAACCAGTCGTCCGGCGACAGAACCGGCACACAGCAAACGACATGGCAACGTTTCGCGCAGCTTCGCAAACGGCTTGGCCGTATGGAGGACTATCCGATGATTCACACTGTCATGTCGCGTCGTTCGCTTTTCAGGACGGGCGCGGCCGCCGCGGCGGCGCTCGCGGCGCCGACCGTCGTCTCGACGCGGGGCTTTGCCCAGTCGGGCACACGCACCATCAACATGCAGCTTGGCTGGCTGCCGAGCAGCGAGCAGCTCGGCGAGGTGGTGGCCAGGAACCTCGGCTATTTCGAGGAAGAGGGCCTGAACCTGGCGATCCAGCCGGGCGGCCCGTCCATCGACGGCGTCGCCATCGTGGCGTCCGGCCGGTACGAGCTCGGTCAGGTCACGTCCAGCCCTTCGCTGATGCTGGCCGCTTCCCAGGGCATTCCCGTCAAATGCTTCGCGGTCGGGTTCCAGGAGCATCCGCACACCTTCTTCTCGCTTCCCGCGAAGCCGATCCGGACGCCGCAGGACATGATCGGCAAGAAGGTCGGCATCCAGGCTACCGGCAAGGTCCTGCTGAGCGCGCTCCTGCGCAAGAACAACATCGACGAATCCGACGTCGAGGTGATCACGATCGGCTCCGACTACACGCCGCTGCTGACCGGACAGGTCGACACGGTCGCCGGCTGGATCTCCAACGTCGCGGCGCTTAAGCCGCTGGGCGAAGGCCTGGTGACGATGCGGCTGTGGGACACCGGCGTCAGGCTCTATGCGTGCCCCTATTATGCGACGCACGACACGATCGAGAACCACCCTGAGGTGCTTGCCGGTTTCCTGCGCGCGGCCGGAAAAGGCTGGGGCTTCGCCCGCGAGAATCCGGAAAAGGCCGTCGAGATGCTGGTCAAGGAGCTGCCCAACCTGAATGCGGAAGACCAGCTCGCCTCGGTCAAGGTGGCCCTGACCTTCGCGTTCAACAAGCAGACCGCGAAGAACGGCTGGGGAAGCTTCGACCGCGACGTGTGGCAGCAGCAGATCGACATCTACGACGAGCTCGACCAGTTCTCGGCCGGAGCGCCGAAGATCGACGACGTCATCACCTCGTCGATCCTCGACGCGACCGCCGACGTCCGCCCCAAGCTGGGCTGATGGAGGCGGCCGCCATGAGCCTTGCTGCGACCGGACTCGCCCGCAGCGGCGAGCTGCCAAAGCCGGAACCGTCGGGCGCCGCAGTCGAACTGCGCGACGTCTCGGTGCGCTTCACCACGGAGCGGGGGACGATTGCCGCGCTGGAGGGCATCGATCTCGTCGTGGCGACCGGAGGCTTCCTGACCCTGCTGGGGCCGTCCGGTTGCGGCAAGTCCACACTGCTGCGGGTGGTCGCTGACATCTTGCGGCCATCCAGCGGCACGGCGACCGTGCTCGGAGGGCCGCCGGCCGAGGCGAGGTCGCGCCGCGACATCGGCTTCGTGTTCCAGGATGCTGCGCTGTTGCCCTGGCGCACTGTGATCGACAACGTCACCCTGCCGCTCGAGGTGGGCGGCGGCGCGCCGAAGGGACGGGCGCGGGATCCGCGCGAATTGCTGGATCTCGTTGGCCTGTCCGGCTGGGAAAAGGCTTTTCCCCACGAGCTTTCCGGCGGCATGCGCCAGCGCGTGTCCATAGCGCGCGCCCTCGTTTCCGGGCCGAAGCTGTTGCTTATGGACGAGCCGTTCGGGGCGCTCGACGAGATCACCCGCGACCGCCTCAACGAGGAGCTCCTTTCGGTATGGGAGCGAACCGGGACCACCATCCTGTTCGTCACCCATTCCATCTACGAGGCGGCGTTCCTGGGCCAGCAGGTCCTGCTTCTCGCCGCGCGCCCGGGCCGGGTGCGCGACCTGATATCCGTCGACCTGCCCTCGCCGCGCCGGATCGCGGTTCGTGAAACGCCGCAATTCGTCTCGCTGGTGACGAAACTGCGGAGCGTATTGGAGACCTGCTGACATGGCCGACGCAGCCACTCTCGGCGCCTTCTCGGACAATGACGAGGCGCAGGCGGCCTACGCAGCCGCCAAGCGACGGCTCGTATGGCGGCGGCGCCTGCTGCCGATCGCGACCTTCCTCATCCTGCTCGTCCTGTGGGAGGTCGGCGTGCGGGTCTTCGACGTCAAGCCCTTCATCGCGCCCGCGCCGAGCGCCGTCTTCACGGTCCTGGTCAACAAGTTCCCGATGCTGATGCAGAACCTCTTGCCCACGGCCATCGAGGCGATCGCCGGCTTCGCGCTCGGCAACATCGCCGCGATCCTGATCGCGACGGCCTTCGCGTACCGCCAGAGCGTCGAGGAGGCATTTTTTCCGATCGCGGTCATGATCAACACGATTCCGGTGGTCGCGAAGGCGCCGATCCTGGTGCTGCTGCTGGGCAACGGCATGGAGCCCAAGATCGCCATAGCGGCTCTGATCTGCTTCTTTCCGACCCTGGTCAACATGACGCGCGGCCTGCGCGACGTGAACCCGCAGCAGCTCGAGCTGATGCATGTGCTGTCGGCTTCCCAGCGGGAGGTGTTCCTCAAGGTCCGCTTCAGGAACGCCATGCCCTACCTGTTCTCGGCGCTGAAGATCGCCGCCTCGACAGCCGTGATCGGCGCCATCGTCGGCGAATGGATCGGGGCGTCGGTGGGCATCGGCGCACTGATCATCCAGGCCACCTACAATTTCGACTCGCCGCTTCTTTACGCCACCATCGTTGTAGGCTCGGTCTTCTCGGCCACCTTCTTCGGTGTGATCTCCTGGCTGGAGCGCAGGTTCATCTACTGGAACGCTGCGGCGCGCTGATTGCGCCCCAACGCTGGTTTTTCGGGAGGAATCGGATGACTTCGCATTCTATGATCGATGAGGCGGCCGGCAAGGTCCCGGTCGTCGCGGAGGCGGACCTCGTCGTCGTCGGCGGCGGGCCCGCCGGCATCGCCGCCGCCGTCTCCGGCGCGCGCAACGGGCTCTCGGTGACGCTGCTTGAGCGCTACCCCTATCTCGGCGGCCTGGCCTCGGGCGGCATGGTGCTGGTGCTCGACGACATGTGCAACGGCAATGAGGTGACGGTGCGCGGGCTGTGCTCCGAGCTCATCGAGCGCATGACCGGGATGGGCCTGTGCGTCACGCCGCCGGAAGAGGACTGGATCGCCGACGAGGCCAAGTTCCGCAAATGGGCGCGGTGGGGCACCTATAATTTCTACGGCCACACCAAGCCGCAACCCGTCTGCTACGCCTCGGCCTTCGACCCCGACGGCTTCAAGCGGGCCTCGAACGACATCGTCGCCGACGCCGGGGTCAATCTGCGCCTGCATAGCTGGTTCTCCAGGACCATCGTCGAGGACGGCGTGGTCAAGGGGGTGATCTGCGAATCCAAGGCCGGCCGCCAGGCTGTCCTCGGCAAGGTGGTGATCGACGCGACCGGGGACCTCGACGTGGCGGCCTCGGCCGGCGCGCCGCACAGCCACGGCTCCTTCATCGTCACGACGGTCTTCCGGCTCGGCGGCATCGACGCGGCGGAAGCCGAGCGTTTCGAGTTCGAGGAGCCGGAGGCTTTCGCCAAGCTCGACCGCGAGGCCAAGCGGATCATCGGCGGCTCGTGGGAGCGCTGGTGGCTCAAGACGCCGCTGCCCGGCATCATATGGTGCAACTGCCCGCACATGGCCGGTTTCGACGGCACCTCCGTGGAGGACCTCACGCGGGCGGACGCGCGGGGACGTGAACGGATCGCCGCGCTCGTGGAGTTCGCGCGGGCGAAGATCCCCGGCTTCGCCAATGCGTTCGTGGTCGATGTCGCGCCGCAGCTCGGCGTGCGGACCTCGCGGCTGCTCGAGGGCGAATATGTGATGACCAAGGAGGACGTCGCGTCGCGCCGGCATTTCGCCGATTCGGTCGCCCGCGGCCGCGACTACTACTATCCCTACCGCACGCTGCTGCCGAAGGGCGTGAAGCAGCTGTTGGTGGCGGGCCGCCATTATTCCTCGACGGCCGCGGCGCAGCGCACCTCTCGCGAGATACCGCCCTGCATGGCGATGGGCGAGGCCGCGGGAGTCGCCGCCGCCGTGGCGCTCGAACAGGGCGTCGGCGTCGACAAGGTCGACGTCGCCACCGTGCAGCGGCGGCTGCGCGCGCAGGGCGCGGACCCCGGCGACCAGCCGGCGTCCAATGCCACCTTCACGATCGCAGCCGAATAATGAGGAGCCATTGATGTCGTCTTCGGACACGCAGCCGCTTTCCGGTATCACCGTCATCGACTTTACGCAGGCGATGCTGGGACCTGTCTCGACGCTCGTCCTGGCCGATTACGGCGCCGACGTCATCAAAATCGAACGTCCGGGCCAGGGCGATCTTTCGCGCTGGTCCGAGGACGGCGACCCCGACAATCCCGTCTATCGCAGCATGAACCGCAACAAGCGCTCGATCGCGCTCGACCTGCGCTCGGCCGAAGGCAAGGAGATCATCTATGATCTCGCCCGCAAAGCCGACGTGGTGGTCAACAACTTCCGGGCCGGGGTGATGGACCGGATGGGCTTCGGCTACGACGCGTTGCGCAAGCTCAACCCCGGCATCATCTTCGCCTCGGGAACCGGCTTCGGCGCCGACGGCCCGCTGTCCCACAAGGGCGGGCAGGACGTTCTGGCACAGGCGCTGTCGGGGGTGATGGCCCGGCGGCCCGACCCCGCCACCCCGTATTCCGTCTATTCGACCTGCCTTTGCGACTATACCGCCGGCATGCATCTCGCGCAGGCGATCCTGCTGGCGCTGCTCCAGCGCAACCGCACGGGAGTCGGGCAGCGCGTGTCGGTCTCGCTGTTCGAATCCATGCTCGCCATGCAGACGCAGGAAGCGGCGGTGTGGCTGCAGGAACGCAAGGAGCTCAACTGGGGGGCGATGCCGTTGACGGGCGCATTCGCGACCTCGGACGGGGCGCTCGTCCTCGTCGGCGCCTTCAAGAGCGAGCCGTTGCGCGACATCTGCGCCGCGCTCGACCTCGGCGAGATGTGGCGGGATCCCCGTTTCGAGACGCCGCTGGCGCAGAAAGCCAACCGCTCGCATCTCCAGTCCGCTTTCGCCGAGCGGTTCGCGGGCAACACGACCGCCTACTGGATCGGCCGGCTCGAGGAGCAGGACCTGCTGTGCGCGCCGATCCTGACCATGGAGGAGGCGCTGGCGCATCAGCAGACCGTCGTCAACGGCACCGTGGTCGAGGTGGCCGGCGAGCAGTCGCTGCGCGCGATCGGGACGCCCCTGCGTCTGGAGAACGACGCCTTCCGCATCCGCCACGTGCCCCCGAAGCTCGGAGCCGACGGTGAAGCGGTTCTCGCGGATCTGGGCTATTCGAGCGCGCGGATCGCCGGGCTCAAGCAGACAGGAATACTCTCATGACAGTTCATTTTTCCATCGAGAATCATGTCGCGCGGATCACCATCGACCGTCCCGAGCGCCTCAACGCCATAGATGCCGATACGGAAGCCGCGCTGATGGATGCGTGGTCCAGCATCGAGGCCAATCGCGACGTGCGCGTGGCGGTGCTGACCGGGGCGGGGGATCGCGCTTTCTGTGTCGGCTCGGACATGAAGAAGGTCTCGCATTCCAGCGGCCTCGAATACTGGGCGCACCACAGGCCGGGCGGCTATGGCGGCATCGCGCTGCGCGACACGCTCGACATTCCCGTGATCGCCCGCGTCAACGGCCATGCGCTGGGCGGCGGCATGGAGATGGTCCTCGGCTGCGACATCGTCGTTGCATCCGAGAAGGCGACGTTCGGCCTGCCCGAGCCGCGGGTCGGCCGGCTCGCCCTCGACGGCGGCATCGCGCTGCTCGCGCGGCGCATCCCCTATGTCCACGCCATGGGCATGCTGGTCACCGGCCGCCGCATCGACGCCGCGACGGCGCAGGGCTTCGGCCTCGTCAACGAGGTCGTTCCCCATGACGATCTCGACGGCGCGGTCGACCGCTGGGTGGCCGACATCCTCGCCTGCGCGCCGCTGTCGGTGCGGGCGGTGAAGGCGCTGGTGCGCGCCGGCGAGGGGATGGGACCGAAAGAAGCCCAGATGCTGCGCCTGCCGCAGCTGGTCGAGGCGCTGCAGTCGCAGGACCAGGACGAAGGCGTCGCGGCCTTCGTGGAGAAGCGGGCGCCGAACTGGAAGGGCCGGTAGGGCCATGCCCTACGTCATCGGCTCCGCGTGCATCGACGTCAAGGACGGCGCCTGCCAGGACGTCTGTCCGGTCGAATGCATCTACGAGGGCGGCCGGATGATGTATATCCACCCGACCGAATGCATAAGCTGCGGCATCTGCCTTTCCGTCTGCCCGGTCGATGCGATCTTTGCCGATGACGAACTGCCCGAGCGGGAGAACCGGTTCCTCGCGATCAACGCCGAGTTCTTCGAGGACGGCGTCACCGGCTGGGGCGAACCAGGCGGAGCGAGCGAGACGTTCCGCACCGATCTCGACCATCCCGAGGTCGCAGGCGTGGAAAAAAAGGAAACCGAGCTGTCATGACCATCCACCAGAACTTCATCGCTGGTCGTTGAGTGGAAGGCACGAGTGCCGCCAATGGTGGAACTTGATCAAACACCCCCGGCCGCGCGCGCGTGGTGAGCAGCTGGATGGAACGCGCAGGCGCTGCGAAGTGGGGTTTGCTGGCGGCGAATACCTCGGCGGCGGCAGATGAATCCGAGCCCCCGGATAGTCGCTGCCAGTCCTGATCGAGCTTTCACCGCGGGCTTATAAGCTCATCCGCCCATCGGCTGGTAGATCATTAGGAATTGCCTCGTATCCTCGCCGCATGACGATTCCGGCAATCCTGAAATACACTGCGATCGGGTTGGCGATTTGCATCCTGCCGCTGCTCATCGTCGGCGGTCTGGGTATCAGCGATAATCCGGTAGGGCTTGGCATGCTCATGGTGATGGGGACGCCGGTCGTTCTGATCGTTGCAGCCGTCGCGATCGCTGCCCGACTTGTCACGGACTGGTCCAGGCGCAGGCGATAGCCGTCTCCGGCTCGACTGCTCGACACGAAGCGTCATGCCACTCCCGAGCATCTGGTGCCAACGCTCACGGCATCGCGCCTCACGGATCTTGCCTCATGTCCGGATTGTGCTCGTGTCTCGCGTCCTGCTCCGCGATCTTCATGAACACCTCCTCCAACTCCTTGATGGTTCGCTTGATGAGCCGTGATATCGGCCTGTCCCTGGATATCAGCGCATAGGCGGTCAGGTTGATCGTTGGCACAAACTGTTTCACCACCAGTCCAGGATAGCTCATCGACGAAACAATGAATTGATCGACGATACCGACGCCGACGCCGCTTTGCGCCAAGGCGCAGATCATGTTGCAGTAGCGCGTCTGCACGACGGCATTGATCTCGATTGCATTTTTTTCCAGCGGAATGCTGATGAGTTCGCCCAAGGGGCTGGTGGGGGAAAGACGGATAATGCGGTGGCCCTGCAAGTCGCCGGGCCTGATCACCGGCTGTCTCGCCAGCGGGTGATCGCGCGCCATCACGCAAACCATCTTGCCGAGATAGAGAGGCTTCGTGATGAGCCGCGGACGATCACCGACGGTGAAGACGATGCCGATATCGGCGATATTCGCCTCGACCTGTTCGGCAGCGCGATCCCAGTTCTGCACCTCAAGCGTGATCTTCACGTCCGGCGTCTTCTCGAGGATTGACCGGATCGCATCCGGCACAACCGAAGAGGCAAGGCTCGAGCTGGCGACAATGCGGATGTTACCGATGCTGCCGTCGCGGATGTCGCGCACCCGCGCCTTGGTCGCCTCCAGCGCGAGGAACAGAGGCTCGATCTCCTTGTAGAGATGCACCGCCTCGTCGGTGGCCACCAGGCGGCCCTTGCTGCGCTCGAAGAGTTGCATGCCCAGCCCCTCCTCGACATCCGCGATCATGCGGCTGACGGCCGGCTGCGACACACCCAGTGTCAGCGCAGCGCCCGTCGTTGTGCCGGCCGCCATCACGGCGCGAAAGACTTCCAGCTGTCGAAGATGCATCCTAACGGTCCAGTCGTCCGGCCACGTAGCCCGATGATGATGAATAGCGGATTGTTATAGGGATGACAAACCGCTCCCCTCGCTGAAGATCATTGGAAACAAGGGAGAGCGGCGGGGGCCCTTCTCATAAAAAAACAAAGATTTCAATATTTTACGTGAAAATTACCTCTCGCCCCACCCTGCACCCCTGTGCCGGGCAGGTGAATAAATACCCGCTCAGGGCGAATCCTATGCCGTCATGTTATCAATGATGCCCCATATTGCATAAGACATCGCTATATTTGTCGTTACATTCCCCGGCGGTCATTGGACATACAGGAACGCTCAGGAATCATATGATGGCTAGGATAGTGAAGGTTGCCGGCGCCCAGCTTGGTGGTGTCCAGCGGGCGGAAACGCGTGAGGCGGTCGTCGCGCGGATGCTCGCCCTGATGGATCAGGCGTTCGAGCGCGGATGCGATCTGGTCGTTTATCCCGAACTTGCCCTGACGACGTTCTTCCCCCGCTATCACGTCACCACGGCCGAGGAGATCGATCCGTGGTTCGAGACCGAAATGCCAAATGCGGTCGTTCAGCCCCTGTTCGACCGCGCTCGAAAATACGGCATCGGGTTCTATCTAGGCTACGGCGAGATCGCTGAAGACGATTCCGGAAAGCATCGATACAATACAAGCATTCTCGTCGACAAATCCGGGTTCATTGTCGGGAAATATCGCAAGATTCATTTGCCCGGACATTCCGGCTACGAATCGGAACGGGACTTCCAGACGCTCGAGAAATACTATTTTTCCGTCGGCAATCTCGGCTTTCCCGTCTGGAACACGATGGGCGGCGTCATGGGCATGTGCATCTGCAACGACCGTCGCTGGCCGGAGACGTTCCGCGTCATGGGGCTGCAGGGTGTCGAGATGGTTCTTCTCGGCTTCAACACGCCGACGCTCAACCACAAATATTTCGAACCGCCGCATCTGCGGGTCTTCTATTCCGACCTCTGCGTTCAGGCGGGAGCGTATCAGAACAGCACCTGGGTCGTGGCGGTTGCCAAGGCCGGCAACGAGGATGGCCAGCATCTCATGGGCGCGAGCGTCATCGTCGCGCCGACGGGCCAGATCGTGGCCCGCAGCTATACGGACGGCGATGAGTTGATCATCGCCGCCTGCGATCTGGACGAGTGTCGCGCCGGCAAGGAAAACATGTTCAATTTCAACGCCCACCGGCGGCCCGAGCACTACAGGTTGCTGGTCGAATAACCGGTTGGCCCGCGTGAACGACACGGAAGGAAGAAGCGATCATGGGCCGGAAAACGATCCTCGTCATCAATCCGAACTCCAATGAGGCGGTCACGAGGATCGTCGACGAGTCGGTGGCTCCCCTGCGGTTCGTCGACGGGCCGTCCATCGAGTGTATCACGCTTCGCGAAGGCCCCTTCGGTATCGAAAGCCAGGTTCATGCGGAGCAGGTGGTTCTTCCCTTGGCGCGCATCGCCGAGACGCGGACGGACGCTGCTGCGTTCGTGATCGCCTGCTATGCCGATCCGGGGATCGACGCGATGCGCTCGGTGGCGGCGGTGCCGGTCTTCGGTTCGCAGGAAAGCGCGATCCTGACGGGGCTCGCGCGCGGCGACCGGCTTGGCGTCATCGCCGCCGGCCCCGGCTCCATCAAGCGGCATCGCCGTTATCTGCGCCGCCTCGGTCTGCTGGATCGCATAGCCAGCGAACGTCCGGTCAATATGAGCGTCGATGAAATCGCCACCGCCGGGCACAGCTTCGAACGGCTCGTCGCCGTCGGCCGCGCATTGATCGACGACGGCGCCGACGCGATCGTCCTCGGCTGCGCCGGCATGGCGCGATATCGGCCGTCGCTGGAGCAGACCTTGGGCGTGCCAGTCATCGAGCCGACCCAGGCGGCGGTCGCGATGGCGCTCGCGGCAGCTCGCGTCTAGGGAAGCGAGCGCCCCGGCATGGTCCCTCCGGAGCGGCCGGAGGGTATCTGCCGTAACGATGGCGCTACCGCCCTATAGAGGTTGGACATAGGAATCGGCCTCGTTTTCATTGGCCTGCCATCGGCAAATTCCATACCGTCCACCGCGCAACCTTTGCCCTCGGTTGGAAACAGCCACATGGGTGGGTGTCGTCAACACACAAAAGGGGACTAACAATGAGGTACAGCCCGAAGCATTTCCTACCAAGCATCCGGTCGACCGTGGCGGTCGCAGCGTGCCTCGTCGGCGTGGTCAGCCTCATGCAGGCCGTTCCGGCCGCCCGCGCCGAAACCGTGCGCTATAGCGATCATGACGCCCTCGGCGGAATGCGCACCGACTTCGTCCGCGAGGTCTGGCTGCCTGAGATCGCCAAACAATCCAACGACGCGATCACGGTTCGGGACTATTTCGGCGGCACGCTGCTCGGGCCGAAAGAGGTTCTGAAGGGCCTCGGCGACGGCATCGTCAAGCTGGCCTATATCTATCCCGGCCATCATCCCGATCAGTTGATCGCCCATTCGATTTTCCCGCTTCTGCCGCGCGGGCCGGCACGCTTCGAAAACATGGTCTGGTTCTACCGGCAGCTCTACGAGCGGGTGCCCGCCTTTCGCGAGGAACTGGCGCGCGCCAACTGGGAGCCGCTGATGCTGACGGCAGGCCTGCCCGGCGCGTTTGCGGCCACCTATCCCGCGAAATCCATGAAGGACCTGCAGGGCAAGAAATGGCGGGCCAGCGGCAACTGGCCGCTGCGTTACCTCGGCAACGTCGGCGCAACCCCGGTCTCGATCCCGTGGGACGATCTCTACATCAGCCTCCAGACCGGCACCGTCGAGGGCGTCTATACCAACTATGACGGCATCCACATGGCCAAGCTCGACGAAGTCGCGTCGAACATCCTGCTTTCCAAGGCCCTTTGGTTCGCCACGCCCATGGTGCACGGCGCCAACAAGCCCTGGTTCGACGCCTTGCCGGCGGAGCAGCAGGACGCCATCCGCGCGGCCTCGCAGGAAGCGGAGCGCCGGTTCGCTGAGGTCTATGACCAGACGTTCGAGAAGATTCGAGCCGACCAGATAGCCGCCGGCTACAGCGTCGTCGAGCTGACGGATGAGGATGTCGCCCTCTGGGAGAACGCGGAGAAGTTGCCCGAGCTGCAACAGACCTGGGTCACCGAAGCGGAAGCCGCCGGGCTGAAGAACGCCGCAGAAGTGATGGAACAGGTTCGCGCCATCCACGCCGAGGCAATGCAGCGGCCGTGACATGTCGACCGCGGGAATGGCCGGACCCCGGAGCCACGCCATTCCCGCTCCTCGAAAGGCGATACGATGCGCACATATCTCAGTCGCGTAAATGACGCCATGTCCGCCATCGGCGGCTGGCTCATGCTCCTGATGATGGGCACGCTGGTCGTGGACGTCATCTGGCGATCCTTCTTCACGCCGATCTTCGGTATGGCCGAGCTTTCCGTCTTCGTCATGATGATCGTCGTCTATCTCAGCTTCTCGAGATCCGAAGAGTATGACGAGCATGTGCGGCTGGAGCTGCTGCTCGACGCGACATCGGGCCGTGCCCGCGCGGCCCTGTTGCTCGCCGTGCGCCTGCTGGCCCTCCTGACGGTGGCGATCATGTTCTACGCCGTCACCATCAATGCCTGGGCGGCCGTCAGGAACAGGGAGGCGATGGAGGGCATCGTCAGTCTGCCCATTTGGCCGGTCAAGATAATCATGGTCATCGGCATGACCTTCTTTCTCGTCCAGACCGCCCTGAACCTGTTCGGCGCTCCAAAATCCGAGAAACCAGACCCCGTGAGCACGGACGAGGTTTTCTAGCCCCGAGAGCATCGGCATGTTCCGCCTGTAGACGGCCAGTCCCGACCAATATCGAGAATTGGAACAAAGATGGATTTTTTGCTCGGCGGCATCGGCTGTATCGTTCTTCTGCTCGTCCTGATGGCCCTCGGCTTGCAGATCGGCCTGGCCTTCATTCTTGCAGGCTTCCTCGTCGGCGGCTTGCTGATCGGCTTCGACAGCGTCTCCTCCCTGCTTGGACAGACCGCCTACTACTCCGTGGCCACCCCGACCTGGACCGCGATCCCGCTTTTCATTCTCATGGGCGCGTTCGCCTCCGACGGCGGCCTGGCCAAGCGCGCCTATGACGGAATCTACGTCCTGTCCCGGAACGTGCGCGGCTCTCTGCTGATCGCCACCAGCGTGAGCTGCGGCGTTTTCGGCGCGGTTTCCGGCTCGTCGATCGCGACCACGGCGATTTTCACCCGGGTGGCGCTGCCGGAGATGCTGAGCCGCGGCTATGACAGGAAGCTGTCGATCGGATGCATCGCCTCCGCAGGAACCTTCGCCTCGATGATCCCGCCGAGCATGATGATGGTCATCTACGGCCTGTTCACGCAGCAATCGATCGGCAAGCTCTTTGCTGCCGGGCTGGTTCCGGGGATCATTACCGTCATCGCCTATGCGGTGCTGATCAATGTCATGGTGCGCAGGAATCCCGCGCTGGCTCCGCTCGGCACGGAGGATATGCCGGAAGAAGGAACGCCCCCGGCGCCTTCGGCATTGACGCGGTTCCTGCGGATCTGGCCCGTGGCCCTGATCTCGGTCGTGGTCATGGGGGGCATCTATGCGGGCTTCTTCACGCCGACCGAGGCGGCGGCGGTCGGGGCGGTATCGGCCCTTGCCGTCGGCTGGTACCTGAAGACCTTCCGTCGCGGGAAGGATGTCGTCACGCCGATGCGCGACGCGGCGAACATCACCGGCATGCTGTTCCTGATCAACATCGGCGCGCTCTTCTACAGCCGGATCCTTGCCATCACCGACCTGCCGACCGAAATGACGATGGCGTTGAGCGTCCTCAACGTGCCGCCCTTCGTCGTGCTGATGATCGTCATCCTGCTTCTCTTCTTCCTCGGCATGATCATGGTTCCCGTAGGGATATATGCGCTGACCCTGCCGATCCTGGTGCCGTTGCTCGTCAACCTCGGCTATGATCCGATCTGGTTCGGGGTGATCGCGCTCAAGATGATCGAGATCGGCGCCATCACGCCTCCGGTCGGGCTGAACGTCTTTGCCGCCCGTGGCGCATTGCCGCGCAATTCCGGCATCTCGACAGACGATATCTTCAGGGGATGCGTTCCGTTCCTGCTGTGCGAGTTCGTGGTGCTCGCAATTCTGATCGCATTTCCGCAGTTCTCGCTGTGGCTGCCGAATCTGTTGTTTGGATAGAGGAAGATCCGAGATGACCGCTGCCGACTGCGTCGTTCGCAATGCGCGGATCGCGACCGCAACAGACCTTTTCACCGCCGATATCGCAATACGGGACGGCAGGATATCGGCCCTGGGAACCGACCTTCCTCGGGGCGAGGAGGAGATCGACGCCACCGGAATGCTCGTGCTGCCCGGCGGGATCGACAGCCATTGCCACTTCGACCAGCAACGGGAGAGCGGCGCCGGCTTCACCGATGATTTCGAAACCGCGACCACCGCCGCCGCCTTCGGCGGCAACACCTGCGTCATGGGCTTCGTTCCGCAGTTCAAGGGCCACGGCATAAAGGACCTTGTCGCCGACTATCACGAACGCGGCAGGAAGGCCCTCATCGACTACAGCGTCCATATGTATATCGCCGACCCGTCCCCGGCGGTGGTGGACGACGAACTGCCCGGACTGATGCGGGCCGGCCATCGCTCGCTGAAGATATTCATGGCCTATGCGTCGAGCATGATCTCGGACTATCAGATCCTGAAGGTGCTGACGGTCGCCAAGGAAAACGGCGGTCTCGTCGTCGTCCATGCCGAGAACAACGACATGATCCGCTGGATGACGGAACGGCTGGAGAAGGAGGGAAAGACTTCCACGGCCTGTCATGCGCTCGCCAAGCCGGCCATCGTCGAGCGCGAGGCGGTATCGAGAATGATCGCGCTCGCCGAGCTGGCCGATCAGCCCATCCAGATATTCCATGTTTCATCGGCCGAGGTCGTCGAGGTGATCCGCGATGCGCAGGCGCGCGGCGTCAAGGTCTATGCCGAGACCTGCCCGCAATACCTCGCCTTCACCGCCGCCGACCTGGACGGCGCCGACGGCGCGAGATATCTGTGCAGCCCCGCCTTGCGCTCGGCCTCGGATCAGGACGCGCTCTGGCAGGCCATCCGCGCCAATGTGATCGGCGTCGTCTCCTCGGATCATGCACCCTTCCGGATCGACGATTCCTCGGGCAAGGGCGGCGGCACGCACGGGCTTCCCTTCTCGAAGATTCCGAACGGCATGCCCGGCATCGAGACGAGGCTGCCCTATCTGTTCAGCGAGGGCGTCGGCAAAGGCCGCATCAGCCTGCAGCAGTTCGTCGCCGTCACCGCCACCAACCCGGCCAAGCTGTTCGGCCTCTATCCGCGCAAGGGGTCGATCGCCGTCGGGATGGATGCGGATCTGACGATCTGGAACCCCTCGCTTACCCGCCGGGTCGCCTATGCGAACCTGCATGACCGCAGCGGATATTCGCCCTTCGAAGGCATGACCCTCACCGGCTGGCCGATCCGGACCATCGTGCGCGGCCGGACGATCACCGCCGGCGACATGCGCGAGGGCGCTCCGGGATGGGGTAAATTCCTGCCGCGCGAGGCTTTCTCGGCGTTTTGAAGGGATTTCCCGATGGATGTGGCCGTCATCGGTGCGGGAATAGTCGGTGTATCGATAGCGATTCACCTGCTTCGTCGGGGACGCAGCGTCGTTCTCATCGATCGCAACGACAGCACCGTGGAAGCATCCTACGGCAATGGTGGCATGATCCAGACGGAAGGCCTGCTGCCACCTCCGTTCCCGCGCAATATCGGGGACCTGGCGAGGATCGCCCTGAACCGAAGCACGGCCGTGCGCTACGACCCTTTCAGCCTGCCCGGCAAGGCGGCCGCCTTTGCCAGATACTGGTGGCACAGCGAAAGCACGCGCTACCGGAAGATCGTTGCCGAAAGCGCGCCCCTCATCGGCGGCGCGGTTGCCGAGCACCGGATGTTGGCCGCCGCGGCCGGCAGTCAGGCTCTCTTCCGGGACGATGGCTGGATCAGGCTTTTCCGCTCGGAAGACGGATGGCGCGCCGCCATGAAGGAGGCGGACATGCTGGAAGCCGAATTCGGCGTTCCCCACCGCAAGCTCGCGGCCGGCGACCTGGCGGCGATCGAGCCGCACCTGCAACCCGTCTTTCAGGGCGGGATTCACTGGCACGCGACGCCGACCGTTTCGGACCCCGGGGACGTGGTCGATTCCTATATTCGCCTCTTCCGCGCGCTCGGCGGGACAACTGTCCTGGCCGAGATCCGGGGGCTGGAACCCGACCGCGACGGCTGGGTCTGCCACGCCGACGCGAGGGGGCCGATCAGGGCGCGGGAGATTGTGGTGGCAGCGGGAATCTCGGCTCTGCCGCTGGCGCGCCAGCTCGGCTATCGCCTGCCGCTGATCTTCAAACGCGGCTACCATGTGCACTACAGGCCATCGCCCGACGCAACGCTGCGTCGCCCGGTTCTCGACACGGAGTCGGGATACCTGCTCGCCCCGATGCGCCGCGGTATCCGCCTGGCGACCGGCATCGAGTTCGCCGGAAGCGCCGCGCCGCCCAGCCCCGTCCAGCTCAAGCGCGTGGAGCCGATTGCCCGCGCCGTGCTCGACCTGGGCGAGCGGGTGGAGGCGAGTCCCTGGATGGGCACGAGAGTCTGCACGCCGGACATGAAGCCGATCATCGGCGCGGCGCCGAGGCATGCGGGGCTGTGGTTCGCTGCGGCGCTCGCCCATCGCGGCTTCACGCTCGGGCCGATCATCGGACGCGTCCTGTCCGAAGTCATGACCGGCGATACGCCCTCTCTCGACCTTCTGCCTTTCGCTATGGAACGGTTCTAGACATCCAGCGCTTCCATAGTCCTCGGCGACGGCGCTCGACGCTGGGCTATCTCAGCCGAGCCCGTGGTTAATCCTTGAAACCGAGTTGCAGCGCCCTGCCGAAGGCGACCGACTTGGTGGCGATGACGTGCATCAGCGACCGATTGCCGTGGAAGGCGGCGAGTTCAGCTTCCTCGCCAGCGTCTCGTCATTGGCGAGGATGACGCCGCCGCGCGGACCGGGTAGGGTTGGCAAGCGGCTACCACTGCCGGGGCGAGAGCATCGTTCTGCCCGCCGGATCGCTGTCGCTTATGAACCCGGAGGAGCCGCACACCGGCTATGCCGCGGACGGCTGGGTCGGATACCACATGCTCTACGCCACGGAAGAGGCGACGCATGAGCTGTTGGGCCTGCGTGGGTTGCGCGGCTTCTCCGAGATCGCGCCAATGGACCGGGACCTGCGGTTGACGCGAGCACTGGGCGCGTTGGCTCGTCGTCTGGATGCGGCCGACAGCCCCGATTGGTGGCTCGCGGTGGAGGAAGCGGTATATGAGGCGATCACCGTCGCTTTCGCCTGCTACGGCAATGTCCGGCTTCCGGCACCGGGAAACGAGTCGAGGTCCATAGCGGCGCTGCGATCACGTATTGCCGCCGCTGTCGAGGCGGGAGAAAGCCTGACCATAGCGGAATTTGCCGCCGAGGCCGGATTGCATCCGTCCTACCTTGTCCGCAGCTTCGCGCGCGCGACCGGTATGACGCCACATGCGCTGGTCGTGCAAGGACGGGTCGATCGCGCGCGCCGCATGCTGCTCGACGGCGTGCCTGCCGCTGAGGTGGCGGCAGCCGTCGGCTTCTGCGACCAGGCTCATCTCATCCGGTAGTTCCGGCGGCGTGATGCCCGGCGCGATGATCCGGCACCGGGTCGATGAAAAAGCACATTCGGGCCGGGAATATCCGGGCGGCCGTAGCAGCCGAGGCCGATCGCATGCAGCCGCCATGGCTCAGCGCGTTTCCGGCCCGGCGGAGCGGGCAAGGTCCCGCAGCGCGAATTTCTGGATCTTGCCGGTCGCCGTCTTCGGCAGCTCGGAGAAGAAGAAGCGGGACGGCACCTTGTAGCCGGCGAGGTGCCGGCGGCAGAAGGCACGCAGCTCCGCCTCGTCCGCCGTCATGGCCTCGCGCAGCTCGACGAAGGCGGCCGGCGTCTCGCCCCATTTGTCGTGCGGCATGGCGACGACCGCGGCGAGCAGCACCGCGGGGTGGCGGTGAAGGACGCCCTCGATCTCGAGGCTGGAGATGTTCTCCCCGCCCGAGATGATGATGTCCTTCGAGCGGTCGCGGATCTCGATATTGCCATCCGGATGGCGCACGGCGAGATCGCCGGTATGGAAGACGCCGCCGCGGAAGGCCTGCGCCGTCGCCTCCGCGTCGCGGTAGTAGCCCGCCATCAGCGTGTTGCCGCGAAGGACGATCTCGCCCATGGTCGATCCGTCCATCGGCACGGCCTCGCCGGCCTCGTCGACGACCGTTGCGCGGCTCGCCGTCGCGTGCCGCATGCCCTGCCGGGCGAGGGCGTGCGCCACTTCGGCCGCCGGCCGCGCGCGCTCGTCCCCGTCGAGGTCGCGCAGCGTCGCCGGACCGTAGGATTCGGTCAGGCCGTAAAGGTGGGTCAGGTCGAAGCCGAGCGCGCCGAGCTGCTCGATCAGCGCCTCGGTGGGCGCCGCGCCGCCGGTCGCGACCTTGACGCGGTTGGCGGGGTTGCGCATGTGCCGCGCCGGGTGGTTGAGCAGCATGTAGAGGACGACGGGCGCGCAGGACAGGTGGGTGACGCCGCGCGCCTCCAGCGCCGGGAAGATTAGCGCCGGGTCCGGCCGGTCGAGGCAGACATGCAGGCCGCCGGCGGCCGTCACCGCCCAGGTGTGGCACCAGCCGTTGCAATGGAACATCGGCAGCGTCCACAGATAGGTCGACCGCTCCGTCAGCCCGAGCGCCAGCACGTTGCCGAGCGCGTTGAGATACGCGCCGCGATGCGTATAGACTACGCCCTTCGGATGCCCGGTGGTGCCGGAGGTGTAGTTGACGCAGATCGGCTGCCACTCGTCGGTGATCGGGTCGAGGTCGAGCGCGGGCTCGATGCCGTCGTCGGCCAGGATGTCGAGCGCGTCGCTTGCGGGGACCTCGCCCGGCCGGCCGGCGAGGACATGGCAGGCCGTTCCCTGCGGCAGGGCCGGCGATGCCGTCGCGAGGCAGTCGGGGTCGCATAGCAGCAGCCGGCTTTCGCAATGGCGGAGAATGTAGCCGACGGCGGCGGCATCGAGGCGGGTGTTGATCGTGTTCAGCACCGCACCCAGCATCGGCACGGCATAGTGGGCGGCGAGCGTCTCGGGCCGGTTCGCCGCCATGACGGAGACGACATCGCCCTTGCGCACGCCCGCCGCCGCGAGGAAGCGCGCGAGGCGGTCGACCATCCGTGCGAACGACCGATACGTCCAGCTTTCCTCGCCCCAGGCCACGGCCGGCCTGTCGCCATGGACCTCGACGGCGCGGACGAGGAATTCCACCGGCGTCAGCGGCACGTGGTTGGCTGGCCGGGGCGCGAGATGCGGTTCCTGACGCATGGCGTTCTCCTTCTTGTCGGGCGGGCCCCGTCAGGCCGGTGGCGGCCGGCCCGGCAGGATCTTCTCGTCCTGAAGCCGGCTGAATATGCGGTGGAACATCTCCTCGCTGTCCTCGCAATCGTGGAAGCCGTGCTTGCGGATCTTGATCGTCGAGACCAGCGAGTGGTGGGCATAGGTCCGCTCGTGGCGCAGCAAATAGTCCATGAACTGCCACGAGGCGACGATGTCCCCGAAGCGGTGCGGCTTCAGGCCGTGGCGGGCGACGATGCGGTCCCACACCGGCGCCATCCCCTCCATCACGGTGGCCAGCGAGAACGGATGCGCCACGCCCGGCTCCGCCCCGAAGCGCTGCGCGAAGCCGGGCCACAGGTTCGGCCACGAGAAGCAGTCGCCGTTCGCCACGTTGAAGATCTCGCCGGCCGCCGAGGGCGTCTGGCCGGCCCAGCAGATCGCCCGCGCCAGAAGCTCGCTGTCCACCGCCTCCTGGAAGCAGGCGGGGCCGCCGGGAAAGCGCATGGGCTGGCCGAGCTCGGCGCAGATCGCGGCATAGACGCCGATCGCCATCACCGCGTTCATCGGGTTGGTGAGCGCGAAGCCGCAGACGATCTGCGGCCGCAGCACGGTGAAGGCCCAGCCTTCGGCGGCGCTGCGCGCCCGCACGAGGTCTTCCTGCTCGTAGTAGAAGTTCGGCGCGATGAAGCGCGGGTCGCTCTCCCGCGCCGGCATCCTGTAGGGGCCGTGGTGGACGCCATAGGCTTTCGTGCCCTGCACCAGCGTCAGGTGGCGCAGGCCGGGCGGCAGGCAGTCGAGCAGGTTGGTCAGCATCGTCAGGTTCGCGGCGATCTGCGCCGCGGCGGTCCAGCCGCTGACGAGGCCGGGCTCCTCATGGAGGGCCGCATAGACGACGTGGGTGATCGGGCCGGTGCCGGCGAGGGCGGCGCGCAGGGCCTCCCGGTCCTTCAGGTCGGCAGCGATCCACTGCGCTTGCACGTCCTCGGGCCGCGGCCGCCGGGCGAGCCCGATCACCCGCCAGCCAGGCCGGGCCGCGTAGTGGTCGAGGGCCGCGCGCCCGACGACGCCGAGCGCCCCGGCGACAAGCACCGTGCCGCCCATCGTCACATCCTTCCCCTGTCCTCAGGCATGGCCGGCCAGCGTCTCGAGGCGCTTGATCGCCGCCGCTATCACGGCCGCGTCGACAGGCGCGGCGAGATTGCGCAGATGCGGCGCGGTCATCGTCCAGTCGGCAATTTCTGCGATTTCCGCGGCCGTGGCGTCCGGCATGCCGAGCGCCGCCAGCGTGAAGGGCAGGCCTAGTTCCCGGTGGAAGCCGATCACGTCGCGGATGAACGCGTCGTCCCGGCCTTCGGCGGCGAGCTGGACCAGCAGCGCCCAAGCGATCTGGTCGCCATGCGGCGCGTCGCGCGCGCCGCGCACCTTGACCAGCCCGCGGGTCAGGGAATGGGCGAGCGACAGGCCGCCATTCTCGAAGCCGAGGCCGCTCATCAGCAGCGTCGCCTCGACCACCGCCTCGAGATCGGCCGTCACCTTGCCGGCGCGGGCGGCGGCGACGCCGGCCGCCCCATGGCGGCGCAGGGTCCGGTAGCAGGCGTCGGCGATGGCGACGCCGGTCAGGCCGGGGCGCGTGCCGAAAGGCGTGACGCCGGTGCCGGCGAGGCACCCGTCCGCCTCGAACTTCTTCGACAGGGCATCGCCGATGCCGGCCAGCAGGAAGCGCACCGGGGCGGCGGCGATGAGGGCGGTGTCGACGACCACCGCCTCGGGGCTGCGGTGCAGCCGGTCGACGGCGATCATCGTATGGGCGTCGTCATACATGGCGATCGCCGCGCTGGTCGGGCTGTCGTTGGAGGCGATGGTGGGAACCGTCACCACCGGCAGGCCGAGCTTCAGCGCCACGGCCTTGGCGGCGTCGAGCGCCTTGCCGCCGCCGATCCCGACCGCGGCGTCGGGCCTTTGTCCTTCCAGCCCCGCAATGAGCGCGTCGATCGCCGGATAGGTGATCTCGCCGTCAAAGGCGCGGATGGCCGGCGTCACCCCCGTCTTCGCGCAGGAGACGGCGATGCGCGCGCCGAGCAGATCGAGCACGAAGCCGTCGACCACGACCAGCGTCGACGCGCCGAGCGGCGCGAGCACCTCGCCCAGCCGGTCGATCATGCCCGGCCCTTGGCAATAGCGGTGCGGCGCGCCGAAGATGAAGCCCTGCATGTCGCCCGGGGTCATTCGTCGTCCTCCAGCGGGTAGGCGTCGGACGGCGCGCCCCATGCCATGTAGCCGCCGTCGACCGGCAGGGTGACGCCGGTGATGAACTTCGCCCGGTCCGAGGCGAGGAACAGCATCGCCTCGGCAATGTCGTCTGCCGTGCCCATCGCGCCCATCGGCGTGCGGCGGCGGATGCGCTTCACGTCGATCTTGCCCTCGGCGATCAGCCTTTCGGTCAGCGGCGTCATCATGTAGCCGGGCGCGACGGCATTGACGCGGATGCCGTGCGGGCCCCACTCGCAGCCGAGAACCCGCGTCAGCATCCCGATCCCCGCCTTGGCTGCGCTGTAGGCGGTTCGGACCGGCAGGCCGACGACGCCGGCGATGGAGTTGAGGTTGAGGATTGCCCCGCCTTTGCCGCGCCGGATCATGCCGGGCGCGACGGTCTTGGAGACGAGATAGGTGCCGGTGAGGTGGACGTCGATCAGCCTTTGCCAGTGCGACAGGGGCTGGTCGACCGTCGGCACGAAGCTGTCGGGCATGCCGGCATTGTTCACCAGGATGTCGATGCCGCCCGTCTTGTCCTCGACCCGGGCGACCATCTCCGCGACCGCGTCCTCCTTCGAGACGTCGCCGCCGATCGCCATGTGGCCTTCGCCCAGCTCCGCCACCGCCGCCTCGGCCGCGTCGAGGCGCAGGTCGTTGATGACGACGCGCGCGCCCGCGCCGGCGAAGGCCCGCGCCGTGGCGAGGCCCAGCCCGCTGCCCGCGCCGGTTATCAGCGCCACCCTGCCTTCGAGCTCGCCCGCCATGTCAGCGCCCCTCCACGATCGCGCGCAGGAAGCGGGGCAGGTCGACCTCGTACTTGCCCTCGAGATATTCCTGCGAGCCGCATTCGAAGAAGCTGTCGGCCAGCCCGATCTTGATGAGCGGCTTGACGATCCCGGCATCGTAGAGCGCCTCGACGACGAGGCTCGTCAGGCCGCCGGTGGTCTTGTGGTTCTCCGCCACGACCAGCCGGTCGAACCGGCTGGCGAATTCCACCACGCCGGCCGTGTCGAAGGGCTTGATCGTGCCGACATGGAGGACGCCGGCGCCATGCCCGCTCCGCTCGGCCGCGCGGGCGGCGTCGACGGCGCGCGCCGACATGTAGCCCGTCGCGATGACGCCGACCCTGGCGCCCGGCCGCTCGTGCAGCACCTGCGCCTTGCCGGGAACGAAGCGGTAGGTGTCGGGCAGCTCCACCGGCACCTTGCCGCGCATGTTGCGGACATAGACCGTGCCCGGAATGTCGGCGACGGCGCGCACGACCTGCTTGAACTCGGTCGCGTCGCACGGGTCGATGATGGTCAGGTCGGCGATGCCGCGCATCATGTTCAGGTCTTCCGTCGCCTGATGCGTTGCGCCGTAGCCGTTGACCAGTCCCGGCATCCCGGCGAAGATCTTGACGTTCGCCATCGAGTGCGCGCAGGCGATGGCGACGAAGTCGTAGGCACGCCTTGTGATGAAGACCGAATAGGTGGTGCAGTAGGCGATCTTGCCGGCCTTCGCCATGCCGGCGGCGATCATGATGAGGTCCTGCTCCGCCATGCCGACATTGAAGAAGCGCGTCGGATGGGCGTCGCGGAACGGCAGGATGTCGGAATAGCGTCCCATGTCGGCGGTCAGCCCGACGATCTCGGGCCGCTCGCGGCCGAGCTCGGCCAGCGTGTTGCCGAACGGGGCGAGCTCTGTGACCTTGCCCTCGACGTCGACGATCTCGCCCATGCCGCGCGTGCGGCCGCCCTGCACAGCCTCAGCCATTTGCCGTCTCCAGTTCCTGCTTGAGCGCGTCCCACTCGTCGTTGGCGATGCGGACGAAATGCGCCCGCTCGCGCGCCATGATCGTCGGGATGCTGAAACCCGGCGTCGTGCGCATGACGATGCATTTCGGGCGGCCGTTCCTCTCGCGCGCGCCTTCGAGCGCCGCGATCAGCGCCTCGATGTCGTTGCCGTTCACCTCGACCGTCTCCCAGCCGAAGGCGGTGAACTTGTCGGCCACGGGCTCGATCCGCACGGTAACGGGCCCGTCCGCCTGGATGCCGTTGCAGTCGATCAGCGCGACGAGGTTGTCGCAGTTGAAGGTCGCCGCGCCCATGGCCGCTTCCCAGGTCGAGCCTTCCTGCAGCTCGCCGTCGGAGAACTCGCAGAACACGCGCGCGTCGCGGCCGTCCATCTTCAGCGTCATGGACATGCCCACGGCCTGCCCGAGCCCGTGGCCGAGCGAGCCGCCGACCATCTCGACGCCCGGCGTGTCGTCGAAGGTCGACATCGGCAGGCGCGAGCCGTTGAGGCCGTAGCTCGGCAATTCGTCCTTGGGGAAATAGCCCGCTTCCGCCAGCGCCGCGTACATCGCGATGGAATAGTGCCCGGTGGAGAGGACGAAGCGGTCGCGGTCGGGCCAGTCCGGATTGGCGGAATCGTAGCGCAGCTCGTGGAAGTAGAGCGCGGCGAGGCAATCGGCCATGCCCAGCCCCTGGGCGATGTAGCCCTCGCCCTTGCCGGCGGCCATGTTCAGCATCAGGCGGCGCAGGTTGAGCGCGCGCGCCTTGAGCGCGGCAATGTCCGCGCGCGCCGGAGGATGATTGAGGGGTGGCATCGACGTCTCCCGTAGGTTGAACTCAAGAACGAGGGGACCGGACCGGCTTCACCCGGCGCAATTCAGCCGCAGTCCCGGGCGCGCCCAGCTCAGGCGCACCAGCTGGCCATGGCTCGACAGCGTCACGAACGCGCTGCGCATGTCGGCGCCGCCGAAGCAGATATTGGTGGTGTAGGGATCGTCGAACGGGATCGTCTCGACCATATCGCCCCGCGGCGAGATGACGACGATGCCGCCCCGGCGCAGGCAGGCGACCGCGACGTTGCCCTCCTCCTCGACGGCGAGGCTGTCGAAGCGCCAGAAGCCCGGCAGGCCGGCCAGCAGGTCGCCGCCCGTCGGCGAGTGCCACGCCGCCCTGGCGAGGACGCCCGGCGCGGTCACATCCCATTGCCAGACGCGCCCCGACGAGGTCTCGGCGACGTAGAGCCGGTCGCCTTGTGGGGAAAGGCCGATGCCGTTGGGCCCGATCAGCGGAAAGGCGGCCTCGACGATGCGGCTTCCGTCGGCGCGGGCATAGAACACCGCGCCGAAATCGAGCTTGCGGCCGGAGCGATGGCCGTGATCGGTGAACCAGAACCCGCCATGCGCGTCGAAGACGATGTCGTTGGGGGCGGCGAGCGGGATGTCGCCGCAGCGGTCGTAGAGCACCTCCACGGCCCCGGTCGCGGGGTCCACCCGCTGGATGCACCCGCCGCTGTTGTCGGCGGCGCGGGCGACGGGCCGCAAGCCGGCTGAATTGTCCCAGCTGAAGCCGCCATTGTTGCAGACATAAAGGGCGCCGTCCGGCCCGAGCGCCGCGCCGTTGGGGCCGCCGCCGGTCTCGGCCAGCCGGTAGCTGCGCCCCTTCGAGATGCGGGTCAGGCAGCCGCGGGCGATCTCCGTCACCACGATGTCGCCGTCGGGCATCGCGACCGGTCCCTCGGGAAAGGCGAGGTCGCCAGCAAGCAGCTCGACGGAAGCGGTCATCGCGCCGCCTCCGGCAGGTCGGCCCCGAGCACGGCGGCGAGGTCGCGCGCATCGTCGACCAGCACGTCGGGCGCGTAGGGTATGAGGTCCTCGCGGGCATAGAAGCCGTAGGTCAGCGCGACGCACGGCATCCCCGCCGCGCGCGCGGCCAGGATGTCCTGCGGGCCGTCGCCGACATAGACGCCCTCGCCGGGCGAGGCGCCGGTGCGCTCGAGCGCCAGCAGGATCGGCGCGGGATCGGGCTTGCGCTCGCGCGTGTCCTCGGCGGTGACGATGGTGCAGAACGCGCTTTCGGGTATGCCGGCGACCGACAGGTCGATCAGCGTCCGCTCCAGCCCCTTGTTGGTGACGAGGCCGGGCTTGCGCCCGCTCTCGACCAGGCTGCCGATCATCTCGGCCACAAGCGGAAAGATCGAGACCTTGTCGATGCAGGACGGATAGGTGACGCGGTAGGCCTCGTAGAGCTCCGCCACCCGGTCCGGCGCCACCCGGGCGAACAGCTCCGCCGGGCGCATGGCGAACACCTCGCCCGCCGGAATCGAGGCAGGCGGGAAATCCGCGTTCAGGTGCTCGCGATAGACCCTCGTGTAGCATTCGAGGACCGCCGCGCGGGTGTCGACCAGCGTCCCGTCGAGATCGAAGAAGACGAAGCGGCGGGCAAAGAGGGTCATGGCATGTCCTTCGCTGCGCGCGCCTGAACCAGCCGCGCGCGGTGTTTCCACAAGGGGGCGAGATCCGCGCCCAGGTCCCGGAACAGCGGGTAGGCGTCCGCGTAGCGCGCGGCGAGGGCCGGGTCGGGGTCGACGGTCGAGGCGACGCGCACCATGCGCGCGGATGCGGTCGCGAGGTCCGGCTGCACGCCGGCGGCGACGGCGGCGAGCATGGCCACGCCCAGCGCCCCGGTCTCCTCCACCTCGGGCAGCGACAGCGGCCGGTTGACGGCGGCGGCGCAGATCTCGCGCCAGATCGCGCTGCGCGCCCCGCCGCCGGTGATGCGGATGGAGGTGACGTCGGCCGCGAGCGCGCCGTAGCAATCGACCATGGCGAGGGCGACGCCCTCCATCACCGCGCGCACCAGCGCGGCCGGCGAGGAGGTCAGGCCGAGGCCGAACACCGATCCGCGCGCCGCCGGCTCGTGGCGCGGGGCCGTCATGCCTGAGGTGCCGAAATAGGGATGGATCAGCATGCCGCCGGGCAGCGGCGGCGTCGCGCGCACGTCCTTTTCGATGCGCTCCCACACGGCCGCGTCGGGCGGGCCGTACTCCTTCTGCCCGAACGCCTGCAAGACCCAGTCGAGGCAGAGCGAGCCGCCGCCGGTGTTCGACATCAGGCGCTGCCAGCGCCCCTCGGGCATCAGGAACAAGAAGCCTACATTGGCCGGCTCGAGCTGGGGAAAGTCCATCGTCAGATTGTTCATGAAGCTGGTGCCGATCACCGTCACCGCTTCGCCCGCCTGCAACGCGCCGACGCCGATCGCCGCCGCGACAGCGTCGCCGGCCCCCGTCACCACCGGAATGCCTGCGGCAAGCCCCGTCAGCGCCGCGGCCTCGTCGCTCAGATGGCCGACCGTGTCGCCGATGCGCCGCACCGGCGCGACGCGCGCGGTCATATCCGCGATGCCCGCCAGCGCCATCAGCTCGCCGGAAATCCGCCGCTCGCGTATGTCGCACGGGAAGAACGAGAGATCGGACTCGTCGGTCGCGATCTCCCCGGTCAGGCGGAAATTGATGTAGTCCTTGGCGAAGAACAGCGTCTCGATCCGCGCGTAGCGCGCCGGGTCGTGCCGCTTCAGCCAGGCGAGCAGCACCAGCGGCACCCCCGGGATCGCGGCGTTGCCGGAGACCCGGTAGACCCGCTCGGTCAGCCCCTCGGCGGCCCATTCCTCGAGCAGTGCCGCGGCGCGCGCGTCCGGCCAGGCGATGGCGGGGCCGACGGGCCGCCGCTCGCCGTCGAGCGCCCACAGCCCGCCCATATGGCCCGATACGCCGATGGCGCGGATCGCGTCGGGCGCGACGCCGGCGGCCGCGACGGCCTCGCCGATCGTGGCGACGACCGCGGCGAAGGTCTGGTCCATGTCCTCCTCGTGCCAGTCCGGGCGCGGATGGAAGACGGGCGTGCGGCGGCTGGAAGCGCCGAGGGCCGCGCCGGTCAGCGCGTCGAACACCACGACCTTGGTCGCCGTCGTTCCCTTGTCGATGCCGAGGACGCAGCTCATGCCGCCTGCCCTCCTTCCGCGAGGGCGGACCGGCGGGCCGAGTAGCGGCGATAGGTGTCGCGCGCGGCCCCGTAGAGGCCGAACCAGTCGTCATAGTCGGCCGCCGCCGTGGGGTCAGGCGCGTAGCGTTCCGCCACCCGGTGCGTCGCCGCGACGGCCTCGCCGAGATCGGCCCACAGCCCGGTCGCGGCGCCGGCGAGAAGCGCGACGCCCAGCGCCCCGGATTCGGAGGCTTCCGTGACCTCGACCGGCATGTTGCAGACATCGGCGAACATCTGCGCCCAGAACGGGCTGCGGCTGCCGCCGCCGGTCAGGGTCAGCGTGCCGGCGCGCCCGGGCATCGCCGCGAGGCAGTCGCGCGTCGAGTAGCACAGCGATTCGTAGACCGCGCGCAGCAGGTGGTCGCGCGAGGTCTGGCTCGACGCGCCGAAGAAGGCGCCGCGCGCCTGCGCGTCGAAGAACGGGGCGAGGACGCCGCTGCCGTTGACGTAGGGCAGCAGAACCACCCCGCCCGCCCCGCGCGGGATCGCCGCCGCCGCGCGTTCCATGGCCGGAAAATCCCAGGCGCCGTTTGCATCGCGCGGGCCGCCGAACCTCTCCAGGAACCAGTCCATGGTGATGGTGCCCGAGGTGTTGGGCAGGATCCTGAGATAGCGGCCGAACGGCATGGCGAACAGGAAGCCGAGGCCCTCCGGCTCGCGGTCTGGTGCGGCGATGACCCGGCTGTTGAGACAGCTCGTCCCGAGTACGGTCACCGTCTGCCCGGGCGCGACGCAGCCGGTTCCGAGCGCGTTGGCGCAGGCGTCGCCGAGCCCGGCCACCACCGGCACCCCGGCCGGGAGCCCGACCTCGGCGGCTGCCGAGGCCGTCAGCCGGCCGGCGACGGCCTCGGACGGAACCAGCGGCGGAAGGCGCTCCAGCCATTCGCCGGCCCCGCACAGGCGCATCAGCTCCGGCGAGAAGTCGCGGCGGTCGATGTCGCCAGGAACGAAGCTGACATCGGACGCCTCGGTGGCTATCTCGCCGGTCAAGCGGAAGCGCAGATAGTCCTTGGCGCAGAGCGCGTAGCGCGTGCGGGCCACGGCCTCCGGCTCGTGCCTCGAAAGCCACGCCATCAGCATGACGGAGATGCCCGGCATCATGCCGTTGCCCGAGATGGCGAAGGCGCGCCGGAGGGTCCCGTCGCGCTCCAGCTCCATCTGCAGGGACTGGGCGCGCTCGTCGGGCCAGCAGATCGCGTTGCGGACGGGATTGAGGCCGCTATCCAGCAGCCACAGCCCGCCCATGTGCCCGGCGATGCCGATGCCGCGCACCGAGGCGGGGTCGACGGCCGCTTTCGCCACGGCCGCGCGGACCACGCCGGCGGTCAGCGCCCAGCTGCGTTCGGCGTCCTCCTCGTGCCAGCCGGGGCGCGGGCGCAGCACCTCGACCGGGGCAGCGGCGCTGCCGAGCGCCCGCCCGCCGGCGTCGAAGACGACGACCTTGACGTAGGACGTGCCCTTGTCGATGCCGATCACGCAGGCCATGCCGCCCTCACGTCCCGAGCGCGGCGCGCGAGGGTGCCGCGACCTGCCGCGCGAAGCGAAGGGTGCGCTCGCTCGCCGCGTCGAAGGCGAACAGCGCGTCGTCGGGAATGACGACGTCGACCGGCTCGTCGATGGCGAAGTCGCGGTCGTGCGGCACCAGCGCCTGAAGGCTGGAGTCGCCGGCCTGGACGGTGACGAGAAGCGCGTCGCCGAGCTGCTCGGCGACATAGACGCGGCCCTCGAAGCGCACCGCCTCGCGCGCGTCCGCCGCCGCGCCGGCCTTGACGACGTCGACCTGCGAGGGGCGGGCGCCGATCACCACGCGCCCGTCCGCCGCGGCCTCGGCCTTCAGCGAGGCGGGCAGCCGCGCCTCGACCCGGCCGAGGCGCGCCGTCAGCCCGCCGGAATCGTTGAGGCCCTCCATCGGCAGGAGGTTGATCGAATGCAGGCCGAAGAACTGCGCCACGAAGGCGTTGACCGGGCGATTGTGGATCTCGTCGGGCGTGCCGACCTGCTGCAGCTCGCCCTCGCGCATCAAAGCGAGGCGGTCGGTCATGGTCATCGCCTCGATGGGATCGTGGGTGACGATCACCGAGGTGGTGCCAAGCGCCCGCTGCAGCCGCTTCAGTTCGCCCCGCAGCCGGGCGCGCAGCAGCGTGTCGAGATGGGCGATCGGCTCGTCGAGGCACAGGAGGTTGGGATTGCGCACCAGCGCGCGGGCGATGGCGACGCGCTGCTGCTGGCCGCCCGACATCTGGCCGGCGCGCCGGTCGAGGAGCTGGGCGATGTTGAGCATCCCGGCGACCTCGTCGACCTTGGCGGCGATCCTGTCCTTGGGCAGGCCGGCGATCTTGAGCGGATAGGAGATGTTCTGCCGGGCGCTCATATGCGGGTAGAGCGCGTTCGATTCGAACACCATGGCGATGTTGCGCTCCTGCGGGGTCCTGTCCTGCACGGGCACCCCGTCGAACAGGATCGATCCGGAGGTCGGGTGCTCCAGCCCCGCCAGCATGCGCAGCACCGTGGTCTTGCCGGAGCCCGAGGGGCCGAGCAGCCCGAAGAACTCGCCGTCCTCGATCTCGAAGCTGACGTCGCGGACCGCCTGGACCACGCCGCCATACAGCTTGTTGATGTTCTGAAGCGCGATGGAAGTCATGGTCTCCTGCTCCTAGCGACCGCCGAGCTCGGCAGAGAAGCTGCGGACCAGCGCCCGCTGCATGTAGAAGGAAAGAACGAGAAGCGGGCCGATCGCGACGATGCCGATGGCGCCCAGCTGCCCCCAGTTCGGCTGCTGGAACAGGAAGAAGCTCGCCAGCGCCTTGGGCAGCGTGATGACGTTCTGTCCGGTCAGCACCAGCGCGAACAGGAACTCGTTCCAGGCGAAGATCATGGCGAGGATGCCGGCCGTGAGGATGCCCGGCGCCGACAGGGGTAAGAGGATGTCGAGGAACAGCCGGTACCAGGGCGCGCCGTCGATGCGCGCGGCTTCCTCGTAGCTGCGCGGGATCTGCCGCAGGAACTCGGCCAGCAGCCAGATCACCAGCGGCAGGTTCATGAAGGTGTAGATGACGATCAGGCCCGTATAGGTGTCGAACAGCGACAGCTCCTGATAGAGGAGGTAGAAGCCGATCACCGGCACGATGGGCGGCAGCATCCGCAGCGACAGGATGGTGAAGGAGAGCTGCCCGTGCGGCGGGAAGCGCCGCGCCAGCGCGTAGGCGGCCGGATAGCCGAGGACGAGGCAGATCAGCGTCGAGATGGTCGAGACGATCAGGCTGTCGCCGATCCCCCTGCCGCCGCCGACGTTCCAGCCGCCGGAGAAGTTCTCCAGCGTGGCGCTCGCCGGCAGGATGGTCGGCGGGCTGACGAACAGCTCCTCATAGGGCTTGAACGCGGTCAGCATCAGCCAGATCAGCGGGGAGAGGAACAGCACGAGCAGGCCGATCACCAGCGCATGCTCGGCCACGGTGCGCAGGGCGCCGCGGGCCCCCGGTTCGGTGCGCGAGGTCATAGGCGCGACTCCTGCATGGACTGCCTGCGGTCCCCCCGGCGGGCGAAATGCAGGATGGCCGTGGTGCCGACGATCAGGAGGATGAGCTGGATGATCGACAGGGCGCCCGCGAGGCCGAAATCGAACCGGCCGAAGCCCATGTCGTAGGTGTAGTAGGCGAGGTTCTGCGTGCTCGTGCCCGGTCCGCCCTTGGTCAGGATATAAAGCACGTCGAAGACCTTGAAGCTGTCGATGAAGCGCAAGACGAAGGCGACCGTCATGTAGGGGGCCATCATCGGCAGGAGGATGTAGCGGAAGGTCTGCCAGCCATTGGAGCCGTCGACGCGCGCGGCCTCGAACACCCGGCCCGGGATCGACCTGAGGCCGGCCAGAAGCACCACCATCACGAACGGCGTCCACTGCCAGATGTCGACGAGGACGACGGTGGGCAGCGCCCATTCCGGCGACGAGGCCCAGGCCGGCGGCGAGAAGCCCAGCCCGCGCAGCAGCGCGTTGAGCGGGCCGTAGATCGGGTTGAGGAAAAGGTTCCACGAGAAGCCGACGACGATCGGCGCCAGCATCATGGGAATGAGAAACAGCGACGCGTAGATCTCGCGGCCGCGCGAGAGCCGGTTGATGAGCATGGCGAGCCCGAGGCCGAGCGCGATCTGGAGCGGGACGGCGACCAGCGCGAAGACGGCGGTGATGCCGAGGCTCTGCCAGAAGCGCGGGTTACTCAGGACCCGCTGGAAATTGCCGAGCCCGACCCACTCGACCGGCACGGGGATGGCGAGCTGGTACGAGGTGAACGAGGCGTAGATCAGGTAGCAGAACGGCCAGACGGACAGGATCGCGAGGAAGGCGAGCGCCGGCGCCAGAAGAACCAGCGTCGCGCGGCGCTCCGCCTTGAGCCTGGCGATTTCGGCGGGACTGGCCGTGCGGGCGGAACCCGCATCCGACGGCATCGCTGCTCGCGACATGCACGCACCTCCGGGAACGTTGGGAAAGGGAACCCCGGCCCGGGCCTGGGGAAGCCGGGGCCGGGGATCAGCGGATTAGGATCAGCTCCAGTAGCCCTCGGCGACCAGGCGCTGGACATATTCCTGGTAGTGCCCGATCTGGCGGTCGCGGCCGTAGGTCTCGGTCGTCTCCTCCCACTCGGCCTCCATCGCGCCCAGCGCCTCCTCAGGCGTCGCCTGCCCGGTGACGGCGCGCTGGGTGTGCTGGATGATCGCCCCGAGATAGCGGTTGGTGCCGGGGATCGAGATGTCGAGATAGGCCTTCGGGTTGGACAGGGCCGCCTTGCTGACCTCGGCGAAATTGTCGCCGAAGCCGGACTTCGCGTGGAGCGGGAAGGTGCTGGCCGGATCGTTGAACATGCTCATGCGCCACGGGTCCATCAGCGACTGGGCGAAGGTCTCCGCCACCCAGCGATTGGCGTTGGCCGACTGCTGGAGCCAGGCGATGGCGCGGAACGCGCCTTCCTTGTTCTTCGAGTTGGCGGCGATGCCCATGGCCCGCCCGTAGGGCAGCACGGTCACGTCGCCCCAGCTGCGGGCGACCTTGATCTTGTCGGACACCTGCGAGATCGACGAATCCGCCGCGCCCTTGGGCATGTCGGTCCACCAGTTGGCCTGCGCGATGCGGCCTTCGAAGAACACCTGCCTGCCCACGTCCCACGGCATCGACGCCGCAAGGTCCGCCGGCATGAAGTTCGTGACCTCCTTGTAGCGCGTGAGCGCCTCGATCCCGATCTCGTTGAGCAGCTTGGGCTTCATCTGCTCGTCGAACAGCTCGCCGTAGCGCACGCCGCGCTCGGCGCCGAGCTGCACGACCTGGTTGATGAAGAAGGCATAGACGAAGAAGTTGGTGACCTCGACCGCGCCGAAGAGGTTCTGGTCGGGGCGGGTGAAGAACTCGGCCGTGTCGCGATACTGCTGCCAGTTCGTCGGCGCGGCGAGGTCGTAGCCGTACTTCGCCTTGAAGGCCGCCATCTCGGCGCCGTCCTCGAACAGGTCCGTGCGGATGGTGTTGACGAACATGTCGCCGTCGATCATCACGCCGACGAGCTTGTTCTCGTACATGTTGAGCAGCTGGAACGGCCGGGCGATGTCGGCGAAGCCGAGATCCTCGAGCGTGCCGACCTCTTCGAGCGGCGTCAGAAAGGGGCCGAAATCGCCGGTGAAGTTCGGCCAGAAGTCGAACGCGTCGAAGCGCGCCTCCGTCTGCCGCAGGGCCAGAAGGTTCTGGTCGTACATGTTGCCGAGCGGATAGGAGACGAACTCGACTTCGATGCCGGTCGCCTCGCGGAATTCGGGGGCGAAGGTCTGAAGGATCGGCGTATAGGCGCCGGAATCGAGCCCCACCGTCACCTTGCCGCCCGTGGTCTGGGCCGTGGCGCGCAGGACGCCGGTGAAGGTGCCGAGCGTCGCCGCCGCACCGAAGACCGCCGAGCGCCGCAGCAGCTCGCGGCGTGAGATCAGGCCGGCGGTGTCCATTCCCGAGAGATGGTCGAGGGCGTATTCCTCGATGCCGGAACGCTTGCGCAAACGTATCATGTCTGTCTCCTCCCAGAGCGGATATGCTGTGACGCGCAATCCAGCTCATTGCCTCCCGCAGAGCTGAATTGATATATGATAATAAGTAGGCTAACTCTATAATTGACACATGCCAAGAGAAACATTGCCCTACATGATTGTCGAAGAGCTAAGACAAATGACCGGCCCGATCGGCTTCCGCACGATCGTCGAGACCGTGATCGACGCCATCGCGGCCAAGAAACTCGTTCCCGGTCAGAAGCTTCCGCCGCAGCGGCATCTGGCGCAGGACATCGGCGTCGCTGTCGCGACGGTGGGCCGCGCCTATTCGGCGCTGGAGACGCAAGGCTTCATCACCAGCCATGTCGGTCGCGGCACCTTCATCTCGCTCCATCCGCGCCGCGAGAAGGAGCGCCCCTCCGCCTCGGCGGGTCCGATAGAGCTGGGCGTCTACCGCGCGCCGGTTCCGCAGGTCCGGCCGGGCCTCGCGGCGCTTCTCGCCACCGTCGCCGCCACGCCCAACATCGAGTCGATCCTCGACAGCGCGCCGACGCCGGGCCTCGCCCGTCATCGCGAGATCATAAGCCAATGGATCGGCCGCTCGCAGATTGACGCGGACCCCGACGACATTGTCCTGACCAATGGCGGGCAGCATGCGGTCATGGCCGTCCTGTCCGGGCTGACCGAGAGCGGCGCCCGCATCGCCACCGAGGAGCTGACCGACCCGAGGATGAAGGCGGTCGCCAGCTTCCTCGGCCGCAACCTCGTCGGCGTGGCCTGCGACCAGGACGGGATGCTGCCCGACGACCTCGACCGGCTGTGCCGGGCGCAGAAGATATCGGCGCTCTATTGCACGCCGCGTCATCACAACCCGACCAACGTCACCATGCCGCTCGAGCGCCGCGCCGATCTCGTCGAGGTCGCACGCCGCCATAATCTCACGATCATCGAGAGCGACATCTACGGCAGCATCGCCGAGGACCACGTCACCGCGCTGTGCCAGTTCGCTCCCGAGCGCACCTATCGCGTCTCGAGCCTCGCGCGCATCGCCGGCGCGGGCATGAAGGTCGGCTGGCTGATCGCGCCGCCCGGCAACGCCAAGAACGCCCATATCGGCGTCGCCATGTCGACCGGGGTCGCCAGCCCGTTCATGGCCGAGCTGGCGACGCGGATGATCGTCGACGGCAAGATGGAGGAGATGCTGCGATGGCAGCAGGTCGAGAACAGGCATCGCCTTTCCCAGCTGCGCGGCTTCCCGATCCTCTCCGGTGCGCGGGGCGAGCCGACCAGCGCCCATGTCTGGCTGAACCTGCCCGAGCCGTGGCGCGCCGAGGACTTGGTCGAGGCTGCCGCGCGTGAGCACAACATCAACATCGCCCCCTCGCATACCTTCGTCGTCGGGCGCAGGACGGTGCCGCACGCCATCCGCCTCGTTATCGGCGCGCCGCTGGACCAGGACGAATTGCTGGTCGCCTGCGAGCGGCTCGAACGGCTGCTCTCGATCGGCCCCCGCCCGTCGTCGATCGCCGGCTGACAGAGGATCGGACGGATGGGCGCGTCAAGATGCCCGACCGGCGGGGCGGCGGGCGGCAATCCGCGCCCGGCTGTGCTATCGGTAGGATCATCGCCTTTCGACCGGAGCCGGAGGCCGCGTGAACGCAGGGCCGATCTACAGGATAGAGAGCCTCACCAAGGTCTATCGCAGCAGCGAGGTCGAGGTGCATGCGCTGCGCGGGGTCGATCTCGAGATCGAGGCCGGCGAGTTCATCGTCCTGCTCGGCCCCTCCGGCAGCGGCAAGTCGACGCTGGTCAACATCCTCGGCGGGCTGGACACGGCGAGCGACGGCCATGTCTTCTTCCGCGACGAGGAGATCACCGACCTCAGTGAGGGCGAGCTGACCCGCTACCGGCGCGAGCATGTCGGCTTCGTGTTCCAGTTCTACAACCTCGTGCCGAGCCTGACGGCGCTGGAGAACGTCGCGCTCGTCACCGAGATCGCGCGCGACCCGATGGATGCAGGCGAGGCGCTGGAGCTCGCCGGCTTGGCCGCCGAGCGGCACGACCATTTCCCGGCCCAGCTCTCCGGCGGCGAGCAGCAGCGTGTCGCCATCGCCCGCGCCATCGCCAAGAAGCCGGAAGTGCTGCTGTGCGACGAGCCGACCGGCGCGCTCGATTCCAAGACCGGCATCCGCGTGCTGGAAGCGCTGGCCTCGATCAACCGCGAGTTCGGCACCACGGTCCTCGTCATCACCCACAATGTCGCGGTCGGCGGCATGGCCGACCGGGTGATCCATTTCGCCGACGGGCGCGTCGCCCGCATCGACCGGAACGAAACCCGGCAGGCTCCGGCCTCCATCGCATGGTGAGGCGGCGATGAGCGCGCTCGACCGCAAGCTGATGCGCGACCTCGTGCGGCTGTGGGCGCAGGTCGGCGCCATCTCCCTCGTCATGGCCGCCGGCGTGATGACGCTGGTGCTCACCGTCGGCGCCCAGCGCTCGCTGTTCGAGACGCGCGCCGCCTATTACGAGCGCAACGCCTTCGCAGACGTCTTCGCCGAGGCCACGCGCGCGCCGGAGAGCCTACAGCAGCGCATCGCCGCGCTGCCCGGCGTCGCCGCGGCCGAGACGCGCATCCGCGAGCGGGCCGTGCTCGACATCGAGGGCATGGCCGAGCCGGCGCTCGGCCTCCTCGTCTCCGTTCCCGACGACGGCGTCGAGGTGCTGAACCGGCTCCACATGCGCGCAGGGCGGCTGCCGGCGCCCGGCCACCCGGACGAGGTGGTGGTCAACGAGCCGTTCGCCGCCGCCCACGGTTTCCGGCCGGGCGACACGTTCGGCGCCGTCGTCAACGGCCGCAAGCGCCAGTTGCAGATCGTCGGCACCGCCCTGTCGCCGGAGTTCATCTACGTCGTCACCGACCTGATGCCGGACAACCGGCGGCTCGGCGTCGTGTGGATGTCGCGCGAGACGCTGGCCGCCGCGTTCAACCTTCTGGGGGCGTTCAACGCCGTCTCGGTCCGGCTGCTGCGCGACCAGCCGGCCGAGCCGGTCATCGACGGCATCGACCGGCTGCTCGAGCCCTATGGCGGGCGCGGCGCCTACGACCGCGAGGACCAGCAGAGCCACGCTTTCCTCGATTCCGAGCTCAACGGGCTGAGGGCGATGAGCTACGTCCTGCCGCCGATCTTCCTGCTGGTCGCCGCCTTCCTCGTCAACATGATCCTGTCGCGGCTGATCGCGCTGGAGCGCGAGCAGATCGGCCTGATGAAGGCGGTCGGCTATTCCGGTGCGGCGGTGGCGTGGCACTACATGAAGCTCGTCATCGTCATCGCGCTGATCGGCGTCGCGCTCGGCCTTGCCGCCGGGACGATGCTGGGCCGGGGGCTGACGCGCCTCTACGGCGAGTTCTTCCATTTCCCGTTCCTCATCTTCCGCATGAGCCTCGACGTCTATCTTCTCGCGGTCACCGTTTCGGTGGGCGCGGCGATGCTGGGCGCGCTGCGCGCGGTGCGGGCGGCGGCCGGCCTGCCGCCGGCGGTGGCCATGCGCCCGCCCGCGCCGCCGCGCTATCGGCGGCTCGTCGGCGTCGGGCTGCCCTTCGCGCCGCGCCTGCCGCGCACCATGGTGATGATCGGCCGAAACGTCGTGCGCCGGCCGCTGCGCGCCTTCTTCACCACGCTCGGCATCGCCCTTTCGGTCGCCATGCTGGTCGGCTCGCTGTTCGCCTTCGACGCGGTCGAGATGCTGATCGACCGCACCTTCTTCGGCTCCGAGCGCCAGCACGCCACGATCAGCTTCGTGCGCAAGCAGCCGGTCGCGGCGCTCAACGAGATCGGCCGGCTGCCCGGCGTGCTGGTCGCCGAGCCGGCGCGCGTGGTCTCGGCGCGGCTCCGCAACGGCCCGGTCGAGCGCCGCCTCGCCCTCACCGGCAAGCCCGCCGGCTCGGAGCTGTCGCGCCTCATCGACACCGACGGGCACGAGATCGCCCTGCCCGGTGAAGGCGTGGTGCTGACGGCCGCGCTCGCCGGCATCCTCGGCATCCGCCCCGGCGAGAGCGTCGAGATCGAGCTGATGGAGGAACGGCGCGAGACGGTGCTCGTGCCGGTCTCGGCCATCGTCGAGAGCTATATCGGCCTCGGCGCCTATATGGAGATCGGCGCGCTGAACCGGCTGATGCGCGAGGGCGCCTTCATGTCGGCCGCGCATGTGACGCTCGATCCGGCCAGCACCGACGCGCTCTACGCGGCGGTGAAGACGCTGCCGATGGTCGGCTCGATCGGCCTCCAGCGCGTCGCGGTGCAGAACTTCCGCGCCACCATGGGCGAGAACCTCTTGACGTCGATGAGCGTCCTCGTCGCGCTCGCCGCGATCATCGCCTTCGGCGTCGTCTACAACGGCGCGCGCATCCAGCTTTCCGAGCAGGGCCGCGAGCTCGCCAGCCTGCGCGTCCTCGGCTTCACCCGCGCCGAGGTGTCGTGGATCCTGCTCGGCGAGTTCGCGCTCCTGACGCTGCTGGCGATGCCGCTGGGCTGGGCGCTCGGCTGGGTGATGGCGCTGGCCATGGCCGAGGGCCAGGCGACCGAGCTGTTCCGCATCCCGCTGGTGATCGAGCGCGCCACCTACGGGTGGGCGAGCCTCGTCGTGCTCGCCGCCTCCGCCCTTTCGGCGCTGATCGTGCGCCGGCGCGTCGACCGCCTGAACCTGATCGAAGTCCTCAAGACGAGGGAATGAGCCATGATGCCTTCGCTTCGCAAATCCGTGCCGATCCTCGCTGGCATCGCTGTCGCGGTCGGGGCCGGCTGGTGGGCGTTCCGGCCGCAGCCGGTGGCGGTCGACATCGCCGCGATCGAGCGCGGCGCGCTGGAGGTGACGGTCAGCGACGACGGCACGACGCGCATCATCGACGTCTATTCGGTGTCCGCGCCGGTGACGGGAACGGTGCAGCGCACGCCGGGCAGCGTCGGCGACAAGGTGGAGGCTGGCAAGACCACGGTCGCGATGATCCGCCCGGCCGCGCCGGCCTTTCTCGACGTGCGCTCGCGGCGCGAGGCGGAGGCCGCGCTCGCCGCGGCCGCAGCCGCGGTGCAGCTTGCCGAGGCGCAGGCCGTCGAGGCCGAGGCCGAGCTCGACCTCGCGCGCAGCGAGCAGCGCCGCGTCGAGGAACTGGCCCGCCGCAACGTCGTCTCCGAGCGCATGTTCGAGGAGGCGAACGCCGCCGTGCGCCGGGCCGAGGCACGGCTCAACATCGCCGGGGCGACGCTGGAGATGCGGCGGCGGGAGATGGAGAGCGCGCAGGCGCGGCTGATCGGGCCCGAATCCGGGGCCGGCGCCGAGAACGGCGATTGCTGCGTCGTCGTCGCCGCGCCCGTCGACGGCGAGATCCTCGTCATCCATCACGAGAGCGAGGCGGTGGTCGCCGCCGGCACCGTGCTGGTCGAGATCGGCGATCCGGCCGAGCTGGAGGTGGTGGCGGAGCTGCTGTCGTCGGATGCGGTGCGGGTGCGGCAGGGCGCGCAGGCGCGCATCGACGGCTGGGGCGGGCCGGCGCTGGAGGCCACCGTGCGCCGGGTCGAGCCGACCGGCTTCACCAAGGTCTCGACGCTCGGCATCGAGGAGCAGCGGGTGCGCGCCGTGCTCGATCTGCCCGGCCCGGCGCAGGAGCGGGAAGGGCTCGGCCACGGCTATCGCGTCACGGTCGCCATCGTCGTCGAGCGCCACGAGGACGCGCTGCTCGTCCCGCTCGGGGCGCTGTTCCGCCAGGGCGCGGACTGGGCCGTCTTCGCCGTCGACGAAGACGGCCGCGCCGCGCTGCGCCGGATCGGGATCGGCGCGCGGGATGCGCGCAGCGCCGTCGTCCTCGACGGCCTTTCCGAGAACGAACGCGTGATCCTGCATCCGAGCGACCGGGTGGCGCAGGGCGTCGCCGTCGTCGCCCGGTAGCGGCGATTTCGCCTGATCCGGCAAATCCGCCGTCGACAGCATCGGCGGCCGCTCCTATGGTCCGCGCCCGTGCCAGCGAGAGGAAAGCGCCATGTCAATGATCGTCGACCGTCGGGACCTCGATTTCCTCCTGTTCGAGCTCTTCGGCGTCGAGGCGCTGCTGGCGCATCCGCGCTTCGCCGCCTACGACCGCGACGCCGTGCGGCAGATGCTCGACACGGCGCAGCAGATTGCGCAGGACAGGTTCCTGCCGATCGCGGCCGAGGTCGATGCGAACGAGCCGGCTTTCGTCGACGGCAAGGTGGCGATGCCGGCCGGCACCGGCGCGGCGCTGGCCGCCTACGCCGGGGCCGGCTTCTTCGCGCTGCCCTTCGCCGATGCGGCGGGCGGCTTGCAGGCGCCGTGGTTCCTGCACACCGCCGTCAGCGGCATGTTCACCTGCGCCAACACCGCCGTGACCAACTACGCCTTCCTGACCATCGCGGCAGCGAACCTCCTCAGCGCCTTCGGCGACGACACGCTGAAGCGCACCTACCTGCCGAAGATGCTGGCCGGCGAGTGGTTCGGCACCATGTGCCTGTCCGAGCCGCAGGCCGGCTCCTCGCTCGCCGACATCCGCACCACGGCGACCCTCGGCGAGGACGGGCTCTACCGCATCCGCGGCAACAAGATGTGGATCTCGGGTGGCGAGCAGGAGATCTCCGGCAACATCGTCCACATGGTGCTGGCCAAGATTCCCGGCGGGCCGGCCGGCACCAAGGGCATCTCGCTGTTCCTCGTCCCCAAGCGACGCGTCGATGCGGACGGCGCGGCCGGCGAACTGAACAACATCGCGCTCGCCGGGCTCAACCACAAGATGGGCCAGCGCGGCACCACCAACTGCCTGCTGAACTTCGGCGAGGGCGGCGAGACGCTCGGCCACCTGATCGGCGAGCCGCATCGCGGCATCGAATACATGTTCCACATGATGAACGAGGCGCGCATCGGCGTCGGCCACGCCTCGACCATGGCCGCGCTTGCCGGCTATCTCTATTCGGCCAAATACGCGAAGACCCGCGCGCAGGGGCGGCGTATCGACAATCGCGATCCGGCGAGCCCGCCCGTGCCGATCATCGAGCATGCCGACATCCGCCGCATGCTGATGGCGCAGAAGGCGGCGGTGGAGGGCGCACAGGCGCTTTGCCTCTATTGCGCGACGCTGGTCGACCGGCTGGCGACCGAGGACGACAAGGCGGCGCGAGAGGGCATCGCCGCGCTGCTCGGCCTGCTGACGCCGGTGGTGAAATCCTGGCCGTCGGAGCATTGCCTCGAGGCCAACAAATGGGCGATCCAGATCCTCGGCGGCTACGGCTACACGCGCGATTACCCGCTGGAGCGGCTCTACCGCGACAACCGGCTGAACCACATCCACGAGGGCACGTTCGGCATCCAGGGCATGGACCTTCTCGGCCGCAAGGTCGGCGGCGACGGCGGCGCGACGCTCGCCCGCTTCATCGAAACGATGCGCGAAACGGCGGCCGAAGCGTCCGGCGACGAGGCGCTGGCCGGCGAGGCCGACCGGCTCGCCGCCGGCCTCGACGCGCTCGCCCTGACGACGCAGGCGCTCATCGACTGCGTCGACCCCGCGCGCCGGCTGGCCAACGCCACGATCTATCTCGACGCCTTCGGCCATGTCGTCATCGCCTGGATGTGGCTGCGGCAGGCGCTGGCGGCGCGAAAGGCGATGGACGCGGCCGCGCTATCCGAAGCGGACGAGCGCTTCTACGCGGGCAAGCTGGCGGCCTGCCGCTATTTCCTGCGCTACGAGCTGCCGCTGGCGGCGGCGCGGCTGGAGCTCGCCCGCGCGCTCGACACGACCTGCCTCGACGCGGAGCCCGACCTGTTCGGCTGAGCGGCCTTACTGTCCGCCGGCGATGCGGCGCAGGTAGCAGCGGGTCAGCTCGACGATCTCGTCGAGCGTTCCCTCCCGCACGTCCGGCTCGCTGTGCTGGAGATAGTCGAGCGTCGCGGTGACGTATTCGGCGATCACGCGGCCCTGTATGCCCCTGTCGCCGCCTTCGCCGGCCCGGGCGCGCAACAGGTCGGCGACGAGGATGCTGGCCCGCCGATTGCCTTCCTGGTCGATCTGCCACAGCGAGGGCGAGGCGTGCATCGCCTGGCGCAGCGCCACCGAGCCGGTCTGGCTGGCGCGCAGCCGGTAGAGCTCCCGCAGCGTCGCGCAGAAGCCATCGATCCAGTCCTCGCTGGCCTTCAGCCTCTCGAACGCCGCCTCGAGCAGCGCCAGGCGCTCGTCCAGCCGCGCGCGGGCGAGATGCGCCAGCACGTGGTGCTTGTTGGGGAAATAGCTGTAGGCGGTGGCGATGTTGACGCCGGCGGCGTCGGCCACGGTCTGCATGGTCATCGCCTCGAAGCCGCCCTTTTCGAGCACGGCGACGGCGGCGTCGAGGATATGCTCCACCGTCGCCCGCGAGCGCTCCTGCTGCGGGCGGCGGCGCTTGGGCGCGGCGAGCGGATCGTCCCGCCGGCCGGGCGCCGCCCCAGCCGTTGCTTTCGCCTTCTCCTGCTTCGCCATCTGCGCCGTCCTTTCCTCGCGCCCGCACCTTTAGCGCATGTCCGGCGGAAGTGGGAACCGCTCAGCTGATGCTGCGCTTCGCTTTCCACGCTTCGATCTGCGCGCCTGCCTCCGGCGTCAGCGTGTTGATGTGCAAGCGCCGGAGAGCCGGGAACGGGGACCCCGACAGGAACGCCTCCGGGATCGCATAAAGGAACTCCGGATGGTCGTCGTTCAGGTCGAGCGCGCATTCGGCGAGGGACGGGAGGTCGCTGAGGAGGAGGTTCGAGACCGTCTCCTGATCGAGCGGGCCGCCCGTGACGCCGACATCCTCGACCTCGACGAGAAGCGAGCGCAGCCGCGCGTGCCGAACGGGCCGCCGCAAGGCGAAGTGCCCGTGCAGGCTGAGCTCCTCCAGCTGCGGGGCGATGTCGAAGACGGGGGTGACGTCGCCCAGCGTGCCGAAGAGCCGGTGCCCGTTGAACAGCATCTCCATGTCGCCGAGGGAAAGCCGCCTCAGCGCCGGCAGCTTCGCCCCATCGAGCGCCGCCACGGCGGCGGCCATGTCGTAGCCGACGGAGCGTTTCTGCGCATAGGCGTGCGAGGTGCCGATGACCAGCCGCTCGACGGTCCGGGCGCGCGGGCTCGCGAGGAAGGCGCGGATGAGGTCGGCCTGCCGCGGCGCTTCGAGAAAGCAGACCCGGCCCGGCGCGTCGGGGACCTCGTGGAGCGGCAGAAGGCCTTGGTCGGCGTCGGGGGCGAGGCCGATGCACACGGATTGCCCGGCGATCGAGCATCGCTCCAAACCGTAGGCGCGCAGCGCCGCGGGGAAGGGGTCCGGGCGGAACCAGTCGAGAAACATCGTGTCGAGCCCGCCTGAAAAGTGACATGAGCCAGAGACACGATGTCGGGCGAAAGAACAAGGGCGGAGGGGCGATGCACGTCGCCGTCGATGTGGCGTATGGCGCGGACGAAAGCGCCGCGGTGGCGGGGATCGCCTTCGCCGACCCGTCCTCGGGCACGGCCGCCGGGACGATCGTGCGGCGCATCGCAAGGGCCCGCCCCTATCGGCCGGGACACTTCTACGAGCGCGAGCTGCCCTGCATCCTCGCCGTGCTGGAGGCGTTTCCCGGCCGCCCCGAAACGATCCTGCCCGAATCGATCCTGATCGACGGCTACGTCACCCTCGGCGCGGAACGGCGCGACGGGCTCGGCATGCACCTCTTCCGCACGCTGGGAGAGGCGGTGCCGGTGATCGGCGTCGCCAAGTCGCGGTTTCGCGGCACGCCGGCGGAGGCGCAGGTGCTGCGCGGCGGCAGCGCCCGGCCGCTTTACGTCACGAGCGCGGGGATGGACGAGGCGGCCGCGCGCGGCTTCGTCCTGTCGATGCATGGGGCGCACCGCATCCCGACCCTGCTGGCCGCCGCGGACAGGGCGTGCCGCATGGCGGAGCGGCCTTGTGCGCCGGACAGCGGATGACAGGCGGAAAAAGAGCGCCCGGCGGAAAGCCGGGCGCGGGGATCGATCGCGGCTTCGCCCGCCGCCGATCAGTCGTGGCTGTGCCCGTCCTCGTGGGCGTGGCCGTCGTCATGGGAATGGCCTTCGCCTTCATGCGCATGGACCTTGCCGGTTCCGCCGACGGCGACGATGTTGAAGGGCTTGCCCTCGACGGCGATCTCGCCGGATTCCTCGAAGGTTTCCGCGTTGACCAGATGCAGCTTCGCGTTCAGCGGATCGGTGACGACGATGCTGTCGCCGGCGACCGCCACCCGCGGGCGCGGGTCGTTCCAGTGGCCGTCCATCGAATAGGGATCGGTCAGCCTGAGCGATTGCGCGATCTTGCCGTCGAGGACGTCGATCTTGTGAAGCTGGCCGTCCTCGGTGACGACATAGGCGAAGCGCGGGCGGATCGGATCGACCGCGAAGTGGACGCGGCGCGTCGGGAGCTGGACGAGCTTGAAGCCGTTCTCGCCCTCGGAGGGATCGATGACGAGGATGCGGTCGGGGCCGTAATTGCCGATGAAATATTGCAGGCCGCGGCCGCCGATCAGCGTCGAGGAACTGCCCTCGGGCAGCGACGCGGCATAGGGCAGGTGCTCGATGGCCGGCGCGTCGCCTTCCTGCCTGATCAGCAGCAGGCCGGTGTCGCAGGCGAGCGCGTAGAGGCTGCCGGAGCCGGCCGAGCCGTGCAGGCCCGGGCAGGCGACGTCCTCGCCGACCGCGTTGCCGTCGAAGTCGACGACGCGCGCGCCGACCGGGCGCTTGGAGGCGTCGTCGGGGTTCGGGATCGAGACCACCACATGGTTTTGGTAGGGCACGCCGACGCCGTGATGCGCCGCGCCGACGCTTGCCGTGCGCATCTCGAGCTTCTCGTCGAGCACCGCCTTCTCGGTGAAGACGCGGACCTTGTCCTCGCCGTCGAACCACTGGGCGATGTTGCCCTGAAGCTCGACGAAATGCGCCGGCTTGGCGCCGTCGATATGGACGTGCAGCAGCTCGGGATCGTCGACGTCGATGTCGGCGTGGTCGCCATGATCATGGAAGGTGATGCCGCTGGCGATGGCGTTGACCTCGCCTTGCGCGCCCTGCACCGCGAACACCGTCGCCCCGCTCGACGAGCGATGCAGCGCGGCCGGCCCCTTGACCGTGAACGTGTCGACGAGGTCGCCGTTGAGCGCGTCGATCACCTTGACCACCGGCGCGGAATGGTCGGCGACGAACAGCCGCCATGCCGTGACGGTCTCGTCGTCGTCATCGGCAAGGGCGGCGCCGCCGAGCGTGGCGGCGATGGCAAGCGCCGAAGCCGTCAGGATCAATCGTCTCATCTGTCTCTCCTTCATCATGATATTACATTACGTTCAGGGCCCGGACCGGCCCCGTATTCACGCGATGCTCACCCGCCGGTCATGGCGCGGGTGAGCGTTTCGACGTTGTGGCGCATCATCTCGACATAGCCGGGCGCGGGCCCGTCCGGCGGCGAAAGCGCATCGGAGTAGAGCGTGCCGCCGAGCGACAGGCCGGCTTCGGAGGCGATCTGCTCGACCAGCCGCGCATCGGCGATGTTCTCGGCGAACACGGCGCTCGCCCGCTTCTCGCGGATTTCCCGGATGAGCGAGGCGACATCGGCGGCGGAGGCCTCCGATTCGGTGGAGACGCCCTGCGGCGCGAGGAAGCTGACGCCGTAGTCGCGCTCGAAATAACGGAACGCGTTGTGGGCGACGACCGCGACGCGCCGGTCCTCGGGAATGGCGGCGACGGCGCGCCTGATCTCCTCGTCCAGCTTGGTCAGCTCGCCGAGATAGCCCGCGGCGTTCGCTTCGTACGCCGCGCAGCCTTCGGCATCGGCCTCGCAGAAGACGCGGGCGATGTTCTCGACGTAGACCCTGGCGCTCGCCACCGACTGCCAGGCGTGGGGATCGTCGGGCGCGGCGTGGAAGATCGCCTGCCCGCCGGAGAAATGATAGTGGCCGCCCTCCGGGTCGTGGACGATCTCGATGCCGTCCGAAAGCGCGGCGATGCGCGCCGAGGTGCCGCTGGCGTCGACCAACCGCTGGAGGAAGCCCTCGAAGGCGAGGCCGTTCACGAGGACGACGTCGGCGCGGGCCAGCGCGATGGCGTCGGCCGGCCTGGGCTCGTAGACATGCGCGTCGCTGTCCGGGCCGACGAGCGTCCTGACCTCGACCGCGTCGCCGCCGATGATGCGCGCGAAATCGCCGATGATCGAGAAGCTCGCCACCACGGAAAGCCTCTCGGTCTCCGCCTGCGCCGCACCCGACAGGGATGTTAATGTTATAACGATCAGGCTCGCGGCGAACGTCGTCAGTCTTGTCATCGTCATGTCGATACCCGTGCTTGTCAGGAGGTGCGGTGGGCCGCGCGCGGCAGCCGGGCGAGCAGCACGCCGCGCGGGCTCGCGACCACCGAGACGAGATAGGCCATGCCCGCGGAGAGGATGATCGCCGGGCCGGACGGCAGCGAGGCGTGATATGAGAGCAGCAGCCCGCAGATAGAGGAGACGACGCCGAGCGCGATCGCCAGCGCGCACATCGCCGCCACCCGCTGCGTCCAGAAGCGCGCGGCGGCGGCCGGCAGGATCATCAGCCCGACCGACAGCAGCGTCCCGAGCGCCTGGAAGCCGGCGACGAGGTTGATCACCACCAGCCCGAGGAAGATGAAATGCACCGGCGGCCCCAGCCGCGAGACCGAGCGCAGGAACAGCGGATCGAGGCATTCGGCGACCAGCGCGCGCCAGAAGACGGCGAGCGCCGCCAGCGTCAGGGCCGCGACGAGGCCGATCAGCGTCAGCGCGTCGTCGTTGAGCGCGAGCACCGTGCCGAACAGGACATGCATCAGGTCGATGCTGGAGCCGCGCAGCGACACCATCAGGACGCCGAGCGACAGCGAGATCAGGTAGAAGGCCGCCATCGAGGCATCCTCTTTCTGGATCGTCAGCCGCGCCACCGTGCCGGCCCCGAGCGCGACGACGACGCCGGCGACGAGCCCGCCGATGGTCATCGGCACGATCTGGAGGCCGTAGAACAGGAAGCCGGCCGCCGCGCCCGGCAGGATCGCATGCGCCATGGCGTCGCCGGTCAGGCTCATGCGCCGCAGCATCAGGAACACGCCGACCGGGCAGGCGCTGAGCGACAGCATCAGCGCGCCGAGAAGCGCCCTTTGCATGAAGGCGAATTCGACGAAGGGCGCGAGGAATATCCGGTGGAACTCATCCATCAGGCGGCGCCCCTGCGGTCTGCCGGCGCGTCCGCATCGACGCCGTGGACATGCGCCGCGCACCATGGCGCGTTCTCGTCCCATGCCTCGTGGAACCGGCGCGCGCGTAAAAGGTTCTCGGCCGACAGCGTCTTGCGCGCCTCGCCCCACGCCACCGACTGCCGCGCCAGCAGCAGGGCTTCCGGAAAATGCTCGCGGACGAGATCGAGATCGTGGACGACGACGAGGACCGTGCGGTCCTCGCCGTGCCACCGCTTGATGAGGGCGATCAGGTCGGCCACGGTCCGCGCGTCGACGGCGTTGAACGGCTCGTCGAGCAGGATCAGGTCGGCGTCCTGCACCAGGACCCGCGCGAACAGCGCCCGCTGCAACTGGCCGCCCGACAGCGTATCGATCGGCCGGCTCTCGAACCCGTCCAGCCCGACGGCCATCAACGCCCTGGCCACCGCGTCCCGGTCTTCGGGGCGGTGCCGGCCGAGCAGCCCGCGGCGCGGCCACAGGCCGAGCGAGACGAGGTCGACGACCCGTGCCGGAAAGGAGGGGTCGAGCTCCGATTGCTGCGGCAGATAGGCGAGGCTCGTCCCGGTGGCGACCCGGCACGCGCCCGCCATCGGCTTCAGCACGCCGACGATGCCCTTCATCAGCGTCGATTTGCCCGAGCCGTTGGCGCCCACCACGGCCGTCAGCGAACCCCTGCGCACCACGCCGCTGAGGTGATGGACGGCCGGATGGCTGTTGTAGCCGAGCGTCAGATCGCTAAATGTAATGCAGGCTTCGGACATCGCGCGGGCGTGGTTCCTTCGGGTTGCGTCAGCAGGGTGCAGGGCCCGGCCTTGAGCGGAGTCGAACGTAATGTTATTACGTCTCTACCACCCGCGCCGACAAATGGCAACGGACGGAGAACCGAGATGGCGCCGCTTCCCGATCTGACGAAGAACCAGACCCTGGTGCTGGACGCGCTGACGCGCGTCGAGGGCCCGGCCAGCGCCTATCTCCTGCTCGACCGGCTGCGCGAGCACGGCTTTCGCGCGCCGCTTCAGGTTTATCGCGCGCTCGAGAAGCTCATCGACTATGGCCTCGTCCACCGGCTCGAAAGCCTCAACTCCTTCGTGGCCTGCGCCCATCCGCACGAGCACGCCCATGGGCACAGGCACGGGCTGGTCGCCTTCGCGATCTGCGAGACTTGCGGTCAGGTCGACGAGTTCTCGGATGCGGCGGTGGAGAAGCGCCTCAGGGGATGGGCGAACGACCATTCCTTCAGGCTTTCGAAGACCACCATCGAGATGCGCGGCACCTGCGCCAACTGCCTGATGCAATAGCCGCCCTTATCCGCCGCTGCCGATCAGCGCCCCGACGGCATCGTTGTAGGGGCCGTACATCACGTTGACCTTGTCGTGCTCCGTTCGAATCTCCTGCGGCCAGCGCGACTTGATGTAGGAGAGCACCGCGACGAGCTCGGAATCGCTCAGGACATCCCTGAACATCGGCATCTTGTCGGGGTCGACCGGCGTGCAGTTCGCCACCGCCACGCCGTCGCGGATGAGCTGGAACAGGGCGAAGTCGGGATGCTGCCACGTATGCCCGTTCTCGTCATGCGGCGGGGCGATCTCCCCGTTTTGGGCGAGCGGCGGCGAATGCCCCGGAACGCCGTGGCAGGACGAGCAATGCGTGCGATAGAGCGCTTCCCCGGCAAGAACGGTCGGCGGGTCTTGCCACCGCAGGAAGCTCGTTGTCCGCTCGGCGACGAGGAAGCCGTGGCCCCACCAGAACGCAAGCCCGGCCGCGCAGGCGAGCGCGACCGCGAGGCCGACCCGGACGAGCGCGCGGTGGCCCCGGCCTTCGGGCATGATCGTCTGCGCCTCGTCCACCGTTGATCCGCACCCTTTTGTCTTCCACGGCCGAGCCTAGCCTGCAATCGCGGGACGGCAAAGCCCGGATCGTCGCCTCTTCCCCGGCCGGGCCGGCCATCCTACGGAGCGCGACACGACCTCCTGTTTGACGATCAGATATGTTACGTTATTTCATTACCAAAAGATTGGTGGTATATCGCAACCCGATGACGAATCTCGCCGCCGCCCCGCCCGGGGCCACCAACCGAAGACGCGGGCGCAACCGCCAGCTCGTTCTCGACGTGCTGGAGCGGGCGACGAGGCCGATGCGCGCGTATGAGCTGCTCGAGCTGCTGCGCGAGGACGGCTTTCGCGCACCGCTTCAGGTCTATCGCGCCCTCGAGCAGCTCATCGCGGATGGCGCGGTCCGAAAGATCGAGAGCCTGAGCGCGTTCGCGCTGTGCGCGCAGGGCGAAAGCCGCGCGGCGTTCGCGATCTGTAGCGCGTGCGGGCATGCGCGCGCGTTTCACGATCCGGCGCTGGACCGGGCGCTGCGCCGGCCTGCCGGCAGGGCGGGCTTTACCGCCACAGCGGCGACGGTCGAACTCTCCGGGCTTTGCGAGCGCTGCGCCCATGAATAGGACGCCCGTCTTCGTGCTCACCGGCTTCCTCGGAGCCGGCAAGTCGACGCTTCTCAACCGGCTCCTCACCGATCCGTCCTTCGCCGGCACGGCCGTCGTCATCAACGAATTCGGCGATGTCGCCCTCGATCACGATCTGGTCCATGCCGGCCGGGCGCAGGTCGTGCGCACCACCACCGGATGCCTGTGCTGCACGGACGGCAGCGACCTCGGAACGTCCCTGCGCGAGCTCTCCGCTCTTGCCGGGGCCGGCGGCCTCTCCTTCAGCCGCGTTGTCATCGAGACCACCGGGCTCGCCGATCCCGCGCCGCTCGTGAACCAGCTGATGCGCGATCCGCTCGTCGCGCAGGGCTTCGAGCTCGCCGGCATCGTCGCCCTCGTCGATGTCGTCACCGGCGCATTGTCGATCGAGAACCATTTCGAGGCGGCCAAGCAGATCGCCTTCGCCGACCGCATCGTCATGACAAGGACCGATCTGGCGCGCGATCCCGCTTCCCTGCGCGACATCGACGACCTCAGGGCGCAGCTCGCGGCGCTGAACCCTGCGGCGCGGCTCGCCGACGCCAACCGGCCCGGCTTCGACCTGTCGGCCCTCTTCCGGCCGCGCGCCTACGCGCCCGCTTCGCTCGGCGACGACGTGACCGGCTGGCTCGCCCTCGACGAGGCGATCCGGGGCGAGGGCCACGAGACGCGGGAGGCGCTGCCCTTCTCCCGCCATGGCGGGCGGATCCGCACCTTTTCCATCGTCCGCGAGCGTCCCGTCGGGCGCGAGGCGCTGCGCAGGTTCCTCGACCTGCTCGCCTTGTCGGCCGGGCCTCGCCTGCTGCGGGTCAAGGGTCTCGTCCATGACCGCGACGAGCCCGACCGGCCGCGCGTCCTCCATGTCGTCCAGCATGCAATCTTTCCCCTGACGGCGCTGGAGGCGTGGCCGGGCGCGGACCACCGCACCCGGCTGGTCTTCATCACCGACGGCATCGACCCCGAGCCGGTCCGCCAGCTCTTCGAGGCGGCGCTCGACGGCCGGCCGGCCGGGCAGGGCCGGGCGCTCGAAACCCTCGCGCGGACCCTGAGGTCGGGCGCCGCCCGGCTGGCCCGCGCCCTGACCGGCTGACCCCGAGACGAAAAGGCAGGAGACGACCCATGTCCGCTGAAGCATCCGCCCAGACCCCCGTGACCGTGCTGACCGGCTATCTCGGCGCCGGCAAGACGACGCTGCTCAACCGCATCCTCTCCGAGCAGCACGGCAGGAAATACGCCGTCATCGTCAACGAGTTCGGCGAGGTCGGCATCGACAACGACCTCATCGTCGACGCCGACGAGGAGGTGTTCGAGATGAACAACGGATGCATCTGCTGCACGGTGCGCGGCGACCTGATCCGCATCATCGAGGGCCTGATGCGCCGCAAGGACCGCTTCGACGCGATCCTCATCGAGACGACGGGCCTCGCCGACCCCGCCCCCGTCGCCCAGACCTTCTTCATGGACGACGACGTGCGGCAGAAGACGAACCTCGACGCCATCGTCACCGTGGTCGACGCCAGGCATCTGCCCGGCGAGATCGACCACGCCCACGAGGCGCAGGAGCAGCTCGCCTTCGCCGACATCGTCATCCTGAACAAGACCGATCTCGTTTCGGCCGGGGAGCTGGCCGCCGTCGAGGCGCGTATCCGCAAGATCAACCCGACGGCGGCGATCCGGCGGTCCACCCGGTGCGACGTGCCGCTCGACCATGTGCTGAACCGCGGCGCCTTCGATCTCGACCGGGTGCTGGAAATCGAGCCCGATTTCCTCGATGGCCACCACGATCACCATCATGACGACCACGTCACCAGCTTCTCGCTGACGACCGACGAGCCGCTCGATCCGCGCAGGTTCCTGCCGTGGGTGCAGATGATCACCCAGCGTCTCGGCATGGACATCCTGCGCATGAAGGGGATCGTCTCCTTCGAGGACGACGACGACCGCTTCGTGGTGCAGGCCGTCCACATGCTGCTCGAGGGCGACCACCAGCGGCCGTGGAAGGAGGGCGAGCCGCGCGTCAGCCGTCTCGTCTTCATCGGCCGCAACCTGCCGAGGGACGTCATCGAGGACGGCTTCATGAAATGCCGCGCCGGGGCGGCATGAACCGCCTCGCGAATCCCTTCGCGCCGCGCCGCGCGCTGCCGGAGAAGACGCGGCAGATCAAGGCATGGGTGCGCGCGCTCTGCAGTCTAGACGAAACCGTCGTCGTGTCCGTCACCGAGCTGGCCTGCCGGGACGAGGACTGTCCCGACATCGAGACCGTGATCGGCATCATGCGGCCGGGCGAGGCGATCGAGACCGTGCGCGTCCACCGCCCCGTCGCCGGGGTGACGCAAGACGATCTCGCCCTCGCCGTCCGCGGAGGCAATCGGCAAACTCCCGGGAAAGGATCGATCTGATGCGTTTCGACGTGATCGTCATCGGCGGCAGCTATGCGGGGATGGCGGCGGCGCTGCAATTGCTGCGCGCGCGCCGGCAGGTTCTGGTGATCGACGCCGGCCGGCGGCGCAACCGCTTCGCGAGCCATTCGCACGGCTTCCTGACGCAGGACGGCGCCGACCCGGCGCAGATCGCGGCGGCGGCGCGCGCCCAGCTGGCGCGATACGAGACCCTGTCATGGATCGAGGGAACCGCCGAGCGGGCGGAAGGCGGCCGCGGCGCCTTCAGGGTGACGCTCGCCGGGAAGGGCGAGGCCGAAGGCCGCCGGCTCCTGTTCGCCACCGGCGTCGCCGACGCGCTGCCGCCGGTGGACGGGCTGGAGGAGCGGTGGGGCCGGAGCGTTTTCCAATGCCCCTATTGCCACGGCTACGAGCTCGGCCGGGGCAGGCTGGGCGTCATCGCCGCAGGCCCCGGCGCACTGCATCAGGCGCTGTTCCTGCCCGAATGGGGAGACGTGACGCTGATGACCAACGGCGCGCTGAGCCTCGACGAGGGCGAGCGGGCGGACCTCGCCGGCCGCGGCGTCAGGATCGAGGAACGCGCGATCACGCGGCTGGAGGGCGGTGCCGATGTCCGCCTGGCGGACGGGGAGATCCTGTCGTTCGCCGGCCTGTTCACCACCTCGCGCTGCCGGCCGGCGACGCCCGTCGCCGAAGCGCTCGGCTGCGCGCTGGAGGAAACGCCGTTCGGATGGCAGATCAGGACCGACGCGCAGAAGGAGACCTCCGTGCGCGGGGCGTTCGCCTGCGGCGACGTCGCCCGCGTCCCTCACTCCGTCTCGCTCGCCGTCGGCGACGGCGCCTGGACCGGCGCCCAGATCCACCGCTCGCTCGTGTTCTGAGGATGGCGGCATCGCCGCAAGGATTGTTGCACTTCCGCAACGCGCCTGCGGAAAAGCGTCGGCCCGTGCGGGGTCTGTCCCCTGCCGGCCGGCGGCTCGCCCGCGGCGAGGCGGCCAATGAAATCAACCACTAAACCTGACTGGAATGCACAAGTTTTGGCGCCTTCAGTCTGGAATCGATCTAAATCGTTGCTGTTGCAGGGAATTTCGTAATCCTCTAGGCCGCGTCTGTCCCCTGCCTAGTGGGGGCGCATTGGCGTTTCCTGCTGTTGTGGTTCGCGTGGACAGGCTGAAACTCGGAAAACTGATCGGTGCTTTCGTCAAGGTGCGGCCGCGCCTCGAGGCGTCGGCGCGGGCACGCACCGGCTGCCGCGCGACGGCCGAGGATCTCGTGCAGGACGCCTGGCTGAAGCTCGAGGACACTTGTCTCGACGCCGAGGTCCACAATCCCGGTGGCTTCATCACCCAGGTCGCCAACACGACGGTGGCGGGGCATCTGCGCAAGGAGCGCCGCCGCGCCGAGATCGACGCGGAAATCTCCGGCCTCCTGTGGGACTCGGTGGACGAGGCCTCGCCCGAGCGGATGCTGATCGGCCGCGAGAACCTGTGCGCGGTGTGCGCCGCGCTCGACGCGTTGCCGGAAAGGACGCGGCGCATCTTCCTGATGAACCGCATCGAGCAGATCCCCCACCGGCGGATCGCGGAAATGCTCGGCATCAGCGACGAGGCGGTCTACTACCATATCCGCCGGGCGCTCGAACGTCTGGCCGTCCTGCGCGACGAGCTCGCAGGCTGATTTTTTCCTGAAGTTTCTTTAGGCAAAGGATGCGCTCGCGCGTCTATAAGGTAGAAGTGCTCCAATCCGAGTGCATCCGCCGATCGACCCCTTGCTGCGCCGAGTGAATGGACGAAACCGATAAACGCCATGACGGGGACGACCACGGGGAGCCTCACGGGAAGCACCGGGTCGCGCTGGATGCGCGCGACTGGATCGTGCGCCTGACCTCCGGCAATGTCAGCGCGGCGGAGCTCGAACGCTTCAAGGCATGGCGCGACCAGTCGCAGCAGCACCGGCGCGCCTTCGAGCGCGAGCGCGCGTTCTGGCGGCAATTGCAGGCGCTGGACGGCAAGTCGGACGGCATGCCGCCCTTCCGGCCCCTGCCGGGCGCCAGACGCGCGCCTGTCGGCCGCCGTGCCTTCCTGATCGGCGGCGGCGCGGTCGCGGCATCCGCCGCGGCGGCCATCGTCGCGATGCCGCGGCTCGGGGTGTGGTGGAACGCCGATTTCACCACGGCCGTCGGCGAGCAGGCCAGGATCGATCTTCCCGACGGCTCGGTCGCGACCCTCAACACCGACAGCGCCATCGCGGTGGACTTCACGCCGCAGCTGCGGCTGGTCACGCTGCTGAAGGGAGAGGCCGAATTCGGCGTCCGTCCCGATGCGTCGTCGCTGTTCCGGGTCGCCGCGCTCGGCGGCAACAGCGACGCGCTGGGCACGACCTTTGCGGTCAAGGCGCTCGAAGACGTGGCGACGGTGACGGTGCGCGAAGGGCATGTGCGCGTCGCGGGGCCGGCGTCGCCGACCGACATCGGCGGGCTCGCAGCCGGCGGGATCGACCTCGCCGCCAACGAGCAGACGACCTACGGCGCGGGGGAGCCGCCGCTGCCCGCCTCCGCGGTCGACATCGAGGCGGTCATGGCGTGGCGCGACGGCCGGGTGATCTTCGAGGGTCGCCCGTTCGCGGCCGCGATGGCCGAGCTCGGCCGCTACGTGCCCGAGCGGATCGTGCTCGCCCCCGGGGTGCGGCCGGACGTGCCGGTCAGCGCCATCTTCTCGACCGCGAACGCGCTCGACGCCGTCCAGGCGCTGGCGAAGACGCAGGGCCTCGTCGCGCGCCGGGTTCCCGGCGTGATGATCCTCGTCGCCTGAGCGCCAGCGAAACTTTTTTCGGAAATCGCGAATTTCGTCTTTAGGCAAAGCCCCGCCTCGCGCGTCAAGAGAGTGAAGGCGCCAGGCAGCACTACCCACGCCCTTCGATTGGTGGCCCGCGCGGGCCGTTTCTCAAGGACAGGGTTTCGGGTTCGATGAACGACGATCGTGCAGGGCAGACCATATCCCGGCGGGCCCGCCGCCGGCTGCTGACGCCGCTGATGATGGGCACGGCGCTCTGCCTCGGCGTCCTGCCGGCCGTCCTGCCCGTCCCGCAGGCGGCGGCGCAGGCCGCCCGCACCCACAGCTTCTCCATCGCCAGCCAGCCCCTGAACGCGGCGCTGCGCGCGCTGGCCGACCAGACCGGCGTCCAGATCGCCTATGCGACATCGGTCGCGGCGGGGACGATCGCGCCGGCCGTATCCGGGACCATGTCGACGGAGGACGCGCTCGCGCGGCTCCTGTCGGGCTCGGGGCTGCGCTACAGCTTCACCAACGCCAACACCGTCACCATCCTCGAAGCCGGCGCGACGACGGACATCGGCAACGTCGCGGCCGACGGCAGCACGGTGCTCGACACGATCGACGTGCTGGGCGGCGGCGGCGGGTTCTCGCCGGATACGCCTTACGAGACGGCGGGCTCCAGCACCTACATATCGGGCGAGCAGATCGAGCGGTTCCGCGGCACGTCCACGGGCGACATACTGTCGGGCACGCCCGGCGTGCTCAACGGCGACAACCGCAACGGCGCGGCGCTCGACGTCAACATCCGCGGCATGCAGGGGCAGGGCCGCTCGCCGGTCAGCGTCGACGGCGCGATACAGGAAACGACGGTCTATCGCGGCTATTCCGGCGTCGTCGGCCGCTCCTATGTCGATCCGGACCTCATCGGCAGCGTGGCGATCGAGAAAGGGCCGAGCTCCGCGGCGGACGGGGCCGGCGTCATCGGCGGCATCATCCGCATGAGCACGATCACCGTCGACGACATCCTGCTGCCCGACAGGACGTTCGGCGTGCGGCTCAAGGGCGGCTTCAACACGAACAACTCTTCCGTCCCGCCCGTCGGAACCTGGGGCGGGCTTTCCGGCGCCGGCAACTATCCCAACGATTCCGTGCCAACGTCCTTCGGCGGGCCGGACGGCATGGACAGGCCGGGCTTCCTCGAGCCGACCGGCGGCTCTGGCAGCATCGCCGCCGGCTACCGGTCGGACTATGTCGATCTCGTCGCCGCCTATGCCCGCCGCAGGCACGGCAACTATCACGCCGGCACGAGAGGCGACGCCATTCCAAAGCCGGAGATCGGCCCGCAATATGGCTGGATCATCGTCAATGGCGAAAGGGTCTGGGGACCGCTGGACGACAGGAGCACCGTCACCTTTCCCGGCCTGTCGCGCTACAGGGCCGGCGAGGAGGTTCTGAACACGTCCCAGGACAACGCGTCCATTCTTCTGAAAGGGACGATCCGTCTCCCTCACGACCAGCAGATCGATCTCGGCTTCATGCGCTACGAGAGCACCTATGGCGAGATCATGCCGTCGCAGGTCCTGTGGAACCCCGGCGGCGGTGCTTACCAGGCCTGGCTGAACAGCATCGAGCTGGACACCTACACCGCGAAATACAAATGGGATCCGGCGGACAACGACCTGATCAAGCTGAACGTCGGCCTGTGGATGGTCGACAGCAACCTGATCCTTCCATACCAGTGGTACTTCACCGATCAGACGCCTCCCCCGGAACTCGCCAACTGGTTCGGCAGCAAGGGCAGGCGCTGGGGCGTGAACATCGACAACACCTCCTTCTTCGAGACAGCGTGGGGCGACGTATCGCTGAACTATGGCGGCTCCTACACCTATGAGATCATCCGGCCGGGCGACGGCACGGAACTGGACGGGAGAAGAGGAAACAGGCGCGAGCTCAGCCTGTTCACCGCCGGGCAGTGGAAGCCGACGGACTGGCTAACCCTCGACGCATCGCTCCGCTATTCGGACTTCACGTCGAAGGACACGCGCCCGTGGACGGTAACGACCTATCCTCTCCGGCACGGGGATCAGGTGATCAACTTCAAGACCTCCGCCGAACGCACGGCGTACCGGCAGGCAAATCCGGGCTCGGTCAATCTTCCTACCGTGCGCGAGACCAAATACGGCGTCTATCGCACCTTCGAGGACGACGGGCTCGCTCCGATCGTCAGCGCGACGGTCGAGCCGTGGGACGGCATCCAGTTCTACGGCAAATATGCCGAGGCGCTGAGGCTGCCGAGCCTGTTCGAGACGACGCGCGGCTGGTCGGCCGACCCGACCCAGGCCGATCTGGAGCCGGAGCATGCCAGGACCTGGGAAGTCGGCTTCAACGTGCTGCGCGACGACGTGCTGGTCGAAGGCGACCGCCTGCGCTTCAAGGCGAGCTACTTCGACAACAACGTCGACAACTACATCACCCGGACCGATACGCCGGAAGGCACCCTGCTCATGGTCAATGTCGACCACGCGAGGCTGCGGGGCTTCGAGCTTTCGGGTTCCTACGACACGGGCCGGTTCTTCGGCAGCCTGGCCTACACCCGCTACACGGACACCGAATTCTGCGTGAAGCCGGGGCAGATCAGAAACGCGACCTATGCCGACCAGCTCTGCACCGAAGGCGGTGTCTCGAACAGCTACGTGGTCAATCATCTCCCGCCGAAGGAGAGCGTGTCGCTGACGCTCGGCGCCCGCGCCTTCGATGAAAGGCTGACCGTCGGAGGCCGGCTCACCTATATCGGCGAGCGGCCGGTGACCGGATTGGGCGAGCGGGCCGGCACCGGCCTGATAACCCATATCGAATGGGAGCCCTACACGGTGGTCGACCTGTTCACGAGCTACAAGGTCAACGATCAGTTCCAGATCGACGCCGCGATCGACAACGTCACGGACACCTATTACATGGACGCGCTCACGCTCGGCCTGTTTCCTTCGCCCGGCCGCACCTTCCGGCTGAACATGACGGCGAAGTTCTGATATCCGTGCCGCGGGGCGGGCGATTCCCGTCCCGCACTCGATCCTGATCCGTCCGTGAAAGCCCTGTCCATGAACGAAGCCGTCATCCTCGACAAACCGCTCGACCTCTCCCGCTCGAAGCGCCTGAAGGCCGCGACCCACGAGACGCACGGGCGGCTGGACGATGCGATCATGGCCGGCGCGCCGTTCGCCAGCCGGGAGCGCTACGGCCTGTTCGCCAGGGTCCAGCACGGCTTCCACCGCGACATCGACTGGTCTGCCCCCTGAAAAGTGGCCCTCCCTGAAGTAGGCTATTGAGCCGTTGGAGAGGACTTTGGAATGCCCCAGAAGAAGCACAAGCCCGAAGAGATTGTCGCGAAGCTGCGCCAGGTCGATGTTTTGTTGTCACAAGGCCGCTCGGTTGGAGAAGCGGTTCGTTCGATCGGCGTGACGCAGTTTACGTATTACCGCTGGCGCAAGGAGTTCGGCGGTCTGAAGGGTGATCAGGTGAAGCGCCTCAAGGAGCTTGAGAAGGAGAACGACCGTCTGCGCAAAGCGGTGTCGGACCTGACGCTCGAGAAACTGATCCTCAAAGAGGCTGCCTCGGGAAACTTCTAAGCCCTTCCCGTCGTCGTCGTTGTGTCGATCATGTCATGGCGAAGTTCTGCGTGTCGGAGCGCTTCGCCTGCAAGGTTCTCGGCCAGCACCGTTCGACCCAGCGCAAGAAGCCCAGAGGTCTGCATGATGAGGAGGCGCTGACTGCCGACATCATCCGTCTGGCTTCCCGGTATGGCCGCTATGGCTATCGTCGGATCACCGCGAAGTTGCGGTCGGAGGGATGGACGGTCAACGCCAAACGCGTCGAGCGCATCTGGCGGCGGGAGGGGCTGAAGGTTCCCCAGAAGCAACCGAAGAAAGGCCGGCTGTGGCTGAATGACGGATCGTGCATCCGGCTTCGGCCGGAGCATCCCAACCATGTCTGGTCCTATGACTTCGTCGAGGGCCGGACCCACGATGGCAGAAAGTTCCGCATGCTCAACATCATCGACGAGTTCACTCGGGAGTGCCTGGCGATCCGGATCGGTCGCAAGCTCAACTCGACCGACGTCATCGACGTTCTGTCGGACCTGTTCATCCTGCGCGGTGTGCCGGGCCATGTTCGTTCCGACAATGGTCCGGAGTTCATCGCCAAGGTCGTGCGGGAATGGATCGTGGCCGTCGGCGCAAAGACCGCCTTCATCGAGCCGGGCAGCCCGTGGGAAAACGGCTACTGCGAAAGCTTCAACTCGAAGCTCCGCGATGAACTGCTCAACGGTGAGATCTTCTACAGTCTCGCCGAAGCAAAGGTCATCATCGAGGCATGGAGACGCTACTACAACACCGAGCGGCCGCACTCATCGCTCGGATACAAGCCGCCGGCACCGGAGGCCATCATCTGGCCTCCACCGTCGCGCGGATCGACACCGCCATCGGCCCAGGTAATGGCCGACAAGCCGATCATGCATTAAGATTGAAACCGGACCACCCTATGGGGTCAGGCCAGTCTTCCCTCTCGGGGAGCCACCAGAGGCCCTCTTCTACAACGCTTTCATCAAGACTGATGGTCATGTTTTAACTGGCCTGTACAACAGCATTCAGAGGCATAAACAATTTTAGCGGCTGAGAGTCGAAAATCACAAAACCATGATGACGATAGAACGCGGCGGCTACTTCATCCTTCGCATCTACTGCGAGCGCGAAAACACCCATTTCCGCACGAAGGGCGCGATTGGCTGCATCCCATAGCATTGCCGCACCAAGGCGCTTTCCCTGAAACGCCGTGTCGATGGCAAGTCGCCCGACGCGCGCGACGGGGACCACCGGATAACGCGGCAGGCGGCGAGCTATCTCTTCCGGCATGTCGCGCAGGGCCACATCACCAGCAGACAGCGTGTAGTATCCAGCGATGCGGTTCGACTCCTGCTCATGCGCGACGTAGCAGAGGGCCGCGCGCCGCTTGATGTCCTGTCCGGCTTGCTCTTTTAGATAGCGGTCCAGCGCAAACACGCCGCAGGAGAATCCCTTGCGGTCATGCTGTGACGCCAACGCCTCGATGACGAAACGGGCCGTCACCGCGATTCCAGAACCAGTTCATCATGTGCGGCCTTGGCGCGCTTCAAAGCCGCCGATGGTTCCGGCGGATTGAAAAGCATATCGACAAAGCGTTGCTGGTCCTCGATCGACAGGCGAATGACGTTGTTGTCCTCGATTGTGCGACGCGCGGCCTCCTGCGCGGCGGATACGATAAAATCGCTAAGGCTACGCCCTTCCATTTCAGCGGCGCGCTTGACGATAGCCAACGCTTCCGGTGCGATACGGGCCTCAAGCCGCGCTGTGCGTGGTGTTTCCTGTGCCATAGGTGAATCTCCTTTCCATCATTGTACGTGAAATCACCGTACAAATGCAAGAAAATCCACTACGTCCTAAATGGCGGGCATATCCAGTTTTCCGGCAGGGCGGAACGTCACCGCCTCCGGCTGGGTTTCCGGTTCGGCATCGTCCAGCGCAAGGGCGTGATCCTGCGGCAACTGACGTTTCACGGCGTCGGGTGCTTCATCGGCGAGCTTTTCCCGCAATTCTTGCAGACGCTCTCGGTTCATTCCGCCCGCTTCGTTGGCCCTTCTGGCTTCCGCGCGCGTCTCGTCGGCAAGTTTCTGAAATTCGAGAATGTCATCGCGCTGTTGCACCAGATCGGCCTCTCGCTCGAACGGGTTCTGATATAGCTCCCAATGGGGTCGCCAGTCCTCGATCATATCGGGGTCGATGTCTTCCACCTCGACGCCATGTTCATCGAAGACCCGCGTTCCGTCCTCAGTCTTGAAGACGCGGCGGCCATCGGGAAGCACATAGGCTTTGTCGAGCAGTATTTTCAGTTCCTCGCGAACCTGTTTCAACTGCTCGTCGTTTTCCATCAGGGCCTTGACGGTGGCGGCGTCATATTCGTCAAGCTCGATCATGAAGCCATTGAATTCTGCTTCGGTCGCCAGAATGGTGATGGCCATATCCAAAAGCGCATCATGCTCGGCGGAAGTATCCTGCTCGCGCTTCTTGTCGCGTTCTTCCTTGTCCTTGACGTGTTGATGGATGCGCCGCTCTTCCTCGCGCCGATCTGCGGCACGTTTCGCAAACTCAAGGCGATATGAGCGAAGCGGTGCTACTTCCATCACCCCCCGCATTCTTTCTCGACAAGAGCGGCCATTACTGCCCCTGCTGTGTAGTCGGAGAGGCGCAGCGGCGGGACATAGACATCTTCCTAGAGAGCTACTCTGAGGTCCCTTGGGAAATCATCGGGGAGTTTCAGGACGTGCTTTCTGGCAAGCATGATGACCGCCCCCAATTGGCCGCCGCCCTCAAGATGGTGCGGGAGACTGGAGCCGAATTGCTTGTGGCGAAGCTGGACCGCCTAAGCCGCAAGGTCTCCTTCATTGCGGCCCTCATGGACGACCCCAAGGTAAAGCTCCGGGTTGCCTCCATGCCCCACGCCGACAAGTTCCAGCTTCATATCTATGCGGCTCTTGCGGAGCAGGAGCGGGACTTCATCTCCAAGCGCACTAAGGCCGCACTCCAGATGGCGAAGGAGAGGGGTCGGCAATTGGGCGGCCTCAGGGACAAGACCATGAAGCGAAACGAGGCGATCCAGCGCAAGGCCAACGCCGAGGCCGCGAAGCTCATCAAGATCATCGGACCCCTCCGGGAGGCCGGACAGACCCTCGCCACCATCGCCGGGACGCTCAATGACATGAAGGTGGAGACTTCGAGGGGCGGCACATGGACGCCCATGCAAGTCAAGAGGGTGCTGGTTCGTATAGGGAGCCTATGAGCAATGCCCACCCTCCACGTCTTGCCAGACATCACCAAGTGATTAATGATGTTGGATGGGATCGGAGGGAAATCAATGCAAATTGACAAGCAGAAAAGTGTTGCAGTTGTTGGGAGAAGCGCCGCGATACCGAGACCAAAGAGGGTTGCCGTGGCGCTTTGGCAATTAATAGCGTCTCTCGCGCTGATCGGCGGAGTAATCTATGCCTTCTTCGCTGGCTGGTATTGGGCACTATTGGGTTTCATCACTATGTTCATTATTGCCAAAGCCAACCAGAATACCGCCGCCAATTTTATTGCGGAGACGGCAAGAGAGAACCCAGTTTTTGAGGCCGAGATGCGCCGAGCGAGTGTCATCCTAGATTAGGATCGCCGCCCGGTATCCTTCACCCCGAACCGTGGAAACCGCTCCATCGCCCGCGCCTTCGCCGCCACCGTGACGCCGCCATACTGCTCGCCCACCGTGCGGGGCTTGTGGCCGCATATCGCGTCTAGCACACGCTCCGCAATCCCGGCCTCTATGCCGATGGTCTTGAACGTATGCCGCCAGCCGTGGTTAGGCGCAATGTTCGGATCGGGGACAACCTCCCGTGCCACCTCCACCATTCTGTTTTTGGCTGTCCTCCATGCCGCCCTGTCCGTACCAGACCACAGGAATAGGAAGCCGTCAGGAGCCGCATGGACGAACTCCAGAAAGCCCATCTCGATAAGGTGAGGGTGGATTGGAACCTCCCGCCCTTGGTTACCCTTCACCGTGATGGCCTCCGGCGTGATGGCGAGAACCCAATGCCCCTCTATCTGCCGCACGTCTTGTTTCCGTAGCTGGACCATCTCCCCGACCCGCGCCCCGGTATAGGCGCAAAGCCATGGAACCCATCGACGGGCCTCAAAGCGCGGCAGCGGCTCCTTGCGCCCTCGCGTGGCCGAGGATGCCTGTGTGAGGAGTGCGTCAATCTCCTCCTTGGAAAACCAAGAGTCGCGCATACGGGCCTTCTTGCCGACCTTCATCGTGATGCCCGCAGCCGGATTAGCAGACAGCTTGCGATTGTCCACGGCCCACCCGAAGACACGGCGAATGCCACCGAGATAGTTATCCTTGATGGTGCTGGCGCTCAGGGGCCTCTTGGTGCGCGGGTTTGGGGTGGAGACGAGATGCTCCTTGAACCGCACCACATCCTCAGGGGACACCTTCCCGGCATCGTCATGACCGAGGAAGGCCACAAGCGCCCCCACGGCGGTCTCATAGCTCTCCTTGGTGCTTACCGAAACGCCTGCATTCTCAGCCTCAGCCCACCATGACTTGAACAGGGCGCGGAGGGAGACCGAAGGCGTTGCAGACGCAGGCTTGACCTCAGGCGGAGACCATTCGGGGAACCGTTCGGACTTGGGATCGGGCTGATAGTCGCCGCCGGCCTTACGTGCACGAACCCGCATCCCATCGGCTAGGGACCGGGCGAACTCCACGAGCAACAGGCCGCGCGTCTCTCCAGTGACAGACGCAATGCCCCGGCGTAGCAAGAGGCGGTCCACCAAGGGGCCAAGCTGCCGCTCCAGTTCACCACCATCCAGCATCTCCGCCTTGTCAGCTTCCAGAACGTAGGCCGCCGCCTCCGCCTCTAGGTCCATCCATAGTCGCGGATCACCGTGCCGTCCGCCTCGACCTGAAGCGTTACGCGCCGGGAGGCCTCTAGGTCCGCCGCCCATGAGCGGTAAAGCTCGCCGGACAGGGCCACGCATTGCTTGTGCGTCAGGAAGATCGGGGCATTGGCCCTCAGGTTCGCGTAGACGCCTTCGAGGTAGGCGACCGCCTCCGCCTGCCGTCGCTTGGCCTCTCCGGTATCGGCAGCCCTCAGGGAGTACCGGACGGAGCGCGTCTTTTCGGTAATGGTAATGGGAACGATGTCGCCGCCGCGCGGAATCTCCAATGTCATTCCGATGAGGCGTACCTTCAGGTCAGCGGGAATGCGCTGCTCGAACTGGAGATTGGAGGAGTCTTTGCGTGTGGTCGGAGCCACTATCCGAAGCCTCATGTCACGCGCCTTTGTCACACGGTAGAGCGAGCGCAAAGGATTGAAAAGGCCTAAATATCTGATCCGCTTATCGGAACGGAGAAGATGGTGCAAGGGCGGCATCACACTCAATCAATAGCTTATTGAAAAGAAACCATTTTTATAATGAGATTTTACGAAGTACCAACAAAAATACCAACAAACCGAAATCCGTACCGCCTCGCGGGCCTAATCCGGGAAACACCGATCCTGCATCAGGCCCAAGCCCGGCGAGGCTGCATTATTCATTGACCGGCGCGGACGGAGGTGAGCCGGCCCGCTCATGGCCCAACTCGCGGCTGATCTGCCGCCGCGATCCGATGACGCGATGCCGGCAGCTTCCCGTCCGGTAACCCATGCGCCGTCTACCGCGGATATGGATGTCGCGGTTCTGTGCTGCATCGGCAGCGCGACGGTCGACCTTCATACGGGCCGAAGCTGCCGCATGTATGGGCGCGCTCGCCGCAGGCATCTCGGGGTTCACTCGAGATGCCGCGGAAGCGTCACCGCATGGCGCGTGCGGAAGCTAATCGGCGGCAGCCGGGTCCTTCAGGAACTCGATGAGGTTGGCGATGTCTTCGGGCTTCTTGACACCGGCGAAGGCCATGGTCGTGCCTTTCACGGTCGTCCTGGGCGCGGCGAGATACTCCGCGAGATGCTGTTCGTCCCAGACCTTCCCGTCCTCGCCGAATGCGACCATTGCCTTTGAGTATCTGAAGCCTTCTACAGAGGCGACCGGGCGATCGACAACGCCGTCCAGATGAGGTCCGACGCGGTTCTTCCCGTCGAGGGCATGGCAAGCAGCGCATAGCCTGAAAGCCTTCTTGCCGGCGGTTGCATCCGCTGCGGCGGCAGCCGGGGAGAATAGGGAAGTAGCGACGATCGCCGAAAGCCAGGTCGCGGTGGTGAAGTGCTTGAACATTTCGTTTTCCTCAGCTTGCTCGATCCTGCATTCCCCAAGTGGCGTGTCGTTTGAGGTGAAGATCGCCTGTATCCGAGCGCTAGACAAGGATTTTCTGCCGCAAGCGGCACCTGCGGTCGCGCAGACTGCTGGATCTGGACGGATCAGACCGCGAAGCCGCTGTTTCCTTGCCCAGGGGCGGCGTTTTTCAGCGCAGCGGACAGATCTGTCCAGCCGCTTTCGTTCAGTTTGAGCGTGGATCGCGATCATGCGCATAGCGGTGGCGCTCGCAATCGGCGGATAGCGGCGAGGATGGCGCGTACCATCGTGCCGGTGACAGCGACCTCGGCCAGCTGGAAGGTGATGGTGCGGGCGTGACGGACCACACGTGCCCCGATCTTGATCAGCTTCAGTTGCAGGCTGGTCAACGACCAGTCGGCCATGGCCTCGGGCAGCTCGATGCAGCGCAAGAAGGTGGCCAGGTTGTACGCCAGGGCGTGCAGTTGCAGCCGCACCTCATTGTCGCGGAACTTCCGGCACGACAGCCGCGTCCAGCGAAAGGCGTATTTGCCCTCTTTGATGTGCTGCTCGGCGGTGCCGCGCTGGTTGTAGAACCGCACCACCCAGTCCGGCTCCATCGGCAGGTTGGTGACGATGAAGCCGACACGCGGGAACAGTTCGCCCGGATGCCATTCGATCTTGGCGATCACCCGGCGTTCCTTGTCCCAGGACGCCGCCTGATACTCGAATTCCTCGAAGAACCGCTTGACCTTGGTCAGTGACGGCCGCCCGACAGGGCGCGTTAGCCGATGCGCGATCTTGTCCTTGAGGACCGCGTTTGCGGGCAGCCGGATGGCGTAGAAGAACCGCGCTTCTTCCAATCGCTCATAGATCGCCGGGATCGCGTAGGCAGCATCGGCCCGGAAGAACCTGCCACCAAGGTCGCGCTCCGCCCCGCCCGCAAATCGCTTTTTCGTATGGGCCGCATAGAATCAGCCGTGGCAGCCGCTGGCAACCAAAGATTGCTCGCAGGGTACGATCAGGCGGCTTTAGAGCGCAATCGGGCAGCAAGAAGTGCAAGCATGGCCTCATCGTCCATTTCCGGCATTGCGTGCGCTTCCGCGCCGGCTTCTTCCCGCGCGCGAAGCTGGTCGAAGATTTCAGTTCGGCGATGATCGGGAACTTGCCCGTAGCTGCGAAATGTCGTCAGCACGTTTTCATGTCCGAGATTCGCGCCCCAAGCCGCCCAGGCTTCGGTCGTTATGGTCGTCCGTTCGCCTAGCCGCGCCAAGGTGTTGCGGAAGCTGTGAGGGTTGGCATAGGGCAGGCCGGCCCGCGCGAAGGCTTCCTTGAAAATCCGCCGAATCGCCGCCGCATTGCTCCAATGCTGGCGCGCCAGCCCGCCCGCCTCGAAACCGTTTTCGCCCAACGTCACCTTCGTCGCCGGGAAAAGCGGATCGTCCGGCCCGAAGCCGCGTTCCTTCAAGAGCGCCAGCCAGTCCACGACGATGTGCTCAATATCCGCGCCGACAGGAAAGAAACACGTCGTGAACGTCTTGCGGTTCTTGGTGCGCACATCGCGCGCGTCCTGAAACACGGCACGTCGGTCGAGATCGACATGCCTCCGCCTTGCCTTCACGTTCGGCCTTGGCGAGAAATTCGTCTGCGATGGCAGCGAACGTGTTGGCGTTCGACGCCAGCTTGGCCGCCCTGTCCGTCTTGGCTTGTTGCGCCGGGTCGATGCCGTTTGCCAGCAATTGCTTCGCGCCAGTGCGTTTCAGGCGCGCGTCGGCCAGCGACACGATGGGATATGCGCCGAGCGCCAGGGTCTTCTGCTTGCCGCCGTGCCGGTAGGATAGCCGCCAGAGCTTTCCGCCGGCCGGAGATACCAACAAGTGTAGCCCGCCGCCATCGCTGTGCTTGGTTGGGCTTTGAGAGGGGCGTAACCCTTTGATTTGCGTGTCTGTTAGCGGCATTTGTTGGTATCTCTACCGCCCGTTGGTTGGCATTTAGGACGATATGCCAACCAAGATACCAACAAATCCGTTGGATGCCAACAAACGGCCTCGGACCTCACCGGACAATGGGCAACAAAAAAGCCCAGAAATCCGGGCTTCCTGTGGTGTTTCTGGACCTTACTGGACAGTCTGAAACGAGAGTTTGGTGCCCAAGGGCGGATTGCGCTCGCAACCTCCACCCCTATTGATTTATAAGGGAAATTCCCGTCGTCGCCTAGCGATTGTCACACGGTCTTGCCACACGGAGGCCAATTCCCAGCTACTTGAAAGGAGGGGGCCTGCGGTTCAAAATTATTCAACACGACGCAGCTTCCGGCAGTCCCGACGCGAGCACAAGCGGGCCAAGGGGTCAGGCCGAGATTAACACCACGCATCTACCGGCAGTCCTACGCTACGAAGCTACGGAGGTTAAACCTGTTGCGGGCCGACTCCGCATGCCCATAGTGGGGAGCGCAACGCACACATGGAGTTTGCGCAATGACCACCGTACTACCCCTTACCGCATCTTCCGCATCCACCCCCGCCCCTTGGTGCGAGGACCTCGACGTGACACTGAGGCTCCTCCAAGACCCGGCCTTTGCCATCCGCTTCGCCCTCGATCACGTTCCCGACGCCGGCCTTGGGCGCATCTTCCTAGAGGAGTGGCAAGACGACCGTGCAGAAGGGACCACCGCCCGCGTCCGCCACTTGCTGGAGGGGATGAAGGAAGACCTCTCATACGGACAACCGGAAGCGGCCCAGTAGCAGCACCCAGCATCAATACGAGGGAGTGAGCCCAGCACCGGGCCGCTCCCTCAAGTTCTTTGTGAGTAAGCGTTCATGAGTACCAGACACATCAAGGCCTACTTTGAGGCCAACCGAAGACTAGTCGTGGAGGCCCGAGAGCTGCCCGTCGCCATCGTCCTCACCTTCCTTGGGGTTGCCATATGGGAGCAGCGCGGGGGCGACCACGGAGAGCCTATGACCCTTGAGGAGCTTGCCGTAAAGGTTGGCCGATCCGCGACCACCATCTCCCAGCATCTGAATTACCTAGGGGAGCACTACCGGGAGGGAAAACCGGGCCTAGGCCTTGTGGGGACAGAGCAGTACCTCCACAACCGGCGCAAGAAGGTGTTTCACCTGACGCCAAAGGGTAGAGGCCTCATCCGGCAGCTAGACATGATCCTGCGCAAGGCGGGATAGAGAAGACCACGGGCGCGGCTCCGGGGGACAACTTCGGGGCCGCATCTGGCTAATTCCCACGTACTTGAAAGCTATGCAGGCGGGCCGAGAGGATTGTGATTAATTCCCTCGCCCTTGAAATAGGTGCCCACTTGAAAGGATGATGCCGCCTGCCCACCGCATCGCGCCAATTAGTCCCTACTTGAAGGGCGGAGAGGAGATTGTGGCGGGATTGTGATTAATAGGCGGGTACTTGAAACACCGATAACGGTCAGCCGCCCGCGCAATTCCCTTGTATTTGAATAGAGCATAGCCGCCCGCAAGTAGCGGCCAGCTAGGCCCGCCCACCCCTCAACCGACCATCACCGCGCCCGCCGACCCTTCCAGCCACTAGCCGGGAGGACGCGGGCCTTTTGCCGTCCACAAAGGAGAACCTCTTGGACACTTCCCCCACGTTTGCCCCATCGTCGCTCATAACGCCCGAGCGGCTTGCCGCCGACCCTCAAGCCGCGCTCGCAGCCCTTCCACACTGGGTCCACAAGATTGAGTTCGTCACGCCTGAGACTGGCCCCGAGGCTCATCCCGCCGTCCAGCCCATAGTCTTCATATGGGCCGGCGAAACGCATATCCTCTATGAGGCGCACACGCCGCTTGCCGCCGCCCTTATGTGGGAAATCACGAAGCTCCCCGGCGTCTCCATCGCGGTTAACACCAACGGCAGCAAGGCACGATACTTCAGGTTCACCATTGCCGAGGTGGAAGAAGACCTCACCACCGTGGCCCGCTTTCTCAAGAACGTCGGCACGGACGAGCAAGTCCTGAAGACCCCGGCCCGCAAGTGGGACCAGAGGCCCGAGACCCTTATGACCCGCCCCGCACGGAAAGCCTCAAAGGACAGCCGGGCTGTCCTCATGGGCCACATCGAGCGCATCGCCAAGGAGTGGGAGGCGAGCGGGAAGATGCCCGCCCACCTTACGGCCGCCGAGTATATCGCCAACCTCTACCGCCTCCTCGTCCTCCTCGACCAAGAGGCCATCGGACGGGAGCTTTGCGACCTCCTTCCGACCATGCGGGAGGCCTGAGCGATATGGACAGCATCAGGACCGAAGAAGACCTCCTCCAAGAAGCACTTAGGCGGCTAGAAGCCGAGGATGCGCTCCCGGATCGGGGTCCCCCTACCCAGCCTCAACAGCCCGCGCCCGACATGCAGGAGGAAGACGCCAAGACCCTCCTAGACGCCGGCCGGGAGCTATGGGACAGCATTGGGGCAGGCATGGCGAAAGCCGGCATCGAGACCAAGGATTTCCTGCTAGGGGAGCCAGCGGAGCACGAGAAGTCAGCATTTCGCCGTGGCATTGAGCGCCGCGCTCAGGAACTCGCCTCCTCCAGCCCCGCCAACGCCGTCACCATCGGCATCTCACAGTTTGCCACCGGCCTCCTTGGAGCCGGAAAGCTCATGGCCCCCATCAAGGCCGTCCAGAAGCTCAAGGGCGCAGGGACGGCTGGCAGGGCGGCCTACGAGGTGGGCCTTGGCGCTACGGCCGGTGCCGTGGTGATCGACCCCCACGAGGAGCGCCTGAGCAACCTCATTGAGGAGTTCCCCTCCCTCCAGAACCCGGTGACCGACTATCTGGCGGCTGATCCCACGGACAGCGCCGCCGAGGGCCGCTTCAAGAACGCGTTGGAAGGGATCGGCCTAGACCTCGCCATCATCGGAACGCTTGGGGTCTCCCTCCGCGCCTATCGCGCAATGCGAGGAGGAGAGACCGAGCAAGCAGCCAAGGAAATCTCCAAGCTCCAAACCGGAAGCGCGGCCCCGGCCAGTCTCCGCCATGAGGCCGCAACCAAGCAGGCCGAAGCCATCAATCGGGATGCGTTCGGTCTCGACTTTGGGCCGGCTGCCCGAGAAACGCCCGCAGAGACTCACACAGGCCCGTCAGCGCCCGCCGAGTCCACCACACAGGCCCGAGCCCGAGAGGCCGCCCCTGAGCCTCCTAGAGGCGAGGAGGCGCGTTCTGCTTTCGAGGAGCGGGCTGCCGTCCTTGAATATGAGGAGGGTCTACCCCGCGCCGAGGCCGAACGCCGCGCAGCGGGCGAAACCGGCTATCAGCCGGAAGATACTGGGAGGGCGGCCAGCCCGAGCGGAGAGAGCAACCAAACGGGAGGGATTAATCCCGAGTCCGGTCTAAGAACGGCCTCCGACCTCCCTTCCCCTATCCAAGAGCCGCCGCGCGGTGTCGCCCCGAGAGGCCCCGCCTTGGTGGATGCCTCCCCCGAAGCCGTGGCAAAAATCGTCCTGGACACCGAGGCCGACCTGAAGGCCATCGCCAAGTTCGGCTCCCGTGAGGCTGCCATAGAGGCCGGCCAGATTGCGGGCCGCTCAGCGTCCCGGCTCCCGTGGCAAAAGCTCATAGAAACCCCGGACGGTCTCCGGGAGTTCATGACCAACGTGGAGGCCGTCACCAAGGGCCAGATGGACACCATCAAGGGCGGGGACGTTCTGTCCGACGCCACTGTCAACGCCAAGGTGAGGAAGATGGCCGAATGGTACGGCGAAGACCCTGCCACCCTCATGGGCGAACTTGTGGAGGCTGGGGGAGCCGCCGCCCAGATGACCGCCCGCATGGAGGCCGCCTACCTCGTCACCAACCGCATGTTTCAGGAGACCTATGAGCTTGCCTTCAAGCTCCAGAACGGAATGCTGGACGAGTTTGGAGGAGACGCGGCGAAGGCAGCGGCCGAACTCCGGGACAGGCTAAGGCTATCCGCTTCCATCCTCGCCTCCGCCCAATCCATGAGGGCCAGCGCGGGACGGACCATGAGGCGGCTCCGAGGACAGTTCCAGCTCAAGCCAGAAGACCTTGCCGCACTCGACGGGATGGACTCCGCTAAGCTGGCCGAACTCATTGCCTCCACCCGTGGCGACCCGAAGAAACTGGCACAGGTGGCAAACCCGACATTCCTCCGCAGGGTGATGAACGAGGTCAATTACAGCCTCATCAACTCCCTGCTTTGGCTCTACCCCACCCATGTGGTGAACGTCACGTCCAACGTGGTGATGCTCCTTGGCAGGCCGACCGAAAAGCTCCTTGGGGCCATCGCCATGGGGCCGAAGACGGGCGGGGACCTCCTCAGGCGGCAGGCCATCGCGGAATATACCGCCACCGTCGCCGCCCTTGGTGATGCTTGGCAGGCCATGGTGGAGGCCTTCAAGCGGGGCGACTCCATCCTCAGCCCCCACAACACTGAGTTCTTCCAAGGGGCCATCACCCAGCGACCGCTCCCATGGAAGCCGGCCGGGGGCATCATGGACCTTGCCGAGAACGTATGGAAGGCCGCGAACTATCGGAACATCGTCGGACTGCCCACGCGGACACTCGGGGCCGTGGACGAGTTCTTCAAAACCCTCCGCTATCGCGCCTATGTGCAGGGACAGGCGGCTGCCCGAGCGTACTCCTTGGGCCTCACTGGGGAGGACTTCCAGCGATACCTCCGGGCCGAGATGGAGAGGGTGATAGACCCCGCCACTGGGCAGGCGCTGGACCAGCGAGCATTGAGGGAAGCGCAGACCGCTACCTTCCAGAATGAACTCCTCGCCGGTACGGCAGGGGCGACCATCCAGCAGGCAAGGAACCGGCATCCCGTCCTTACCCTCATCCTGCCATTCGTGAAGACCCCGGTGAATGTGCTTCGCTACGGATGGAAGATGACCCCCGGCCTCAACCTCCTCCAGAAGGAGTTCCGGGAGGCCATCTCCGGGAAGCTCGGAGAGGAAGCAAAGGCCCACGCCTTGGGGCAGATGGCGCTAGGCATGACCTTCATGGGCCTCGCCGCCACGCTGGCGCTCAATGGCCGCATGACGGGAGCGGGACCATCCGACACGAGGCTTCAGGCCGAACTTAGGGCCACCGGCTGGCAACCTTACTCCTATGTCTTCGAGGGGGAGGACGGCACCAAGAGGTATGTCCCCATCGGCCGCTTTGACCCTGCCGGTATGGCGTTCGCCACCATCGTCAACCTCATGGACGCCCTACGCCAGAACCCGGATAGCAGCGAAGTGGAGACCGGCATCGGGGCGACAGCCCTTGCGCTTGCCAAGGCATTCTCTGACAGGACATTCCTCCATAACATGCACCAAGCCCTTGAGGCCTTGACCGACCCTGAGGCCAGAGGCGAGAGGTGGCTGGGGAATATTGCGGGCAGCGCCATCCCGCTCTCCTCCGCCCTCCGGGGTCTCAACCCCGACCCGTATCTTCGTGAGGCTCGCTCCTTTGTGGATACCGCCTTGAAGAACTTGCCGGGATTCTCGGCGACCCTGCCGCCCGTTCGGGATGTCTTCGGGGAGCCGGTTGCCCGCCGCATCGGCATCACCACCGACCAAAAGGCCGACCTAGTGGAGGCAGAACATAGCCGTATCCTCATTGAGACGGGGAGGGGCATCGGTAAGCCAGAACCCGACTTCGAGGGAGTGGACCTCCGCGACGTGACCTTGGAGTCGGGCCAGAACGCCTATGACCGCTATCAGGAACTCAGCGGCCATATCCCCGGCCAGAAGCCTCTCAAAGACCACCTTGCGCGGCTCATCAAGTCCGAGGCCTATCAGGACATGCCAGATGGAGAGGCCAGCGTCGTCGGCACACGGCTCAACGCTTTGGGGCGCATCTTGACGCAACACCGGCAAGCGGCCCGAGCGCGTCTCCTGAGAGAGAACCCTGAGCTTCAGTCCTTGGTGAAGGCCCGCCAGAGAGCGGTACGGGGGGCGATACTAGAGAACCGCAGCCAGCGGACAGGGAGCCAACCGGGAGCGAGGGAATTATTGGACGCCTTGGGACCACAGGAGGCAGGAGTTCCCTCAGGCCGAGGAGGGGCACAGCGCATCCTTGACCAGCTACGAGCACAGGAGGCGGCACGGCCTCCCCTCCAAGAGAGGCTGGCGGAAATTAGTGCAGCCCGTGCAGAAAGGCTGCGTCTGAAGCGCGAGGCCGATCATCGTCTTGCCGATGGGAGAATAGACCGCCGCCGTTAGGCTAACAGTGACCAGATAGGGACGCCGAGTTTGCTAGTGGCAGGCGACCTCAGGAGGGAGGGGGAGTGGGTGCTTCCCCCCTCCGAATTTATTGGGAAAAGAGCATAGATTTTCCCGTGGCGGGAACGATTTTAGGGTAGTATATGGAAGGTCGCCTAATAAAAAGGGACGACCATGACGCTCCTCCAGATTGCATATTTCCTTATTGCACTATCCTATGTTCTAGCAGCCGTCGCCATGTTTACTAATCACTAGGAGCGAGTATGAGGGACCTCGCCACCAAGGCAGACCTCCGCGCTAGTGTCCGGGACATCGAGGCGAAGCTCCATACGGAGGCTAACAGGCTCACCTTGCGGTTTGGCCTCATGTGGGCCGCAGCCGTCATCATCGTGGCATCGTGGCATTGTGGCTTCCCTAGCCGGCCTAACGCTAGGCGGGGGCGCTGAGTGAGGCTAGGAAGCGTAGATAACCAATCCCTTGAGTAGCGGACATGATGGCAAGGTCTAAGGGAGCCTCATGGATTTGCTCCAAGGGTGTCCCATGCCTGAACGGGTGGGCCGACTTCACCCACGCCTTGAAGTGGTCCATGAAGCGGTCCGCCAAGTCTTCCGCGTCCCCATGCCCGGAATAGCGTGCCAAGAGGAGGGGCTTGAGGTGTTTGTCCAGCACCTCCCCATTCAGACGGTTAACTTTGGGATCGCCTATGACCGCAAGGAAGGCGCTTTCGACCGCCTCAAAAACTCCCCGGATAAGGCCTTTGCCGCTTTGCCGCGTGGTTCCTAGATGGGCCATGGCCTCATGGAGAGCGTGGAGAGCGGCAGCAAAGCGAGGTGCACCAAGACCAGCAACCGCAGCGGCTACGGTCCTTTCAAATTCCTCGTCAACAAGGAAGTGGACTCCGCCCTTGTCGTCAATACGATACCCGAGGTGCTCCTCCCGAAAGATTCGCCGGACTTCTTTCAGAAATTCGCCCGGCTTATGCGTTGTGTGAAACCATATCGTGATAGCGCTAAGTATGTCCGCAATGTCTGCCTTGGTCCAGAATCTCTCATGGGAGAAGTGACCACTAATTCCTTTAGGATAGTTTATCCCCAGCTCCTCCTCAACAACTCCAGAGAAATCGTGTGCATTGAATCCGCTCGTTGATGCGGTGTTGAGGAACAGTTTTGCAATACGAAGCCTTGCCCTCTCGCTTTCTCTAAGAGGGGTCTCAGGCCTAATATAGTTCCTTATAAACATCGCCCCCTCTCTGGGTTGCGAGCTTTCCGTTTTTTTCATTCTGCCTCCGTATTCAGCGCCCGAACTCGTCAACAATATTTACTATCCGACTCCCGGAAAAGCTCCAAGTATCCGCCGCGCCGGCTATCTGGTGATTTACGCCCTGAGGCCGTTTCGCCTCGCCACTGTGCTGCTATCCTTAGACCCCAGAGGGAGGGCTCGAAATGTCGGCTCAATGCGCCATATGGCAGACGCGAACTTACAATCTTGATCCTGCTGGTAACGGCTTCCAGTACAATTCCCCCAGAGCCGGTGGATTGTATGAAATAACGGGTAGCGCCAAGACCACCGTGGGTCATCTCAATGCTCGGCAAAAGGCATATCTCACAACGTGGCTAGTGGGCCAACGCTGGCTTGGTGTCAAATGCCCCAAGGTTACCAGTGCCCAGATAGAAGCATCGAAAGCAGCAATTCCCTTGGCTGTATTCGATCGGCGCGATAGACTTCTTCGAGTGATTGCGACTCACACACCCGCCTTGGGGCAGACTATGGACTACTACGACCGCCGTGTTATGTGGGTCGTAGGGGAGCCTGTGCGAGAGAATAGCCATTGGGCCGAACAAGATGCACTGTTGGCGGCAACTGAGTCCATCGAGATTGATGAGGTAGAAACTCTAATCGCCTTTGCTGTAGAGCAGGGTCTATTATCGAATAAATCAGGGCTTGCCCTAACCTTCGACGGACACGCCCACCTGGATAGACTTCGAGGAGCCGCAACAGACTCCCTTCAGGGATTTGTCGCGATGTGGTTCGGGGCGGAGGTGGCCGAGGCATACGACAAGGGGATTGCGCCTGCAATCACTGATGCCGGTTACAAGCCAATGCGGATCGACCAGAAGGAGCATAACAACAAGATAGATGATGAGATCATTGCCGAGATTCGACGCTCCCGATTTGTCGTAGCGGACTTCACATGTGGTCTCATTGGAGAAGGCGAAGCAGAGACCGCTATTCCACGCGGCGGCGTCTATTACGAAGCTGGCTTTGCTCAGGGTCTAGGGATTCCGGTTATCTGGATGTGTCGAGAGGACCACATCAAGCACGTCCACTTTGATACCCGGCAGTTCAACCACATCACTTGGACTACCCCCGAGGAACTCAGAGAGAAGCTCCACAATCGAATTGGTGCGTTGCTTGGGGATGGGCCGCTGCGTGGCTAGGGCTTCTACCCATCCCAGCCATCTAAGTATCTGCGATGTCCTTCTACCGCTCTTAGCTTCCACCCGCGATGATCCCGGAATTATTCTTCAAGGAGCTAAAAGATGCCAACCGGCGAGGCCCCTATTGCAGTCCAGATCGGCATACTAGCCGTGGTGCTCTTGGCCATCTATGGCTTTGCCCAGCTTGTTTCCGGACCAACCGAGGACCAGCTACGGGCACAATATTTCCAATGGTTCCGCGAGGCCTACTCCTGTAAGGACCAAGGAAACCTCATTATCTGCCGATACCCATAGCCCGGCCAAGCGACAACTCCCGCGTTGGAGTAGCCGGGGTAAGGCCGGGCGAGGGCGCGGTCAGGACAGCCAGCCAACCACCAAGATCACCATCAGGGGGATGAGGAGCCTAGCCGCACCTTGTCCCCCTTTCTCTTTGCAGGGAACCATCATGACCTCACGAAACAGAAGGCGTACTCAAGCCGCCGACATCAAGCGCCGCGCCAAGGCCCCAGCGCCAGACGGCCCGGAGCAATGCGTTGTCGCGGGATGCCAGAGACCCACCCAACGCTCAGCCAGAAAGGGCCTCTCAGAGACCTATTGCCGCGTCCACATGGAGCGCCAAGCCCGCCATGGGCATCCCACAAGGCCGAGCTATTCCAAGGCGGAGCTTGTGCCGTTCCGCGAGGCCGCGCTCGGCTGGTATCGCCAGCACCATCACGAAGCCCACGTCCGCCAAGCCATCGTCCGGCTAGAGAGCCTCATGTCCTCCCAAGACCGCCCTAAGGACCACGACCAGCAGCGAAGCATGGCCCCGAAGGACAAGGCCCGGAACGTCCTCGCGCGGCTCCATCGGGAGGGTAAGACCGGAGAGCAGCTATTCCTCATAGTCCTCAGCGTTCGGGCGGCCTACGCCGAGATTGGTCCCTATGGCTACCCCGAGTTTCCGCTTGTGGTCATCGCCAAGCAGGCGAAGCAGCTCAGGGGAGCATCAGGAACCCACTTCCGGGATAGCCCCTATCGCTTTCCCTCCAAGTATCCCCGACCGCGCGGCCTCTACCTCCGCCTTCTTGGGGAGATGATCGAGGAGACGGCCAACATAGACCGGGACACCATAGAGACCGTGGCGCAGGCGGTGCGGCCTGCCGTGCGACAAGCCCAGAAGTCCGCATGGGAGGAAGCCAAGGCCCGTCAGGACGAGGAGGAGCGCACCATCGCCCTCATCCGCCTCATGGGCCGAGTTGGGAGCCTCACTGTTGGAACATCTTGACGAGAGATTGAGTGAACGCGAGAGGGGGAGAGTGGGCCTCCGAGTGAACAATAGGGAAGGCCCTTCCTCCATCTTCCTCGACCCGTGGTTGACCTCCGAGGGCCTGCCCCTAGCCACCATCGCGGACCACCTCCAAGTCCTCACCACGCCTCCACCAGCCTCCCGCATCAGGTCCGAACGCAAGGACGCCACCCTCCGCCGCCACTTCCTCATGGGCAACATCGCGGCCAACCTTGCGCACCTCGCCCTAAGCCCCAGCCGGGAGGACGGGCAGCGCCTCGCCATCTCCACCCGAAACGGCCAGAGGGAAACCACGCGGTACGACCGGCCGGGCTATCCTCAGCGCATGCTCAAGGCCGCCGTGGAGTCTCTCCAAGAGGCCGGCATGCTCGCGGTCCACCCCTACGTCTTCAAGCAGCGGACTACGACCGTAGAGCCTGTCCGTCGTCAGGGTTTTTGGGACAACAGGCGGCGTGAGCTAACGGAGGCTCTGGTCCATCAGGTTTGTCACATTAGGCCGCTGCATCTCGATGAAGCAAGCGACGCTGTTTGATGGTTTCGCGTTTGATCCTTTCCCTTTCCAGCGTGATGATATCGCCGCGCCCGAAGTAGACGTCGGCAGGGGTGAGATTGTCGAGGCTCTCGTGGTAGCGGCGGTGGTTGTAGTGATCGACGAACGCCGCGACCTGCTGCTCGAGATCACCCGGCAGGAAGTAGTTTTCGAGCAGGATGCGGTTCTTCAACGTCTGGTGCCATCGCTCGATCTTGCCTTGGGTCTGAGGATGGCAGGGCGCCCCGCGCGTATGTTCCATGCCCTTGTCGGATAGCCATGCGGCCAGGTCGGAAGAGACGTAAGAGGGGCCGTTGTCGGACAACAGCCGCGGCCGCTGCACCACCCTGGCGCTGTCGCAGCCAGAAGCCTGCAGCGCGATGGTCAGCGTGTCGGTGACGTCCTCGGCCTTCATCGTGGTGCACAGCTTCCAGGCGATGATGTAGCGAGAGAAGTCGTCGAGCACGGTCGACAGGTAGAACCACCCCCAGCCGATCACCTTCAAGTAGGTAAAGTCGGTCTGCCAGAGCTGGTTGGGCGCCGTCGTCTTGTCGTGGAACTCATCGGCGGCCTTGATGACGATGAAGGCGGGGCTGGTGATCAGGTCGTGGGCCTTGAGCAGGCGATAGACTGAGGATTCCGAGACGAAGTAGCCCCTCGTGTCGGTGAAGGTGACCGCCAGTTCCCGTGGCGACAGCTCCGGCTCGTTCAACGCCAGCTCAATGATCTGATCGCGTTTCTCCTCGGGGATGCGGTTCCAGACCCGGTTCGGCCGGGGCCTGCGATCCTCCAGCGCATCGACACCGCCGGCCAGGAAACGGTCATACCAGCGATTGAAGGTCGAGCGCGGAATACCGAGTTTTTGCAGCGTGCGCCGCGCCGACAGATGCGACTGCTCGACGAGCCGAATGATCTCCAGCTTCTCGGATGCGGGGTATCTCATTCGTCGTCGCCCCCATCCGCAATCATGCTTTTTTTAAGAATCCGCAGTTCCAGCGCCTGCTCGGCGACGACCTCCTTGAGATCGCGCGCCTCCTTGCGCAGAACCTTCACCTCGTCGCTGGTGGCGGCGCGCGCCGTATCCCCGGCAAGCCGCTTCTTGCCGGCTTCCAGGAATTCCTTCGACCAGGTGTAATAAAGGCTCTCCGCGATCCCCTCGCGCCGGCACAGCGCCGCGATCGACTCTTCGCCGCGCAAGCCCTCCAGCACGATGCGGATCTTCTCCTCGGCCGAATATTGCTTGCGGGTTGCGCGGCGGATGTCTTTGATGACCTGCTCTGCCGGCGCTTTCCCGGTTCCGGATTTCTGTCTCATCTTCGCTCCTTTGAAAGGCTACGATGAACCAGAAATCCTCCGTTCTCAGTTAAGCCGATTTGGTCCCATCAGTGCTGACGCCGGACAATTCGCAGCCGAGCTCAGCGAGGAGATGATCCTTCGAGAGATGGAGGATGCCACCGGCAATTACATCTCACGTCGGGGTGATGCCGATCCCGCGCTCCTCCTCGCGCCCACATCGGAACTCCTCTCATGCATCGACAGCGAGGCTCAGCCCCCCCGGGTCTAGGGACCGTATCGGCTTTCCCAAGCCACACGGGCCCGGGGGACCCCGAAACTTCGCCAGTGGATGTGGTCAGAAAGCGGTACACGCATGCACGTGTGCACGTGTGCAGCACGGATCATTCAGTCTGGACTGGAGATTGAGTAGTTGATCATGGAAAACCTAATCCAACATCCTCTTGCCTGCCGTGCATGCGCCATAGGCGGTGAAGCATGAGCGCCCAGCTTTTCCACATTGCGGATCGTGTTCTCAATCGGCCGCTGATGATCACGCAGGACAAGGCTCAGGTAATCCTCTCCGTCCTCGCTGGGCGCATCGGCGTCAGTATGCCAGAAGCCAGCCAGTTTGAAGGCTCTCCGTATGCGGGGGGCTCATGGGAAACGAGCCCGTTCAATGTGGCGGACGGTGTGGCGATCATCACGATCACCGGCTCCCTGGTCAATCGCGGAGCCTGGGTCGGAGCGAACTCAGGGCTTACCTCCTACGAAGGTATCGGCCACCAGCTCAAAACCGCGATGGCGGATGACGACATCCATGCGGTCATTCTCGACTTGCATTCGCCCGGCGGGGAGGCAGTTGGCGCCTTCGAGACGGCCGCGCTGGTTCGCGATCTCGCCGCAAAGAAGCGCACGGTCGCCGTCGTGAACGGCATGGCCTGCTCAGCAGCTTATGCCATCGTGTCGGGTGCGACAAAGATCGTGACGACGGAAACCGGCGTCTCAGGCTCGATAGGTGTCGTGCTGCTGCACGCCGATTTCAGTCAGCAGCTCGATCGTGAAGGCATCAAGCCGACGCTTATTCATGCCGGCGCGCACAAGGTCGACGCGAACCCGTTTCAGCCTCTCTCGGCCGCGGTGCGCGCCGACCTGCAGGCTGAGGTAAATTCATTCTACGAGGTTTTTGTTTCGACGGTTGCGAAGGGCCGTGGCGGCCGCCTATCAGCCGCGGCAGCACGCCAGACTGAAGCCCGAACCCTCATCGGCAGGGCCGCGGTGAAAGCAGGCCTGGCGGATGACGTGGGATCGTTTGAAACAGTTCTGGCCGAGTTGTCTCGCAAGTCGGCTCCTTCCGGTTTTCGTCGCTACGATTCCTCACACGCCGCAGCCTCGGCCGCCTTCCATAACCTCGCGGAGACTACAGGATCCAACACAGGAGTTTCCCCCATGCCTTCAAGCGTCGACCGAAAAGAGCGGACACGCCAGAGCCTTAACGCACATGCCCGCGATTATTGGGGCCAGCATGCGACGCAGCCGCGCAGCCAGACAGGTTCGCAGGCTGCCGACGAAGAGCACGAAGCGGGCGCCGCACGGCAGGCATCGAGGCCAGGTGATCGTCTCTCCGCCATTGCCCGAGCAAGGTACAGGAAGCGCGATCGCAGGGGCTCTGGGGAGGCGACCAATGAGTAAGCGCACTGTCGAGGCTGTACTGCGCCTTTCATCGAAACTCGGAAACATGGCGGCATTCCGCCAGCTTTCGAGCCATATGGAAGCGGTTGACAGAAAGGCCAAGGCCGTGAACCGCAGCCAGGCTTTAATCGCCCGATCGGCAAACGGTGCATATGCCGCAACCGCGAGGCTGATCGCGCCTGTGCTGTCGACCGCGGCCGCAGTTAATGCGACGAAAAACTACGCTGCGATGGATCGCCAGCTCGGTCGCATTGGCGATACTGCAGACGCGACCGTCGAGCAAACAGAACGCTTTGGCCGGCGCATGCGTGACCTCGCGGCAGAAGTGCGCATGCCTTTTCAAGAGGTCGTGAGTGGCGTGGCCGAACTGGCGGCCTCGGGGAAAAATCTCGACGAGATCGGGCAACTCATGCCGCATCTCGCCCGCGTTGCCCACGCCACCGGATCGGAATTTGCCGACATATCGACGACGTCCGACTCTATCGCCAACGCATTCGGCATCACGGCAAAACAGATGGAAACGTCTTTCGATCTGTTGGCGTACTACGGCAAAGCCGGAAAATTCGAGCTTCGCGACATGGCGGCCGAGCTGCCATCCCTCGCTCCTGCCTTCGCTGCGCTGGGCTATCGCGGCGAGGAGGCAGTCACAAAGCTTGCCGTCGCCCTCCAGACCGTCCGCATGGAAACAGGGACGTCGGGCGAAGCCGCTACGTCGTTTATGGACGTGCTCACCAAGATGCAGAGCGAGACGGTAGCGAACAACTTCAAGAAGTTCGGCATCGACGTGCGCAAGGCCATGGCGACGGCGCGGCGCGACGGCAAGGACGTGCTCGAAACCTTCAAGGACCTCGCCCTTCAGGCGGTAAAGGGCGACCTTTCCAAGCTGCCGCAGCTTTTCACCGACAAGCAGATGCAGGTCGGCATGCGATCGCTGATCAATAACTGGTCGGAGTTCGAACAGCTGCTTCAGAGTTCCGACAAGGCCGCCGGCACAGTTGCGGAAGGGGTGAAGAGATTCTCGAACGACGGCCAGGCTGCCATCGATGCGCTTTCAAACTCCTGGGATCGTCTGGCGAACAGTGTTGGCCGGGCACTCTACAAAATGGGCGGCGCCTCGATCATGGATCGAGTGTCCAGCGATCTCGAGACCGGAATGTCGCTCAGCGATCACCTTGCCGGCCAGGGAATGTCGGCGCTTCAGCGCGCAGATTGGACCTATCGACACTACCAATCGGACGATACGAAACAACGGCTCATGGAGTGGGAGGTCGGATACGGCCGAGATTCCCAACGCGAGGCGATCAATGCCATCGGTGAAGAGCTCGCCGCGAGGATGCATCAATCGACAGTTTCGCAGTCCCTTCCGGCCGACAAGGCGGGTTTTCCCATCGAGGGGCCGATTCCTATGATGCGGCCTGACAAGGCGACGGCGGCATCACTCGACGCGGCGCGCTGGAGCCGGCAGGCACGTGTGCCACATGCCTTTCGCATGGGCATCAAGGCGACACCGACTGGAAGGTATGACAGCTACAACGCCGGCAATAACGCATTAGCCGTCGAGCTGGCTCAGGCGGCGCGGGCGCCATCGCATCGCGATGCCGAGCGCGACTCGATGCATGTACTCCGCTCCGATCCCAATGGCGTCGCCGACGCAATCGACGAGGCGCTCGCGAACGGCGGCAGGAAGCTGCGCGAGGAGGCGGTGCGGGCCGGTGAGGATCTTGGCGCACAGGGTGGTACGACATTGGCTCGAAGCCTCGACGGTGTCGGCCGCCGGATCGGCGAGGAAGCCGCACGGGCATTTAAGGCCGGCGTCGGAACCATCAATGTCAATGCGAACGTGTCCGGCATCGGATCGGGTGTCTCTGGCAATCGCGGGACCATGCCCGCGCCCGGCACGACAGCGGAATGATCTTTGCGCGAACATCGGCCGAGTTCTGCTCGGGGCCGGTCGGGCTCCATTTCGATGTCGATCCTCTCACGCTGGTTGAGGATGACAGGATCGTCGTAGCATACCAAGATTGTGAGATGCTGCTTACGGTTCTGCGGAAGGCGCGCGCCGTCCTGTACCTTGGGTGCTTCCTCACACCGTGGTCCTATGCTCATTTTCGTCTGGAGCACCGCCATGGGATTTGGCGGCTTTTGACCGGTGACGGCGATATGATCAGGTGGCTTCAGCGCCGATGCAGCTAGCCACCTCGTAGCCGGATACGACGCCCAGGCGATCGTGGCGTTTCGCTCGCGAAGGATCGGGCGAGCTCGGCGGGGCGCTTTCCAACAACATCGCCATCGCTTTGAAACTCGTGGGCGAGCTGATCGCGGTTCTTCACACTATGGTCGACATCCACGAGGGCAGTGCAGCGTCGGACGCTTCCCATGCATAGGCATCTGTTTCAGTGGTTCAAACGTGAAACACTCTGCGTGAAACATGCTGCGCGGCGACAGTTTGCGCCCCGCGGCATGAGACCAGGGGGGGCGCCAGCCGGCCGACGGTCCCCTGCGCATGTTGTGGTCAGCCGTTCTTGCAGAAGAAAAACAGCACCCGGTTCTGTAGCCGCTCATGCGCCGCAAGAGAACGGAACGCGGCGAAGCGCTCCTTGATTTGCGAAGAAACCGAACAGGCGGCTTATCTCGCGTGCTCAATCTGCTTTAGAGCAGGGTGAAGTCCTCGCGACCGTGAACGCGTCTCTTCGACGAACTTGCGAGCGAAGTCCGCCTTCTCAGACGCGGGATTCCCAGTTTTTGACGCAAGACTACGGGCGACTTTCACAGTCTGTATCTCGACCGTCTTGACCGACACGCTGCCTCTCTTTTTCCACATCGTTCGCTCCCTCCGTTGCAGTCGTCATACAGTGATTTGGGCGTACTAGGCAAATGGTGCTGACACCTGTGATTTCCAGTATCAGCGCTAATGTTTGAGCTACGTGCATCAGGAGTTCGGTGACCGCTTCGTCTGCGAGCCTTCCTTCTATATCGCTGGTGACGACGAGCACTCCGTACGGGTCGATACCATCGTCATCAGTTATTGATATAGGTACACTAGTAAAGGACACGTATGTGTCACTGTCGTGATCCTGCCATTTTGAAGCCCGAGCCCGGCACAATTGAGCAACGGAATCTTCATTCGCATTGCCGGTTAAAATTGGTCGTCGGTCGAGAAAAGCTTTGCCTACATGGCCCTCGCCAGGAATCCAATCCCGGCCGACGCGACCTTTAGAAGGGTGGGTTCCTGAGGTTTTTCGCCAAGCGGATTTTAGCACGCCATCTGTCGGATCGTATATATATACTCCGATACTCCATTTTTCTGATATCTCGAATCCGAATATGGAATCTCCAGCCATATAGAAAGGAGACATGATCTCATCGATCATTTCGCTGAGATATTCTTTAGAGTTATTACCATCCCGTATTGCTTTAATGTATTCAATTGACATTGCCCTAAGAGAAAAGGATGCTATATTCTTATAATATAGATCAATAACGATTTCTTCAAATTCGTCGTTTTCTGTCTTTAGACGCTCCAAATCCTCTTCGTCTCGGCTCTTCTGAAGGAGCAAACCATAAATATCGTTATGAGCTGGGTGTGATTTCCGCCAGACAAGAGCATAAAAGATGAGCAGGAACAGCCATGCCACGATCGGGATGTACCATGAAAACTCCCACAGAGGGACCGTGGCTACGCCAAGAAGCGCCGTTGCAATGGGCAGCACCGCACTCTGCAAAGCGATTGCTGCAGTTTCGTTGTGCGAGTTTCGTTGAGCAAAGCGCGAGAAGAAATCTTTAAACGTATTCGTTTGCTCCATGCTCCCCTCCCGTTTGCGCAAACGTGACGCGAACTGTGGAAAAGCGCAAGCGCCGCGTGCTTATGGCACGTCCTCAATCAATTATTAAAGGTGGATGAAAAGGTGGGCTACTCATCCTATCTTTCATCTAACCAATTGAATTACAAAGCAAATTAGAGAAAAAATGGTGCCCAAGGGCGGAATCGAACCACCGACACTACGATTTTCAGTCGCATGCTCTACCAACTGAGCTACTTGGGCATTCCAGTGGGGAAATCCGTGCGGATCGTCCCGGCCCCGGCGATGTTGGCGATCCGCCGGAAGCGCGTGGGTTATAGCATGAGTTTTCCCCCTGTCCAGCGGGCGGGCCGGGGTTTTCTCAGCTTTTTGCCGAGCCGGCGCAGGAGGCCGAAAGAGGCGGCGCGGCGCGATCGCCGATCGGGCTATCCGCCATTCTCCTCCGGCTTCTCGTCGTCCTCCGTCGCCGGGATGGCGTAGGAGCCCGAGAGCCAGCGGTTCAGGTCGATGTTCTTGCAGCGCGGCGAGCAGAACGGATAGTCGGCGCGCGAGGACGGCTTGCCGCATTCCGGGCAGGGCCGCTTCGGCCGCAGCGGCGTGACCTTGGCTTGCGTGTCGTCGGGTCCCGGCATCGTCAGGCCCTCGCGCCGGCATGCCAGGCCGGATGCACCTTGTAGCCGTCGGCGGTGAGCAGGCCGACCGTCTCGTAGAGCGGCAGGCCGACGACGCCGGTGTAGGAGCCGACCATCTTGACGACGAAGGCGCCGGCCAGCCCCTGCACGGCGTAGCCGCCGGCCTTGCCGCGCCATTCGCCGGCCGCGAGATAGGCGTCGAGCTCCTCGCGCGACAGGCGCTTGAAGCGCACCCGCGTCTCGCTGAGGCGCTGGCGCACCTTGCCGGCCGGCGTGATCAGGCACACGCCTGTATAGACGCGGTGCGAGCGCCCCGACAGGAGGCGGAGGCAGTTAGAGGCCTCGTCCGTCGTCTCGGCCTTGGGCAGGATGCGCCTGCCGACCGCGACCACCGTGTCGGCGGCGAGGATGAAGCCGCCCGCTTCCGGCGCGCCGTCGGCGCGCAACCCCTCGAGCGCCTTCTCCGCCTTGCCGCGCGACAGCCGCTTGGCGAGCGAGCGCGGATGCTCGGCCCGCATCGGGGTCTCGTCCATGTCGGCGGGATAGAGCCGGTCGGGCTCGATGCCTGCCTGCTGCAGAAGCGCGAGCCGTCTCGGCGATCCCGAGGCGAGCACCAGCTTGGAAGGGGCGTTCATCGCAGGTCCGTCGGCAAGGGTGGCGAAAGGCCGCTACTTGAAGCGATAGGTGATGCGGCCCTTGGTCAGGTCGTAGGGCGTCATCTCGACCAGAACCTTGTCGCCGGTCAGCACGCGGATCCGGTTCTTGCGCATGCGCCCGGCCGTATGTGCGATGATCTCGTGTTCGTTTTCGAGCTTGACCCTGAACATCGCGTTCGGCAACAGTTCAGTGACGACGCCCGGAAACTCCAGTACTTCTTCCTTCGGCATCCGATACCTGTCTTGATTGGGATTTCCGGCCGCCCGGCCGCAAACTTGCGCGGAACCTATATGATTGCGGCCGCTTTGTGAACACGCTTATTCGCGCATTGTTCACGCCCCTTTTTCACGCCCTTTTAGCAAGCCGTTCAGTGATGCGCGCCTCCAGCCTGTCGCGCACATCGCGATAGGCGTCCATGATGCGCTCGCGCGTGCCGGTGGCGGTGGAAGGGTCGGCGGTCGGCCAGTATTCGACGTCGACGGCGAGCGAGCGGGTGAGCTCGAGCGCGGCGTGGTGGGCTTCCGGCGCCAGCGTGACGATCAGGTCGAAATAGGCGTCCTCCATGTCGTCGAGCCGCTGCGGCTGGCGCTGGCCGAGCGAGAGGCCCTTCTCGTCCAGCACCGCGTCGACGAACGGGTCGCGCTGGCCGGCGCGCACCCCGGCCGAGGCGACGAAGGTGCCCGCCGGCAGGACCTTGCGCGCCAGCACCTCGGCCATGGGCGAGCGGATGGCGTTCATGCCGCACAGGAACAGGATCGAGCGGGGAGGGCGGGCGCCCGACACCACCGGCGCCTACCCTTTCCAGTGCAGGACGCAGACCAGCGTGAACAGGCGCCGCGCGGTGTCGAAATCGACGTCGATCTTGCCGGTCAGGCGGTCCATCAGCGTCTGCGAGCCTTCGTTGTGAAGCCCGCGCCGGCCCATGTCGATGGCCTCGATCTGCGACGGCGTCGAGGAGCGGATCGCCTCGTAATAGCTTTCGCAGATCAGGAAATAGTCCTTCACCACCCGGCGGAACGGAGTGAGCGACAGGATGTGGGTGGCGACCGGGTCGCCGTTCTCGCGTGCCACCGCGAAGACCAGCCGCGCCTCGGCCAGCGACAGCCGGAGCCGGTAGGGGCCGGTGCCGGAATCGCCCACCGGCCGGAACGAGTTCTCCTCGATCAGGTCGAATATCGCTACCGCGCGCTCGTGCTCGACGTCGGGCGTCGAGCGGCCGATGGTCTCGTCCAGCTCGACGTCGATCAGGCGGGCACTGGCGTCCGGCTGGCCCATCGCGCTCAGCCTCCCGGGTTCAGCCGGATGGCGACGGAGGCGGCGTGGCCGTCGAGGTTCTCCGCCCGCGCCAGCGCGATCGCCGCCGGCCCGAGCGCGCGCAGCTGCTCGGGGCCGAGCTTCAGCACCGATGTGCGCTTGACGAAGTCGAGCACGGACAGGCCCGAGGAGAACCGCGCCGAGCGCGCCGTCGGCAGCACGTGGTTGGAGCCGCCGACATAGTCGCCGATCACCTCCGGCGTGTGCCGGCCGAGGAACACTGCCCCGGCGTTGCGGATCTGCGGCAGCAGGGCGTCGGGGTCCTCCACCGCGAGCTCGACATGCTCGGCCGCGATGCGGTTGGCGAGCGGCACGGCGTCTTCCAGATCGCGCACGAGGATGATCGCGCCGAAGTCGCGCCAGCTCGCGGCGGCGGTTTCGCCGCGCGGCAGGCGCGCGATCTGGCGCGCGACCTCTTTCTCCACCGCGTCGGCGAGGGCGGCATCGTCGGTGACGAGGATCGACTGCGCGGCCGCGTCGTGCTCGGCCTGGGCGATCAGGTCGGCGGCCAGCCATGCCGGGTCGTTGGCGGCGTCGGCGATCACCAGCACTTCGGAAGGGCCGGCGATCATGTCGATGCCGACCGTGCCGAACACGCGCCGCTTGGCGGCGGCGACGAAGGCGTTGCCCGGCCCGACGATCTTGGCCACCGGCGCGATGGTCTCGGTGCCGTAGGCGAGCGCCGCGATCGCCTGCGCGCCGCCGACCCGGTAGATCTCGGAGACGCCGGCAAGGCGCGCCGCCGCCAGAACCAGCGGGTTCAACTGCCCGCGCGGCGAGGGAACGGTGATGACGACGCGCTCGACGCCGGCGACCTTCGCCGGCACGGCGTTCATCAGCACCGAGCTCGGATAGCTCGCCGTGCCGCCCGGCACGTAGAGCCCGACCGCCTCGACCGCGCTCCAGCGCGAGCCGAGCTCGACGCCGAGCGCGTCGGTGTAGCGGTCGTCCTTCGGCATCTGCCGCGCATGGTGGCTGGCGATGCGCTCATGCGCGAACTCCAGCGCCGCGAGCGTATCCTTGTCGACGGCTTTCATCGCTGCGTCGACCTCGGCCTCGCCGATCCTGATCCCGGCTGCGGTGAGGTCGAGCCCGTCGAAGCGGGCGGTGTAGTCGATCAGCGCTTTGTCGCCTTCGGCGCGCACGCGGGCGATGATGTCGCGCACCGTCGCATCGACGTCCTCCGACACCTCGCGCTTGGTGGCGAGGAAGGCGGCGAAGCGGGTTTCGAAATCGGGATCGGCGCGGTCGAGGCGCAGCGGCATGGCGGAACGCTTCCTTACGTCTTGTGCTGCGGGCGCGAGGCGGTGTCCCAGGCCGCGCCCAGATCGGCGAGCCGCGCCTCGATATAGTCGACCTCGAGCCGGATGGCGCCTCCGCCCGAGAAAACCAGCTCCAGCGTGCCGGCCGGCGCCTCGACGCCCGGCGTGAAGCCGATGGCCAGCAGCGACAGCACCTCGTCCGGCCTGTCGCGCGCGATGCCGGTGGAGCTGACGCTCCGCACCGCCTCGAAATGCAGCGCGGCGCGGCGGCGCTCGTTGTTGCGGCGCAGGAAGCCCTGCCGGTTCTCCCAGACGAAGCGGTTGGCGGCGGCGATGAAGCGCCGCTCCACTGGCCGCCAGTCGAGGTCGCCCACCTTCATCACCGCGTCCTGCACATGGGCGGACACGACCGAAAGATCCTGTTCGTCGAGGGCGATAAGCTTGAGATGCGACATGAGCGATGCACTATCCGGGAACCGGGACCGATTTCCTTCCGGTGTTATGCCGTCTTGGTGTGCGGCGCAACTGAAAGAGGGGAGTAGTGAGTAGTGAGTAGTGAGTAGGGAATAGTGAACAGGATTTGGGGAGGAGCCGGGTACAGGGCGCAATCGCCCCTGAGTGCTCAACTACTCTCTACTCACTATTCCCTATTCACTCCTTCCTACTCACTCAGCCGCTCCACGATCGCCCCGCATCCCGATAGCTTCTCCTCCAGCCGCTCGAAGCCGCGGTCGAGGTGGTAGATGCGGTTGACGATGGTTTCGCCTTCCGCGGCGAGCCCGCCGATGACCAGCGACACCGAGGCGCGCAGGTCGGTCGCCATCACCGGCGCGCCGCGCAGCCGCTCCACTCCGTCGACGATGGCGGTCTGACCGGCGAGCGTGATCCTCGCGCCGAGCCGCGCCAGCTCCTGCACGTGCATGAAGCGGTTCTCGAAGATGGTCTCGGTGATGTGCGAGCGGCCTTGCGCCCGCGTCATCAGGCCCATGAACTGCGCCTGGAGATCGGTCGGGAAGCCGGGAAACGGCGCGGTGGTGATGTCGACCGGGCGGATGACGCCGCCCTTGCGGCGCACGCGGATGCCGTTGTCGAGGCGGATCACCTCGGTCCCCGCCTGCTCGATGGCCTCCAGCGCGGCTTCCAGCAGGTCGGCGCGCGCGCCCTCGAGGATGACGTCGCCGCCGGTCATGGCCACGGCCATGGCGTAGGTGCCGGTCTCGATGCGGTCGGGGATCACCGGATGCGTCGCGCCCGACAGCGCCGCCACCCCGTCTATGACGATGGTCGAGGTGCCCGCGCCCGACACCTTCGCGCCCATGGCGTTGAGGCATTCAGCGAGGTTGACGACCTCCGGCTCGCGGGCGGCGTTCTCCAGCACGGTCTCGCCCTTGGCCAGCGTCGCCGCCATCATCAGCACATGGGTCGCGCCGACCGAGACTTTCGGAAAGACGTAGCGGTTGCCGATCAGCCCCTTCGGCGCGCGGGCGTCGACATAGCCGACGTCGATGTCGATCTCGGCGCCCAGCGCGCGCAGGCCGTCGATGAACAGGTCGACCGGCCGCGTGCCGATGGCGCAGCCGCCCGGCAGCGACACCCGCGCCTGTCCCATGCGCGCCACCAGCGGCCCGATGACCCAGAACGAGGCGCGCATCTTCGAGACGAGTTCGTAGGGCGCGGTGGTGTCGACGATGTTGCGCGCGGTGAAGTTCATGGTCCGGGCATAGGCCGAGCCTTGCGCCTCGCGCCGGCCGTTGACCGAATAGTCGACGCCGTGATTGCCGAGGATGCGCGTCAGCTGCTCGACATCGGCGAGGTGGGGCACGTTGTCGAGCGACAGCGTGCCGTCGGTCAGCAGCGAGGCGATCATCAGCGGCAGCGCGGCGTTCTTGGCGCCGGAGATCGGGATCGACCCGTTGAGTTCGTTTCCGCCGACGATCCTGATGCGATCCATGCGCTGTTCCTCTGCCGGCTGGCCGGCCTGCCAATTTCCCTGCCGAAGCCGGTTCGTCTAGCCCGGCAGCCGGTTGCGATCAATCATGTTGTTGGCGAAACTGCTGATTGAAACCGGGGGCGATGCGCCGCCGCCGGCCTTCAGTCCTCGCCCCGCCCGTCCCCGTCGAGCCCGTCCTCGCCGCGCGTGCCCGCGAGCCCGTCCGGGCGCCGGTCCGCCTCGCCCGCCCGGCGCGAGCGGGCCTGCGCCTTGCGCCGTTGCAGGTTGGCCCGCAACCGCTCGGCGAGCCGCGCCTTCTTCTCGTCCTCGCGGCTGGAAGGGTTGTCGTGCGATGGCGGCATGCGTCGTGAACCACAGTCGAGGGCCCGGGCCCCGTTCGCCGCAGCCATAGCAGAATGCCGGCCACGCGCCAATCCGGCCCGGCCGCCCGCCCGCCCGCATCGGCTGCGGGGGGGGGGGGGCGCGCCGGCGGCAAGCTGTCCAAACAGGCTTCGCGGCATGTTTCCGGCTTGCCCAACCGGGTGCCGGCGCTTAAATGTCCGCTTTCAGGAGGGCGATTAGCTCAGCTGGTAGAGCGCCTCGTTTACACCGAGGATGTCGGCGGTTCGAGTCCGTCATCGCCCACCATTTTCTCTAACAAAATCAAAATGTTAGAGAAGACCGTGCCTTAGAAGAAAATGAAGTCGGCTGCTTGGCTCCACTATGGCTCCAAGGAGACGCCAATGGCTTCGATTCACAGGCACAGAGACAAGTATCAGGTGAGGGTTCGGCGGAAGGGACTGCCCACGATCACCAAAACATTCCACAAGCTCTCCGACGCGAAGGAGTGGGCAACGCTTCAGGAACGACAGGCAGACCGGGGCGAACTTGGTCCCGACCGGAAAGTTCTTGAGACGATCACGCTTGGCGAACTGGTGACCCGCTATCGGGATACCGTTCTGCCGGACAAGAAGGCTGGTTACAAAGAAGCTGAAATGCTCACCGCGTTCCTTCGTCATCCTATCTGCAAGAGACGCCTTTCCGAGCTTTCAGCCGCCGACTTTGTGAAGTGGAAGGACGAGAGGATAAAGGGCAAGGGCAGCGTCAAGCCGATCACCGCCAAATCCGCCAAGCGCATGCTGTCGCCGGTTCAGAGGCTTTTGCAAGTCTCGATGGATGAATGGGACGTTCCCCTGCGGGAGAATCCCCTATCCCGCTTCAAGCTCAAGGTGATCGACAACAAGCGGCAGCGGCGGCTTAGGGAAGGGGAGTTGAGCAAGCTCCTTGAGGCGGGGAAGAAGACGCGCAACCCGCTTATCGTCCCTATCATCAAATTCGCGCTGGAGACGGCCATGCGGCGCGGGGAGATTCTTGCCTTACGTGTCCGCGACATAGACCTCGAACGCCATTCAGCGACCGTCAGAGAGTCAAAGAATGGCTACTCCCGGACCATCCCGTTGTCTTCTGCTGCCGTGGCGATTCTGACCGACGCTATCGGCCGCATGGGTAACGACGAGAAGACGAAGAACGGCAGGCTGTTCCCCACTACTCCGATTGCGCTTCGCCTCGCATGGGACCGGCTGACGAAGCGGGCCGAGTTAGAGGATTTAAATTTTCATGACCTCCGGCACGAAGCTATCTCCCGGCTGTTCGAGCTAGGTTTGACGGTTCCCGAGGTTGCATCGGTGTCAGGTCACAGGGACATGCGGATGCTGTTCCGCTATGCACACGCCAGCCACGCCAGCATCCGGGCGAAGTTCGGCATGGGCTCCTTGCATGCGGCGGCTTCCGAGGCGTCACAGGTGGCGGCGGAATAGACGTATGCGAAATGGCGGGAGTCCCCGTTTGAGGAATTAATCCCGCCTTCTTCCGACACCGATAAGCATATTGCAGACATCCATGCTGCTTGATCGCGCTGGACCCCATGGAAACCAAGGGGTTCAGCATTTCTGCGCCGAGACGGGAGGCCGCTCCACTTCACCTTCTTTTCGTCCACCCGTTCGGGGTTACTCTAGCTCTGCGCATTATAGTTACGATTTTTCCTGACTTCTGAATCCATGGGTTTCCATGATTCGGAGATCATGGATGACAGGTGCATCGATAGAGGCGACGTTTGAGCTTTGGGCAGCGTCACTGCGGCAGGTAAAGGCACGAATGCGTCCAGCCGGTCTTGCGCCGCACATCGCCATTGATCCGCTGGTCCGTGCAGGAAATCCGCCGCATTGCAACCCGCCTCGCGCGGCGGTAAATCCAGCCCGCACGCATCATCGCATGGTCGCTTTGGCGACGAGCCCATCAGGCCGCAGCCCAGCAATCCCACATCAAATCAAAATCGCCACTGTAATATTAGCACGAGGGCGAAAACAGGTCTCGGCGAGAAGAGTCTAAAACTTGCTCTATCTTCCCATTGATGAGGGCGTCGAGTGGAGGGTGGCCTTCAAAGTCATGATGCGGTTGGACAAGCCATTGCCACGCTTTTCGGGCGTCGCCGAAGATCTGAATCAACTCGGCGATCCCGGCCGCTGGTCGGCCGTCAACAAACTGTTTCAGCGGGAAGACCGGCTTGCTGCTGGTTCGAGTACCCAGCGCTACAGCCTCATTGAGCTTCTGCCATCTATAGAGAGTGGAGCGCGGTATTCCATAATATCGTTCGATCGCCGTCGGACCTGCAACCGGTCCGGCCCAATCATCCGCTAATTGTACCGGATCAGAATTGGCAGGAGCGAAAGGAGGTGAGGCAGTGAAGCGTTCAACCCGACGCTCCTTCGCCTTCTGCCCTTCTCTCAACAGCTGTGAAACGAACTCGGTACCGTACTCTGAGATGTCGTCTTCAAGGGTCAGCAGAGTTCGCTGAACCACTTGAGTTTGTGTAACGATCTGCGAGGCAATGACGGCGGTCAATCGCGCTGCAACCCGAACCGATGTTGGCAATGCCGTAGGGTCATGCTTCTTAAGCGCTCGCTCAACGAGGTGGACGAGCTGTCCCTCCAAATCTTCACGGCGAGCGAGTTTCGCCTTGTGAATATCGCGGGAAAGTCTGCGCCGGGTAGTCATGCGTCCTCCTCTCGATTCGCATCGTACTGAGCATTTCAGTATCGCGGAAGCCGCCAGAAGTTAACGAGTTCCTAACGGCCCCCCTAGAATCGTGGCGATTATGCAACACCGCCGGCAAGACCGTGGCAGGATGGAGGCATACGAAGCGATCTTCAATTGCAAACGTGCCTTCCCCGCGTATCTTCAGGCTCGAAGAAGGGGCGCGCATGCGTGTCTTTTTCGAGGATTGGGGATGGGGCAGGGAACGCTGTCCTTCAGCAAAAATACCCAGACCCGCTTTTAACTTTGACTGGAGGTCAGAAATGAACATCAAGAGCCTTATCCTCGGCTCCGCTACCGTGGCTCTCGCCACCGCCGGCGCCCAGGCTGCCGACGCCATCGTCATCGCCGAGCCGGAACCCGTCGAATACGTCCGCGTCTGCGACGTCTACGGCGCCGGCTTCTTCTACATCCCGGGCACCGAGACATGCCTGCGCATCGGTGGTGAAGTCCGCGCCCAGTACGGCACCGCCGACAGCGATATCGGTAACTATAACGGCATGGCCAATGACCAGTGGCATTCTCGTGCTCGCGGCCGCATCTATTTCGATGCGCGTTCGGAGACCGAGTATGGCCTGCTGCGCGGCTATGTCCGCTTGGATCTGCAGAAGACCAATACCGAGTTTAGCGGCTCTCAGCTCGTCAACCACGTCTGGCTGTCGCTCGGCGGCTTCCGCACCGGTTGGACCGATTCGGCGTGGGTCAGCACCCCGCAGGGCGGCGTCGCTGCCGGCGGTTCGCACACCGACAATGGCTTCTTCTACGGCTACCACCAGACCCACCTGATCCAGTACAACTTCTCGGGCTCCAACGGCTTCTTCGCCACCGGCTCGATCGAGTTTGACGAGACGCAGAACGTCTCTACCGCGATCAATAACTACACGCCGGACCTCGTCGGTGTCGTCGGTGTCAACCAGGGCTGGGGCGCTGCATGGTTGAAGGTCGGCTACGACTCCGACATCAACACCACCGGGCGTGACGCGGTGGACAGCGGCTTCGGCGTCACCGCCGGCCTGCACTACAACATTCCGGGCGCGCCGGGTTCGTCGTTCCGCCTGATCGGCTACTATGCCGACAGCGACAACCTCTTCAACCCGCTCACCGGCACCGGTCTGGCGGCGTGGAATGCGGGTCCGGGCCTTGCTGGCGGCCCCGAGTGGTCGGTCCTGGCCTCGTACCATCACCAGTTCAACGCCCAGTTCGGCGCGTCGATCGGTGCGCAGTACTTCAGCGACTTCTACGTCGCCGGCACCGACATCAGCACCGGCCTCGACGGCTGGGCGCTCGAACTCGCTGCCGTCTGGACCCCGGTTGAGAACTTCACGGTTCGCAGCGAGGTCATCTACTCCGACTTCGACACCGTTCCGGGTTGGGGCCTCGATGGCGACAGCGTGTCGGGCTTCATCCGCTTCTCGCGCTTCTTCTGATCCTTCCCGGATTGGATAAAAGGAACCCGGCGGGCAACCGCCGGGTTCTTTTTTTTTTTTTGGAACTGCCACTGATCGGATGAGTATCGAACCAAACAGAGACGAACAGCCAAGGCCCAAGATGGGCAGTATCCAGGTTCACCTGTGCATGCGAGCACATGGACGAGGGCGAGCGCCTGATTGGGCGGATAACCTGATTCCGCAGGACCTAAAACGACAACCGTCCTCGCACCCAGGCGTGAAACCCTGCTCGACATCGGTCCGGACATCACCTCACGCGCCGCGCTGGGCGACAAAGGCTATTCCAGCAAGGCCAATCGCGCCGCCACGCGAACACGCGGCATCGCCCCGGTGATCCCTCACAAGGCCAACGAGAAAAACACGTCGACCTTCTTCGCCAAGTCACTCTACAAGGCGCGCGCTCGTATCGAGCAAGGCTTCAGGCGGCTCAAGCGCTTCAAACGCGTCACCCTGCGCTGCGAAAAGACCGCACGCAACTTCCGATCCATCGTCAGGCTTCGCTGCCGGCCTATGCTTGATCAAATTCGTCTACACGGCCTGAACGCCAGATGCTAATTTAGGGGCCTCTTGACGAAGTCGGCTTTTTGTGGGATACTAAGGTATAGGGGTAGAGAAACTTTTCGCTTCACCGAAGCTGATCCGGCAACCTTACGGGCATCATCATTGGTCCGCGCCCGGTGGCTATCTCTCCCCTCTATCATCAAACCACAGCATCTAACGATAACAACAAAAGGAGAGCACGATGCTTTTCGATGACGGTCGATTGGCCGAGATTTTTCCTGCCGAGGTATCTCTACTCATCCCCGAGCCGCAACCCGCCCCAATCGGTACTCCACGGCCCGAGGAACGGCTTTCAGGACGCGAACAGTCGGACGATTATTTCCGGGTCGTCTCCATCCTGAACGATCGGTGGCGGGTCATCGTCTGCAAGGACGCCATCCAGTGGATTCTTCAACAGCGCCGTAGGGACACCCCCAAATGGGATGGCGCGGCATACTGCACGACACGGCAGGGGTTACTTCGGTGCATCCGCGAGAAGGTCAAGGGCGACATCGACCCTTCAGCGCTCGCGATACTCGAGGCCCTGCCGGAGACGATCTGAACATTTCCACCATACGTCAGCACGACCAACCACCCGACAAGAGGTGTAGAATGAACATATATAATGAGTACGAGGCCAACCTCTTTCTCCAGTATCTCGACCCCGAGGCCGATACCTTCGTTTTCCAGACCTTCATCGAGAAAGGAACTGGCATAGAGAAGGGAACTGGCGGAAAGACCGTTACAGGCCGCCTGCCGGACGTGTCTCAGGAACTCGCCGAGGCGAATGAATCAGGCTTCGGCATTGCGGTGACGGTGAACGACACGGACGGACGGCCGCGCAAGGGCGAGAACGTCACGCGGATTCGTGCAATCTGGAGCGAGGACGATACGGGAAGGACGCTTCAGGCTATCAGGTTCCCATTGCCACCCAGCCTGACGGTCCAGTCGTCGCCGGGGAAGTATCATCGCTATTGGCTGGTCGAAGGTGACTGGCCAGCGGACGACGAGGGACGAAAAGACTTCCGGCGGGTTATGGCTTCCATGGTTCGGGATTACGGTAGCGACGAGAACGCGGCCGACATATCTCGCGTGTTGCGGTTGCCGGGGACACTCCACCGGAAGGGCGATCCTCATCCGGTCGAGATCATATGGGACAATGACGGCGCTCCCTGCCGCTATAGCCGGGAGGAGGTCGTGTCCGCCTTCGCTGGAGGAACCGACAGCCGGATTGACGACACGCCACATGCCGCCCCCAGGACAGCGCCGGGCCTAGCCGATCTTGACAGCTTGCGGGATGCTCTTGCCTTCATCCCCTCCGACGACCGGGACGATTGGCTGAAAGTCGGCATGGCCCTCCATCTTGAATCCGGTGGATCGGACGACGCATTCGGGATGTGGGACAATTGGTCGAAGGGGACGACGGCAGGAAACTACGTTCCGAAGAACCAACGGAGGGCATGGGCATCGTTCAGCGACAGCCACGGCAATCCCGTCACCGTCGGGACCGTGCTGCATCTTGCCAAGCAGAACGGTTGGCGGGGTCAAACGAGCGACGCAAGCCTTCCCGCAGAGAAGATCAGCATCGAGCGTCACCCCGGCGATCTGGCCGAGCGCACAATCGAGGCGGTGAAACGGTTCTTCACGGACGGCAACAAGAGCAATCCGTCACCGGACCACTATGCCGGGATGGAGGAAATCGCCAAGGTCGTTCAGGCCATGGCCGAGGGCGATGATGCCTTGGGCCGGGACTTCCTGATTTCCTCCCTGCCGACAGGAATCGGAAAGACGACGACGATGCGTGAAGCCATCCGGCAGATCGTCAGGACGCCCGAATATGATGATGTCGGGGTGATCGTCTTTCTGTCGCGTGTCGAGGAGATCGAGAAGTTGATTGCCGGCATGGGTTTGAAAGAGGACGAGTTCGCCACCATCGTCAGCCAGAGCTACGAGGACAAGGTGCCGCTCGGAAACCACCTGCCTGACAGGGCGCGGGTTCTGTTCACGACCCAGCAGATGCTCACGGCCTACCTGAAGGGGAAAGACCGCTTCGCGGACATCGACATATTCCATTTCGGCGGGAAGCCGCGTCAGGTCCGAATCTGGGACGAGGCTATATTGCCCACCAACAGCGTGACGCTTGGCCAATGGGACATCTCCAATCTCTGGAAGGGTCTGAGCAGCGGCGGCCATCGGGAATTAGTCGAGGAACTGCAAAACCTGTTCGACAGGGTGAAAGGAACGGACGGCAAAGCCGTTTTCGACATGCCCGACATCGCACGTTTCAGGATCAGACTGGATGATGTCCGCGGCCTGTTCAAGGGTGACGATGACCGGAAAGCAGTAGAAGCTCTATGGAAGCTCTCCGGCCGGACGGTGCGCGTCAGGGACGACAACAGGGGCAACGTGGTTCTCGACTATGACGATGCGTTCCCCGACGACCTCGGGCCGCTGCTTGTCTGTGACGCCTCCGGCCATCTGCGGCAGACCTATCGCTTCTGGCACGACGACAGGAAGGGACTGAGATTCCTCCACAGCCCCGGCAAGCGATATTCGGGATTGACGATTCATCACTGGAACCGAGGCTCCGGCAAGGATCAATTCAAGCGCGGGAAAAAGGGCCGGTGGGAAATCTACGATGGCATCGTCGCCACGATAAGGAGCATCCCGAAGGACGAAAAAATCCTTGTCATCCATTTCAAGCAGGACGCAAGCACGGCTGACATCGAACGCGAACTGAGAGACCTGCTTCCTTGGGATACCCGCTTGAGGTTCTGCACATGGGGAAAGCACACGGCGACGAACGAGTTTGTCGATTGCAATCACGTCATCCTCGTCAGCACCCTGCAATACGGCACTCCCCACTACGAGGCCCTTGCTCGGGGCGCGAAGAAACTCAGAACCGAGGACGACCTTGCCCAGTCCGACTACATCAAGACCCGCCTCGGGGAGATCAGGCACAATGTCTTTCAGGCGGCGTGTCGCGGGGCCGTCAGGAAGGCGGAAGGCGACTCATGTCCTCCCGGTTGCCATCTGTACGTCATCTATTCGGCCAAGAGCCTGCCGAGCGACATCCTGACCGGCATCTTTCCCGAGGCCAAGGTCGAGGACTGGCGGCCTGTCTACAAGCTCAAGGGGAGGAAACTGAAGCTTGCCGACTATCTTGACCGGAAAGCGACCATCGAGGGCAACATGGTCGAGAAGGCTGACATGACGGCGCATCTCGGCATCAGCAAGACGCAACTGACCACGGTGCTTGATGATGATGTCATCGGGTATCTGAAGGAGGTGAGAGGCGTCGAGGTCGAACGCAAGCGCACCTGTGTGATCGCTACCAAGCACAACCCTAACGGTGATCTTCTGCCGTGGGACGAGGGGTTTGTTTCGACATATAGGGCCAAGGCACCCTACGGGAGAAGTTCACGTTTATTCATTAAAGGTATCTCTATGGGAAACCCTGAACTTCCTCCATCCTTGTCGAGCGATACCCTCAGCCGCGCGCCGGAACTTCAGGGCGAACAGGGCGCTTCGGGAGAATGGGGGATTGAATATACCTGCCTTCTTCCGGCCGGGAGCCCTTCGGAAGCCGGTGAATGACCCCGTAGCGACAAACGCCCGTAGAACGAAAAGAGCCGCCTCCAGTTTCCCGGAGGCGGCAAGATACCCGCGTGCTGTAAACGTGGGCAGGAAACCGATTATTCAATCGCCAGCCGGCGCATTCTTCATGGCTTCGGCTACATCCTCGAAAGTAGTCCCGACCTGCTTGCCGACCGCCGACGCTCCGCCGATGACGGCAAGAGCAATAAGTGCGGCAATGAGGCCGTATTCTATAGCCGTCGCGCCGCTCTCGTCCTTGATAAACTTCTCAAAGAGGGTATTCATCTCCGTATCCTTTCAGATGTACTCTGTGTTGCAGCCGTTATTCTGTGTACGGAAGAACCATACCCCCCCCCCTGCGATTTACTTAATAAAGATGGTTAAAAAATCTTAAGCCGCCGTATGGCTAACATTCCGTGAGTAACGGATGGCAATGTCGCTTTCACGCTCATGGCCTGTGGGGAAGCTTCCTGTGGTCTGAGGGAATTTCTCCGAGAAAATCTCAAGGGGTCATTCTCGCAAGCCGGAAGCCCCCGGCCCCCTGCCCCTCCCCACCTGCCGGGGGTGTCCGGGATGGTCTCGGGCGGCTCCATTCGGAAGGCGGGAAGCGGCAACCGTCCTTGATCCCGGATGGCGACGGGGTGGCGCGCCCTTCGGTTGGCTCCAATCTGGCTCCACTATGGCTCCACTCGGCTCCAAATTTGGTCTGCTTCAGACCAAGCCTCTCTCCTTCTCCTTCACCCTTGCCTCCGGGCGGCAAAGCTGCTAGTCTCCAAGAAGTAGCTGATTTTATTTAGCTTCTAGGTTCGGGCGATTAGCTAAGGCGAAGCCGCTCAAGGCGACGAAGTTGCCGTCCAGCTGGTAGAGCGCCTCGTTTACACCGAGGATGTCGGCGGTTCGAGTCCGTCATCGCCCACCATTTTTTTTGCTCACGCCGAACTCGCTTCGCTCGCCGGCTCCGCGGGGCGGGCGAAAGCCCGGGCCGCGGTCGCGGCCTTGTTCGGGGTGAGCGGGTCGTTTTGCTCGCGCTTCCGACGATGATTCCCTCAGCATCCCGCCATCGCCAGATTTTAACCTTTTACGCCCAGAATGGCGCCGGTTCATCTGGAACGCGTGGTGGGTGGTGCTGCAATGATCCGCAAGTTTTTCTCCAATCGGTCCGGCAATTTCGCGATCATGAGCGCGATTCTGACCCTGCCTCTGGTGTTGAGCGCGGGGCTTGCCATCGATTACGCGCGCTATTCGGCGTCGCACCGGCATCTTCAGGAGCTGGCCGACGCGGCCTCCTTGGCGCTCGCCGCCTCCAAGGAGCAGAATCGCGAAAAGCTCGAGAAGATGGCGAACGACGTCATCGCGGCGAACCGCGATCCGAGCCGCCTCGCTTCCGTCAGCGTCGCCAGTCTCGTCGCCACGGCCGACGACATAGACCTCGAGCTCGACGGCGACATCCCCGCGACCATCATGAGCATCGCGGGCTACGATCGCCTGCCGAGCAAGGCGTCAGCGCTTGCCGAGCGCGCGGTGAGGGGCAATGTCGAGGTCGCGCTCATCCTCGACAACACGTGGTCGATGTCGGAGACGGATGCGAAAGGCGCTTCCAAGATCGCGACGCTGAAGACCGCATCGGCACGTCTCGTCGACGAGCTGATGCAGACGGAAGACGGCGTCGTCCGCATCGGGCTCGTGCCGTATGCCGACTACGTGAATGTCGGCACCCAGCACCGCGGCGCGTCATGGCTCGAGGTCGGGGCCGACTACACCACCACGCCTGCCCCGCGCACCTGCGAATGGAAGGACGTGACCACCAACGTCTGCGACAGGTACACCGACTGGAGAATGTGTACCCGCACCGTCGACGGCGTATCGGAGGAATACCGGTGCCGCGACTGCGCCGTGCCGTTGCGCCCGGTAACGACCTACAAGGAAGTCTGCACCGGCGGCGGGAACGGCACCGCCTACAAGTGGTACGGTTGCGTCGGCTCGCGCCGGACCAGCGACAACAGGCTCCACGACAAGAACCCTTCCGTGCGTTATCCCGGGTTCCTCGCGACGGCCTACAGGTGCCCCAACCCCATCGTGACGCTGACCTCCAGCAAGAGCACGCTGAAGACGGCCATCAACGACATGGTCATCAACCGCGACGGAACCGCCTACAGGCCCCTGACCTATATTCCGGCCGGGTTGATCTGGGGTCTGAACGTGCTGTCGCCGGGCGCGCCGTTCGAGGATTCGCAGGAATATGACGATCGCAATCTCAAGCCCCGCAAGGTGGCCGTCCTGATGACCGACGGGGTCAACACCCTGCGCTTCAATTCGAGCAACGGGCAGCACCCCACGCTGAGTACGACGGAAGTCACCAGGCAGAACCAGCTCAACCAGACGAACAACGACACCAAGGCGATCTGCGACTACATGAAAACGAAGAACATCGAGATCTTCTCGATCGCCTTCATGGTCGATGACGCCACGGCGAAATCCATTCTGGAATATTGCGCGACCGATGCCGAGCACTACTACGATGCCACCGACAGCGACGCGTTGCTGGCGGCCTTCAGCGGCATCGGATCGTCGCTGCGCGTCGTCAGGCTGGCCCGCTAGCCGCCCGCGGCGGCTTCGGAAGCATGTCGCTTTCGCCCGGCCCCCCGTTTCGGCCGGCGAGGAAAAACATCTCGTGACCTCGTCCCGGGGACGTGGTTAGTGGCCCGGCGTGCTGCGCGGCCGAATCGGCGATGCGGCGCGCGCCGTGCAACAGGAGATGGTTCCGGCCTTGACGACCACCGATGGCGAAGCGGCTGCCCGGCTTGAGGCGGCGCGCGCGCCGAAGCTGCCGATGCGCGACCTGCTTCGGCGCTTCGCGTCCTATTACCGCCCGCATCGCGGGCTGTTCGTGCTCGATTTCTCCAGCGCGGTCGCGGCCGGCCTGCTCGAGCTGGCCTTTCCCGTCGCGGTGACGTTGTTCATCGACCGGCTGCTGCCCACCGGCGATTTCGGGCTGATCGCCCTTGCCTCGGCGGGGCTGCTCCTCGTCTACGTCCTCAGCGCCGGCCTGCAGCTCGTGGTCACCTATTGGGGCCACATGCTCGGCATCCGCATCGAGACCGAGATGCGGCGCAAGGCGTTCGACCACCTCCAGAAGCTGTCCTTCGGCTTCTTCGACAACGTCAAGACCGGCCATCTGGTGGCGCGGCTCACCAAGGACCTTGAGGAGATCGGCGAGGTCGCCCATCACGGGCCGGAGGATCTGTTCCTCGCCGTGATGACGCTGATCGGCGCCTTCGCGCTGATGCTGTGGGTGCATGTGCCGCTCGCCCTCGTCACCGTGACGATACTGCCGCTGTCGGTCTTCGTGATCGTGCGCTACGGCGGGCGCATGACGGCGACCTGGCGGGCGATCTACGGCCGCGTGGCCGAGTTCAACGCCCGCATCGAGGAGAATGTCGGCGGCATCCGCGTGGTGCAGGCCTTCACCAACGAGGACCACGAGCGCAGCCTGTTCCTGCGCAGCAACGAGGGCTACCTGCGCACCAAGCTGGAGGCCTACCGGCTGATGGCCGCCGCCAAGTCGCTGTCCTACGTGTCGATGCGCTTCGTGCATGTCGTCGTCATGATGACCGGGGCCTGGTTCGTGGTGCGCGGCGAGCTTTCGGCCGGAGGCTTCGTCGGCTTCCTGCTGCTCGTCGCCGCCTTCATGCGCCCGCTCGACATCATCGGCGCGGTGATCGAGACCTATCCCAAGGGGATCGCCGGCTTCCAGCGCTACACGCATTTCCTCGGCACGCGGCCCGACATCACCGATCGCGACGACGCCCGGGTGGTCGGCCGGCTGAAGGGCGACATCGCCTATCGCGGCGTGCGCTTCGGCTACCGGGCCGAAAGACCGATCCTCGACGGCCTCGACCTCACGGTCCGCGCCGGCGAGACGGTGGCCTTCGTCGGGCCGTCGGGCGCGGGCAAGACGACGATCTGCTCGCTCCTGCCGCGCTTCTACGAGATCGACGCCGGCGCGATCCTGATCGACGGCATCGACATCCGCGACATGACGCTGAAGTCCCTGCGCTCCAATATCGGCATCGTGCAGCAGGACGTGTTCCTGTTCGCCGGCACGATCCGCGAGAACATCGCCTATGGAAGGCTCGACGCCTCGGAAGCGGAGATCGTCGAGGCGGCGCGCAAGGCGCGGCTCGACGACGTGATCGCCGGCCTGCCGGCGGGGCTCGACACCGTCGTCGGCGAGCGCGGGGTGAAGCTGTCGGGCGGGCAGAAGCAGCGCCTCGCCATTGCCCGCATCTTCCTCAAGAACCCGCCGATCCTGATCCTCGACGAGGCGACCTCGGCGCTGGACACCGAGACCGAGCGCGCCATCCAGCAATCGCTGGCCGAGCTGGCGCGGGATCGCACCACGCTGGTCATCGCCCACCGGCTGGCGACCATCGCCAATGCCGACCGCATCCTCGTGGTCGAGGGCGGCGGGATCGTCGAGGAGGGCAGCCACGCCGAGCTCATCGGCCGCAAGGCCGGCCGTTACCGCAGCCTGCAGGCCGCGCAGGCCGGAGAGCGCCCGCCGCTGGCGTCCGGGGCCGTCTCCTGACCGACACGGCCGTCCCGGACGGGTTCGCCTATCTCTTGTTTTTACGCAATTCCGGACGCAAGACCGCTTCGCACTTTTGCTGGAATTGCTCTAGGCGTCCAGCATGGCGGTCAGCGTCTCCAGCCGGTCGGCGTCGGCCGGCTCCTTGTCCCAGCGCAGCCGCGAGATGCGGGGAAAGCGCATGGCGACGCCCGATTTGTGGCGCGTCGAGCGGTTCAGCCCCTCGAAGGCGACTTCGAGGACGAGCCCGTGCCGGGGTTCGGCGCGCACGGAGCGCACCGGCCCGAAGCGCTCGACGGTGTTGTCGCGGACGAACTTGTCGATCAGCCTGAGCTCCTCGTCGGTGAAGCCGAAATAAGCCTTGCCGACCGGCACCAGCTCCTCGCCGCGCCACACGCCGAACGTGTAGTCCGAATAGAAGCTGGAGCGCTTGCCGTGGCCGCGCTGGGCGTACATCAGAACGGCGTCGACGATGTGCGGGTCGCGCTTCCACTTGAACCACGGCCCCTTCGGCCGCCCGGGCACGTAGGGCGTGTCGAGCCGCTTCAGCATCACCCCCTCGATGACCGGGTGCGGCGGCGACAGGCGCAGGGTGTCGAGCGCCGCCCAACTGGCGAAGGGCACGGTCGGCGACAGGTCGAAGCGGTCGGGATCGAGCCGGCCGACGAAGCGTTCGAGCCGCAGCCGCCGCTCGGCGAAGGGCGCGGCGCGCATATCCTCCGCGCCGTCGAGCAGGAGGTCGTAGCAGCGCATGAAGACGGGATAGTCGCGCAGCGTCCGGCCGGACACGGTCTTGCGGTTCAGCCGCTGCTGGAGGTCGGAGAAGCTGCCGACATGCCGCTCCGCCGGGCGGCCGACCAGCAACTCGCCGTCCAGCGCGCCGCTAAAGTCCATCGCCTCGACGAGGTCGGGAAAGGCCGGCGAGATCTCGTCGCCCGAGCGTGAATAAAGCCGCCGCCGCCCGCCCTCGCACACGGCCTGGACGCGGATGCCGTCCCATTTCCATTCGGCCGCGTAGTCGGCCGGCGCGATGCGCTCGAGGTCGCCGTCCTGCACCGGGTTGGCCAGCATGACCGGGCGGAACAGGGCGTTCGCGCTGCGCTCGGGCCGCGGCCCCGCGCCTTCCAGCCAGCGGAACAGCGCCTCGTAGGGAGGCTCCAGCCCGTGCCAGATCTCCTCGATGGCGTGGACGTCGACGCCGCCGAGCTCGGCCAGCGCCTGCTTGGCGAGGCGCGCCGAAACGCCGACGCGCAGGCCGCCCGTCACCAGCTTGATGACGGCGAAGCGCGAATCCGGCTCCAGCCGGTCGAGGAGCGAAGCGAGCACCCGCCCCGCATCCGAGCGGCTGACGCCACTGAGCGCCTCGACCACGAAGGCGAGCGAGAGGTCGTCGTCGTTGGCGCGTATCGGAACGGGCGAGGGCCAGGCGAGCGAGATCGTCTCGGCGAGGTCGCCGACATAGTCGTAGGAATAGGCGAACAGCACCGGGTCCATGCGCTCGGTGATCAGCGCCCGCAAGAGCGCCGGCTTGACCGTGGCGAACGAAAGCCCGCCCGTCAGCGCGGCCAGCGCGTAGCCTCGGTCGGGGTCGGGCGTCGCGCGGAAATGGTCGACCATCAGCTTCAGCTTGGCGTTGCGCGAGGGGGTGAGCAGCAGCCCGTCCAGGAGTTCGGCGAAGCGGCGCATGCTATTCGGCCTCGTCTTCATAGCCGACGAGATGGAGCGGCCGCGCCGCGATCCCGGCGAGCTCGCACCAGCGCACCGTCGCCTCCTCGCTGCCATGCGTGACCCAGACCTCGCTTGCGCCGGTGTCGGTGATGGTCGCGGTCAGCTCGTTCCAGTCGCAATGGTCGGAGACGATCAGCGGCAGCTCGACGCCGCGCTGCCTGACGCGCTGGCGGATGCGCATCCAGCCCGAGGCGAAGGCGGAGACGGGATCGGCAAAGCGCCGCGCCCAGCGGTCGGCGAAGGCCGAGGGCGGCCCGACGACGATGGCGCCGGCAAGATCGCGCCGCGCGCCGGCCTCGACCGTCGCCGGCTCCAGCCGCCCGAGGTCGATGCCCTCGGATTGGTAGTAGTCGCACAATTTCGCCAGCGCGCCGTGGATGCGGATCGGCGCGTCGTGGCCTTCCTCGCGCAGGAGGCGGATCATGCGCTGCGCCTTGCCGAGCGCGTAGGCGCCGACGAGATGCGTCCGCTCGGGGAAATGCGCCACCGAGCGCAGCAGCTTCGCCGCCTCGCCACCGGCCGGCGGGTGGGTGAAGACCGGCAGCCCGAAGGTCGCCTCGGTGATGAACACGTCGCAGCGGACCGGCTCGAACGGCGCGCAGGTCGGGTCGGGCGCGCGCTTGTAGTCACCCGAGGCGACGATGCGCGTGCCGCCATGCTCGACCGCGATCTGCGCAGAGCCGAGGACGTGGCCGGCCGGATGGAAGGTGACGGTGACGTCGTTGACCACGATCTTCTCGCCATAGGCGGCGGCCTGGCGCGCGCCGGCAAAATCCGGCCCGTAGCGCAGCGCCATGATGTCCAGTGTCTGGCGCGTGGCCAGCACATGGCCGTGGCCGGCCCGCGCGTGGTCGGAATGGCCGTGGGTGACCAGCGCCCGCCCGACCAGCCGCACCGGGTCGATGAAGAAATCCCCCGGCGGGCAATAGAGCCCTTCCGGGCGCGGGTGAAGAAGGTCGCGTGGCTGCATGGGGCATAGATAGGTCCGGCGGGCGGGAGCGGGAAGGCCCGGCCCTGCCGGCTCGCTACGCTCGCCCCCTCACCGGCCCTTCGGGCCACCTCTCCCCAAAGGGGAGAGGAAAGGCTGCCGCGATGACCGCACGTTACCTTTCATTTGGGCGGAGCCGGCGCACGCGCTTTTCCTCTCCCCTATGGGGAGAGGTGGCCCGAAGGGCCGGTGAGGGGCGGCGCGAGCGCGGGAAGGCTTGGCGCATCGCCTTCCCGGCATTACCTGTTGGCGGTGTCCGATCTCGCCGCCCCCGAAACGCCTCTCCTTCCGCAGCCCTTCGCGCGCTGGTTCTCCTCGCGCGGCTGGTCGCCGCGGCCGCACCAGCTCGACCTGTTGCGGCTGGCCGAGGCGGGGCGCTCGGCGCTGCTGATCGCCCCGACCGGTGCGGGCAAGACGCTGGCCGGCTTCCTGCCCTCGCTGACCGCGCTCGCCGCGCGGCCGAAGCGCAAGCCCGGCACGGCCGCGCCCGGCGTCCACACGCTCTACATCTCGCCGCTCAAGGCGCTCGCGGTCGACATCGAGCGCAACCTCGGCAAGCCGGTCGCCGAGATGGGGCTGCCCGTCGCCATCGAGACGCGCACCGGCGACACGCCGCAGCACAAGCGCCAGCGCCAGAAGCTCAGCCCCCCGGACATCCTGCTGACCACGCCCGAGCAACTGGCGCTGCTGATCTCTGGCCTCGATGCCGGCCGCTTCTTCGCCGATCTGAAATACGTCGTGCTCGACGAGCTGCACTCGCTGGTGACGTCGAAGCGTGGGCATCTGCTGGCGCTCGGGCTCGCGCGCCTGCGCAAGCTCGCGCCCGGCCTCCAGACCATCGGCCTTTCAGCGACGGTGGCCGAACCCGACGCGCTGCGCCGCTGGCTGGTGCCGCAGAACGCGCCGGAGAGCCCGGAAGGCGACATGGCCGGGCTGATCACCGTCGCGGGCGGGGCGAAGCCCGTCGTCACCATCCTCGATTCGCGCGAGCGCGTGCCGTGGGCTGGACATTCGGCGCGCTACGCGGTCCCCGACATCTACGAGGCGATCAAGGCCCACCGCACGACGCTGCTCTTCGTCAACACCCGCTCGCAGGCCGAGTTCCTGTTCCAGGAGCTGTGGCGGGTCAACGACGACACGCTGCCCATCGCCCTGCACCACGGCTCGCTCGACGTCGCCCAGCGGCGGCGGGTCGAGCGGGCGATAGAGGCGAACGCGCTGCGCGCCGTGGTCGCGACCTCGACGCTCGACCTCGGCATCGACTGGGGCGATGTCGACCTCGTCATCCATGTCGGCGCGCCGAAGGGGGCGTCCCGCCTCGCCCAACGCATCGGCCGCTCCAACCACCGCATGGACGAGCCGAGCCGCGCCATCCTCGTGCCGGCCAACCGCTTCGAGGTGCTGGAATGCCGCGCGGCGCTGGAGGCCTCGACCGAGGGCGCGCAGGACACCCCGCCGCTCGTCGAGGGCGCGCTCGACGTGCTCGCCCAACATGTCATGGGCATGGCCTGCGCCGGCCCCTTCGCCGAGGACGCGCTGTTTCAGGAGGTGCGCACCGCCGCGCCCTATGCCGGTCTCGCCGCCGCGACCTTCTCCCGCGTCGTCGATTTCGTCGCCACCGGCGGCTACGCGCTGCGCAGCTACGAGCGCTATGCCCGCATCCGCAGGACGAAGGAGGGACTGTGGCGCGTGGCGCATCCGCGCCTCGCCCAGCAGTACCGGCTGAACATCGGCACCATCATCGAGGAGCCGCTGCTGACCGTGCGGCTGGCGCGGCGCGGCCGCGGCGGGGCGGGCGTTGGCGGCCTCTCGCTCGGCAAGGTCGAGGAATATTTCGTCGAGACGCTGTCGCCGGGCGACACCTTCCTGTTCTCCGGCCGCATGCTGCGCTTCGAGGGTATCCGCGAGAACGAGTGCTACGTCTCCAACGCCGCCGGGCAGGACGCGAAGGTGCCGGCCTATGCCGGCGGCAAGTTCCCGCTCTCGACCTATCTCGCCGGCGAGGTCCGCGCCATGCTCTCCGACCCCCGCCGCTGGCCCGCCTTGCCGGCGCAGGTGCGCGAGTGGCTGTCGGTGCAGCGCAAGGTGTCGCTGCTGCCGGGACGGCAGGACATGCTGGTCGAGACCTTTCCGCGCGGCAACCGCTTCTACTTGGTCGCCTACGCCTTCGAGGGGCGTCTGGCGCACCAGACGCTCGGCATGCTGCTCACCCGCCGACTGGAGCGCGCCGGGGCGCGGCCGCTCGGCTTCGTCGCCACCGACTATTCGCTCGCGGTCTGGGCCGACCGCGACATCGGCGCGATGCACGAAAGCGGCGAGATGCCGTTTTCCGCCCTGTTCGACGAGGACATGCTCGGCGACGACCTCGAGGCGTGGATGGCGGAAAGCTGGATGCTGAAGCGCACCTTCCGCGCCTGCGCCGTCATCGCCGGGCTGATCGACAAGCGCCATCCCGGGCAGGAGAAGACCGGCCGGCAGGTCACCGTCTCCGCCGACCTGATCTACGATGTCTTGCGGACCTACGATCCGGGCCACATCCTGTTGCAGGCGACCCGCGCCGATGCCGCCGCCGGCCTCCTCGACGTCAGGCGTCTCGCCGATCTTCTTTCCCGCATCCGGGGGCGAATCGTGCATAAGTCGCTCGACCGCGTCTCGCCGCTCGCCGTGCCGATCATGCTCGAGATCGGCAAGGAGAGCGTCAAGGGCGAGGCCGACGAGGCGCTGCTCGCCGAGGCCGAGGACGAGCTGGTCGCCGAGGCGATGGGAGAACGATGAACGGCATGGCGCATAGGGGCGACCTTTACGGGGAGGATTTTACCGCGCGCACGCAGCCGCTTGCGCCGGGCTTGATCGCCGTGGCCGGCGAGCCGGCGCTGTGCGACCCGCGCGGTGCGCTGTTCCTGCCCGCCCTGCGTCTTCTCGTCGTCTCCGACCTTCATCTGGAGAAGGGCTCGGCTGCGGCGCGGCAGGGCCGGCTCCTGCCGCCCTACGACACGCTGGCGACGCTCGACCTGCTCACCGCCGTGATCGAGGCGCACAACCCGCGCATCGTCGTCAGCCTCGGCGACAGCTTCCACGACGACTGGGGGCCGGGGCGGATGCCGCCGCCGTGGCGCGACCGGCTCGCCCGGCTGATGGCCGGCCGCGACTGGGTCTGGGTCGCCGGCAACCACGATCCCGCCCCGCCCGCCGGCCTGCCCGGCGATGTCGCGCGGGGGATCGCCCTCGGGCCCTTGGCGTTGCGTCACGAGCCGGCGGCGGGCGGGCAGGAGGGCGAGATCGCCGGCCATCTCCATCCCGGCGCGATGGTGGTGCAGCGTGGCCGGGCCGTGCGCAGGCGCTGCTTCGCCACCGACGGCATGCGGCTGGTCATGCCCGCCTTCGGCGCGTTCACCGGCGCGCTCAACGTGCTCGATCCCGCCTATGACGGCCTGTTCCGGCGCGAGCGCCTCGTCGCCTATATGCTGGGCCCGGAGCGCGTCTACGCCGTCGCGGGCCGCCGGCTAAGGCGCGGCTGAACTGAAGCGTGTTGCGTCTTATCCACTCCGAAGGAGTGCGATCTTCGAGCGCCTGCGCCGCCCCTCATCCGCCCTTCGGGCACCTTCTCCCCGTGAACGGGGAGAAGGAATGCCGGCCGCAATTCCCGAAGGTTTTCTTGCCACGCATGCGATTGGCGAAAGCAGGGACGACAGCTCTCTTCTCCCCGTTCACGGGGAGAAGGTGGCGGCAGCCGGATGAGGGGCAGCGCGTGCGGAGCCGGTGATGCACATTGGGCGCAAGGCGCTTTAACCTCGTCCGCCGCCGCCCTGCGCGGACGGCTCGCGCAGCATGCCGTTGGTCAGGTCGCCTAGGTCGTCGCCGTCGACGCCGGCGCAGATGTTGAGGATCAGCGCGTCCTCGTCGCTGACCGAGACATAGGCGTGGCCCATGCGGCCGTCGAAATAGACGCTGTCGCCGGCTTCCAGCCGGATCGGGGCGTAGAATTCGAGGTTCAGCTCCACCGCGCCCGAAATCACGTAGACGAACTCCTCGCCGGGATGACGCACGAGGTCGGGGAAGGCGTCGAGCGCGCGCGCGGTGATGCGGGCGAGCGTCGGGTCCATCAGCTTGTCGGTCAGCCGCATGGCGAAGGGCTCGTAGACATAGGTGCCGGTGGGATAGGCCCGCCGCTCGGCCGCGCGCGTCACGTCGATACGCCCGGCCGGGGCCTCGCTCGCCTGCCGCGCCGGCTCGCCCATCAGCGTCATCAGGTCGACGTCCAGCCCCCGCGCCAGCTTCAAGAGCACGTCATAGGTCGGCGACATGCGGTCGTTCTCGATCTTCGAGATGGTCGAGACCGCGAGGCCGGCGCGCCCGGCCACCTGCTTCAAGGTCATGCCCGCGCCCCGGCGCAGGCCGCGCAGATGCGGCCCGAAGGCGATGGATTCCGTCGATGAGGCGTCGCTGGCCGGCATGGAATCATCCTGCCATAACCGATAAATTTTACCATCGGAAAATTCGTTGACAAAATTTTCTAATAGGAAAATCCTAGGCACGAGGGGAGTGCCGCTTCATGGCGTGGATCGCCGTCATCATCTTCGTGGCCCTGACGCTCGGCGGCGGCGCGGCCATCGCCTATGTCACCGGCGCGGCGGCGGTGCTGAGCTTCCTCGCCGCCGACCAGGCGCGGCATCTGGCGATCCTGCCGCAGCGTGTGCTGAGCCAGCTCGACGTCTTTACCTTCCTCGCCATGCCGCTGTTCATCCTCGCCGGCGAGCTGATGAGCCGCGGCGGCATCACCCGGGCGCTGATCGACCTCGCCATGCTGATCGTCGGCCGCTTCCGCGGCGGGCTCGGCCACGTCAACGTTGCCACCGCCATCTTCATGTCGGCGATGTCGGGCTCGGCGGTGGCCGACGCGGCCGCGACCACCAGCGCGCTGGTGCCGGAGATGCGCAAGCGCGGCTATCCGGCCGAATACGCCACGGCGCTCACTGCCGCCTCCTCGGTGCTCGGGCCGCTGATCCCGCCCTCGATCGTCATGATCTTCTACGGCGCGCTGATGAACGTGTCGGTGGCGGCGCTGTTCGCCGGCGGCATCCTGCCCGGCCTCTTCGTCGCCGCCGGCCTCTTCGCCTACAACGCCTGGGCCGCGCGGCGCTACGACCTGCCCGGCGGCCGCGACATGGAGATGCCGCCCGTGGCGCTGACGCTCTACAAGGCGCTGCCGGCGCTGACGGTGCCGGCGATCATGCTCGGCGGCATCGTCTTCGGCGTGGTGACGCCCACCGAGGCGGCGGCGCTCGCCGTGGTCATCGCCGTGCTGACCGGGGCGGTCTATGCCTTCATGCAGCCCGGCGCGACGGCGGCGCAGGCGATGCGCGACCTTTCCGGCCATGTCGGCGCGGCGCTCGAGCGCGCCGCGATCCTGACCGGGGCGATCTTCGTCATCCTCTTCGCCGCCGCCATCTTCGGCTATCTGGTGGCGATCCAGAACCTGCCGCAGCAGATCGCGGCGATCATCGAGGCGGTCGGCATAAGCGGCGTCGGCTATCTCCTCGTCATCACCCTGTTCTTCCTTTTCGTCGGCATGGTGATGGACAACATGATGGCGATGGTGCTGCTGGTGCCGCTGCTCGTCCCGGCGGCCATCGCCGGCGGCGCCGACCCGGTGCATGTCGGCGTCGTCGTCTGCCTCAATCTTACCATCGGCCTGATCTCGCCGCCGGTCGGCGGGGTGCTGATGGTCGTCTCGGCGATGAGCGGCGTCAGCTATCTCAGGCTCGCCCGGGCCGTCGTGCCGCTGTTCGTCCTTCTCGTCATCATGCTCTTCATCCTGGTGCTGGTGCCGGAGATCACGCTCTACATTCCAAGGCAGGCCGGATTCGTGACCTGAACAGCGATCCGGAGAAAAAAGGGGAATCCTGATGAAAACGACATCGAGACTGATGCTTGGCGCGGCGTTCCTCGCCGCTTCGTTCGCGGGCGGCGCTTCGACCGCTTCCGCCGAGGAGATCCGCATCGCGGTGGGCTGCCCGGCGGTGCCGGTCTGCGCCGACTGGGTGTTCGCCGAGGACCTCGCGGCGAAGCTGAAGGAGCAGGGGCTGGAAGCCTCCGTCCATGTCGGCGGCGCGCTCGGCAAGGACCCCGAGCTCGTCGACCAGCTGGCGCAGGGGCTGCTCCAGTTCGGCGTCACCAATTTCGTGATGATCAACGAGATCGACCCGCGCGTGCAGGGCTTCATCGCGCCCTACATGTTCGACGACATGGCGCACATGTTCCGCGCCCTCGACGAGACCGACCTTCTCGCCTCGATCGACGAGAACATGCGCAAGCAGGGCGTGCGCATCGCCGCGCTGACCGGGCTCGGCGGCACGGTCGGCATCTTCAACTCCAAGAAGACGATCAACTCGCTGGCCGACCTCGAAGGCATGCGCATCCGCGCCATCGACGCCACCCAGACCAAGCTGATCGAGGAATGGGGGGCGTCGTCGGTGGTCATCGACATGCCGGAATTCATGACCGGGCTTCAGCAGGGCATGGTCGACGGCTACGTCAACCCGCCGGTGGTGGCGCTGATCTTCCAGCACACCGACTACCTGAAGTTCTACACCGATGCCGGCTCCGGCACGCCGTTCCGCTCGGCCCTGATGTCGAACGACTGGTACGAGGGCCTCTCCGACGAGGACCGCGCCAAGGTCGACGCCGCCATCGACACGGCCAAGCAGAACAACCGCGCCTGGACCGAGGCCGCCGCGCAGAAGGAGCTGGAGCAGCTTCGCGAGCGCGGCGTCGAGGTGACGGCGCTGACGCCGGAGGCGCGCGCCGAGTTCGTCGAGCGCTCCAAGAAGGCGTGGCCGAGCCTGATGCCGGCCGAGGCGATCGACGCCTTCCTCGCCGCCGCCGAGCAGACGCGGCGATGACACGGGCGGGCCATGCCGTGGCGACGCTGAGCAATGGGCTGGACCGCGTCTGCCTGCTGCTCGCCAAGGCGGCGCTCGTCGGCATGGTCTGCGTCATCATGCTCCAGGTCGTCTCGCGCTACGGCCTGCGCCAGCCGCCGGCCTGGACCGAGGAGCTCGCCCGCTACCTGATGGTCTGGGGCGGGCTGCTCGGGGCGACGGCGGCTTTCCGCCGCGCCGCCGACCCGGCCATCGTGCGCATCGACGAGCGCGCCGCCGGCACGCGGCCGTGCCTCGCGCGGCTGGCGGTGGCGCTGACGGCGGTCGTCTTCGTCGGGCCGATCCTCTATTTCTCCTTCGTCGGGCCGAATTTCGATCTCTCGCGCGGCTTCGTCATGCGCATGGCCGCGCGCACCTCGCCGGGACTCGGCGTCAATCTCGGCTTCATCGCCGCCGCCATCCCCACCGTCTGCGCCATCCTCCTGATCCATGCCGCGGCGCGGGTTCTCGACGGCCCCCTGGCGCGGCCGGACCAGGAGCAGGCCGGATGAGCGCGGGCGACGAACGAGCCGATGTGATCGTCATCGGCGCCGGCATCGCCGGGGCCTCCGTCGCGGCGGAACTGGCGGGAGCCTGCCGCGTCGTCCTCCTCGAGCGCGAGGCCCAGCCCGGCTACCACACCACCGGCCGCTCGGCCGCGCTCTATTCGCCGACCTACGGCCCCGCGCCGATCCGGGCGCTGACGCGCGCCTCGGCCGGCTTCTTCGACGCGCCGCCGCCGGGCTTCGCCGCCGCCCCGCTGCTTCGCCCGCGCAAGGTGCTGACCGTGGCGAGCGCCGAGCGCGTCGATGCGCTCGCCGCGAGCTTCAGGGAATTGAGCGCCCGCGCCGATGTCGAGATGCTGTCCGGCGAAGCGGCGCGCGCAATGATGCCGCTGCTGCGGCCCGAGCATTCGGCCGCCGCCATGATGGAGAATGACGGGGCCGACATCGACGTTCACGCGCTGCATCACGGCTATCTGCGCCGGATGAAGGAAAAGGGCGGCCGGCTCGTCGCCCCGGCCGGGGTGCGGGCGCTGGCGCGCGAGCGCGACGGCTGGCGGGTGGAGACGCAAGGCGGCGTCTGGCGCGCGCCGGTCGTCGTCAATGCCGCCGGCGCGTGGGCCGACGAGGTCGCCGCCCTTGCCGGCGTCGCGGAAATCGGCCTGACGCCGAAGCGGCGCACGGCGATGATGATCGACGGGCCGGGCGGCCGCGTCGACGATGGCTGGCCGATGGTCGTCGATGTCGACGAGGCGTTCTACCTGAAGCCGGATGCCGGGCGTCTGCTCGTCTCGCCGGCCGACGAGACGCCGAGCCCGCCCTGCGACGCGCAGCCGGAGGAGATCGACGTCGCCATCTGCATCGACCGCATCGAGCACGCGTTCGAGATCGAGGTGAAGCGCGTGCTGAACAAATGGGCCGGCCTGCGCAGCTTCGTCGCCGACAAGGCCCCGGTCGTCGGCTTCGCGCCCGGCGCCGGCGGCTTCTTCTGGCTGGCGGGGCAGGGCGGCTATGGCATCCAGTCCGCTCCGGCCGTGTCGCGGCTGGCGGCGGCGCTCGTCCTCGGCCGGCCGGTGCCTGACGACATCGCCGCCGAGGGCCTCGACCTTGCTTCCGTCTCGCCCGCCCGCGCCGGCCTTTCCCCGGAGAATCCGCGATGAAGCTGTTCATGGCCGGTCTCGCCACCGAGACCAACTCGTTCTCGCCGCTGCCGACCGGCATGCTGAGCTTCGAGGAAGGCGGCATCGACCACGGCGACACGACGACGAAGCCGCTGCAATACTGGACCGCGCCGCTGCACATCTGGCGCAAGGCCGCCGAGGAACGCGGCTGGGCGGTGGCGGAAGGGCTGATGGCGGTCGCCCAGCCGGCCGGCCCGACCGTGCGCGCGACCTACGAGGCGCTGCGCGACGAAATCCTCGACGGCCTGCGCGCGGCGATGCCGGTCGACATCGTGCTCCTGGCGCTGCACGGCGCGATGATCGCCGACGGCTACGACGATTGCGAGGGCGACCTGATCGCCCGCTGCCGCGAGATCGCCGGCGACAGGGCCGTCATCGGCGGCCTGCTCGACCCGCATTCGCACCTGACCGAGGCGATGCTGGACAGGGCGAGCCTCCTCGTTCCCTACAAGGAATACCCGCATGTCGACGTGCCGGACCGCGCCCGCGACCTGTTCCGGCTGGCGGCGGAGACGGCGCAAGGCAGCATCAGGCCGGTGATGCGCGACCACGACTGCCGCATCGTCTGCGCCATGCACACGCCCTACGAGCCGATGCGCGGCTTCGTCGACGCGATGAGCGCGCGCGAGGGCCGGGACGGCGTGCTGTCCGCCTCGCTGATCCACGGCTTCCCATGGGGCGACCATCCGCGCTGCGGCGCGCGCAGCCTCGTCATCTGCGACGGCGACGCGGCGAAGGCCGAACGGATCGCAGCCGAGCTGGCGGAGCAGCTTTTCGCCATCCGCCACGGCCTCAACCGGCCGCATCCCGACATCGACGCCGCGCTCGACCGGGCGCTGGCCAGCCCGGCCGGGCCGGTGGTGCTCGCCGATGTCGCCGACAATGCCGGCGGCGGCGCGCCGGGCGACGCCACCTTCCTGCTCGACGCGATCCTGAAGCGCGGCATCGACCGCGCCGTCGTCGGCATCATCTGGGACCCGATGGCGATGCGCATCTGCCGCGAGGCGGGCGAGGGCGCGAGGCTGAACTTGAGGCTCGGCGGCAAGCATGGGCCGATGTCGGGCGACCCGCTCGACCTCGACGTGGCCGTCCGGCGGCTGGCGAGCGACCTGACCCAGCGCTTCGGCGAGCTGCCGATCCCGCTCGGCCACATGGCGTGGCTCGAATGCGGCGGCGTCGACATCGTCGTCAACGACCTGCGCACCCAGACCTTCCATCCGGAAGCCTATACCGGACTCGGCATCGACCTTGCCGCGCGCCGGCTGGTCTGCGTGAAGTCCTCGCAGCATTTCCATGCCGGCTTCGCGCCCATCGCCGCCGAGGTGATCCACGTCGCCACGCCCGGCTCGATCACGCCCGACTACGCCAACATCCCCTATCGCAACCGCGCGCCTGACTACTGGCCGAAAGTGGAAGACCCGTTCGCATGACCCCCGTTCGCATGAGCAATGCCCTGATCGCATCGAGAGACCGCTTCGCGGCGGACAACCCGGAAGAGCGCGTCGTCCTCAACGGCCGCGAATGGGGCGTGGTCGACACCGGCGGCGCGGGGCCGGCTCTGCTGCTCATCCCCGGCACGCTCGGGCGCGGCGACATCTTCTGGCAGCAGATCGAGGCGCTGCGCGCCCGCGCCCGCATCCTCGCCGTCACCTATCCGGCCACCGGCGGCGTCGCGGAGTGGGCCGACGATCTGGCGCTGCTCATGGACCAGCGCGGCATCGGCAGGGCGACGGTGCTCGGCTCCTCGCTCGGCGGCTATCTGGCGCAGTACATGGCGGCGGTCCATGCCCAGCGGGTGGAGCGGCTGATCGCGGCCAACACGCTGTGCTCGGTGGCGCTGGTCCGCCAGGTGCCGCCCTACAGCTCGGACCTCGACGCCGGCCCGATCGGCGAGCTGCGCGACGGCTTCGGCAAGGGCCTCAACGCGTGGGCAGCGACCCATCCCGAGCAGGCCGACCTCGTCGCGCTGCTCTTGGCCGAGGTCGGCGGCCGCATCCCCGAGCCGGAGCTGCGCACCCGCCTCAACGGCATCAAGCGCGCGCCGGACCTTCCCGCCGTCGCCCTGCCGGCCGAGCGTATCGTCACCGTCGAGGCGCAGGACGACCCGCTGATCCCGCCCTTCATGCGCGAGGAGGTGCGGGCGAAGCTGAAGCCGTCCGTCGCCTACCGCTTCGAGACCGGCGGCCACTTCCCCTACGCCGCGCGGCCGGCGCTCTACACCGCGATGTTGGAAGAACAGCTCGGCCTCGTCCCCGCCGGCACGAGCGAATGGGGCGGCGGCGAGGTGCGCGCGCGATGATCGTTCTTTCCCGTGAGGACGTCGCGGCGCTGCTGCCGCCGCAAACCGCGATCGAGGTCGTGGCCGCGGCGATGGAAGCGGTGTCGCGCGGCGAGGCCGAGCTGCCGCTGCGCTCCATCGTCGATGTCGGCGGCCCGAACAAGATGGGCATCATGCCCGGCCGCATGCGCAGCCCGCCCTGCCACGGCATCAAGCTGGTCAGCCTCTATCCCGGCAATGTCGCGGCCGGCTACTCCTCGCATCAGGGCGCGGTGGTGCTGTTCGAGCCCGAGCACGGCACGGCCATCGCATTGATGGACGGCGGCCCGCTGACCGCGCGGCGCACGGCAGCGGCCTCCGCCGTCGCCACCCGGGCGCTGGCCCGCGCCGACGCCGCCGTGCTGGCGATGATCGGCGCCGGCGAGCAGGCGCGCTACCATCTCGACGCACTGATGACGGTGCGGCCGATCCGCGAATTGCGCATCGCCAGCCGGACGGAAAAATCCGCGCTCGCCTATGCCCGGCACGCGCGGGACCGTTACCCGGACCTCGCCGTCACCCTCGCCGGCACCGATGCCGAGGCGGCGTTGCGGGGGGCCGACATCGTCTGCACCGTCACCAACTCGCCGGTGCCGGTGCTGCGCGGGGAATGGATCGCGCCGGGAACGCATCTCAACGTCGTCGGCGCCTCGATCCCCTCGAAGCGCGAGATCGACGACGCCGCGGTGCTCGCCGCGCGCGTCTTCGTCGACTACCGACCCTCGACCTTCGCCCAGGCCGGCGAGATCGTCGACATGATCGCGGCGGGCCGCATCGGACGCGAGCATGTCGTTGCCGAGATCGGGGAGGTGCTCGGCGGGACCAGCCCGGGGCGGCGCGACGATGGCGAGATCACGCTCTACCGCTCGCTCGGAATCGCGGCGCAGGACCTCGCCTGCGCCCATCATTGCTGGGCCGCGGCGCGGGATGCCGGGCGGGGGGTCGAGGCTCCGCTCTGATCGGGCTTGCCTTCGCCGGCTGGAAGACGCCATTCTTTCTCCGCGATCTTCGGCCTAATGACAGGCTGGGCTGGGAGACAAGAGCGTGCGCCGGTTTCGATGGGTTGTGCTGATCGCGTGTCTGGCCGCCGCGCCGCACGCGGCCATGGCGGAAAAGCGCGTCGCGCTGGTCTTCGCCGCGCAGGACTATGAGACGATCCGCCCGCTCGCCAACCCGCGCAACGACGCGCGGCTGATCGAGCGGGCGCTGGAGAAGCTCGGCTTCGAGGTATCGAGCGAATCCGACCGGGACTTGAGGCGCATGCGCCGGGCGCTGGAGAATTTCGTCGACGACGCGGAAGGCGCGGATGTCGCCTTCGTCTATTTCGCCGGCCACGGCGTCGAGATCGGCGGCCACAACCATCTCCTGCCGGTCGATGCCGATGCGACCTCCCTCGACCGGCTGAAGGAAACCTCCCTGCCGCTGGAAGAGGTCCGCGCTGCCGTCGCTGCGGCGGCGCGCTCGGTGCTGATCGTGCTCGACGCCTGCCGTAACGACCCGTTCGGCGCCGCAAGTCTCGCGCCGGACGGCCGCGGGGCCGTCTCCCTCGCGCCCGATGTGGAAAAGAGCGCGCGGCCGGGCCTCGGCCGGGTCGGCCGGGCGGAGAACACGCTGTTCGCCTTCTCGGCCGCGCCGGGCGAGACCGCCGCCGACGGGGCCGGCGAGAATTCGCCCTTCGCCGCCGCGCTCGCCGGCTTCCTCGACACGGACGGGCTGGAAATCCGCTCGGTGCTGACCCTCGTCCAGCAGCAGGTCTATGACGAGACCGGCGGCCGGCAGCTGCCCTATGTCGAGAGCGGCCTGCCCAGCCTGTTCTTCGCCAGCCGCAGCGGCGACCTTCCCGAGCGCGAGGCGCTGCTCCTGGCGATGGCCGACATCACCGCCGGCATGCGTGCCGAGGTCGAGATGATAGCGGCGGCGGGCGACATGCCGCTGGCGCCCCTCTACGGCGCGCTGATCTCCGCAGACCTGAAGGCCCTGTCGGCGCAGGACCGCACCGCGAAGCTGGAGGAGGCCGCTGCCGCCTACGGCAAGGCGCGGGCCGACCTGCGGACCCTTTCGGCCTCCGACCCCGAGGTCGCCCGTCTTCGCAGCGAGGCCGAGGCGCAGATGGGCCTCGGCGCATTCGACAGGGCGCGGGCGATTTTGGCCGAGGCCGTGTCCATCGACGCGGAGTCGGCCGACGCGCTGGCGGAAAAGCTGGTGTCGCGGCGCGTTTCCGAGGCGGCCTCGCTGAAAGCGGCGGCCGGCGTCTCTCTCGCCCAGTTGGACTATGCCGCCGCCCTTGACGCCTATGAGAAGGCGGCAGGGCTGCACCTCAAGATCGAGAACGAAGCGGTGCCGGACGCCGACCGCCGGGCGCGCACCTGGCTGCTCGCCGATCTCGGCGACCTTCAGGCCCAGCTCGGCTCGACCACCGCGGCGCTCGACGCCTACCGGCGGATGGAGGCGTCGGCCCGGCTGCGCATGACCCAGGGAGAAGGCGGCGACGACGCCATCCGCGACCTCGGCCTCGCCATGCTGCGCGTCAGCGACGTGCTGCGCACCCAAGGCGACATCGCCGGGGCCGAGGCGCTGCTCGATGAGAACCTGAAGATGCGCGGCGCGCAGCGCGCCCGCATGGAGGGCAATGCCGACTGGTTGACCTCGGTCTCCAACATAACCGAGCGCATCGGCGACATCCGCCGCCAGCGGCAGGATCTCGACGGCGCGCTGAGCTACTACGACGCGACCCTGTCCTTCCGCGAGTGGCTGGTCGAGCACTATGCCGACCGGCCGGAAAACCGCGACGGGCTGCTGTCCATCCTCGGGCGCATCGGCTCGGTCCGCTACGACAAGGCGGATTTCGCCGGGGCGGCGGCGATCTGGGCGAGGCGGCTCGATGAAGCGCGCCGCTTTGCGGCCGATTTCCCCGGCGAGGTGCCGGCCAGCATCCGCCTGTTCGACGCGCTTCTGTCCGTCGGCGACGCGGCGCTTGCCGAGGGCGACGGGGACCGCGCGCTCGCCGCCTACGACGAGGCCGCGGCGGGCGCCCGCGCCCTGATCGCGCGCGACGGGCGGCAGGTGCGGCTGCATTACGCGCTGGCGCAGAGCCTGAAGGGCGCGGGCTGGGCGCATCTGGCGCGCCGCGACAGGCCGGCCGCCTATGCCGCCTTCGACGAGGCGCGCGCCGTCATGGACGGGCTGACCGCGCAGGACCCGCGCAACGTCCAGTGGCGGCTCTACCGCGCCCGCATCATGAGCGACATCGGCACCGCCCGCTACCAGGCGGGCGAGTACGACAAGGCCATCGCGGTGCTGGAGCGCAGCGTCGAGGATCTCGGCGCGCTGGCCGCCGGCCCCGCCGCCGACCGCGACATCCGCCTCGCCCTGATGCGGGCCCTGCTCGACCTCGGGCGCAGCCGGCGGCTGATCGACGACAACGCGAAGGCCCGCGACGCCTATGCCGGCGCGGCCGGGATCGGCCGGCAGCTCGACCTCGTCAATTCGCAGGACAGCGCCCTGCGCGCCAATTTCGAGGCGGCGCTCTACAATCTCGGCGTGCTGTGCGAGATGCTGGGGGGCAGGGAAGAGGCCGCCGCGGCGTTCTCCGAGCTCGCTGCGCTGGTGCGGGACAGAGACGCCCGGCAGCCCGGGCCGGACACCAGACGGCGGCTCCTCGACCTCACCGTCAAGATCGCGCGCCTGTCGGCCGACCCGCGGCCGCACTACGAGGCGGCGCTGGAGCTTGCCGAGAGGCTGGAGGCGGCGTCCGAGCTCGGCGAGTACGACGCGACGCCCGCCCAGCTGCGCGAGCAGCTGGCGCGGCTGCCCTGATTAGGCGTTAGTGGCCGAGGATCTGCTGGAGGAACCGCTGGGTGCGCTCGCTCTTCGGGTTCTCGAAGAACGTCGCCGGCGGCGCTTCCTCGATCACCTCGCCGCCGTCCATGAAGATCACCCTGTCGGCGACCTTGCGGGCGAAGCCCATCTCGTGCGTGACGCAGATCATCGTCATGCCGTCCTCGGCCAGCTTGATCATCACGTCGAGCACTTCCGAGATCATCTCGGGGTCGAGGGCCGAGGTCGGCTCGTCGAACAGCATCAGCTCGGGCTTCATGCACAGCGCGCGGGCGATGGCGACGCGCTGCTGCTGGCCGCCCGACATCTCGGCCGGGTACTTGTGCGCGTGGTCGGGGATCTTGACCCGCTCCAGATAGGTCATGGCGATGTCCTCGGCCTCGCGGCGCGAGACCTTGCGCACCAGCATCGGCGCCAGCGTGCAGTTCTCCAGCACCGTCATGTGCGGGAACAGGTTGAAGCTCTGGAACACCATGCCGACCTCGCGCCGGATCGTGTCGACGTTGCGGGCCGAGTCGTTCATCTCGATGCCGAGGACGCGGATCGTCCCGTCGTGATGGCTTTCGAGATGGTTGATGCAGCGGATCAGCGTCGACTTGCCGGAGCCGGAGGGCCCGCATATGACGATGCGCTCGCCGCGATTGACGGTGAGGTCGACCTTGTTCAGCGCGCAGAACTGCCCGTAATACTTGACCAGCTCCTTGATCTCGACGACCGGCTCGCGAGCTTCGCTCATGGCGTCCATTCCTTATATCTTGCCTACGCGCATGTTGCGCTCGAGATACGCGCCGTATCTCGACAACGAGAAGATGAAGACGAAGTAGAGGATGGCGACGAACACGTAGACCTCGACATAGGCGAAGCGCCATTCGCCGGTGCCGTAGGCGGCGTTGGCCGACGCCATCAGCTCGAAGAAGCCGACGATCACCACCAGCGACGTTTCCTTGAAGGCGATGACGATCTGGCTGATCGTCGGCGGCAGCGCGTAGCGGAACGCCTGCGGCATCAGGATGTAGCCGACATGGTGCCTGTAGCTGAGGCCGAGCGCCGTCGCGGCCTCCTCCTGCCCGCGCCCGACAGCCTGCATGCCGCTCCTGATCACCTCGGCCTGATAGGCGGCGAAGAAGATCGCGCAGCCGGCGATGACGCGGTAGAGCTTGTCGCCGCTCATGCCCTGCGGCACGAGGAAGGGGACGATGACGGCGGCGGTGAACAGGATGGACAGGAGCGGCAGCGAGCGCACGGAATCGATGACCAGCGCCGCGGCCGACGAGATCACCGGCATCGACGACCGGCGCAGCAGGGCGAGCATGATCGCCATCGGCATGCCGAGGAGCACGGTGGCGACGAAGATGAAGATCGTCAGCGAAAGGCCGCCCCAGCTCGCCTCCGGCACCACGGAAAGGCCGAACACCCCGCCGCGCATCAGCCCGTAGAAGATCGCGAAGCCGACCAGCCACAGCCCGGCGAGCCGCCGCGCGGTCCAGAACACCGGCAGGCAGGACAAGATCGAGACGATGACGATGGCGATGCCGCCCAGCACCGAGCGCCACTGCTCGTCATAGGGGTAGAGACCGAAGAGGATGACCCGCCAGCGCGCCTCGATCACGGCCCAGCAGGCGCCGGTCGCGCCGCGGCAGGCCTCGGCGCCGGTGTCCGAGGTCCACACGGCGTTGACGACGCCCCATGAGAACAGCCCCCAGGCGATCCACGCGATCAGGGCAATGCCGGCGAGCGAGATCGCCACGTTCAGCAGCGAGGCGAGGGGCCGGTCGCGCAGCCGGTTGATGAAGCGCCGTCCGAAGGCCTGTTCCACGATCGTCGTCATGACCCGGCCCGCGCCCCCGGCAGGGCGATCGCCCTGTTGATCCTGTTGAACACCTGCGCCAGCGTGTAGTTGATGGCGAGGAAGCCGGCCATGAGGATGCCGATCAGCTCGATCGTGTGTCCGCTCTGGGTGATCGACACCGCCACCACCATGAAGAAGTCGCTGAAGCCGACGGCGATGCCCAGCGTCGTCGCCTTGATCAGCCAGATATACTGGTTGGTCAGCGACGGCAGGATCATGCGGAAGGCGAGCGCCATGCGGATGCGGGTGAAGATCTGCCACGGGCTGAGGCCGAGCGCGGTGGCGGCCTCGATCTGGCCCTTGCCGACCGAGATCAGTCCCGCGCGCACGATCTCGGAAATGTAGGCCGCGCCGTAGATGGTGATGGCGGTTATCATCGTGCTGACCTCGGGGCCGATCTGGATGCCGCCGGAGAAGTTCAGCCCGCGGCGGGCCGGGATGCTGATGAGGTCCGTGTCCGGCTTGCGCCCGAGATAGAGCAGGATGAGCGCCGCGATGACGGTGACGGCGAGGACGCCGAGCGCCAGCCTGGTGCGCGCCTTGGGCTCGATCCGCTTGAAGCGGCGGGCGTTGTAGATCCAGATCAGCACGCCGGCGCCGGCGAGCACGGCGGCCAGCGCCCAGAACGCCATGCCCAGCGTCACGTTGAGGCCGGGCACGAAGATGCCGCGCGCGGAGAGGAAGACCATGTCGCCGTAGGAGATGGCGTTGCGCGGGTTCGGCAGGTTGGTGAACACCGCGAACCAGAAGAACACCTGCAACAGGATCGGTATGTTGCGGAACGTCTCGACGAACATCAGGCCGATGAAGTTGAACACCCTGTTCGTCACCGTGCGCGCGATGGCGACGAGGACGCCGAGCAGGGTGGCGAACGTCAGCGAGATCGCGCCGAGCCACAGCGTGTTCATCAGGCCGATGACCAGCACCTTCCAGTACGGGTCGGTCGTGGAATAGGGGATGAGCGAGTAGTTCACGCTCCAGCCGGTGGAGCGGTTCAGGAAGCCGAACCCGAAGGTCACGCCCTGCGCCTGCAGGTTGCTGCGGGTGAAATCGACCACGAGCCAGACCAGGAACACCACGGCGGCGATGAAGAGCGCCTGGATCAGCCATGAGGCCTTCGAGCCTCGCAGGGTGGGTGCGCGCATACGGCTTTCCAAGGTTTCCGGGCCAGGATTTCCGGGCAGGGAGGACCGGTGCCGCGAGCGCGGCACCGGCCAGCGATCGTCAGTCGAGGATCAAGTGGTAGAACACGCCGCCGTCCCGGAACAGCGCGTTCATGCCGCGATCGATCTTGTAGGGCGACCCGGTGCCGAGGTTGCGGTCCCAGACCTGGGAGGTGTTGCCGAGCTTCTTGATGACGTTGTAGCCCCAGTTGTCATCGAGGCCGAGCTGGGTGCCGATGCCGGGCGTGGCGCCGAGCAGCTTGGCCACCGCCGGGCTCGGCGGATTGGCGCGCACCTCGTCGACGTTCTCGCTGGTCACGCCGTTGGCCTCGGCGATGAGCAGGGCGTTGATCACCCAGTTGCCGATGTCGATCCAGTTGTCGTCGCCCTGCCGCGCGATCATGCCGATGGGCTCGGCCGAGATCACCTCGTCGAGGAAGACGTGGTCGTCGGGATTGTCGGCCTTCAGGCGAACGGTGCCGAGGACCACGTCCCACTGGAAGTAGCCGTCGCAGCGGCCGGACAGATAGGCGGCGTCCAGCTCCTCGGTGCGCTCGATGGCGACGATCTCGGCGCTGAGGCCGGTGCGCTCGAGATACTCGGCGAGGTAGCGCTCGTTCGACGTGCCGGCCGGCGTGCAGATCGAGCCGCCCTCGAGGCCGGAGATGGCGTCGATGTCGCTCTCGGCATGCACCATCATGCGCATCGGCGCGAGCAGGTAAGGCTGGGTGTATTGCAGGTTCAGGTCGGTGTCGCGGCCGAACGTCCAGCCGCTGGCCTTGATGACGATGTCGAGATCGCCGGACTGGAGCGACGGAAAGCGCTGCGCCCAGCCGACCGGCACCACCTCGAGATGGCCCTCATGATCGCCGAAGATGGCGGTCGCCATCGCGCGGCACAGGTCGATGTCGTATCCCGTCCATACGCCGCGGTCGTCGATCTCCGCGAAGCCGAGATACGAACCGTTGTGGCCGCTGCACCGCAGCGTGCCGCGCTCCTTGACCGCCTTGAGCGTATCGCCGAACGCGGCGGCGGCCGGCGCCTGCATCGCCGTCGTGGCCCCTGCCACCACGGCCAGAGCGGTTGCGTACTTAACAATGTTCCTCATAGCGACCTTCCCCTTGATATTGTGGAAGAGCATGCCGTTCCCGAACGGCCCACTCATTTAATATGATATAACACATATCATTCTTCAGCAATCGGTTATTCGCTTGCGCGGCGATCGCCTTCCCCAGCGGCATAAGGGTTTGGAAACGCTGGATTCGGGCCGAAAGAAAACGGCCGCTCTCACGAATGTGAAGCGGCCGCGCGCGATGGTCGTCCCGGTTCGCTCCGGCATGTCGGGGGTGCCGTGCCGGGCTCTTTCCATGTCAGCTCCCGTCGTCGTCGGGATGGCCGAGCTCGCAGAACCAGCCGCCCAGATAGCGGGTGGCCGGCGATTTCGGGTCCGGCACCGGCGTCGCCGCCTCGACCTTGTCGCGGAACGGCTCGCTGCTGTCGCGCGGGATGAACCCGAGATGCGCCGCGCCGGTGTTGTCGACCGTCTTGACCTTGTTGTCCGACATGCCGAAGGAGATCGTGTGCCCGACGCGCGGCGCGGTGAGCGCGGCCTCGACGAGCCGCACGCAGTCGGCGAACGACAGGTAGGACCACAGCATGCGCCGGTCCGCCGGCTCGGGGAAGGACGAGAAGATGCGCAGGCACACGCTCTCGATGCCGAACTTGTCCCAATAGAGCCGGCTCAGGCTCTCGACGAAGGTCTTCGACACGCCGTAAAGGCTGTCGGGACGGACGGGAGCGTCGACGCCGATCTGCGCCTCGACCTCGTGATAGCCGATGGCATGGACCGACGAGGCGTAGACGACGCGCCGGGCGCCGTGTTTCCGCGCGCCTTCGTAGATGTGGTAGGAGCCGCGGATGCTGGCGTCGAGGATCGTCTGCCACGGCGATTCCACCGCCGCGCCGCCGAAATGGACGATGGCGTCGCAATCGCGCGTCGCCGCGATGGCGGCGTCCATGTCGGCGAGGTCGAAGATCGCCTCTTCCTCGTTCGCGGCGAGGTCGCCCACCGGCTTCACGTCCGCCAGCCTGATCGTCGTGGCGAGGGGCGCGAGCCCGCGCCTCAGCTGCGTGCCCAGCCGGCCCGCGGCGCCGGTGAGGAGGATGCGGTTGTAAAGCGGCATGGCGTCTACTCCAGTGCGCCGACGGCGGCGTCGATGCGGGCGAGGGCCTCGGTCAGCGTTTCCTCGCCGGTGGCGGTCGAGATGCGGAAATAGGGCGAAAGGCCGTAGGCGACGCCGGGCACGGACGAGACCCGGCCGTGCTTCAGGAGATAGTCCGCCACCGCCGCGTCGTCGGCGAGCACTGTCCCTTGCGGCGTCTTGCGGCCGATCAGCGCGCCGCAGCCGATATAGGCGTAGAATGCGCCGTCCGGCGCCGGCAGGCTGAGCCCGCCGATCTTCGCCACGCCGGCGACGACGAGGTCGCGCCGCGCCTCGAAGGCGGCGCGAAAGCGCGCGACATGATCCTGCGGCCCTTCGAGCGCCGCGAGCGCGGCCGCCTGCGCGATCGAGCAGACCGAGGTCACCGACTGGCTCTGGACGACGTTCATCGCCTTGATGAGCGGCGCGGGACCGGCGGCATAGCCGACGCGCCAGCCGGTCATCGCGTAGGATTTCGACACGCCGTTGACCACGAGGCTGCGCTCGACGAGCTCGGGGCAGGCAGCGGCGAAGGAGACGAATTCCCGGCCGTCGAAGAGGATGTGCTCGTAGATCTCGTCCGACAGGACCAGCACCGAGGGGTGGCGCGCCAGCACCGCGCCGAGCGCCTCGAGCTGCGCCCGCGAATAGACCGCGCCGGACGGGTTGCCAGGCATGTTGAGGAACAGCCACTTGGTCCGGGGCGTGATCGCCGCCTCCAGCAATTCGGGCGTCAGGCGAAAGCCCGTCTCGGCCGGGCATTCGACGGTGACGGGCGTGCCGCCGAGCAGCTTCACCATCTCGGGATAGGAGACGAAATAGGGCGCGAGCAGGATAGCCTCGTCGCCCGGCTCCAGCGTCGCCATCAGCGCGTTGAAGATGATCTGCTTGGCGCCGTTGGCGACGGTGACGTCGTCGGGGCCGAAGGACAGCCCGTTCTCGCGCCTGAACTTTTCCGCGATCGCCGCGCGCAGGGCCGGCGTTCCGGCCGGGGCGGTGTAGAGCGTCTCGCCGGCCCGCGCGGCCCTGAAGGCCGCGTCGATGATGTGGTCCGGGGTGGGGAAATCCGGCTCGCCCAGCCCGAGGTCGATGACGTCGACGCCGGTGGCGCGCAGCGCCTTGGCCGCCTGCGAGGCGACCATCGAGGCCGACGGCCTGATCGCCGAGAGCCGTGAGGCAACGTAGCTCATTCCTGCTCCTCCGTCACATAGCCGCGCGACCGGTCGAGCGCGCGCGCCTCGGCGCCGCGCCGCGCGGGATCGCCATAGCCGCCGCCGCCCGGCAGCTCCAGCACCAGCCGGCGGCCGGCGGGAACGTGCTGCCAGCCCTTGGGCCGCATCGCGGTGCCGTCGTCGAGGCGGGCGGAGCCGGCCTTGCCGTCCTCGCCGCCCTCGCGCCCGGCCGGCGGGTGATGGATGCGGTCGAACATCGCCGAGAAGTCGAACTCGTGGCCGTCGAGTGCGGCGATCTCCATGACCTGCCCGAGGCCGCCGCGGAACTCGCCGTCGCCGCCGGAATCCGGCCGCAGCTCCTTGCGCCAGACGACGATCGGCCCGGTATGCTCGGTCGCCTCGATCGGCATGGTCTGGACGCCGGAGGGGAACGCCGTCGCCGACAGCCCATCGAGCGACGGGCGCGCGCCCATGCCGCCCGAGTTGAACATCAGCACCTCCGCCCGCCGGCCCTCGCCGCCGGCCACCGGACGCGCCGAGATGTGGATGTTCCACAGCGCGCCCGCGCCCTCGGCGAGGATGCGGCCGGGCAGAGCCTTGGCCATCGCGCCGAGGATCAGGTCCGGCACCATGTGGCCGATGACGTGGCGCAGCGCCACCGGCGCGGGGCGCGCCGCGTTGAGGATGTTCACCGGCGACGTCACCCTGAACGGCGCCAGCGAGGCGGCGTTGTTGGGGATGTCCGGCGCAATCACGCATTTCAGCGCATAAGAAGCGTAGGCCGTACTGTAGATGATCGGCACGTTGATGCCCCAGCGGCTCATCGGGTCCGAGCCGGTGAAGTCGATGCCGACATGGTCCTCGGCGATGGAGACCGCGACGGCCAGCCTGATCGGGTCGTCGTAGCCGTCGGTGACGATCGCGTTCGACCAGTTCCCGCGCGGCAGCTCCGCAATGCGTTGCAGCATCGCCGCGCGGGTGCGCGAGAAGATGAAGCGCGAGAGGTCGTCGAGCGTCGGCAGGCCGGCCTCGCGCATCATCTCGACCAGCCGGCGGTGGCCGACGTCGTTGCAGGCGGCGAGCGAATAGAAATCGCCGACCACCTGGTTCGGCTCGCGGACATTGGCGTGGAGCAGCCGCACGAGGTGGCGGTTGACGACGCCCTTTTCCGCGAATTTCATGATCGGGATCTGGATGCCTTCCTCGTAGACCGACTTGCCGTCGGCCCCGAAGCCGCGGCCGCCGACATCGACGACATGGGCCGTGCAGGCGAAGAACGCGACGAGCTCGCCGTCCAGGAAGGACGGCGAGACCATGGTGATGTCGTGCAAATGGCCGGTGCCGAGCCAGGGGTCGTTGGTGACGTAGGTGTCGCCCTCGAACATCTCCTCGCGCGGGATCTCGTCCATGAAGTTGCGCACCGCCGCCGCCATGGTGTTGACGTGGCCGGGCGTTCCCGTCACCGCCTGCGCCAGCATCAGCCCGTCGGGGGTGAAGACGCCGGCCGACAGGTCGCCCGCCTCGCGCACCGAGGTCGAGAACGCCGCGCGCAGGAGCGTCATCGCCTGCTCCTCGACCACCGAGATGAGCCGGTTCCACATCACCTGCATGCGGATGTCGCTGAGTTCGCTCATCGCGCGCTTCCCTTCCGTTCGAGGAGGATCGAGCCGTCCGCCTGCACCACGGCGTCGAACAGCGCCGTCAGCAGCGTGGAGGTCTCGGATTCGACGATGATCGCCGGCCCGGCGACATGGTCGCCGGCGCGAAGTGCGGTGCGCTCGATGATTCCCGCGGGGCGCATCGCGCCGCTGCCCGGGTCGAACACGTCGCGCGTCGCCTGCGGCTCGACCTCGCGCGCGGCCGGCGCGAGCGCGTGCCGCTCCGGGGCGGGGCGCTCGTCCTGCGCCTTCACCGACCATGTGACGATCTCGATCTCGAGGCCGGCAAACCCGTCGATGGCGCGCCCGAAGAAGCGGGCGTAGTGCTCGCGGAAGAGCGCGGTGAGACGGTCGGCGTCCGACGCGTCGAACGGCCGGTCGGGCAGCGGCACCGGAATCTCCCAGCCCTGCCCGGCATAGCGCATGAAGGCGGTGATGTCGCGGCGGATCGCCCCGCTCGTCCCCGCTCGCACGAAGCTCTCGGCGGTGCGGGTGAGCTCGCCGAGGAGCGCGTTGACTTCCGTGGCGTCGAAGCGCGACAGCCGCACCAGCCGCGAGGTCAGCGCCTCGTAGCCGAACGGGGCCTTGAGGAAGCCGATGGCCGAGCCGACGCCGGCGCCCTGCGGCACGATGCAGCGGTCGATGCCGAGCTTCTCGCACAGCCGCGCGGCGTGGAGGGGCGCGGCGCCGCCGAAGGCGATCATGACGTTGTCGGCGATGTCGCGCCCGTTCTCGACCGCGTGGACGCGGGCGGCGTTGGCCATGTTCTCGTCGACGACCTCGCAGATGCCGAACGCCGCCGACAGCGTGTCGAGCGACAGGCGCTTGCCGACATCGGCGACGATGGCCGCGTCGGAGGCTCCGGCGTCGAGCCGGATCGCACCGCCGGCGAAATTGTCGGCGTCGAGCTTGCCGAGCGCAAGGTCGGCGTCGGTGATGGTCGGGCGCGCGCCGCCGCGGCCGTAGCAGGCCGGCCCCGGCTCGGAGCCGGCGCTTTCGGGGCCGGTCTGGATGCGGCCCATCGCGTCGACGCGGGCGATCGAGCCGCCGCCGGCGCCGATCTCGATCATCTCGATCACCGGGATCGAGATCGGCATTCCCGAGCCCTTGGCGAAGCGATAGGTGCGGGCGACCTCGAAGGTCCGCGCCGTGCGCGGCTCGAAATCCTCGATCAGGCAGATCTTGGCGGTCGTTCCGCCCATGTCATAGGAGAAGACCGAGCCGAGGCCGAAGCGGCGGGCGATGTCGGCGGCGAAAATCGCGCCGCCGGCCGGCCCCGATTCCACCAGCCGCACCGGGAACAGCGAGGCCGTCTCGACCGAGATCAGGCCGCCGCCGGAATGGATCATGAAGACCGGGCAGGTCGCTCCCATCTCCTTCAGGCTGGCCTGGAGCCGGGTCAGGTACTCGCCGATCTGCGGCCGGACATAGGCATTGGCGCACACGGTATTGAAGCGCTCGAACTCGCGCATCTGCGGCGAGACCTCGGCGCTGATCGAGACCGGCAGATCGAGCCGGCGCTGCAATATCGCGCGCGCCCGCTGCTCGTGCGCCGGGTTGGCGTAGGAATGGATGAAGCCGATGGCGACGGAGCGGAACCCGCCGGCGGCGATGCGCTCGGCGACGCGCTCCAGCGCCGCCTCGTCGAGCGGCTGCAATTCCTGCCCCTCGGCGCCGATGCGCCCGGCGACGGTGAAGCGGTCCTCGCGCGGGATCAGCGGCTCGGGCAGCTTGAGGTCGAGGTCGTACTGCTCGAAGCGGCTTTCCGTCCGCATCTCGATGACGTCGCGAAAACCCTCGGTGGTGACGAAGGCGGTGCGCGCGCCGCGCCGCTCGATCAGCGCATTGGTGGCGAGCGTCGTGCCGTGGATGATCGTCTGCAGCGCCCCCGGCGAGATACCCGCCTCGCGCGTGACGATGCCGATGCCGTCGAGGATCGCCCGTTCCGGCGCGGCGTAGTCGGTCAGCACCTTGGTCGAGAACAGCCGGCCGTCGATGTCGAGGGCGATGTCCGTGAAGGTGCCGCCGATGTCGGCGCCGAGGCGTATGTCTTTCGCTGTGCCGTTCATGCCCTGATCCTTCTGCGCGCCGCCGGCCGAAAGCGGCACCCCCGCGCGACGGCGGGAATGGCCGGCCGAGAGTGACCGGCGATGCGCCGCGGCGGAATCAAGAAATTTTGCCGATTGGAAAGTTTTTCTTTCCTTTCGGCAAGGGCGACCTCACCGCTCGCGCGCCCAGTCCTGCTCGACGAGCCAGCGATGCAGCATCGCCACCGCCTTCACCCTGAGATGCGAGCGCGGCAGGACCACATGAAAGCCCGGCACCTCCTCGGCCCTCATGCCGGTCAGTGCGTCGCGCCCGAACGGCGCGACGAGCGCCCCGGACCGCAGGTCCTCCTCGGCGTCGAAGGTCGACAGAAGGCCGATTCCGATGCCCTGTACGGTGGCGCGGCGCATCGAGGCGGCGTCGTCGAAGCCGATGCTGCGGTTGCCGCCCCCCTTCTCGACCTCAAGGTGGCGCAGGATGTCCGGCCACAGGCGCAGCGACTTCACCGTGTCCAGCAGCGTCGCCTCAGCAAGATCGGCCGGCGAGCGGATCGTCGCCGCGATCTCCGGCGTGCAGCAGATGACCTTGGGATCGGCAACGAGCAGCGACGACTGGTAGCCCGGCCAGCCTCCCTCATAGCCCCACTGGATGGAGAGATCGACCTCGTCGCGCGCGAAGTCGGGCGTGTCGATCATCGTCGTCAGCCGCAGGTCCGCGTCCGGCAGGATGGCGCGGAACAGGGACAGGCGCTGCAGGAGGTGGCGCGTGGCGAAATAGGGGCTGGCGTTGAGGTTGATGCGGGTGCGGGCCGCGGATTTCGTCACCCGCCGCACCCCTTCGGACAGCTCGTGAAAGCCCGCCTTTACGAAATGGGAGAGCAGGATCGCCGGTTCCGTCAGCTCGACCGAGCGGCCGCGGCGCACGAACAGCGTCACCTCGAGCAGCTCCTCGAGCAGCTTCATCTGCTGGCCGACCGCCTGCGGCGTGACCAGCAGCTCCTCGGCCGCGCGCCGGAAGCTGCGATGCTGGGCGACGGCGTGGAACACCCGGAGGGCGTTGAGGGGCGGCAGGCGCAGTTTGTCGCTCATGCCGCACCTCCCCTCCTTCCCGATTGGCCTTGCCGCCCTGCCTCAGGCGTAGATGTAGCCGCCCGATACGATCACGTTCTCGCCGGTCATGTAAGTGTTTTTCGGCCCGCCGGCCATCAGAACCCATTCGGCGATTTCGCGCGGCTCCGCGCCGCGCCCGAGCGGGCTCGCCCTGGCGAGCTCGCCGAGGAAGCCGAGCTCGCGCGCCTTCTCGGTCGCCATGCCCGCCGGCGCGACGGAATTGACGAGAATGCCGTCGGCGGCGACGTGGTGGGCGAAGGAGCGCGTCAGGCTGACCACCGCCGCCTTGGTCGCGGCGTAATGCGCGTTCTGCGGGTGCGCCTTGAAGGCGTCGACGGAGGTGATGTTGACGATGCGGCCGCGTACGTGGTTCGTCGGCTCGAGGCCCTGCATGTGGAGGACGGCTGCCACCATCATGTGATAGGTGCCCTTGATGTTGACGGCGTTGGAGGCGTCCCATTCCGCGTCGGTGATCTCGAGCAGCGGCCGGCGCGGATAGATCGCTACGCAGTTGATCATCGTGTCGACGCGGCCGAGCCCGGCGGCGATCTCGCCGAAGGCGCGATGGGCCTCGGGGCCGACGCTGACATTCGCCGCCGCATGCGCCGTCGCCAGCCCCGCGGCGCGTGCCGGGCCGAGCGCCGCGTCCGCGCCCTTGCCGTCGAGGTCGATGATGCCGATGCCGGCCGCGCCGGCGTCGACCGCCATCTCGGCGAGCAGCGCGCCGAGCCCGGTCGCGCCGCCGGCGATCAGTATGTTGAGACCCTGCATGGACGCCTCCTTACTTTGCGCCGGCCGGAGCGGACGGGCGGGTTGGCACGATGTCGAAACGGGTGACGTCTGCCCAGGCGGGAAGGCCGAGCACCGTGACCAGCACGGCGGCGATGTCCTCCGGCTGCACAGCGGCATCGTCGGCGTACATCTTCGTGCGCGCCGCCTCGTCGATCACGCCCTTGTAGAGCGGGGTCTCGGTGCGGCCGGGCACGATCTCGGTCACCCGCACGCCATGGGGCGCGAGATCGCCGCGCAGCGAGGCGGCGAAGCCGGATATGGCTGCCTTGGTCGCCGAATAGAGCGCCATGTTCGGCACGACGAGATGGCCGGCCGTCGAGCCGGTGAACACCACATGCCCGCTGCCGCGTTCGCGCATCTGCGGCACGATCATCCGCGTCATGAACAGCGTGGCGGTGAGGTTCAGGTCGATGGCGGCGTCGATGGCGGCGACGTCGATGTCGGCGAAATGGCCGAGCGGCGGCATGATGCCGGCATTGTTGACGAGCACGTCGACATGAAGGCCGCGCACCGCCTCCTCGACCGCGGCGCGGTCCTTGACGTCGAGGCGGATCGGCCGGATCGTCGGGTCGAGCGCGCGCAGCTCGTCGAGCGCGTCGCGGTTTCGCCCCACCGCCAGCACCTCGTATCCCGCCCTGGCCAGCGCGATCGCGATCGCCCGGCCGATTCCGCTGGTTGCGCCGGTCACCAATGCCGTCTTTGCCATCACGTGCCTTCCATGGGTTGTCTGCCGGCTCACGCCAGCCGGATCGGGTTGCCGCGCAGATATTGCGCATAGGGCGCCTGGACGAGCCAGCCGGCATCGACCGGCAGGGTGACGCCGGTGATCGACGCGGCGAGGTCCGAGCACAGGAACGCCGCCGCCTCGGCGACGTCAGCGGGCTCGACGAAGCGCCTGAGCGCCGTGGTCTCGACGATGGCGTCCGGGTCGCGCTCGCCGCGGGCGATCTTCTCCTTCAGCCCGTCGGAAAGCGTGTAGCCCGGCGCGACGGCGTTGACCCGCACGCCGCGCGGGCCGAGCTCGGCGGCGAGGATCTCCGTCAGCGCCAGTACGGCGTGCTTGCCGGGCGTGTAGGCGGGCAGCGACAGCGGCGCGAACGAGGCGAGCGAGCCGACATTGAGGATCGCGCCGCGCCCGGCCTCCGCCATCAGCCGGCCGAAGGCCTGGCAGCCGAGCAGCGTGCCGCGATAGTTGATGCGCCACAGCCGCTCGTCCTCGTCGAGCGGCTGATCGAGCACGCGCTTGCCGCTCTGGAGGATGCCGGCGCAGTTGACGGCGACATGCGGCGTGCCGAAGGCGTCGACGGCGCCGGCGGCGAGCGCCTCGACGGAGGCCGGGTCGGCCACGTCGACCGCAGCGAACAGCGCCCGCGCCGCGCCAGCTTCCGCGCAGGCTTGCGCGACGGCTTCGCCCCGCTCGCCGTCGCGCCCGGCGACGAGAACGTTCGCGCCCTCGCGGGCGAAGCGCAGGGCGATCGCCTTTCCGATGCCGGACGTGCCGCCGATGACGACGATGGCGCGCGCTTCCTTCATTCCGTTTACCCTTCTTCGCCGATGCCGAAGAATCGGCACATCGCGCCGACCTGGAAGTCCATCATCGGCCTTCCTTCCTGCACGCGACAACCGATCCGCCGCGCCTCGCGCAGGAGCGCAGTTTCGGCCGGTTCCATGATGATGTCGACCACCGTCATCTCAGGGCGCAGCAGGCCGGCGTCGACCGGCAGCGGATCGCCCGCATGCATGCCGACCGGCGTCGCGTTGATGACCATGTCCATATCCGTCGGGTCGGCCGATCCGGTCTCGACGCGGCAGGCGGGGAAGGCGGCCATGACGAGCGCGGCGAGCCGTCCTGCCCGCGAGGCGTCGACGTCGAACAGGCGGATATGGCGCGCGCCGGCTTCCGCCAGCCCGTAGGCGAGCGCGGTGCCGGCGCCGCCGGCGCCGAGCTGGAGGATGGCGCGGCCCGCGAGCGCGTGGCCGCCCGCCGTGAGCGCGTCGATGAAGCCGACGCCGTCGAAATTGTCGGCATGCCAGCCGCCGCCCTCGGCGCGCCTGATGCAGTTGGTGCTGCGCACCCGCCGCGCCCGCTCGTGCGCTGAGGCGCAGAGTTCGAAGGCCACGGTCTTGAACGGCACGGATATGATCGCACCGCGCACGTTGGTCGCGGCCGTCAGGCCGTCCCATAAGGTGGCGAACGCCTCCGGACGGCAGGTCAGCGGCACCATCAGGCTGTCGAGCCCGCGCCGTTCGAACAGTTCGTTGAAGATGCCGGGGCTTTTCGCATGATCGACGGGATGCGCGATCATCGCGAATATCTCGGCCTTGCCGCTGCCTCGCACTGCCTGCATCCTCCCGGATTGCGCCCCGTTCCCGGCCGGAGCCGCTTGCGCCGCGGTTGCAAAGTTATATGATATTACATTCAGTTCAATACTGGCCGTTCAATACCGGTCTTCAAAGAAGGTCCGCCGCATGGAAGAGCGCCCCAACCTCCTGAAATCCTCGCTCGCGGACGGCAGGCCGAGCATCGGGCTGTGGTGCTCGCTCGCCTCGGCGCTCACCACCGAGGTCGTCGCCGGCTCGGGCGCGGGCTGGCTGCTGGTGGACGGCGAGCACAGCCCGAACGATTTGCGCAGCGTGGTCGCCCAGCTTCAGGTTCTCGGCGGCTTCCCCTGCGAGGGCGTGGTGCGGCTGCCCTCCGACGATCCCGTCGCGATCAAGCGCTACATGGACGCGGGCGCGCGCAGCCTGATGATCCCGAACGTGCGCGATGCGGCGCAGGCGAGGCGCGTCGTCGAGGCGATGACCTACGCGCCCGGCGGTTTTCGCGGCTTCTCGGTCGGCCATCGGGCCAACCAGTTCGGCCGCATCGCCGGCTACCACGCCAATGCCCGCCGCAACCAGTTGCTGGCGGTGCAAATCGAGTGCGCCATCGGCGTCGCCAACGCCGCCGAGATCGCGGCTGTCGAGGGGGTCGATGTCCTCTTCGTCGGACCGGGCGACCTCTCCACCAATCTGGGCTTCATGGGCAATCCGGGCGCGCCGGAGGTGCAGGCGGCGATCGCTACGGTCGGGCGCGCCGCAGCCGCTGCGGGCAAGGCCGGTGGCATCCTCGCGCCGGTCAAGGCGGATGCCGACCGCTATCTCGGCGACGGCTTCACCATGGTCGCGGTCGGCTCCGATCTCGGCCTTCTCGCCAGAGCCTCCGACGCCCTCGTCGCTTCCTTCTCCCGGTAGATCGCGGACAAATCCATGGCCATTCCTCCCTACAAGTCGCCCGCGCGCAACGCCTACGACATCGTCATCGTCGGTGGCGCCGTCATCGGCTCGTCCACCGCCTACTGGCTGAGCCAGGCGGCGGGCGCGGGGCTCTCCATCCTCGTCGTCGAGCGCGACTCGAGCTACGAGTTCTCCTCGACCGCGCTGTCGACCAGCGCCATCCGCCAGCAATATTCCAACCCGATCAACGTGCTGATCAGCCAGTTCGGCGTCGAGTTCATCCGCGGCTTCCGCGAGCGGATGGCGCCGTTCTATCCCGACGAGCCGTCGCCCGATCTCGGCTTCAGGGAGCATGGCTACCTGTTCTGCATCCCGCCGGAAGGCGTCGAGGCGGCGCTGGCGCGCGTCGACATGCAGCGCAGCCTCGGCGCGCATACCGTCTTCCTGTCGCCCGGCGAGATCAAGGAGCGCTTTCCCTGGGTCAATGTCGACGATCTCGGCGGCGGCTCGTGGGGCGCTGAGGCGGAAGGCTGGTTCGACTCGATGGGGCTGCTCAACGGCTTCCGCCGCGCGGCGCGCGCCGGCGGCGTCCATTATATCGACAACGCCGTCACCGGGCTCGACGTCGAGGGCGGCAGGGTCGTCGCGGCGACGCTCTCCACCGGCGAGCGGATCGCCTGCGGCACGCTCGTCAACGCCGCCGGGCCGCGCGCGCGGCTGGTGGCGCGGATGGCCGGCCTCGACATCCCGGTCGAGCCGCGCAAGCGCTACAGCTTCGTCTTCGCCAGCGCGACGCCGATCCCCGGCCGGATGCCCAACGTCATCGACAAGACCGGCACCTTCGTCAGGCCGGAAGGCGAGCTGTTCCTCACCGGCAACACGCCGCTCGACGACGGCCCCGCCGACTACGACGACTTCAATATGTGCCACGAGGAGTTCGAGGAGCGCATCTGGCCGGCGCTGTGGCACAGGATCCCCGCCTTCGACTCGCTGCGGGTCATGCAGCGCTGGACCGGGCATTTCGAATACAACAGCCTCGACCACAACGGCATCGTCGGCTTCCACCCGCAAGTGCGCAACTTCATGTTCGCCAACGGCTTTTCCGGCCATGGCCTGCAGCAGTCGCCCGCCGCCGGCCGCGCCGTCAGCGAGCTGATCCTTTACGGCGCGTTCTGCACCCTCGACCTGTCGCCCTTCGGCTATGCGCGCATTGCCGCAAACGAGCCGTTCCTGGAAGAAGCCGTGATCTGAAATCCCTTCCCCGGCGGCGCGGCGCGCGCCGGGGAAGGGCGTCCCGGGAGGGTCAGGTCGGGAAGCCGTTGGCCAGCCAGCCGCCGTCGATGCGCAGATGGGTGCCGGTGGTCATCGAGGCGTCGTCGCTGATCAGGAAGCTGCACGCGCGCGCCACCTCGTCCGGCTCGGCCAGCCGGCCGAGCGGCGTGCGCCGGCGCACGGCCTCCAGCTTGTAGATGCCGCGGTCGATCAGGTCCTGCACCATCGGCGTGCGGGTGCCGGTCGGCACCACGCTGTTGACGCGGATGCCGAGCGGGCCCCACTCGACGGCGAGCGAATTGGTCAGCGCGATCACCGCGCCCTTGGAGGCGCAGTAGGCGGTGCGGGCGAGCGCACCCTGGAAGCCGTAGACCGACGAGATGTTGACGATCGAGCCACCCCCGGCCTTGGCCATGTGGGCGGCGACGGCCTTGCTGACGATCCACGTTCCCATCAAATTGACGTCGACCACCTTGCGGAAGGTGTCGATCGAGGCCTCGAGCGCCGGCTCGACGGCGACGACGCCGGCCGAATTGAGCAGCGCGTCGATGCCGCCGAAGCGGGCCGCCATGTCCTCGACCGCCTCGCGCACCGCCGCCTCGTCGGTCACGGAAAGGGTGCGCGCGACCACCTCGGTCGTTGCGCCGAGCTCGCGCGCCCGCTCGTCGAGCAGGTCGCCGGCGATGTCGATCAGGTAAAGGCGCGCGCCCTCCTCGGCGAGCCGCTGCGCCGTCGCGAAGCCGATGCCGTTGGCCGCGCCGGTGATCAGTATGCGTTTTCCATCATGCCTTGCCATGACCATCCTCCATCTCGTGCCGCAATCGGGTGTCTCTCAGCCAGCGGGCGCGCGCTGGTGCATCTTGGTGCCGCCGACCACCTGATGCGTCGGCACCACCTCGATCTGCGCCACGCAGACATGCGGCGGCGTCGACAGCACGTAGCGGATCGCCTCGGCGATGTCCTCGGGGCGCAGGCACTCGTAGGGGTCGTAGAGCAGCTCGTTGGCGCGGGCGTGGTCGCCGTCGAACATCTCGGCATGCATGCCGGTGCGGACGCGGCCGGGGCGGATCTCCGTCACCCGCACATCGGTGCCGAACAGCTCCATCCGCAGGTTGGAGCTCATGTTGTGGATCGCCGCCTTGGACGCCGAGTACATCGGCTGGCCGGCGGAAGGGTAGGGCCCGGCGAGTGAGCCGACATTGACGACATGGCCGCGATTGCGCGCCACCATGCCGGGCACGACCGCCGACAGGCAGTTGTGGACGCCGACCACGTTGACGTCGACGATGTGCCGGGCCGAGGCGTGCGGCACGCTGTAGAGCGTGCCGGTGACGCCGAGCACGCCGGCGGCGTTGACGAGGATGTCGATCTGGCGCTCCGAGAAGGCCTGTCTCAGCCCTTCCGCGTCGGTCACGTCCATGAAGACGGTCTCGACGTTCGCGGTGCCGTCGAGCAGGGCGAGCTTCTCGCGGTCGTTGGACAGCGCGACCGTGTGCACCCCGGTGCCGGCGAGCATCCGCACCAGCGCGGAGCCGATGCCGCCGCTTCCCCCCGTGACAAGCGCAGTCGTACCCTTTGCCAACATCGCAGCATCTCCGGACATGAGGACATGATGCTCAAAGTTATTTGTTATATCATATGAACGTCAAGCTGAATCTGCCACTTCGGTAGGGGCCGTTCCCATGGCGGGCCGGGCACGAAAAAGCCCGCCGGCGGCGGGCTCGATTCGCGGGTTGCGCCCGACCGAACGCCTAGGCGGGTTCCTGCGCCACGGCGGCGTGGAAGGCCTGCGAGGCGAACTCGATGTCGCGGGAGATCGCCTGCGCCAGCGCCTCGGCGTCGCCCTTCTCGATGTTGTGGATGATCGCGGCGTGGTTCATGACGCCGCGGTCGGTCTCCGCGAACTTCGGATAGATGATGTTGAGGTAGGACCCGGTCCGCAGCCAGCAGCTCTCGATCGTCTTGACGAGGAACGGCATGTTGGAGGCGTGGTAGATCTTGAAGTGGAACGCCCAGTTCATCTCGATCAGGAGCTTGAAATTCGAGTCCCGGTCCGCCTTGACCAGCCTCTCGTTCAGGCTCTTGATCTCGGCGACGTCCTTCTTCGTCAGGTTCGGCAGCGCCTCGCGCGCCGCCAGGCTTTCCAGCGACATACGGATCTTGGTCAGCTCGGTGATCGCCTCCCCGTCGAGCTTGGGGATGTAGATCGAGCCGTTGCCGCCGAGTTCGAGGATGCCCTCGGCGACGAGGTTGAACAGCGCCTCGCGCGCCGGCGTCAGGCTGACGCCGAGCGAGGCCGCCACCGCGCGCAGGGTCAGCTTCTCGCCGGGCTTGAACAGCCCGGCCATGATGGCGTGGCGCAGTTGCTCGCGCACCCGCACGCCGAGCGTCTCCGTCTTCACGACGGGCGAAAAAGTGGCAAGCGCTCCAGCCATCATCCGGCCCACGACATGGTTTGCGAATCAGGACCGCTACTATGGCCGATCCGGAGAGAATATGAAATTTGCATGAGATCCTTGGCCGATGCGGAAAGGCGTTGCGAAACCGGGTTGGGATTTATAACATATTACAAGCTGCCGCAACCTCGATGCCGGAGTGCACGCTCGTGAAAATCTGCTGGATTCATCCTACCACACGCGACGATGCGCTAGAACCGCTGTGGTCGAGGCTCGACGAGACGATACGCCCGATCCTGCGCAAGGACACGCAACTGGAGCAGCGCTTTCTCGCCCGGAGCGGAAACTTCGTCCGCTCGCTCTATGCCGAGCACCTGAACTCCGTCCACCTCGTCGACGCGGCGCTTCAGGCCGAGAAGGACGGGTTCGACGCCGTGTTCATCGGCTGCTGGAACGATCCGCTGATGGAGGCACGCGAGGTCCTCGCGATTCCCGTCGGCTCGGTCAGCGAGCAGACGATGCTCGCCGCCATGGCGATGGGCAGGCGCTTCGCGGTGGTGACGGTCTCGGAAAAGACCACAGTGGCCATCGAGAACGACATCCACGCCTACGGCTTCCGCGACAGGGCGATTGTCCGTCCCGTGCGCGCCATCGAGCCGCAATCCGACGGCAAGCTCCTGCTCGGCGCCGTCGACGATCCCCACAGGGAGTTCATCCCCCGCTTCGAGGCCGTGGCGCGCGACTGCATCCGCGACGGTGCCGACACGATCCTCGTCGGCTGCGGCTATTACGGGCCGCTGCTGCGCGCCGCCGGCTACACCGGGATTCCCGGCACCGGCGTCCCGGTGGTCGACGCCACCGCCGTCGGCCTCAAATATCTCGAGATGATGGCCGATCTGTCGCTGTCCATGGGGCTGGTGAAGAGCAGCCGCCTTCAGTTCCGCGCCCCGCCGGCCGAGGCCATCGCCCGCGCGCGCGCCAGTCTCGCCGGGGCCTGAGCGGCGCTTCCCGTCTCCCCTTGCCCGATGTCCCCCGGCCGCGCGCCATAGCCAGCGGCCGGGCCGGCGGCGGGCGTCCGCAGGGCTGGAACCGGCAGGCACGGACGGAAGTTCACCCTTGCTATCGTCAAATGTAATGTGATACTTGTTATAACATAAGAGCGCAGGATACCCGCCATGAAGAACTCTCCTTCCATCGACGAGCAGATCGAGATGTATCGGCGCATGATCGTCGTGCGTCGTCTCGAGGAAGGGCTGGGCGCGCTGCACAAGGAAGGCAAGACGAGGGGGCCGATCCACCGCTGCGACGGCCAGGAGGCCGTGGGCGTCGCCGCCACCGCGATGCTGCGCGAGACCGATCTGGTGACGAGCACGCATCGCGGCCACGCCCACTATATCGGCAAGGGCCTCGACGTTTACCCGGTGATCGCCGAGATCTTCGGCCGCGACACCGGCTATTGCGGCGGCCGGGCCGGCCACATGCTGATCGCCGATGCTTCCAAGGGCATGATCGGCGGCAACGCCATCGTCGGCGCCGGCATCCCCGCCGCCACCGGCATGGCGCTGTCCAACCAGATCCTCGGCAACGACAACGTCGCCATGTGCATCTTCGGCGACGGCGCGTCGCAGACCGGCATCTGCCACGAGGCGATGAACATGGCCGGGCTGTGGAAGCTGCCCGTCGTCTTCGTGCTCGAACACAACAAATTCGGCCTGACCGTTCCCACCGCCGTCCAGTCGCCGGTCGACGACATCAGCATCCGCGCCGCCGGCTACGGCATGCCCTCCGTCATCGTCGACGGCAACGACCCGGTCGCGGTCTACCGCGCCGTCGCTGGCATGGTCGAGCGCGCGCGCCGCGGCGAGGGGCCCGGCATGGTCGAGGCCAAGACCTATCGCTGGGAAGGCTTCTCCACCTCCGACATGGGCGGCTACCAGACGCCGGAGGAGATCGCCGCATGGAAGGAGCGCGACCCGATCCGCATCGCATTCGCGGCGCTGAAGGGCGAGGTCGGCGAGGCGCGCCTCACCCGGATCGACGAGGAGGCGAGCGAGGAGGTGCGCGCCGCCTTCGAGCGGGCGCTTTCCGATCCCTTCCCCGCCTACGACTACCATTCGGCCAGCGCGGCCTATTCCGAGGTGAACTGACATGTCGTTGATGCGCTATGCCGAAGCCCTGAACGCCGCGCTGCGCGAGGAGATGCAGCGCGATCCGAGCGTCTTCATCTTCGGCGAGGACATCGGCCGCTACGGCGGCGTGTTCAAGGTGACGCGCGGGCTGATGGAGGAGTTCGGCGAAAGCCGGGTCCGCGACACGCCGATCTCCGAGCAGGCGCTGACCGCGATGGCGGTCACGGCCGCCATGTCGGGCACCCGGCCGATCCTTGAGATCATGTATGCCGACTTCATCCCGCTGACGCTCGACGCGCTGGTCAACCAGGCCTCGATCTACGACTATATCTGGAAGGGCCAGGTGGCGATGCCCTTCGTGCTGCGCACCCAGGGCGGCGGCGGCGCCGGGGCCGGCGCGCAGCACTCCAAGGCGCTCGACGCCATGCTCGCCCACATTCCCGGCATCAAGGTGGTCGCGCCGGCGACGCCGGCCGACGCCAAGGGCATGCTGAAATCGGCGATCCGCGACCAGCAGCCCGTCGTCTTCCTCGAGCACAAGCTGCTCTACAACATGCGCGCCGAGGTGCCCGACGACGCGGATTTTCTCGTGCCGCTCGGCAAGGCCGCGACCGTGCGCGAGGGCGAGCACGTCTCGATCTTCGCCACCTCGCGCATGGTGCATGAGAGCCTCAAGGCCGCCGAGGCGCTGGAGAAGGACGGCATCTCGGCCGAAGTCGTCGACCTGCGCTCGCTGCGCCCGCTCGATGTCGGGACGATCAGGGCGTCGGTGGCGAAGACCAACCACGCCGTCGCCGTCAACGAGGGCTGGCGCTTCTGCGGCTACGCCTCGGAACTGTCGGCGACGATCATGGAGCTGTGCTTCGACGATCTCGACGCCCCGGTGGCGCGCGTCACGCTTCCCGACATGGCGATCCCCTACAGCGAGCCGCTGGAGATGGCAGTGCTGCCGAACGCCGACAAGATCCGCGACGCGGTCCTGAAGACCGTCGCGTAACGGGATGACCGCCATGCTGCACCCCATCACGATCGAGGCCGCCGGCGGCGAATACATGGATTCGGTCGTTATCGTCGAATGGACCGTGAAGCCGGGCGAGAAGGTCACGACCGGCGACACGGTCGTCGTCGTCGAGACCGCCAAGGCGGCGACCGAGGTGCCGGCCCCGCATGACGGCTATCTGGTCGAGACCTTCTTCGCGCCGGGCGAGGAAGCGCCGGTCGGCGCGCTGCTCGGCAATATCGGCGAAACCCCCGAAGCGGCCGGCTCCGGCGACAGCGGCGGCGCGCCGGCGCGGCCAGTGGCTGCACCGTCGGAAACCGTTTCCGCGCTCGCCCCCGCCTCCACCTCGAGCGCTGCGCCTTCGCCCCACGGCCGCACGGTGGCGACGCCGCTTGCCCGACGCATCGCCCGTGCCGGCGGCATCGATCTGCGCACCGTCAAGGGCAGCGGGCCGGGCGGCCGCATCAAGCGGCGCGACGTCGAGGCCGCCGCCAGGGCGCGTCCGTCTGTCGACGCATCGCCTGCCGTCGGCGCGCGGCCGACCGCCGCCGCGACGGTCGTCTTTCTCCACGGCTTCGGCGCCGACCGCGCCGCCTGGCGTCTGGTCGCGCCATTGCTCGATCCGGGCGTGCGCGTCGTCATGCCCGAGCTTCCCGGCCACGGAAGCGCCCCGGCGCTGGAGGTCTCGCGCATCGACGACATCGCGCGGGCGATCGACGACGAGCTCGCGGCGCAAGGCGTCGAGGAAGCCCATCTCGTCGGCCATTCGCTCGGCGGCGCGGCCGCTCTGGCGCTGTCGCAGATCGGGCGGCTGCGCATCCGCTCCCTGTGCCTGATCGCGCCCGGCGGCCTCGGGCCGGAGATCAATTCCGCCTTCCTGAACGGCTTCACGCAGGCGACCCGCGAGGACAGCCTGCGCCCCTGGCTGGAGAAGATGGTCGCCGATCCGGCGATGCTGCCGGACGGCTTCGCCGGAACCCTGCTGCGCCAGCGCGAACGGAGCGGCACGCAGGCGGCGCAGGCGAGGCTTCTGGAGGCGCTGTTCCCCGACGGCACGCAGGGCATGCGGCTCGGCGCGGCGCTCGACGCCGTCCGCGTTCCGGCGAAGGTCCTGTGGGGAATGAAGGATGCGGTCATTCCCTGCTCGCATGCCTCGGCGGTTCCGGGCACTGTGGCGCTTCACCTGTTGCGCGACGTCGGGCATGTGCCGCCGCTGGAATGCCCGGAGATCGTCGCGAGGCTGATCGGCGAGCTTATCCGCAGCAACCCGTAAGCGGTGCCGCTGTCGGGCGCAGTTCAAGGAAGGGGAGGTCGTCCTCCGCGGATTTCGGCCCTTTGAAGCCGAGGCAACCGTGGTCTTCACATTTCTTCATTCTGGCTCTTGCCATTTGTTATAACAAAGATCAGGATGCCCTATCCTGCGGAGAAAGACGTGACCGGTTCCCGACCTGAAAGCGTACTGATCACCGGCGGCGCGAGCGGCATCGGCCTCGCCTGTGCCGGGGCGTTCGCGGCGGAGGGCTATTCGGTCGGGCTGTTCGATCTCGACCGGGAGAAGGCCGAAGCCGCCGCGGCCGGGCTCGGCATCGGCGACAGGGCCACCGCGTTCTGCGGCTCCGTCACCGAGGAGGGCGACCTCGCCGCCGCCGTCGCGGCGATGGAGGACCGCTTCGGCGGCGTCGACTGCGTCGTCACCTCGGCCGGCATCGTCAAGGTCGAGCCCGCCTTCGAGGTCGCGCCCGAGACCTTCCGCAACACGCTTGAGGTCAACGTGCTCGGCACCTGGCTCGCCGCGCAGGCCGCCGCGCGCTCCATGGCGAAGACCGGCGGCGGCTCGATCGTCATGCTCGGCTCCGTCTACGGCGCCGGCGGCGCGCCGCATCGCGCCGCCTATTGCGCCTCTAAGGGCGCGGTGCACATGCTGGTCGAAAGCCTCGCCGTCGAATGGGGCGGCCTCGGTATCCGGGTCAACGCGGTCGCGCCGACCGGCGTGCGCACGCCGATGATCGACAGGCTGGTCGCCGAGGGCCTCTACGATATGAAGGGCGTGCACGGCCGCACGCCGCTCGGCCGCCTCGCCGAGCCGGAGGAGGTGGCCGACGCCTGCCTCTTCCTCGCCGGCCGCCGTGCCGCGATGGTGACGGGCCATGTGCTGCGGGTCGACGGCGGTTGGCTCGCCAACGGCTACATCCTGAACTGACGGGCTCCCTGATGGACAAGACACTCATCTTCAAGGTCGATGGCGTCGAGCACGAGATCGAGCTCGACGGCACCCACGCGCCGAAGACGCTGGCCAGGGTGCTGGCCAACACGCCGGCTACCATCGACATCCACTGCGCCAAGATCGCCGGCAGCCATATCATGTGGCCGGTGCCCTTCGTCGAGCGGGCGGAGAGCGCGGCCGACGTGCTGGATATGCAGCCCGGCTCGTTCTTCTTCTGGCCGGAGCGGCAGTATCTCGAAATCACCTACGACGCGCTCCAGGCCGAGACCGCGGCGGTCAGCTATCTCGGGCGGCTGAAGCACGGTGCCGAATGGCTGCGCGCCTACGCCGACCGCCAGCGCCGCGAGCAGGGCCGCGCGGTCTTCACCGCCGAGCTTTACCTGCGCGGCGCGGCCCCTGCCCCAACTCCCGAGAATGGCGGCAGCGACGGGCTGCGGCGCATCCGCGACGCGCGCCTCGCCGCATGGGAGCGTGCGCCGGACGATGTCGGGGCGCTGCTCGCACGGCGCGGCCTCAACATCCCCTACGGCCCGCTGTCGATGGCCGAGGGCGAATTGCGCAAGCTGCACGAGCTTCTGTGGCGGCTGTGGAACCAGGAGGGCCGGCGCGGCGACGCCGAGAAGGCGACCATCGCCGCCTTCGTCCTCGAGGCGGCGATCACCCGCGTCGGCGGCTTCTGCCACATGCTCGACACCGCCGGCGTGTTCCAGTCTGGCATCGAATGCCTGAAGGCCGGGGCGGACGCGGTCGACGAGGTCCTCGTCGAGCTCATCCTCTTCTCCGGCCGCATGGCCGCCTGGCTCGACCTCCACATCTGCTGGTGGCCGATCAACGAATTGACGCTCGACGCGCTCAAGACCCGAAACGGTTCCTGAAAGGTACGACCATGGACAAGAAGCGGCTCAACCTCTCCTCCGGCTCGAAGTTCGAGGAAGCCTTCGGCTACTCGCGCGCGGTCAAGGCCGGCGACATGCTCTTCATCTCCGGCACCATCGGCATGAACTATGCGACGAGCCAGATCTCCGACGATCCCGTCGAGCAGCTGCACCAGATCATCCGCAACATGGAGCCGTCGCTGGCCAAGGCCGGATCGTCGCTGAGGGACGTCGTGCAGATCACCGTCTACGTCACCGCGCCGGAGGTCTTCCAGACCATCGGGCCGGAGCTCGGCAAGATCTTCGGCGATATCCGCCCGACCAACGCCGCGCTCGTCGTCGCCTTCCCCGTCCCCGACGTGAAGGTCGAGATCTCCGCCACCGCCGTCATCGGCTGCGGCTCGTAAGGAAAGGAACGCAGGGATGACGCAGGCTAAGGTCCGCCACGGCGACGTCGAGTTCGTCCTCGTGCCGCTGGAAAGCTGCCTCGATCTGGCGCTGTCGCTCAAGGATGCCGGCAAGAAGTGGCATTCGCACGTCCTGTCGCCGGGGTGCCACCACAACCCCTATGCCGAGGAATACGCCATCGTCATCGAGGACGATTCCGAGGGCATCCCCTATATCGCCCGCTCCGACGGCTTCCCGGAGGTCGACAAGCAGCTCGTCAAAATGCTGCATGGCGACGACATCCTCGATCCCGCCAAGGCGACCGGAACCGGCGCGGGCGTCGCCGAATCGGCGATGCTCAAGCGGCTGGTCGAGGTGAACCGGCAAAGCACCAACTGGCACCACCACATGAACTTCCCCGAATGCGCCTTCAATCCGCACAAGGGAAAGTGGGCCATCACCATCGAAAGCGAGGCCGGCACGTTCTCCGAGGCCTATGACGAGGAGCCCGTCGACGTGCTGCGCGAGGTCGAGGTGATCTATTTCGCCAATCTGGAAAAGAAGCAGAAGAAGGCCTGAGGGCCTTCTTCCCGTTCAGGCCTTCATCGCTCCCTCTTCCTGAGAGACCCGCAGAAATGACCGCGCTCGACCGCATCGAACCCACGCTCGCCGATGTCATCTGGACGCGCACGTCCAGCGAGGCCCGCACGGCCTACCCGCCGCTGGACGCGGACAGGGAGGTCGACCTCATCGTCGTCGGCGCGGGCTTCGCCGGCCTGTCGGTTGCGCTCCACGCCGCGCGCGCCGGCCTCTCGGTCGCGGTCCTCGAAGCGGGCACGGTCGGCAACGGCGCGTCGGGCCGCAATGGCGGCTACGCGGTGCCGCACTTCCCCGGCGCGCTGCGCCCGAGCCAGGTCGAGGCGCGGCTGGGCCGGAAGAAGGGCGAGGCGCTGGTCTCGCTGGTCTCTGCCGGGCCGGACCTGATGTTCGAGCAGATCAGGCAGTACCAGATCCGCTGCGATCCCGAGCAGAACGGCTGGGCGCAGCCGGCCCATTCGCAGAAGGCGCTCGCCAGTACGCGGGCGATCTTCGAGGAGTGGAAGGCGCTCGGCGCGCCGGTCGAATGGCTCGACCGCGACGGCATGACCGCCGCGCTCGGCGCGGCCGGCTATCTCGGCGGCTGGTGGCGCAAGTCCGGCGGCACCGTCAACCCGTTCGCCCTCGCCATGGGGCTCGCCCGCGCTGCCGTCGCCGAGGGTGCGACGATCCACGAGCGCAGCCCGGTGTCGAAGGTGTTCCGCGAGAACGGACGCGCGGTCGCGCTGGCCGGCGGCCGCCGGGTGAGCGGGCGCAAGGCGATCATCGCCACCAACGGCTACACCGACCCCCTGATGCCGGGCCTGCAGCGCAGCGGCATCTCGGTGCGGCTGTTCCATTGCGTCACCGAGCCGCTCTCGCCGGATTTGCAGAAGGAGATCGCGCCGACGCGCATCTGCTTCACCGATTTGCGCAAGTCCGGCGGCTTCAGCCGCTACGACCGCGACGGGCGCATCATATCGGGCGGGGCGGTGTTCTCGCTCGGAAACCCGAAGGACTACGGCCTCGCCCATGCGCGGCGGCGCGTGGTCGAGCTGTTCCCGCAGTTGAAGGGGCGGGAGCCACGCTTCGAGGCCTATTGGGAAGGCTATTGCTCGATCACCGAGAGCGCGCTGCCCAACCTTCAGGTGCTGGACGAGAACATCTACTCCCTGCTCGGCTTCTCGACCCGCGGCGTCGCGCTGACCCAGAACATCGGCCGCATCGTCGGCGAGTTCCTGGCGGAGAAGTCGACCCTCGACGACGTGCCGCTGGAGGTGGTCGAGGGCGTCCGCTCGATCTCCATGCACGGGGTGAAGACGCTCGTCGGCCGCAACATCTTCCCGGTCTACCGGGCGATGGACCGCTACGGCTTCACCTGAGGCTCCGCCCGCGCTTCTTCAAAAACCGGACAACGAGGGGGTTCGGCCCCGGCGATTTTCCCTGTAGGCTCCGGCTTCCGGCTCAGAGCCGGCGCTTTCGGGGAGGATCACCATGAACGTTGCCGAATGGCTCTACGCCCGCGCCCTCATAGCCCCGGATTCGCCGGCGCTGATGACCGGCGAGGCGGTCGACGCCGACTATGCCGCCTTCGCCGCCCGCGCCGGTTCGCTGGCCGCGGCGCTGAGCGGGCGCTACGGGATCGGCTCCGGTGACCGGGTCGCGATCTTCATGCGTAACCGCAGCGACTATCTCGAGGCGCTGTTCGGCGTGCTGTGGCTGGGTGCGACCGTGGTGCCGATCAACGCCAAGCTGGCGCCGAAGGAAGCGCAGTTCATCGTCGCCGACTCGCAGGCGCGGCTCGTCCTCGTCTCGGACGACGTCGGCGCGCCGCTGGCGGCGGCATATCCCTCGATCCCGATGCTCTCGGCCGACGATCCCGCCTGGGCTGCCATGCGGGCCGGCGCGTCGATGCCGCGGCCGGCGCCGCGCGAGGGCGGCGACGTCGCCTGGCTGTTCTACACCTCCGGCACCACCGGCCGGCCGAAGGGCGTGATGCTGACCCACGCCAACATCGTCGCCGCCTCGCTGTGCTACACCGCCGACGTCGACACGCCGGGACCGGGCGACGCGGCGCTCTACGCCGCGCCGATCTCGCACGGTGCCGGCCTCTACAGCTTCATCAACGTGCGCGCCGGCGCGCGCCATGTCGTGCCGGAATCGGGCGGGTTCGATGCCGACGAGATCCTCGACCTGGCGCGGTCGCTGCGCGACGTCACGTTCTTCGCCGCGCCGACCATGGTGCGCCGGCTGGTCGAGTGCGCCCGCCGGCGCGGCGAGGACGGCGACGGCATCCGCACCGTCATCTATGGCGGCGGGCCGATGTATCTCGCCGACATCGAGGAGGCCGTGCGGGTGATGGGACCGCGCTTCGTCCAGATCTACGGGCAGGGCGAGAGCCCGATGACGATCACCGCGCTGAGCCGCGCCCTGATCGCCGACCGCGGCCATCCGCGCTGGCGCGAGCGCCTCGCCTCGGTCGGGACGGCGCAGGGCTGCGTCGAGATCCGCCTCGTCGGGCCGGACGACGCGCCGGTCGCCACCGGCGAGGTCGGCGAGATCGCCGTGCGCGGCCCGCAGGTGATGGCCGGCTACTGGCGCAATCCCGAGGCCAGCGCCGAGACGCTGCGCGGCGGCTGGCTGCACACCGGCGATCTCGGCCGCCTCGACGCCGACGGCTTCCTGACGCTGACCGACCGCTCCAAGGACGTCATCATCTCCGGCGGCTCCAACATCTACCCGCGCGAGGTGGAGGAGGCGCTGCTGCTGCATGGCGAGGTGCGCGAAGTGTCGGTCGTCGGCATGCCGGACCCCGAATGGGGCGAGGAGGTCGTCGCCTTCGTCGTGCCGAAGACCGGCGCGGCCATCGACACCGCCGCGCTCGACCGGGTCTGCCTCGACAACATCGCCCGCTTCAAGCGCCCCAAGCGCTACGTCTTCATGGGCGAGCTGCCCAAGAACAATTACGGCAAGGTGCTCAAGACCGAGCTGCGCAAGCTCGAGCTTTAAGGCGCGGCTCAGGCGGGCTTCGCGCTCGCGCCGCGCCCGGGGCGGGTGCGCAGCAGGATCATCGCCATGATGCCGATGTTGAGCATGTTCCAGGCGATGCCGTTCCAGAAGGCTGCGGCGTAGGACCCGGTCATGTCGTAGATCCAGCCCGACATCCAGCCGCCGACGGCCATGCCGACGATGGTGGCCATCATGACCAGGCCGACGCGCTGGCCGGCCTCGCGCGCCGGCAGGTATTCGCGCACGATGATGGCGTAGCTCGGCACGATGCCGCCCTGCGCCAGCCCGAAGACGAAGGAGACGACGTAGAGCGAGGCCAGCCCGTCGAAGGGGATGTAGGCGAAGAGCGCGGCGCATTGCGCCACCGATCCGATCAGCAGCGTCCGGACGCCGCCGATATAGTCGGCGATGAAGCCCGAGGCGAGCCGGCAGACGACGCCCCCGACCAGCATCAGCGACAGCATCTCCGAGCCGCGCGCCACGCCGTAGCCGAGGTCGACGCAATAAGCGACGATGTGCACCTGCGGCATCGACATGGCCATGCAGCAGCCGATGCCGGCGACGGCGAGCAGGATTTGCAGCGCGCGGGGCGTGAGGTCTATCGCGTGGGTTCGCGGCGTGGCGGCCGGGGTCCCGGCGGCCGAAGGCGCCAGATGCGGCGCGGGCCGGCGCAGAAGGAACGCCAGCGGCACCATGGTGAGGAGGCAGAAGACGCCGATGGCGGCATAGGTGAAGCGCCAGCCCTCGTCGTGCAGGGTGATCTGCATAAGGAGCGGCCAGATCGCCCCGGCGAAATAGTTGCCGCTCGCCGCCGCCGCGACGGCGACGCCACGCCGCTTCACGAACCAGTGCGACAGGTCGGCGATCAGCGGGCCGAAAGTCGCCGACGCGCCGAAGCCGATCAGTCCCTGCAACAGGGCGAGGACCCAGATCGACGACACCATCGCGCCGAGCACGTAGCCGACGAACAGCGCCGCCGCCGCCATGACCAGCGGCAGGAAGATGCTGCCGGCCCGGTCGACGATCCGCCCGAGCCAGACATTGCCGACGGCGAAGCCCACCATCGTCATCGTATAGGGCAGCGAGGCGTCGGCGCGGTCGACGCCGAACTCGTTCTGCACCATCGGCAGGACGACGACGACCGACCACATGCCGACGCTGCCGATGGTGGCGATCAGCACCGAGACGACGAGCCGCGTCCAGGCATAGCGTCCGTCGATGTCGGCAGGGGCGGTCGTTTTCATGGGGCGGTCTCCGTCGCCCCGCACCATTGCCGGCAGACTTGGGCGAGACACAGCGCCACGGACGCCTATCGACCGTTCCAGCAAATCGGGCCACGGTGGAAAACCGGCCTATTGAAATCGATTTCATTGTGTGGTTCCATCCGTGACATCAACCTTGGGAGGAAGCCTCGTGAAGAAGATCGCAGCTCTTGCATTGTCCACGGTCGCGGCAATCGCCGTCACCGCCTTCTCCGCAAGCGCGGAGGATTTCAAGATCGGCCTGTCCAACGGCTGGGTCGGGTCCGAATGGCGCACCCAGATGATCGAGGAAGCCGAGGCCGCCGCGGCCGCCTGGAAGGACAAGGGCGTCAATGTCGAGGTCGTGGTGCAGAGCGCCAATGTCGACGTGCCCGGCCAGATCGCCCATGTCCGCAACTTCATCAATGAGGGCGTCAACGCCATCATCATCAACCCCAACAGCCCGACCGCGTTCGATCCGGTCTTCGCCCAGGCCAAGGAAGCCGGCATCCTCGTCATCTCGACCGATGCCGAAGTCTCCTCGCCCGACGCGATCTATGTCGGCATCGACCAGAAGGCATGGGGCGCGGCCGGCGCCGAGTGGCTGGCCAGGACGCTCGACGGCAAGGGCAACGTCGTCGCCATCAACGGCGTCGCCGGCCACCCGGCCAACGAGATGCGCGTCGCCGGCTACCGCGAGGTGTTCGCCAAGCATCCCGACATCAAGATCGTCAACGAGGTGAACGCGAACTGGGATCAGGCGCAGGGCCAGCAGGCGATGCAGAACCTGCTCGCCACCTATCCCGACATCAAGGGCGTGTGGGTGCAGGACGGCATGGCCGCCGGCGCGTGGAAGTCGATCATGGACGCCGGCAAGACCGGCGACATCGCCGCCACCGGCGAGATCCGCAAGGACTTCATCGACCTGTGGGTGGCCGACAAGCTGAACTCCGGCGCGTCGGTCAACCCTCCCGGCGTCATGGCCTCGGCGCTCAACGTCGCGGTGCTGATGCTCCAGGGCAAGGAGCTGAAGGAGCCGGCCACCGCCGGCCAGTACGGCAACGCCATGTACCTGCCGATCCCGTTCATCGACTCGACCAATCTCGACGAGGCGGTGAAGCAGGTCGAGGGCAAGCCCGGCCACTACTCCTTCACCAGCCAGCTCTCGATCGAGGACGCCGAGGCGCTGTTCAAATAGGGCTCCTCCCGGCCGGAAGCGCGAGGCCGAGCCTTGCGCTTCCGCAGCTGCGCGGGGACAATGCGCCCGCGCCAAGGGAACTCGCAATCATGTCGAAACTGATCCTGCGCGGCGTGAGCAAGGCTTACGGCGCAACGATGGCCTTGAGCCACGGCGACCTCACGCTCGAGGCCGGCGAGGTGCACGTGCTGATCGGCTCGAACGGCTCGGGCAAGTCGACTCTGTGCAAGATCGCCGCCGGCAGCGTGCGCCCCGACGCCGGCGAGATGCTGATCGACGGCGAGCCGGTCGCGGTCTCCGGGCCGCAGGCCGCGCGCGACCACGGCATCGGCATCTTCTATCAGGAGCTCTCGCTCGCCGCCCGGCGCACGGTGGAAGAGAACATCCTCATCAACGACCTGCCGCTGAAGGCGGGCCTGTTCGTCGACAGGAAGGCGCTCACCGAGCGCGCCGCGCGCTACATCGCCCTGTTCGACGGCGTCGCCGGCGAAGGCTTTGCCGCCGATGCGCCGGTAGAGACGCTGCGCGCCGACCAGCGCCAGCTCGTCGAGATCATGAAGGCGCTGGCGTCGGAAGCCCCGATCCTGATCTTCGACGAGCCGACCTCAGCGCTCGACCGCGCCCAGGTCGACCGCTTCTTCGAGATATTGCGCCGGCTGAAGGGTGAAGGCCGCGCCATGGTCTTCATCTCCCATCGCATGGACGAGATCTTCGCCATTGGCGACCGGGTGACGGTGATCCGCGACGGCAGGACCGTGGCGACGATGGCCACCGCCGACACCGACCCCGCCGCCGTGATCCGCCTGATGGTCGGCGAGCAGGAGGAGCTGGCCGCGGTCGCCGTCCCGGCGGAGGCGCAAGCCGACGGCGAGACGGCGCTTTCAGTCTCCGGCCTCTCCGGGCCGGGCTTCGCCGATGTCGGCTTCGAACTGAAGCGCGGCGAGATCCTCGGCTTCGGCGGGCTGCACGGCCAGGGCCAGTCGGCGGTGCTGCGCGCCCTGTTCGGGGCGCTGCCGATCCATGCCGGCACGGTCGCGCTTCGAGGGCGCCCGGTGCGCGCGGCCGGCCCGGCCGAGGCCATCGAGCAGGGCTTCGCCTATGTCTCCGGCGACCGGCGGCGCGACGGCGTCGTCACCGGCCGGCCGATCCTCGAGAACGTCGTGCCGATCCATTATCTGCGCCAGCGGCTGAAGCTCGCCCGGCCAGCCCGGCTGCGCGAGGTGGCGACGCCGGCCGTCGCGGCGATGAAGACCCGCTTCGCCGGCTTCTCGCACCCGGTCGATTCGCTTTCCGGCGGCAACCAGCAGAAGGTGGTGATCGCGCGCTGGCTGATCGACCGGCCTGAAATCCTGCTGCTCGACGACCCGACCAAGGGCATCGACCTCTCGGCCAAGGCGGACCTCTTCGCGCTGATCCGCAAGCTGGCGGCCGAGGGCATGGCGATCATCCTCTATTCGTCGGAGGACGCCGAGCTCCTCGCCAATGCCGACCGCATCCTCGTCTTCAATGGCGGGCGCACCGTGCGCGAGCTGACGGGGGGCGAGCGCACCCGCTACAACCTCTATCAAGCCGCCTACGAGGCCGCGTGATGGGGGCCGCGTGATGGAGAAGGTCGTCTCTGCATCCTCCCGCGCGGGCGGCATCGGGCGGCTCATCGCCCGCCATCCGTTCCTGCCGGCGCTGCTCATCGCGCTGGTGCTGCTGGCGCTCAACGGCTTCTACCAGCCGCGCAGCGTCAGCCTCGTCGGCCTGACCGGCCTGACCAAGACCTACATGGCGCTGATGCTGCTGGCGATCGCGCAGACCTATGTCGTCTATGCCGGCGACATCGACCTGTCGGTCGGGGCGATCGTCTCGCTGGTCAATGTCGTCCTCGTCGTGCTGATGGACCGCTGGGGCGGCGGCGGGCTGTCGATCTTCACCGCGATGGTGGCGGGGCTCGCCGTCGGCATCGCCTGCGGGGTGCTCAACGGCGTCGTCGTCGCGGCGCTGAGGCTCCAGGCCATCGTCGCCACCTTCGCCACCTCGATTTTCTTCACCGGGCTTGCCCTGTGGGTGCTGCCCGTCGCCGGCATGCCGGCGCCGACGGCGTTCTGGCGCACCTATGGCGGGCGCTTCCTCGACGTGCCGTTCGTGTTCTATGCGGTCGTCGTTCTGGCGGTGCTGCTCTACCTGATGGCGAAGCTCAGGCTCACCACCCAGCTTCTCACCGTGGGCGACGAGGCGCAGGGTGCCTACCAGAGCGGCCTGCCGGTGACGGCCATCCGCATCAAAGGCTATGCGCTGTGCGGCCTGTTCTGCGCGCTCGCCGCCTTCTGCATCACCGGCGACACGGCGAGCGGCGACCCGCTGGTCGGCGGCAAGATGACGCTCTATTCCGTCGCCGCCGTTGTGCTGGGCGGGGCGGCGCTCTCCGGCGGCTTCGGCACGGTGGTCGGCTCGGTCTTCGGCGCGCTGATCATCGGCCTGATCAACTCGCTGGTCTATTTCGTCGGCACGCCGTCGGAGTGGCAGAACCTCGTGCAGGGCCTCGCCATCCTCGTCGCGCTGATGGCCGGCATCCTTGTCGGCCGGGGAACTGGCGGACGGAGGGCGGGGCGATGACCGGCCTTCTCTCCCTCCTCAAGCAGCCGCTCACCGTCGCGCTCCTCCTCATCGTCGCGCTGCTCGCGCTCGGCGAGGCCCTGAGCCCCGGCTTCGCCTCGCCGCAGCAGATCCTGCGCCTCCTGATCGTCGCCGCCCTGCTCGGCATCGTCGCCGCGGGCCAGAACCTCGTCATCCTCGGCGGGCGCGAGGGCATCGACCTTTCGGTCGGCGGCATCGTCTCGCTGTCGGCCATCGTCGCCGGCAATTTGATGAACGGGTCCGATTCCGGCATCGCCCTCGCTATCGCCGGCTGCATCGCCACCGGCGCGTTCTTCGGTCTCGTCAACGGGCTCGGCGTCACCTTCCTGCGCATTCCGCCGCTGGTGATGACGCTCGGCATGCTCGGCGTGCTCCAGGGGCTGCTCGTCGTCATCCGGCAGGGCATTCCCTCCGGCCGCGCCGCGCCGTCCCTGTCGCACTTCGTCGCCCAGCCCTTCCTGTTCGGCCTGCCGGGTATCATCTGGCTGTGGCTCGGCGTCGGGCTCCTGATGGCCTTCCTGCTCCACCGCACCGTCTTCGGCCACCGCATCTACGCCATCGGTTCCAACGAGCAGGCGGCCGTCATGGCCGGCGTGCCGGCGGCAAGGGTGCGCGTCATGCTGTTCGTGCTGTCGGGCGTGTTCGCGGCCATCGCCGGCATCTGCCTTCTCGGCTATTCCGGCTCGTCCTTCGCCAATGTCGGCGAGCAGTACATGCTGCCGTCGATCATCGCCGTGGTCTTCGGCGGCACCTCGCTCGCCGGCGGCAAGGGCGGCTACACCGGCACCATGGCCGGCGCGGTGATGCTGGTCGTGCTGCAAAGCATCCTGACGACGGTCAACATCGACGAATCCGGCCGCCAGATGATCTTCGGCGCGACGCTGCTGGTGCTGATGCTGTTCTACGGCCGCGGAAGGGCGATGCGGGCATGAACGCGCGCCCGCCCAAGATGAAGGACATCGCGCGCACGCTCGGCGTGTCGTCGGCCACGGTGTCGCGCGCGCTTTCCGGCACCGGGCTGGTGGCCGAGCCGACGCTCACCCGCATCCGCGAGGCGGCCGAGGCGCTCGACTACCGGCCGAACGTTAGCGCCCGAAACTTACGCCGGCAAAGCTCCATGACCGTGCTGATGGTGGTGCGCGACATCGGCAACCCGTTCTATCTCGAGGTCATGAAGGGCGTCGAGGCGGCGGCGCGCGAGGCCGGCTACGCCGTGCTGATGGGCAATGCCGAGAACGACCCCGACCGCGAGGCCGAATATTTCGCCATGCTGCGCGACGGCAATGCCGACGGCATGGTGCTGATGACCGGCAAGCTGCCGTCGAGCCGCTTCCGGCTCGACAGGCTGCCCGTCGTCGTCGCGCTGGAGAGCATCGAGGGCACGGGCTTTCCCCATGTCGAGATCGACAATCACGGCGCGGCGCGCGAGGCCGTGCGCCACCTGATTTCGCTCGGCCACCGGCGCATCGCCCATATCGCCGGCCCGCTGGCCGAGCCGATGGCGATCAGGCGGCGCGACGGTTTTCGCGCGGCGATGGCGGAGGCGGGCCTTCCCATTCCAGCCGGCTACGAGCAGGCAGGCGACTATCTCCTGCAAGGCGGGCGCGACGGCTGCCGCGCTCTCCTCGCCCGTGCGGACGCGCCCACCGCGATCTTCTGCGCCAATGACGAGATGGCGTTCGGCGCGATCCACGAGCTGCGCCGCAGCGGTCTCGACGTGCCGCGCGACGTCTCCGTCGTCGGCTTCGACGACATCTATTTGAGCCAGGCGATCTACCCGCCGCTGACCACGGTGAGCCAGCCGCGCGCCGAGATCGGCCGCATGGCGATGGGCGTCCTGCTCGACATCATGGCCGGCGGCAAGCCGCCCGACGGCCCGGTGATGATGCCGACCACCCTGATGCTGCGCGAGAGCACCGCGCCGGCCCGTGAATTCGAACCGCTACGAGGATAAGGACATGACTGGACAAACGAGGCAGAGGCTGCGCATCGGGTTCGTGGGGTCGGGCTTCATCGCCCATTTCCACCTGCGGTCGATGGTCAGCGTGCGCAATGTCGACGTCACCGGCGTCTACAGCCGCAGCGCCGGGAAGCGCCAGCGTTTCGTCGACGCCGTGACCGAGCTCGGCATGGGCGAATGCCGCGGCTACGCGACACTCGAAGACATGCTCCGGGCCGACGACATCGACGCGGTGTGGATCCTCTCGCCCAACGACACCCGCCTCGGTGTCATGCGCACCCTCCATGCCGAGGTGAAGGCCGGCCGCTCGAAGGTCGTCGCCGTCGCCTGCGAGAAGCCGCTGGCGCGCACCATTTCGGAAGCGCGCGAGATGGTGCGCCTCGTCGAGGATGCCGGGCTGAACCACGGCTATCTGGAGAACCAGGTCTTCGCCACGCCGGTCAGCCGCGGCAAGGAGATCGTCTGGCGCCGCGCCGCCTCGACCACCGGCCGGCCCTATCTCGCCCGCGCGGCGGAAGAACATTCCGGCCCGCACGAGCCATGGTTCTGGCAGGGCGACAAGCAGGGCGGCGGCGTGCTCTCCGACATGATGTGCCATTCGGTCGAGGTCGCGCGCCATCTTCTGACCGCGCCGGGCGCGCCGCGCGATTCGCTCAAGGTCAAGTCGGTCAACGGTACGGTGGCGAACCTCAAATGGACGCGGCCTCATTATGCCGATCAGCTCGCCAGCCGCTTCGGCAAGGAGGTCGACTACCGCAACCGGCCGTCCGAGGATTTCGCCCGCGGCGTCGTCGCTCTCGAGGACGCGGACGGCAACGAACTGATGATCGAGGCGACGACCTCCTGGGCCTATGTCGGCGCCGGCCTGCGCATCCAGCTCGAGCTGCTCGGCCCCGAATACGCCATGGAGTTCAACTCGCTGGCGACGGGGCTCAAGATCTTCATGTCGCGCGCCGTCACCGGAGCCGAGGGCGAGGACCTGGTCGAGAAGCAGAATGCCGAGCAGGGCCTGATGCCGGTGCTGGAGGACGAGGAAGGCATCTACGGCTACACCGGCGAGAACCGCCACATGGTCGAGTGCTTCCGCAAGGGCGAGACGCCGATCGAGACCTTCCATGACGGCCTCGCCGTGGTCGAGATCCTGATGGGCCTCTACCGCTCGGCCGAGACCGGCGAGACCGTGCGCTTCCCCGCGCCGGAGCTGGAGGACTACGTGCCGGTTGTCGCCAGACGCCATGGCTGAGAAACGGGCGACCGAGGGGCCGGCCGCGCCCGGCCTCGCGGTCCTCCATGCGGAGATGGCGCGGCAGAACCGCGACGCGGCCGCCGCCTTCGACGCGGTCCGGCCCGATGCGGCGCGGATCGCCGCCCGCATCCGCGCCCTCGGCCGCGTCACGCTCCTCGGCATGGGCGCCTCGCACTGGGCCAACCGCATGGCGCTCTTCGCCTATCGCAAGGCCGGTATTCTCGCCGCGGCGGAGGTGGTGTCCGAGGCGATGCGCCAGCCGCCCGCACCGGGCGGGGTGATCCTGCTCACCTCCCAGTCGGGCGGCTCGGGCGAGATCAGGGCGTGGTTCTCGCGCTTCCCGGATAATGAAGACCAGTACGGCCTGACGCTGAATCGCGACGGATTCCTCGCCCGGACCGCCTTTTCGCTCGTCGCGCCGGTCGAGCGCGAGCGGGCCTTCGCCGCCACGCGCTCGATTATGGTGACGCTCGCCCTCCATGCCGCGATCCTCGACGCGCTGGGCGGCGGCGACCTTGCCGCCGAGATCGCGGCGCTGCGCGCGCTGTGGCAGGCGGACGCGCCGCCGCCCGCACCGCCGGCCGAGGCGATTGTCGCGCTCGTCTCTTGCCGCGCGCTCGTCCTTTCTTCGCGCATGCCGGTCCATGCCGCGCTCGAGGCCGCGGCGCTGACCTTCATTGAACTCGCCCGCGTACCGGCGCTGGCGCTGGAGACCGGCCAGCTCCTGCACGGGCCGATGGAGACGCTGTCGCCCGGCACCGCGCTGGTGCTGGCCCGCCCCGCCGGCGAGGATGCCGCCACGCTGACGCGTATCGCGCAGGCGGCGGTCGGACTCGGGCTGAAGCCCGTGCTGTTCGATCTCTCCGGCGGCGCGCCGGTCGCGGGCGCGGTGACGATTTGTCTTCCTTCCCGGCAAGGCCTTGCGGCGCAGGCGACGCTTCTGCCGGCGGCGCAGAGGCTCGTCATCGAGGCGGCGGCCGGACGCGTCGGCGAGGGCTTTGGCACGCCGCTGCGCTCTTCCAAGGTGACGGACGGGGAAAGCCCGTGACGGGGGTGCGGATCCTCGTCCTCGGCAACGCCAATGTCGATCTGGTGCTCGGCGAGATCGACGGCTGGCCGCGCATCGGCACCGAGATCAGGGTCGAGCGCGCCGAGATGCGCGCCGGCGGTTCGGCCGGCAACAGCGCGCTGGCGCTCGCCGGCATGGGCGTTCCGCATCGCTTCATCGCCTCGACCGGCAGCGACCCCAACGGCGCGTGGCTGCGTGGCGCGTTCGACGCCGCCTCCTGCGACTGGATCGACGACGACGGCGCGACGACGCTCACCGTCGGCATCGTCCACAAGGGCGGCGACCGCGCGTTCCTCACCACGCCCGGCCATCTCGACACCGCCCGCGTCGAGGAGCTCGTCGCGCGCCTGCCCGACGCGCCGCTCGGCCCCGCCTTCGCCCTCGTCTCCGGCGGCTTCCTGATGCCGGGCATCCGCGCCGGCACCGACGATCTTCTCGACGCGCTCACTGCGCGCGGCTGGCGCACGGCGATCGACCCCGGCTGGCCGCCGGAAGGCTGGCAAGAGGAGACGCTGCGGCTGATGGGAGGCTGGCTCGCCCGCGCCGACGTCGCCCTGCTCAACGAGGTCGAGGCCCAGGCCATCGCCGGGAAGGAGGGGACCGCGCCGGCGGCGGAGCTGCTCGCCGCGCGGCTCGCCCCCGGCCGCATCCTCGTCATCAAGCAGGGCGAGAAGGGCGCGGGCGCCTGGCAGGGCGGCCGGAATTTCCATGCCGCCGCGCCGAAGGTCCGCGTCATCGACACGGTCGGGGCGGGCGACACCTTCAATGCCGGCTTCCTTGCCGCGCTGGCGAAGGGGGCGGGGCCGGCCGCCGCGCTCGCCAAGGGTGTTCAGGCCGCCTCGCGCGCCGTCTCGACCTCGCCGCGCCGCTACGGGCCGTGAAACGGCCGGTTGACACAAGACGGCGGACGCGGGATCGGGCAAGAGGTTCGACAGCGGCGGCCCGTCCGCAATGAGGAGGAATTTCCCGACATGAGCAAGCTCACGCTCTGGCACTGCGCCGACGCCCGCTCCTTCCGCGCGCTGTGGGCGCTGGAGGAACTCGGCCTCGACTACGAACTGCGCGTGCTGCCCTTCCCGCCGCGCGCTTTCGACAAGGGCTATTTCGAGGAAAACCCGCTCGGCACGGTGCCGCTTCTGGTCGACGGCGCGACGCGGATGACGGAATCGGCCGCCATCCCTCATTATCTCGCCACCGTCCATGGCGGCGGCCGGCTGGCGCTTCCCGTCGACCATCCCGCATACGGCGCCTACCTCAACTGGCTGCATCACGGCGAGGCGACGCTGACCTTCCCGCAGACCATCTATCTTCGCTATGCGAAGCTGGAGCCCGAGGAGCGCCGCCAGCCGGTCGTCGCCGAGGATTACAAGAAATGGTTCCTCGGCCGGCTGAAGCTCGCCGAGGCGAGCCTCGCCGACGGGCGCGATTTCCTCGTCGGCGGCAGCTTCACCATGGCCGACATCTCGGTCGGCTACGCCATCATGCTGGCGCAGATGATCGGCATCGGGCCGGAACTGCCGCCGCACGCGCTCGGCTGGTTCCGCCGCCTGAAGACGCGGCCGGGCTATCTCGCCGCCAAGGAGGCGCAGAAGGCCGGGCCGCCGCTGTTTCAGCCGTCGTCGCCGGCGCGCGAATAGTTCTCGCCGAGGCACACGCGCATGCCGCGCGAGCCCTCGCGGATCGAGCGCGGCTTCAGCCCGAAGGCGGCGCGGATCGTGTGGCTGAAATGGCTGGAATCGGGATAGCCGAGGCCGAGCGCCACCGCGGTCAGGCTGTCCGCGCCATTGGCGTGGTCCATGAAGCGGCGTGCGCGCTTCCACATCCGCTGGGTGCGGAAGGAGGAGCCGGCCTCGTCCTTGAACAGGTGCAGGAAGCGCGAGGTGGAAAGCCCGACCGCGCCGGCGCAGGCCTCGGCAGAAATCGCCGTGTCCGGCAGCTCGTCGAGCAGGCGGGCGAGGACATGGCGCACGCGCTTGTCGATAGTGCGCGGCTTCAGCCGCTCGCGCAGGAAATAGCGGTCGAACTCGGCGGTGGAGAAGCCGCCGGCGTCCGCGCCCCGTGTCACCTCGCGCCGCGCGGTCAGGATGCGGCGGATCAGCCGCCCGTCCCCCGGCCCGTCATTGATGCGGCCAATGAAGGCGGCGGCGTCAGCCGCGTCGACCGTCTCGGGCTCGAAGCAGACGGTGGCGATGCGGCCGCTCGGCGTGCGCAGCCGGTGCGGCGCGAAGGCGGGAACGGCGGCGATGCGGCGCTTCTGCCACGGCCCGTCGCCGACGCGGATGTCGAGATGGCTGTCCGGCGAGGCGTAGACCGCGACCGCGCCGAGGCGGCGCGTGCTCATCGCGTTGCCGACGAGCCCGCTGTAGAACAGCCGCTCGCGGCCGATCAGCATCCGGCTCGGCAGCCTGTCATCGCGGTCCGTCATCGCCATTCTCCTCCCGCTTGCAAGCTAGAGGATCGCAGCGAAAAGGGGAATGCGGCTTTCACGCCCATCCGTGTCGATCAGGGCGCTTTTCCGATGGAGGCGGGCAGGCCGTTTACCCTCCGGCACTGTCCGGCGCGATCTCGATCAGGACCTGTCCGGCGGCGACCTGATCGCCGGGTGCGACGGTGACCGCCGCGACCAGCCCGGCAATGTCGGCGGCGTGGACATGCTCCATCTTCATCGCCTCCAGCGTGACCAGCGGCTGGCCGGGCGTGACGGCCGTGCCCGCCGCGACCTCGACCGCGACGACGCGCCCGCTCATCGCCGCCCTTACTTTGCCGTCGCCACCCGCCGCCCCGACGCGCGCGGCCGGCGCGCGGGTCAGGTCGCGCGCCGACCACACCGCGCCGCGATAGCGGAAATCGACGGTCGCGCCGTCTTGCGCGAAGGCCGCGCTTTCCATCACCCCGTCGAGCACGAAACGGACGCCTTCCCCGTCGCTTCCCACCGCCGCGAGGCGATGGTCGTCGCCGTCGATAACGACGGCGAAGTCGTGCGGCGAAAGCTGTGCCACCCGCGCGGCGACCGGCTCGCCGTCGAGGGTGAAGCTCAGCGCCACCGGCAGCGCGGGGGCGAGCGTCGCCGCCGCACCGTGATTGGCCGCGCCGGCCCGGTGGATAAACCAGGCGGCGAGCGCGGTGGCGCGGGCCTGCGCCTCACTGTTCCGCGCCGTCAGCGCGGCCTCGTTCCGGCCGATGAAGGCGGTGGTCGCCTCGCCCGCGGCGAAGACCGGATGAGCGAGGCAGCGGCCGAGGAATTCCTGGTTGGTGACGACGCCGAGCGCGGTCATCTCCTCCAGCGCCAGCAGCAGCCGGCGCCGCGCCTCCTCGCGCGTCGCGCCATGGGCGACGAGCTTGGCGATCATCGAATCGTAATAGGGCGGGATCGCGCCGCCCGGCCTGAGCGCGTGGTCGGTGCGGATGCCCTCGGCCGGCCGCCAGCCGCGCATCGTGCCGCTCTGCGGCATGAAGCCGTGCCGCGCGTCCTCGGCGCACAGCCGCACCTCGATGGCGTGGCCGGCAAAGGCGATCTCGTCCTGCGCGAGCGGCAGCGCCTCGCCGGCCGCGACGCGCAACTGCCATTCGACGAGGTCGAGGCCGGTGATCGCCTCCGTCACCGGATGCTCGACCTGGAGCCGCGTGTTCATCTCCATGAACCAGAAGCGGCCGTCCGGGTCGAGCAGGAATTCGAGCGTGCCCGCGCCCTCGTAGCCGATGGCCCGCGCCGCGGCCACCGCCGCCTCGCCCATCCGCGCGCGCAAGGCGGGGTCGACGGCGGGCGAGGGCGCTTCCTCGATCAGCTTCTGGTGGCGGCGCTGCACCGAGCAGTCGCGCTCGCCCAGATGCACGACATGGCCGTGGCGATCGGCGAAGACCTGGATCTCGACATGGCGCGGCTCGGCAACGGCGCGCTCGAGGATGACCGTGTCGTCGCCGAAGGCGTTCAGCGCCTCGGAGCGCGCCGCGCGCAGCAGCGAGGCGAAATCCTCCTGCCGTTCGCAGAGCCGCATGCCGCGCCCGCCGCCGCCGGCCGCCGCCTTGATCATCAGCGGAAAGCCGATCTTCCCGGCTTCTTCGGCAAGGCGCCCGGCGCTCTGGTCCTCGCCCTGATAGCCGGGGATGCAGGGAACGCCGGCCTCCTCCATCAGCCGCTTCGCGCCCGCCTTGTCGCCCATGGCAAGGATCGCCTCCGGCGACGGGCCGACGAAGACGAGGCCGGCAGCGCGGCAGGCTTCGGCGAAGCCGGCGTTCTCGGCGAGGAAGCCGTAGCCGGGATGGATCGCGTCCGCGCCCGTCCGGCGCGCGGAGTCGATGATCGCCTCGATGTCGAGATAGGATTGCGCCGGCAGCGGCCCGCCGATGCAGGCGGCGCGGTCGGCGGCCATGACATGGGCGGCGTCCGCGTCGGCCTCGGAATAGACCGCGACCGTGCGGTAGCCGAGCCGGCGCGCCGTCCTCATCACGCGCAGCGCGATCTCGCCGCGATTGGCGACCAGCAGGGTGGAAAAGGGTGTCATTCCGCTCATCGTCGCTCCGGCCGCCTCATCCCGCCTTGGGGAAGGTTCCCATGAACTTGCACAGGATCTGGAGCATCACCTCGTCCGCGCCGCCGCCGATCGAGGTGACGCGGCCGTCGCGGAAGATGCGCGCGACGTGGTTGTCCATCGTGTAGCCCATGCCGCCCCAGAATTGCAGGCAGCCGTCGGCCACCTCGCGGATCAGCCGCCCGGCCTTCAGCTTGGCCATGGTGGCGATGCGCGTGGCGTCCTCGCCGCGCACGATGGTCTCCACGCCCTGCCACGACAGCGCGCGCAGCGCGGCGACCTCGGTCTCCATCTCGGCCAGCCGGTAATGCACCCACTGGTTGTCGAGGAGCGGGCGGCCGAACGCCTTGCGCTCGCGCGTGTAGTCGACGGTCATGTCGATGGCGCGCTGCGCCATCGCCCCGGCGTTCAGCGCGCCCCACAGCCGCTCGTACTGGAACTGCTCCATCTGGTAGACGAAGCCCATGCCTTCCTCGCCGATGCGGTTCGCCTGCGGCACGCGCACGTCGTCGAAGAACAGTTGCGCCGTGTCCGACGCGTTCATGCCGATCTTGCGGATCTTCTTCGCGACGGAGACGCCCTTCGTCTTCATCGGCACCACGATCAGCGACTTGTTGCGATGCGGCGCGCCGTCCGAGGTGTTGGCGAGCAGGCAGCAGAAATCGGCCTGCGTGCCGCTCGTCGTCCACATCTTGCCGCCGTTGATGACGTAGTCGCCGCCGTCCTTGCGCGCCGTGGTGCGGATCGCGGCGACGTCCGAGCCGCCGCCGACCTCCGACACGCCGAGGCAGCAGACCGCCTCGCCGCGGATCGCCGGGCCAAGGACCGCCTCGCGCAGCTCCTTGCTGCCGTGGCGGGCGAGCGCCGGCGTCGCCATGTCGGTCTGCACGCCGATGGCCATCGGGATGCCGCCGCAATCGATGGCGGCGAGCGCCTCGGCCAGCACCGCCGGATAGGAATAGTCGAGGCCGAGGCCGCCATTCTCGACCGGCTTGTCGAGGCCGAGCAGGCCGAGGTCGCCGAGCTGGCCGAACACCTCTCGCGCCGGGAAGATTTCCTCCTCCTCCCATCGCTCGACATGGGGGTTGATCTTCTCGGCCGCCCAGCGGCGCACCGTGTTCCTGATCTCTTCGTGCTCGTGGGTAAGCTGCATCCGGTGTCCCCCGATCCTCATGGCCGCGCGACGGAAAACTGCATCGGCTGCGGCCGGCGTGCTTCCGCCTCGCGGCAGATGGCAAGCGTCGTCGCCAGCACCGCGCGGGTGTCGCGCGGGTCGATGACGCCGTCGTCCAGCAATTGCGCGCTGGTGGTGAAGACGTCCATCTGGCTCTCGAAATGCGCGATGATACGGCTCTTCATCAGGTCGAGCCTGGCATGGTCGACCTCGCCCTTGCGGCGCATGCCGGCCTCGGTGACGATGCGCATCGTCTCGGCCGCCTGCTCGCCGCCCATCACCGCGGTCTTGGCGTTCGGCCAGGAAAAGCAGAAGCGCGGGGAAAAGCCGCGTCCGCACATGCCGTAATTGCCCGCGCCGAACGAGGCGCCGCAATAGAGCGTGATCTGCGGCACGGTGGCGTTGGTCACGGCCTGGATCATCTTCGAGCCGTGCTTGATGATGCCGCCCTCCTCCGCCTCGCGCCCGACCATGAAGCCGGTGGTGTTGTTCAAATAGAGGATCGGCGTGCGCGACTGGCAGCAGGCCTGGATGAAATGTGTCGCTTTCGACGCGCCGGCGCTGTCGATCGGGCCGTTGTTGGTGACGACGCCGACCGGCCAGCCCTCGACGGCGAAATGGCCGCACACGGTGGCGCTGCCGTAGTTTTCGGAGAATTCGAGGAAGTCGGAGCCGTCGGCGATACGGGCTATCACCTGCCGCATGTCGACCGGGCGCTTGTGGTCCATCGGCATGATGCCGAGAAGGTCCTGCGCGTCGTGGAGCGGCGGGGAAAAGCCGCGCGCCCCGGCTTGCGGCAGGTCGCGGTTCCAGTCGAGCCTTGCCACGATCTCGCGGGCGATGCGGACGGCGTCGCGGTCGTCTTCGGCGAGGTAGTCGCCGAGGCCGGAAATCGAGGTGTGCATCTCCGCGCCGCCCAGCTCCTCCTCGCTCGCCACCTCGCCGGTCGCGGCCTTGAGCAGCGGCGGACCGGCGAGGAAGGCGTGCGAGCGCCCGCGCACCATGACGATGTAGTCGGAAAGCCCGGTCTGGTAAGCGCCGCCGGCCGTGGACGAGCCGTGAGTGACGGTAATCACCGGAAGGCCCGCTGCGGACATGCGGGCGAGGTTGCGGAAGGTGGTGCCGCCGTGGATGAAGTCGGCGACGCGATAGGTCATCAAATTGGCGCCGGCGCTCTCGACGAGCTGGACATAGGGCAGCCGGTTTTCGAGCGCGATCTCCTGCGCCCGCAGAATCTTGTCGAGCCCCATCGGCTGCAACGCACCGGCGTCGATGCCGGAATCGGAGACGATGATCATCGCCCGCGCGCCGGAAACGAAGCCGATGCCGGCGATGACGCCACCGCCCGGCACGCTTTTGTCGAGGTCGGGCGTGTCCATGCCGAGGCCGGCGAGCGCGCAAAGCTCGAGGAACGGCGCGCCCGGATCGAGCAGCAGCGCCAGCCGCTGGCGCGGCAGCAACTGGCCGCGCTTCTCGAACCGCTCGGTCGAGGCCGCCGACTTCGCCTCGGTGCGGCGGCGGAAGCCGTCGACGCGCTCGATCAGCGCCAGCATGCCGTCGCGATTGGCGCGGAAGACATCGCTGCCGGTCGAGACGGTCGATTCGATCACTGCCATGGGCGTCAATCCTGCTTAACGGCGCGAGACTAGGCGGTGGCCTCAGCGGTTTCTTGTGTCCACTCGCTGACACTGCGGGGCAGCGCCTCGCCGCAAGAACGCGCCCGCGCCCGACTCTATCGTCCGCACGAGACGCATCCGGGAGCGAGGAAAGCCGCCGATGATCGAAGGACTGTTCGAACGCCCTGCCGGGCTCGGCCTCCTCACCGCGGAGCACGACGCGCTGCGCCGGACAGTGCGCGCCTTCGTCGCGCGCGAGATCGCGCCCAACATCGCCGCGTGGGAGGAGGCGCGCCGCCTGCCGCGCGCGCTCTACCGCAAGGCGGCGCAGATCGGCCTTCAGGGGCTGATCTTCCCCGAGGCGCTGGGCGGTTCGGGCGGCGATTTCCTGATGCAGATCGTGGCGAGCGAGGAGATCGCCCGCGCCGGGGCCGGCGGCGTCTGCGCCTCGCTCGGCTCCTACATGATCGGCCTGCCGCCGATCGTGAAGCTCGGCTCGCCGGAAATCCTCGAAACCTACGCGCGGCCGATCATCGCCGGGGAGAAGATTGCGGCGCTCGCCGTCACCGAGCCGGGCGGCGGCTCGGACGTGGCCGCGCTGCGCACCGCGGCCCGGCGCGAGGGCGACCACTATGTCGTCAACGGCGAGAAGACCTTCATCACCTCCGGCATGCAGGCCGACGTCTTCACCGTCGCCGTGCGCACCGATCCCGCCTCGAAGGGCGCGCGCGGCATCTCCTTCCTCGTCGTCGACGGCGACGCGCCGGGGCTGGAGCGGGCCGAGCTCGACAAGATGGGCTGGCACGCCTCCGACACCGCGCATCTGACCTTCCGCGACGTGCGCGTGCCGGCGGGCAACCTGCTCGGGCGCGAGCATGAGGGCTTCTCGGCCGTGATGCTCAATTTCAACGACGAGCGGCTGACCATCGCCGCGCAGGCGATCGGGCAGGCCGAAGCCTGCTTCACAGAAGCGCTGTCATGGGCGCGCGAGCGGGAGACCTTCGGCCGCAAGCTCATCGACAACCAGGTGATCCGCCACCGGCTGGTCGACATGGCGATGCGGATCGACGCGGCCCGCACCCTGCTCTATGACGTGGTCGAGCGGCGGATGGCCGAACGCGACGCGCTTCCCGTTCATGTCGCGCGCACGGCCATGGCCAAGATCACCGCCACCGACGCCCTGTTCGCGGTCGCCAACGCCGCGGTGCAGATCCTCGGCGGCATGGGCTACATGCGCGGCACCGTCTCGGAGCGGGTGTTCCGCGAGACCAAGGTCCTGTCCATCGGCGGCGGCGGCGACGAGATCCTGAAGGACCTCGCGGCCCGCCAGATGGGTTTCTAAGCCGGCTCAGTTCTGGCTCAGCGTCCGCCGCACCGCGTCCTGCCAGCCGGCAAGCTTCTTCTTGAGCGTGCCCTCGTCCATCTGCGGCTGGAAGCGCCGCTCCAGCGCCCAGCTCTCGGCGAAGGCGTCCGCGCCCGGCCAGACGCCGGCGCGCGAGCCGGCCAGCCATGCCGCGCCCAGCGCGGTGGTTTCGAGAATGCGCGGCCGGTCGACCGGCGCGTCGAGGATGTCGGCCAGCCGCTGCATGGTCCAGTCCGAGGCAACCATGCCGCCGTCGACGCGCAGCACCGTCGCCTTGCCCTTGGCCTTCCAGTCGCGGTGCATGGCGGTGAGCAGGTCGCGCGTCTGGAACGCGACCGATTCGAGCGCCGCGCGCGCGAACTCGGCCGGGCCGGAGCCGCGCGTCAGGCCGAAGATCGCGCCGCGCGCCTCCGCGTCCCAGTGCGGCGCGCCGAGGCCGACGAAGGCCGGCACGAGGTAGATGTCCTGCGCCGGGTCCGCCTCCGCCGCCAGCCGGCCGCTGTCGGCGGCCTTGGCGATCATCTTCGCCCCGTCGCGCAGCCACTGAACGGCGGCGCCGGCGACGAAGATCGAGCCTTCGAGCGCATAGGTGGTGCGCCCGTCCAGCCGGTAGGCGATGGTGGAGAGCAGCCGGTTCCTAGAGCGCACGACCGCGTCGCCGGTGTTGAGCAGCGCGAAACAGCCGGTGCCGTAGGTCGATTTCATCATGCCCGGCTTGAAGCAGGCCTGGCCGATGGTCGCGGCCTGCTGGTCGCCGGCGACGCCGAGGATCGGGATTTCCGCGCCGAACAGGCTTTTCTGCGTCGTGCCGAAATCGGCGGCGCAGTCCTTCACCTCTGGCAGCATGGCGGCCGGGATGCGCAGGATGTCGAGAAGCTCGTCGTCCCAGCGGTTTTCAACGATGTTGTAGACCAGCGTGCGCGAGGCGTTGGTGGCGTCGGTGGCGTGGACCGCGCCGCCCGTCAGCCGCCAGATCAGGAACGAATCGACCGTGCCGGCGAGCAATTCGCCCTTCTCGGCGCGCCGGCGCGCGCTCTTCACCTTGTCGAGGATCCACGCCATCTTGGTGCCCGAGAAGTAGGGGTCGAGCAGCAGGCCGGTCTTCCTCGCGAATTTCGGCTCCAGCCCCTTTTTCTTCAGCTTCTGGCAGAAGGCGGCGGTGCGCCGGTCCTGCCAGACGATGGCGTTGTGGATGGCCTTGCCGGTGGCCTTGTCCCAGATCACCGTCGTCTCGCGCTGGTTGGTGATGCCGATGGCGGCGACGGCGTCGGCCTTCAGCTTCGCCTTCTTCAGCGCCTGCTTCACCGACCAGACCGTCGTCTCCCAAAGGTCCTCGGGATCGTGCTCGACCCAGCCGGAGGCAGGGAAGTGCTGGGGAAACTCCTTCTGGCCGATGGCGACGATGGCCATCTTCTCGTCGAAGACGATGGCGCGGGAGGAGGTGGTTCCCTGGTCGATGGCGAGGATGTGCTTGCGCATGGGCGGCCGGTCGCGGATCAAGGTCATGGAAGGCGGGTGCGGTGCGGGCGGGGGATCGCTCCCCCGCCCGCGAGCTTACAGCGCAGTCGTGGTTACTGCCAGCTCTTGACCAGCTCGTCGTAGTTGACGGTCTGCGGCTGTTCCTTCTCGTTCTCGATCTTGAGCTGCGGCGCGATGTTGCCCTTGGCCACCGCGTCCTTGTTCCAGTATTCGAGATCGTGCTCCTCGGCGAGCTTGGGGCCGATGTCGCCCTGCACGCCGGCGCGCTCGAGGCGAGCCATCACCTGCTCCTGCTCGGCGCACAGCGAGTCCATCGCCTCCTGCGCGGTCTTGGCGCCCGACGAGGCGTCGCCGATCGCCTGCCACCACAGCTGCGCCAGCTTCGGATAGTCAGGCACGTTGGTGCCGGTCGGCGACCATTGCAGGCGGGCCGGCGAGCGGTAGAACTCGACGAGGCCGCCGAGCTTGGGCGCGCGGTCGGTGAAGCTCTGGTGGTCGAGCGTCGACTGGCGGATGAAGGTCAGGCCGACATGGCTCTTCTTGACGTCGACGGTCTTCGACGTGACGAACTGGGCGTAGAGCCAGGCCGCCTTGGCGCGGTCGTCGGGCGTGGACTTCATCAGCGTCCACGAGCCGGCGTCCTGATAGCCGAGCTTCATGCCGTCCTTCCAGTAGACGCCGTGCGGCGAGGGGGCGAAGCGCCATTTCGGCGTGCCGTCCTCGTTGACCACGGGCAGCCCCTCCTTGACGAAGTCGGCGGTGAAGGCGGTGTAGGTGAACATCTGCTGGGCGACCTCGCCCTGCGACGGCACCGGGCCGGATTCGGAGAAGGTCATGCCTTGCGCCGCGGCCGGCGCGTACTTCTTCATCCATTCGAGATATTTCTCGATGGCGTAGACCGAGGCCGGGCCGTTGGTGTCGCCGCCGCGCGCGACGCACGAGCCGACGGGCCGCGAGTTCTCGTCGACCTTGATGCCCCATTCGTCGACCGGCAGGCCGTTCGGGATGCCCTTGTCGCCGTTGCCGGCCATCGACAGCCAGGCGTCGGTGAAGCGCCAGCCGAGCGAGGGGTCCTTCTTGCCGTAGTCCATGTGGCCGTAGACCTTTTTGCCGTCGATCTCGCGGCCGGTGAAGAACTCGGCGATGTCCTCATAGGCCGACCAGTTGACCGGCACGCCGAGGTCGTAGCCGTACTTCGCCTTGAAGTCGGCCTTGTTAGTCTCGTCGTTGAACCAGTCGTAGCGGAAGAAATAGAGGTTGGCGAACTGCTGGTCGGGCAGCTGGTAGAGGTCGCCGTCCGGCGCGGTGGTGAACGACTTGCCGATGAAGTCGTCGATGTCGAGATTGGGGTTGGTGACGTCCTTGCCCTCGTTTTCCATCCACTTGGTCAGGCTGCGCGCCTGCTGGTAGCGCCAGTGGGTGCCGATCAGGTCGGAATCGTTGATGTAGGCGTCGTAGATGTTCTCTCCCGACTGCATCTGCGTCTGCAGCTTCTCGACGACGTCGCCCTCGCCGATCAGGTCGTGGGTGATGTTGATGCCGGTGATCTTCGAGAAGGCGGGCGCCAGCACCCGCGCCTCGTATTCGTGGGTGGTGATGGTTTCCGACACCACCTTGATGTCCATGCCCTTGAAGGCTTCCGCCGCCTTGATGAACCATTCCATCTCGGCTTCCTGCCCGGCGCGGTCGAGCGCGGACATGTCGCCGATCTCGGCGTCGAGGAAGGCGCGCGCGGCGTCCATGTCCGCGAAGGCCGGAATTGCCCCGAACAGAAGCGTGAAGGCGGTGGTCGATGCCAGTAATTGCCGTCGCATGATTTCCTCCCATGGATTGCGATTGCATGTCCGGCCTCGCCGCGGGTTCGCGGCGAGGCCGTCTTCTTTCTCCCTAGACGTATCGGAACACGCCGATGGCGTAGACGACAGACAGGGCGAGAGCCCACCACAGGTCGGGTCCGACGAGACCCAGCCAGGCAAGATGGATGAAGGCGGAGCCGAGCAGCGACACGAACAGGCGGTCGCCGCGCGTCGTCTCGAAGCGCAGCACGCCGACGCGCGGGTTGCCGCCCGGCGAGACGTATTCCCACACCGCCATCGCCGCGAGCAGGGCGAAGATGGTGGCGAAGAAGGCGGCGGTCGGCCAGGTCCAGGCCATCCAGGAAAAGGTCATCCTCATACCCTCCCGTCATACCCGGCCAAGGGCGAAGCCCTTGGCGATGTAGTTGCGCACGAACCAGATGACGAGCGCGCCGGGGATCAGCGTCAGCACGCCGGCGGCCGCCAGCACGCCCCAGTCGAGACCGGAGGCCGAGACCGTGCGCGTCATCGTCGCGGCGATCGGCTTGGCGTCGGTCGTCGTCAGCGTGCGGGCGATCAGCAGCTCGACCCACGAGAACATGAAGCAGAAGAAGGCGGCGACGCCGATTCCGCTCGCGATCAGCGGCATGAATATCTTCACGAAGAAGCGCGGGAAGGAATAGCCGTCGATATAGGCGGTCTCGTCGATCTCCTTCGGCACGCCGGACATGAAGCCCTCGAGGATCCACACCGCCAGCGGCACGTTAAACAGGCAGTGCGCCAGCGCCACCGCGATGTGGGTGTCGATCAGCCCGAAGGCGGAATAGAGCTGGAAGAACGGCAGCGCGAACACCGCCGGCGGGGCCATGCGGTTGGTGAGCAGCCAGAAGAACAGGTGCTTGTCGCCGAGGAAGCGGTAGCGCGAGAAGGCGTAGGCCGCCGGCAAGGCCACGGCGACCGACAGCACTGTGTTCATCACCACGTAGATGATCGAGTTGATGTAGCCCGAATACCATGAGGCGTCGGTGAAGATCACCGTATAGTTGCGCAAGGTGGGATTTTGCGGCCACAGCGAGAACGCGCCGGTGATCTCGGCATTGGTCTTGAAGCTCATGTTGACGAGCCAGTAGATCGGCAGCATCAGGAACAGGATGTAGAGCGTCGGCACCAGCCACCAGAAGCGGGAGGCGGCGCCGCGCCGGCGCATCCGGCGCTGGAGCCCGGCATCCTCGGCCGGGCGCGCGGGAGAGGCGGCCGGCATCTCGCGCAGGCTGGTCGCCGTCGTGTGCTTCGCGTCGGCCATCTCACTTCTCCCCGTCATAGCTGGTCATGACCGTGTAGAAGACCCACGACAGGGCGAGGATGATCAGGAAGTAGATGATCGACATCGCCGCCGCCGGGCCGAGGTCGAACTGGCCGACCGCCATCTTGACGAGGTCGATGGAGAGGAACGTCGTCGAATTGCCCGGCCCGCCGCCCGTCACCACGAAGGGCTCGGTGTAGATCATGAAACTGTCCATGAAGCGCAGCAGGACGGCGATGGTCAGCACCCGCTTCATCTTCGGCAGCTGGATGTAGCGGAAGGTGGCGAAGCGCGAGGCGCCGTCGATGCGCGCGGCCTGGTAGTAGGCGTCGGGGATCGAGACGAGGCCGGCATAGCACAACAGGACCACGAGGCTCGTCCAGTGCCAGACGTCCATCAGGATGACGGTGATCCAGGCGTCGACCGGGTCGCGGACATAGTTGTAGTCGATGCCGATCTCGGCGAGCGCGCGGCCGAGCAGGCCGATGTCGACGCGGCCGAACACCTGCCAGATCGTGCCGACCACGTTCCACGGGATGAGCAGCGGCAGCGCCATCAGCACGAGGCAGACCGGCACGCCCCAGCCCTTGCGCGGCATGTTGAGCGCGATGAAGATGCCGAGCGGGATCTCGATGGCGAGGATGATGAAGGAGAAGGCGAGGTTGCGGCCCATCGCGTCCCAGAAGCGGCGCGAGTTCAGCATCTGCTCGTACCATTCGGTGCCGGCCCAGAAGAAGACGTTGTTGCCGAACGTGTCCTGCACCGAATAGTTGACGACCGTCATCAGCGGGATCGCGGCCGAGAACAGCACGAGCAGCAGCACCGGCAGCACCATGAACCAGGCCTTGTTGTTCCAGGTCTTGTTCATGGCCGGCCTCCCAGCTCTACGCGCCATGAGTCGGCGTAGAGGTTGATGCCGGCGGGGTCGAAGCTTATGCGCGGCTCGGCGGGGATCTCCTCGTCCTCGGCGGCGATCAGCGCGATGTCGCGGCCTTCGAGCGTCGCGCGCACGATCTTGCGCCGGCCGACATCCTCGATCTTGGCGATCCCGACCGGCATGCCCTCGCGCCCGAGGCGGACGAACTCCGGGCGGATGCCGAGCTCGACCGTGCCGGAAAGCGCGGCCGCCGGGGCGCCGGGCAGCGCGATCCGCGCCTCGCCGATCCGCGCCTCGCCGCCGGACACCGAAACCGGCAGCACGTTCATGCCGGGCGAGCCGATGAAATAGCCGACGAAGGTGTGGCGCGGCCGCTCGAACAGCTCGGCCGGGGTGCCGATCTGGACGATCTGGCCGTCATACATGACGACGACCGTGTCGGCGAAGGTCAGCGCCTCGGTCTGGTCGTGGGTGACGTAGACCATGGTGAAGCCATAGCGGCGGTGAAGCTGCTTCAGCTGCGAGCGCAGCACCCATTTCATGTGCGGGTCGATGACGGTCAGCGGCTCGTCGAACAGGATGGCGTTGACGTCGGCGCGCACCAGCCCGCGCCCGAGCGAGATCTTCTGCTTCTGGTCGGCGGTCAGGCCGCGGGCACGCTTCTGGGCAAGGCCGGCGAGGTCGATGATCTCCAGCGTCTCGCGCACCTTGCGGTCGACCTCCCGCTCCGGCACGGCGCGGTTGCGCAGGGGGAAGGCGAGGTTGTCGTAAACGCTCATCGTGTCGTAGACGACCGGGAACTGGAACACTTGGGCAATGTTGCGCTCCTGCGTCGAAAGCCGGGTCACGTCCTGCCCGTCGAACAGCAGCCGCCCCTCTGACGCGTGGATCAGACCCGAGATGATGTTGAGCAGCGTGGTCTTGCCGCAGCCGGAGGGTCCGAGCAGCGCGTAGGCGCCGCCGTCCTCGAAGGTGTGGGTGACTTCCTTCAGCGCGTAGTCGTCTTCCGATTGCGGGCGCTCGCCATAGGCGTGGCGGATGTGGTCGAGGTCGATGCGCGCCATGATGCCCTCCCTCTTTAGGCCGCTTGTCTTGCCGGGCCGCGCACGGCGCGGCCTTGCGCGTCGAACACCATCAGATGGCGCGGGTCGATGAACACCTCGACGCGCTCGTCCGGCTCGAAGGCGAGGATGCCCGGCGTCAGCATCACCCAGCCGGCGTCGGCGAAGGCGAGGTGGACGAAGCTCTCCGAGCCGGTGATCTCGGTGATCGTCACCTTGGCCGTGACCGGCACCGCCCCGGCCGAGCCGCGCTGCGGCGACAGGTGGTGCGGCTGGAAACCGACCGTGTAGACGCCGTCCGGCGCGTGGGCGGCCTGCGCCGGCACCGGCAGCCCGACGCCGCCCTCCAGCGCGAAGACGGCCCCGCGCTTCTCGAGGACGATGGTGTTGAGCGGCGGGTCGGCGAAGGTCATGGCGGTGACGAGGTCGACCGGCTCGCGGAACACCGCGACCGTCGGGCCGAACTGAGTGACCCGGCCCTCGGAAAGCGTCGCCGTGTTGCCGCCGAGCAGCAGCGCCTCGGACGGCTCGGTCGTGGCGTAGACGAAGATCGCGCCCGACTCCTCGAATATCTTCGGCAGCTCGGCGCGCAGCTCCTCGCGCAGCTTGTAGTCGAGATTGGCCAGCGGCTCGTCGAGCAGCACGAGGCCGGCCTTCTTGACGATGGCGCGGGCCAGTGCGGTGCGCTGCTGCTGGCCGCCGGACAGGTTGAGCGGGGTGCGGTCGAGATAGGGGGTGAGGCGCAGCAACTCGGCGGCGCGGCCGACCTCACGCCTTATCGTCGCGGCGTCCGCGCCCGCCACGTTCAGCGGCGAGGCGATGTTGTCGTAGACCGTCATCGCCGGATAGTTGATGAACTGCTGGTAGACCATGGCGACGTTGCGCTTCTGCACGGCGACGCCGGTCACGTCCTTGCCGTCGAACAGGACGCGGCCGCCGGTCGGCTGGTCGAGGCCGGCCATCAGCCGCATCAGCGTCGTCTTGCCCGAAAGCGTCGGCCCCAGCAGCACGTTGAGCGTGCCGTGGCGAAGTTTCAGCGACACGTCGCGGATATGGTCCGCGCCGTTCACCGTCTTCGTCACCTGATCGAGTTCCAGCATTCTCCTCCTCCCAGAGAAGCCCGCCCGGCGAAGGGCGGCCGCTATTCGGCCGCCGTGCTCCGTTCCCGGGCGATTCCTCGCATGTAGTCCTCCAGCGCTGCAGCCTCCCTTGCCGTCAGGCGCAGGCCGCGCTTGGTGCGCCGCCACAGCACGTCCTCGGCGGTCGCGGCCCATTCATGGGCCATGAGATAACGGATCTCCGCCTCGTAGAGGTCGGCCCCGAAATGGCGGCCGAGATCGGCCACTGCCCGCGCCGGCCCGAGCAGGACGCGCGCCCGCGTGCCGTAGAGGCGCACGAGGCGCGCCGCATGCGCCGCCTCGAGAAAGGGATAGGCGGCTCTGAGGCTTGCCACCTCGCGCTCGAAGCCGTCGGGGGCGAAGTCGCCGCCGGGCAGCGGCGCGCTTGCCGTCCACTTCGCCCCGCGCGGGCCGAGAAAGCCCTCGATCTTCTCCAGCATGTGCTCGGCGAGCCGGCGATAGGTGGTGATCTTGCCGCCGAACACGTCGATCAGCGGCGCTTCGCCTGCCGGCGCCTCGGCCATCAGCACGTAGTCGCGCGTGGCCTCCTGCGCCTTCGAGGCGCCGTCGTCGTAGAGCGGGCGCACCGCCGAATAGGTCCAGACGATGTCCTCGCGCCGCACGGGCTCGACGAAATACTCGCTTGCCGCCGCGCACAGATAGTCGATCTCGGACTCGGTGATCGTCACCGCGCCGGGGTCGCCCTCATAGTCGCGGTCGGTGGTTCCGATCAGCGTGTAGTCGTTCTCGTAGGGGATGGCGAAGATGATGCGGCCGTCGCGGTTCTGGAAGAAATAGGCGCGCGGGTCGGCGAATTTCTTCTCGATGACGATGTGGCTGCCCTGGACGAGGCGCACATTGTGCGCGCCGTTCTGGCCTATCGTCTGCGACAGCACCTCGTCGATCCACGGGCCGGCGGCGTTGACGAGCAGCCTTGCCCGGACAGTCGCGGTCTCGCCGGTGGCGGCGTCCTCGACCGTCACGGCCCACAGGCCCGCCTCGCGGCGCGCGCCTGTCACCCGGGAGAGGGTGCGGATGGTCGCGCCGCGGTCGGCGGCGTCGCGGGCGTTGAGCACGACGAGGCGCGCGTCGTTGACCCAGCAGTCGGAGTATTCGAAGGCGCGGCGGAACAGCTTCTTCAGCGGCTTGCCGGCCGCATCGCTGCGCATGTCGAGCGTGCGCGTCGGCGGCAGCAGCCTGCGCCCGCCGATATGGTCGTAGAGGAAGAGGCCGAGCCGGATCATCCATGCCGGGCGGATGCCTTTCGCATGCGGCAGCACGAAGCGCAGCGGCCAGACGATGTGCGGGGCGCTCCTCCAGATCACCTCGCGCTCCATCAGCGCCTCGCGCACCAGCCGGAACTCGTAGAATTCCAGATAGCGCAGGCCGCCATGGATCAGCTTGGTCGAGCCGGAGGAGGTGCCGCTGGCGAGATCGCTCATCTCGGCGAGAAAGACGGAGAAGCCCCGGCCCGCCGCGTCGCGGGCGATGCCGCAGCCGTTGATGCCGCCGCCGATGATGAAGATGTCGTGGATAGCTTCGCCGCCCACGCGCGCCTCCCATGCGTCTTGCGACGCGCATTTTCTGGTAATTCTTGCTTAGGAGAATTATTGCGAATGTAAAACGAATGTCAAATGAAATTAAGATGACAGAAAGCTTCGGCGATGAGACGGCCCGGATGAGGCTGTTCGCTTGCCCTTTCCGGAGAGGGAATCGAAAGCCGTTTCCATCCGGATCGAGGTCCGTCGCCTGTTAGGTCTGGGCCTTTCAATCTCCCGGAAAGTCAGCATGTTGGCGGGAGCTTGTCGCCGTGCGGCCGGATCGCTTCCGTGCGGGAAGGCTGTGCGCGGCAGGATAAAGGTTTCGTTTTTCAGAAAACGAAAGCGATAACGGGCTTCTTTCGGCCGGGCCGCTTTCGTCAGCGCGGTTCCGGCGCTGCGTCGAGGTCGAGACCGCCGCCGGCTTCGTCTATCGCCAGCGAGCGGGTGTCGACCGTGACGGAGACGGGCGGGTAGCAGATCTCGTTCTTGCGGCAGCCCTGCGAGACGAGGTTGACGCGCGCCGCCTCGCCGGGCGTGAGCCGGGCGACCGCCTCGCCGTAATAGACCTCGGACGGGCCGAAATTGGCGTCCGCCTCCTCCATGAACCCCGGCCCGGTGTCGAGCGCCAGCGGCGCGCCGGTTCCGGCGTCGCGTGCCTCGAAGCGCTCGCGATAGAGATAGTGTCCTTGGGCGATGTCCCAGCGGAAGACGAGCACGCCGCCCGCCTCGCGTCTCACCGAAAGCCGGAACGCCTCCTCCGCCGGCAGGAGGCGGGCCGGCTGGGCGCGCGCCGCCGCGGCGAACAGCAGCGCGGCGGGAAACATCAGGAACGCGCGGCGGTCCATGCTCGCCTCAGCCCTTCTGCGCGTCGCGCGCGTCGGAGATCACCTGCCTGAACCCGGCCTCGTCCAGCGCCGACGCGACGAGGAACGGGCCGACGAGGAACACCGGCGTGCCCTGAAGCCCCAGCCCCTCGGCCTGCGCGTTGTTGCGGCGCAGGAGCGTGGTGATCTCGTCGTTCCTAGCCTTGGCGTCCCGTTCCAGCCGCCCCATGTCGAAGCCGGCGGCGGTGAGCGCCTCGCGCATCCTCGCCTCCGGCACTCGCCCGCCGTCGATCGCCATCAGCGCGTGGTAGGCCTTCTCGTAGCCGCCCTGGTATTTCGCCGCCAGCGCCAGCTTCGCGCCGTAGACCGACGATTGCGTCAGGATCGGCCAGTCCTTGTAGACGAGGCGGATCCTGCCGTCGGCCTTCATCACTTTTGTCAGCGGAGCGACCGTGCGTTTGCAGAACGGGCAATTGTAGTCGAAGAACGAGACGATGGTGACGTCGCCACGGGGATTGCCGCCGACCGGCGCGGCCGGGTCGTTGAGGATCATCTCGCCGGAAAGGTCGTCCGGCTGGCTTGCCGCGGCCGGGCCGGCAGCGGCGAGCGCGCCCAGACCGGCGAGGATGGCGCGGCGAGTGAGGCGCGCGCCTGCCGGCGCGGCATCGAGCCAGCGCCGCGAAAAGCCGGAGGCGACATCCGGCGCGTTGAAATGGGTCATGCCGTTCCCTTCGTTCTCGTCCCGCACCGGCCGGCGAGCGCGGTGCGCTTCCTTGGGCCCCGCTTCGCCGCGAAAGCCAAATCACAATCTCTCGACTTGCGTGTCGGCTAGCCGGCCCGGCCGAGGAAATCGTCCCAGATGCGGCGGCCGAGGTCGTCGAACCGGCAGGCCGCTTCGATGAAGGCGTGCCGCTGCGCCGCGTCGACCAGCGGCGCCGGCAGCATCGGGTCGAAGACGATGCGGCGGATGGCGTCGTCGCCGAGAAGAAAGCTTTCGCGTGCCGCCACGTCGAGCGGCAGCGCGGCGGCGTTTGCCATCCAGGCGTCGAGCCGCGCCACGCTTTGCCGGTAGGTCTCCTCCAGCGCGTCCGCCGCCCACAGCGCCATCGCCGCCCGCTGCCGGTCGCCGTCGAGATCGTCGACGCCGAACACGGCGGCCTCCTTCTCCAGCCCGAGCCCGGCGAGGCGCGCGCGCACCGCCGCCACCCCGCCGGAAAAATTGTCCGGCCGGATGTAGAGGCCGTTCTCGAGCTCGCGCATGCCGAGCATCGACAGGGCGCGACTGCGTGTGCGTAAAAGCTTGCGATCGGAGCGCGGCAAACCGCCGGTGGCGGCTGCCACCCAGCGGCCCTGCCATGGCGCGAGCCGCGTTTCCGCCTCGCGCCAGCCTGAGACGTCGGCGGCGATGGCACGGCCGGCCGGCCCCAGCCGGTAGACCCCGCGCGCCGCCGCCTCGACCAGCCCGGCCCGCGACAGGCGGGCAAGGGTGACGCGCATGCTGTTGGCCGAGATGCCGAACAGTGCCCCGGCCTTCACCGCCTCGGGCGCGCCGAGTTCCCCGCCGCCGGCGGCGCGCAGGAGGTTGAGCACGACGCGGCGCGGGTCGGGTTCCGATATATTACATGAATTGACGATTTCGGTCATAATATGTAATTTATATGCCAAAAGCCTTCAGGTCGAGGAACCGCCATGTCGTCCGCTTCCGTCTCAGATTCTCCGTCCCTTAGCAGCCGCTTCCACACCCACGAAGTGGAAAATCAGCCGCTGCCGCTGCGCGACTACAATGTCTGGCAGAGCGATCCGGCGCTGCGCGAGGCGGTCGAGCGCGAGGGCGCGCGCTGGGCCACCGATCATCTGGAGGAATACGGCGCGCTGGCCGGCGGCCGGCTGGTCGATCTCGGCTACACCGCCAACGAGAACAGGCCGAAGCTGCGCTCCTTCGACCGCTACGGGCGGCGCATCGACGAGGTCGAATTCCACCCCGCCTATCACGAGCTGATGGGCGAGGCGATGCGCTACGGCATGAACGGCTTCGCCTGGCGCAACGCCAACCGCGCCGGCGCGCATGTGGCGCGCGCGGCGGTGATGTATGTCGGCTCGCAGGCCGATGCCGGCGTCGGCTGCCCGATGTCGATGACCTATGCCGCGATCCCGGCGCTGCGCCACAATCCGGCGCTGGCAGAGAAGTGGGTGCCGAAGCTGATCTCCACCGAATACGACCCGCGCAGCATTCCGATGGAGGAGAAGACCGGCTGCACCATCGGCATGGGCATGACCGAGAAGCAGGGAGGCTCGGACGTGCGCGCCAACACCACCCGCGCCGTGCGCCAGCCTGACGGCTCCTACGCGCTCGTCGGCCACAAATGGTTCTTCTCCGCGCCGATGTGCGACGCGCATCTGGTGCTGGCGCAGGCCGAAGGCGGTCTCTCCTGCTTCCTCGTGCCACGCTTCCGCCCGGACGGCGCGCGCAACGCGGTCGAGATCCAGCGTTTGAAGGAAAAGCTCGGCGACTGGTCGAACGCCTCCTCGGAAGTCGAGTTCCAGGGCGCGTTCGGCGAGCTGGTCGGCGAGGAGGGAAGCGGCATCAAGGTCATCATCGAGATGGTGGCGCTGACGCGGCTCGACTGCATGACCGGCTCGTCCTCGCAGATGCGCCAGGCGCTGGTGCAGGCGCTGCACCACACACGCCAGCGCAAGGCGTTCGGCAAGCTGCTCATCGACCAGCCGCTGATGCGCAACGTGCTCGCCGACCTCGCGCTCGAAAGCGAGGCGGCGATCGCGCTCACCCTGCGTATCGCCCGCGCCATCGACACCGCCTCGCGCGACGAGCACGAGGCCGCGCTCGCCCGCATCGCCACGGCCATCGGCAAGTACTGGATATGCAAGCGCGCGGTTCCCTTCGTCAACGAGGCGCAGGAGTGCCTCGGCGGCATCGGCTATGTCGAGGAGACGATGATGCCGCGCCTCTACCGGCAGGCGCCGCTCAACTCGATCTGGGAAGGCTCGGGCAACGTCCAGTGCCTCGACGTGCTGCGCGCGCTGCGCAAGGAACCGGAGACGCGCGAGGCGCTCATGGCTGAGCTCGCGGCCGCGAAGGGCATGGACGGCGACTACGACGTCGCGCTTGCGAGCCTGCCGGCGCTGTTCGACGACCCGCAGACGATGGAGTTCCGCAGCCGCTTCATCGTCGAGCGCGCCGCCCTGATGCTGCAGGCCTCGGTGCTGTTGCATTCGGGGCAGGCGAGAATAGCCGCCGCTTTCTGCCGCTCGCGGCTCGCCGGCGCGCACGGCCTCGCCTTCGGCACGCTTCACGCCGACGCGCCGGTCGACCTGCTGATCGATCGCGCCATGGCCGCTGCCTGAAGATGGCCGCGGCGGGGGAGGCGGGCGCTTGCCCTTGCCCGGCCGCTGCGGCACCATCGCGGCATGGCCTTCACGCTCCGCCAGCTTCAGTATTTCATCGCCGTTGCCGAGCAGGGCGCGGTGAGCCGCGCCGCACAGGCTTTGTCGATCTCGCAATCGTCGGTGACGGAGGCGATCCGCGAGTTGGAGACCGATCTCGGCGTCGAGCTGTTCGAGCGCCATTCGCGCGGCCTGTCGATCACCCACAAGGGCCACCAGTTCCTGCGCCATGCCACGCGCATCCTCGCCGGCGTCTCCGACGCGCGGCAGGCCTTTTCCGACGACAAGGCCGCCGGCGGCGGCGAGCTCCATCTCGGCGTCACCTCGCTGGTCGCCGGCTACGTGCTCTCCGACCTTCTCGCCCGCTATCGGCGGGCGTGGCCGTCCGTCTCGGTCTCGGCCATCGAGGACAATGGCGACTATCTCGAGCATCTCCTCGTCGGCGGCGAGCTCGACGTCGCGGTGATGGTCATCTCCAACCTGCGCGACCGCATGGCGCTCCAGGCCGAGATCCTCGAGGTCTCGCCCTACCGGCTGTGGCTGCCGCTCGGCCACCGGCTGGTCGGCGAGGAGATCATCTCCATCGAGGACGTGGCGCGCGAGCCGCTGATCATGCTCACCATCGACGAGATCGAGGAGGCGACGGGCAAGCTGCTCGCCGCGCTCGGCGCGCGCCCGCACGTGGCGTTCCGCACCCGCTCGGTCGAGGCCGTGCGCAGCCTCGTCGCCACCGGCGCGGGGGTAGCGCTGCTGCCCGACCTCGTCTACCGCCCGTGGTCGCTCGAAGGCGACCGCATCGAGAGCCGCGACATTTCCGGCTCGCTGCCGGCGGTGCAGGTCGGCATGGTGTGGCGGCGCGGCTCCGGCCTTTCCGCGCAGGCGCGCAACTTCATCGGCGTGGCGCAGGGCCAGCGGGCTGTCCGTCAAGGACGGTAAGCCGAGGTATCGGTTTTTCCGATATGCCATTTCTGATAAATGAATTTGCGAAAGCGCAGGATTTGGCGGACCTTTTCCCCGAGGGTTGCAGCCGCCACGGAGAGCGGCGCCCGAATGGGAGACGTTGCCATGAAATCCTTCCTGAAATCCTGTACCGCATTGACCGTCGCCCTCGGCTTCGTCGCGCAGGCGGCGGCCCAGGACATGAAGACCGAGGTGGGCGAGGGCGAGGGCCGGCTCAACGTCGTCGCCTGGGCCGGCTTCCTCGAAAGGGGCGAGACCGACCCGAAATTCGACTGGGTGACCAAGTTCGAGGAGGCGACCGGCTGCAAGGTCTCGGTCAAGACCGCCAACACCTCCGACGAGATGGTGGCGCTGATGAACGAGGGCGGTTTCGACCTCGTCACCGCCTCGGGCGACGCCTCGCGCCGCCTGATCGCCGGCAAGCGCGTCCAGCCGATCAACATCGACCTGATCCCGAGCTGGGGAAAGCTCGACGACCGGCTGAAGGAAGCGCCCTGGCACACGGTGGACGGTGTCCACTATGGCGTGCCTTACGTCTGGGGGCCGAACGTGCTCGCCTACAACACCGAGGTGTTCAAGGAAGCGCCGACCTCGTGGAACGTGGTGTTCGAGGAGCAGACCCTGCCGGACGGCAAGTCCAACAAGGGCCGCATCCAGGCCTATGACGGCCCGATCCACATCGCCGACGCCGCGCTCTACCTGATGACGCACAAGCCCGACCTCGGCATCAAGAGCCCGTACGAGCTGAACGAGGACCAGTACAAGGCCGCGCTCGACCTGCTGCGCGGCCAGCGCCAGCTCGCCAGCCGCTACTGGCACGACGCCTTCATCCAGATCGACGACTTCAAGAACGAGGGCGTGGTCGCCTCCGGCTCGTGGCCGTTCCAGGTCAACCTGTTGAAGGCCGACGGCGCGCCGGTCGCCTCGGTCTTCCCCGAGGAGGGCGTCACCGGCTGGGCCGACACCTCGATGATGCATGCCGACGCCGCCAATCCGAACTGCGCCTACAAGTGGCTGGAGCATTCGCTGAACTCGAACCTCCAGAGCGACCTGTCGCTGTGGTTCGGCGCCAACCCGTCCGTGCCGGCGGCCTGCACCGACGGCTCCGTTATGCTGACGGCGGAGGTCTGCGAGCAGAACGGCTCGAACAATTTCGAGAAGGTCCGCTTCTGGCAGACCCCGATCACCCAGTGCGAAAGCCAGGGCGAGTGCGTGCCCTATTATCGCTGGGTGTCGGACTACATCGCCGTCATCGGCGGGCGGTAATCCAGCCGCAGAGGCCGGCGCCGTCCCTCACCCGACCCTTCGGGCCGCCCTCTCCCCGTGAACGGGAGAGGGGATCGCCAGCGTTCCGGCCAATCCCCCTTCTCGCCGTTCACGGGGAGAAGGTGCCGGCAGGCGGATGAGGGGCAGCGCCCCGCCGCGCCGGTTTGCCGGCGACGCCATTTCCGCGAATGGAATCAAGCATGACTACAGCCGTTTCCTTCCAGAAAGTCTCGCGCCATTTCGGCGCGGTGCGCGCGGTCGACGCCGTCGATCTCGACATCCGCGAGGGCGAGTTCTTCGCCATGCTTGGGCCCTCCGGCTCCGGCAAGACGACGTGCCTGCGCCTGATGGCCGGCTTCGAGCAGCCGACCTCCGGCCATATCGAGATATTCGGCGAGACGGCGGAGGGCGTGCCGCCCTACCGGCGCAACGTCAACACCGTGTTCCAGGACTACGCGCTGTTCCCGCATCTCAACGTCCTCGACAACGTCGCCTACGGGCTGATGGTGCGCGGTGTGGCGAAGGCCGAGCGGCACGCCGAGGCCGCCGCCGCGCTCGAGCTGGTCAAGCTGCCCGGCTATGGCGGGCGCAAGCCCGGCCAGCTTTCCGGCGGCCAGCGCCAGCGCGTCGCGCTCGCCCGCGCGCTGGTCAACAGGCCCAAGGTGCTGCTGCTCGACGAGCCGCTCGGCGCGCTCGACCTGAAGCTGCGCGAGCAGATGCAGGACGAGCTGAAATCGTTGCAGAAGGCGCTCGGCATCACCTTCGTCTTCGTCACCCACGACCAGGGCGAGGCGCTGTCGATGGCCGACCGCATCGCCGTGTTCAACGAGGGCAGGGTGATGCAGGTCGGCACGCCCGAGGATGTCTACAAGCGGCCGCGCTCGCGCTTCGTCGCCGATTTCGTCGGCTCCTCCAACGTGCTGCCGCCGGATTTCGTCGCCGGCCACGGCGGGACGCGCCAGTGGGCGAGCCTGCGGCCCGAGGCGCTGCGCCTCGCCGGCAACGGGGCTGGCGCCGGGGAGCACGTCGCCGCCACGGTCCTCGCCCGCGCCTATCTCGGCGCGTCGACGCGGCTTTCCCTCGACGCCGGCGGCGCGCGCCTCCATGCCGTGATCCCGGCCGGCACGCCGCTGCCGGAAGACGGCGCCGCGGTCACGCTCGCCTTCGACCGGGCCGACCTCCACATCATGGAGGACCAGTCATGACCATGGCGGCGGCGGTTGGCTCTCCCATTAGGTCGGGCCGCGGCGGCGTCTTCGGCGCGCTGTCCGACGTGCTGTGGCGCAACCCGCGCCTGACGTTGTTCCTGATGCTGACGCCACCGCTGCTGTGGCTCGGCATCATCTATCTCGGCTCGCTGTTCGCGCTGCTTTTGCAGAGCTTCTTCTCGATCGACGAGTATTCCGGCCTCATCAACCGCGAGTTCACGCTCTCGACCTATGCCGAGCTGCTCAACCCGGCCAATATCGACATCATCGTGCGCACGCTCACGATGTCGGCCTCCGTCACGGTCGGCGCGGCGGTCATCGCCTTTCCCATCGCCTATTTCGCCGTCCGCTACGCGCGCGGCAAATGGAAGGCGCTGTTCTATCTCGGAATCATGCTGCCCCTGTGGTCGAGCTATCTGGTCAAGGTCTATGCCTGGAAGCTGATCCTGGCGCGCGAGGGGATCCTGAACTGGCTGTTCGCCAAGCTGCATCTGACATGGCTGCTCGACGCGTGGCTCGCCATTCCCGTCATCGGCGGCAACTCGCTCGCCGTCAGCCACACCGGCACCTTCCTCGTCTTCCTCTATGTCTGGCTGCCCTTCATGATCCTGCCGATCCAGGCCGCGCTTGAGCGCGTGCCGGGCAATCTGGTCGAGGCCTCGGCCGATCTCGGCGCCTCGCCGCGCCAGACCTTCACCAACGTATTGTTCCCGCTGGCGCTGCCCGGGATCATCGCCGGCTCGATCTTCACCTTCTCGCTGACCATGGGTGACTACATCATCCCGCAGATCGTCGGCACCTCGCGCCGTTTCATCGGCCAGGCGGTCTATGCCCACCAGGGCACGGCCGGCAACATCCCGCTCGCCGCCGCCTTCACCGTCGTGCCCATCGTCGTCATGGGCTTCTATCTGTGGTTCGCCAAGCGAAGGGGGGCCTTCGATGCGCTCTGACACCGGACGCCGCTCGCCGCTCGGCCTCAAGGTCGCCGCCGGGCTCGGCCTCGCCTTCCTGCACCTGCCGATCCTCCTGATTTTCGTCTACGCCTTCACGACGGAGGAGCGCAGCTACCAGTGGCCGCCCCCGGGCTTCACCACGAAATGGCTGGCCGTGACGTGGAACCGGCCGGATGTGTGGGAGGCGATGCTGCTCTCGGTCAAGGTGGCGTCGGTCTCCACCGCGATCGCGCTGGTGCTCGGCACACTGTGCGCCGCCGCCGTCTCCGGCTCGCGCTTCTTCGGCCGCGAGACGATCTCGCTCATCGTCATCCTGCCCATCGCGCTGCCCGGAATCATCACCGGCATCGCGCTGCGCTCGGCCTTCAGCCTCGCCGAGATCCCCTTCTCGTTCTGGACCATCGTCCTCGGCCACGCCACCTTCTGCGTCGTCGTGGTCTACAACAACGCCATCGCCCGCTTCCGCCGCACCTCCGGCTCGCTGATGGAGGCCTCGATGGACCTCGGGGCCGACGGGTTCCAGACCTTCCGCTATGTCGTCCTGCCCAATATCGGCACTGCGCTGCTCGCCGGCGGCATGCTCGCCTTCGCGCTGTCCTTCGACGAGGTCATCGTCACCATCTTCACTGCCGGCCAGCAGCAGACGCTGCCGATCTGGATGCTGGAGGAGCTGGTGCGCCCGCGCCAGCGCCCCGTCACCAATGTCGTGGCCATGGTCGTCGTCCTCGTGACGTTCCTGCCGATCCTGGCCGCCTACTACCTCACCCGCGACGGCGACCAGGTCGCCGGAGCCGGCAAATGATACCTCAAGGAGGAAGTCCCATGCACACGCAGCTCCTGATCGGCTCCCGGTTCGAGGCCGGCACGGAAATCGAGGAAACGATCCTCAACCCGCGCACGGGCGAGACGATCCTGTCGGTGCCGGAAGCCTCGCAGGGGCAGGTCGATGCCGCGGTCAACGCGGCGCGGCGCGCCTTCGAGGGCTGGTCGCGCACCACGCCCTCGGAACGCTCGGGATACCTGCTGAAGATCGCCGCGCGCATCGAGGAAGACGCGGCCGAGTTCGCCCGGCTGGAGGCGCTGAACTGCGGCAAGCCGATCAACGCCGTGCTCAACGACGAGATTCCGGCCATCGTGGATTGCTACCGCTTCTTCGCCGGCGCGGTGCGCACCATGCCCGGCACCATCGCCGGCGAGTACCTTGCCGGCCACACCTCGATGATCCGCCGCGATCCCATCGGCGTCGTCGCCTCGATCGCGCCGTGGAACTACCCGCTGATGATGATGGCGTGGAAGCTGGCCCCGGCCGTCGCCGGCGGCAACACCGTCGTCTTCAAGCCGTCCGAGCAGACGCCGCTGACCGCGCTGAAGCTGGCCGCCATCCTCGCCGAGGTGCTGCCCGAGGGCGTGGTCAACGTCGTCACCGGCCGCGGCGAGAGCGTCGGCAACGCGCTGATCAACCACCGCGAGGTCGACATGATCTCGATCACCGGCGACGTCGCCACCGGCAAGAAGATCCTTCAGGCGGCGGCCAAGTCGGTCAAGCGCACCCATCTCGAGCTTGGCGGCAAGGCCCCGGTCGTCGTGTTCGACGACGCCGACATCGACGCGGTCGTCTCAGGGTTGCGCGCCTTCGGCTACTACAATGCCGGGCAGGACTGCACCGCCGCCTGCCGCATCTATGCCGGCGCGAAGATCTACGAGAAGCTGGTCGCCGACCTGTCTGCCGCCGTCTCGACCATCAAATACGGCCTCGCCGACGATGCCGAGAACGAGATCGGCCCGCTGATCTCGCGCCGCCAGCAGGACCGGGTGGCGAGCTTCGTCGAGCGCGCCGCCGAGCAGAAGCACATCGAGATCACCGCCGGCGGCAAGCCGGGGACGGAGGGCTTCTACTACCAGCCGACCGTCGTCGCCGGCGCGTTGCAGGAGGACGAGATCGTGCGCCGCGAGGTGTTCGGGCCGGTCGTCTCCGTCACCCGCTTCACCGATGTCGACGAGGCCGTGAACTGGGCCAACGACTCGGATTACGGCCTCGCCTCGTCGGTGTGGACGAAAGATGTCGGCCGGGCGATGGCGACCGCCGCGCGCCTGCGCTACGGCTGCACCTGGGTCAACACCCATTTCATGCTGGTCAACGAGATGCCGCATGGCGGGCTGAAGCAGTCCGGCTACGGCAAGGACATGTCGCTCTACGCGCTGGAGGACTACACCGCCGTCCGCCACGTCATGGTCGCGCACGGGTAAGGCGCGGCGGGAATGATCCGGGAGCCCGCCCAAAGGCAGGCTCCCGTTTTCCTGAGGCTCAGAACTTCGCCTTGAAGCCCGCATAGGCGGCGATGCCGGGCGTGTTGTAGCCGCGGACGACCTGATAGTCCTGATCGAGCAGGTTCTCGCCGCGCAGATAGACCTCGGTCGACTCGTTCACCTGATAGGCGATCTTGGCGTTGAGCAGGACGTAGTCGTCGAGCTTCACGTCGGCATAGGCCGTCCAGTCGAAGTCGATGGTATCGGCGGCGTATTTCAGGTCCGCGCTGACGGTCCACTTTTCGGCGGGGCGCGCCGTTGCGGCGAGGGTGACGGCATGCCGCGGAACGCGCCAGCTCCGCGTCCCGTCCGAATTGCGCGAGTTCGTGTAGGTGTAGGAGCCGCCGAGGTCGAGCCAATCGGTCGCGGCGTAGGAGAAGGACGCCTCGACGCCGTCGGAAGTCGTCCCGCCGGCAACCTGATCGTAGTAGCCCCAGGGCGGCCCGCCGAAATCGTCGACCCAGAAGATGCGATTGTCGATCTCCAGATGGAAATAGGTGAGGTCGGCAACGAGGCGGCCATCGAGGAAGCGTTGTTCTACGCCGATATCAAAGCTGCGGCTCGTTTCAGGCCGCAGGGTCGGATCGCCGCCGTCCGAATAGAGCTCATAGAGGCTCGGAGCGCGGAAACCGGTCCCGAATGACGAGTGCAGCCGGGTTCCGGTCTGGTCGAACAGATAGGACGCGGTGGCGCGCCAGGTCGTGTGCCCGCCGAACATCGAGTGGTCGTCATGGCGAACGCCCGCTGTCAGCACGAGGTTGTCGACGGGCTCGACGACAGCCTGTACCCAGACCCCGGTAAGGTCGATCTTGCCGAGTGGGGTCCCGCCGCCCCCATCCTCGGCTTCCTGGCGCTCGTGATCGACGCCGTATTGCAACAGAACGCGATCCGTCGCCTCGAACGATCCCTGATAGTCGAACTTTTGCCGCGTGCCGATGAAGGAAGCCGGCGATCCGGCCCAGATGCTCTCCCTGTCGGATTTGAAGCCCTGTACGGAGAACGTGTTCTTCAATCGTCCGTCGAGCAGGTCGAGATTGAAGCCGACCCGGCCTCCCATCATCGTGGCCAGCTCATAGCTGTCGGCATCGTCGGCGCTGCCACCGTCGAACTCGGTCTTCGCATCGATATAGAGCAAGGACCCGAACACCGAGAACGCCTCGTTGATGCGGTGCTCGGCGGCGAGGTCGAAGGTCACGTTCTCGTAGCCGTCGCGCTCGGTGCCGCCGGCCTTCGCGGAAATGCCGTCGTTGCGGAAGCCGGTGACGTTGGCCGCAATCCTCGATCCGCCCTGTGCGCCGGCGAGGCCGTAGCGGCCGCGCACTGTGCCGAACGATCCGCCCTCGACGTGAACCGTATGGCTGATGCCGTCCTCGACCTCGCCCAGCGTGGTGATGTCGACGACGCCGGCGATGGCGCTCGAACCGTAGAGCGTGCTTTGAGAGCCCTTCAGTATCTCCATGCCGGTGACACCGCCCGACAGCAGATACTGGTACTGTGTCAGAACCTGCGTTCCGGTCGTGTCCGAAACGTCGATGCCGTTGTATAGCGTCTTCACATAGGCACCGCCCAAGCCGCGGACGGAGATGCCGGTCTGTGTTCCGATGCCGCCGCTGGAGGTCACCGAAATGCCCGGCAGCCGCGTCAGGTAGTCCGTGACCGAGACGAGCGATTTCGTCTCGATCTCGCCTTGCGTCACCTGCTCGACCTTGGAGCCGGTCTTGCTCTTTTCGGTCGGGGTGCGGTTGGCGGTGACGGTGATCGCCTCGAGGGTGGTGACGCCCTGCTCGTCGGTCTGCGCCGCGTCCTGCGCCTGCGCGGCGCCGGCCATCAATGCCAGCGCGCTGGCGGTGGAGATCAGAAACCTGTTCATGTCAGTCCCCAAAGGTGCTGGGAGGCGCGTTGGCCCCCGGGCTTTTCAAGAACCGCAAGGAAAGGAATTGGGAATTGAACCCGCCCCGGCCCGTTCGCATGCGGCAACACGTTCTCGTGTCACCGCTACGGACGGCCGCGCCTGCATGCCCCTCGCATGCGGACAGGGTGACTGAAGCGGCAGGTCTCCTGGCTTCCCGTGTCTTCGCCTCTCTCCCGCCTTCCCGGCCTTGCGGCCAGTGGCATCTGGAAGATGGCTCAACGGTTACAGTTGCGGGGGCAGCTGCGGATTTGGCCGGACAGCCCGGCCGCACCGCATTCCCTTTTCATCCACCTTTCGGCGGAACCAGCTTCGCCGACTTTGCTAGCGTCACTTCGCCGTTGCGTCAACGCGCGCGGCGTTCCCGCCACAATATTCCCGTAAAATTGGCTTCCAAAAGAAACATGATTGTTTTAGTCGTGTTTTGCCGCCGGCAAGGGCGGGCGAAGGTTGCATGTCGCGGCCGGATGTGAGAGGCATCCGCGCGAGACGCACGCCGGACAGTATGCGAAAGCGGAAAGTGCCAGAATGTCGTCTATCCTGTTGAAGAGTTCACGCTGCCGCCAGCCGGCCGGCCGGGTTTTCGGGCTGCTGCTTGCGGCATTGGCCGTCGCGGCCCTCGCCGCCGGTGTGCCGGCGCGGGCGCAGGAGGCGGCGCCGCCGGCGGCCGTCGAGCAACCCGCCCCGCAGCAGCAGCAACCGGCCACCGCGCCCGAGGCCCCGGTTTCCCAGGCTCCCGCGCCCCAGCAGCCGGCGGCCGGGACGCCTGCCCCGGCTGTCGACGCCGCTCCGCAGCAGGGCGAGGCGCCGTCCGCGCCGCCTGCCGGGCCCCCTGCTGGAATAGACGCTTCCGAGATCGAGATCGCCGAGGACGGCGCGCCGGCCGACGCGCGCGACGACACCCTGCCGCACGATTTGTCGCCATGGGGCATGTTCATGGCCGCCGACTGGGTGGTCAAGGCGGTGATGATCGGCCTCGCCTTCGCCTCGCTCGTCACCTGGACCGTGTGGCTCGCCAAGTCGCTGGAGATCGCCGGCGCCAAGGCCAATGCCGGACGCGGGCTGAAGCGCATCGTCCAGGCCGAGAGTCTGCCCGACGCCGTGCGCTCGCTTCCGGGCAGGGGCGGGCCGGCGGCGCTGATGGTGCGCGCCGCCGCGCATGAGGTGGAAGCCTCGCGCTCGACCCTGCCCTATGGCGGCGCGGCGGGCCTGAAGGAGCGCGTCACCTCGCATTTGTCGCGTATCGAGGCGCAGGCCGGGCGGCGGATGACCCGCGGCACCGGCATCCTCGCCACGATCGGCTCGACCGCGCCCTTCGTCGGCCTGTTCGGCACCGTCTGGGGCATCATGAACTCGTTCATCGGCATCTCTGAGGCGCAGACGACCAACCTCGCCGTCGTCGCGCCGGGCATCGCCGAGGCGCTGCTCGCCACCGCGCTTGGCCTCGTCGCCGCCATTCCGGCGGTGGTGATCTACAACGTCTTCGCGCGCTCCATCGCCGGCTACCGGCTGCTCCTGGCCGACGCCTCGGCCGCGGTCGAGCGGCTGGTCAGCCGCGACATCGACCGCCGCGCCGTGCCGGGCGAGGCCGGCGCGGAGCATGCGCTTTCACGGGCAGCGGAGTAGGGTCCATGGCCGGTAGCCTCAACGCCAGCGCCGAGCGCGACGAGCTCGAGGAGAACCACGAGATCAACGTCACGCCGTTCATCGACGTGATGCTGGTGCTCCTGATCATCTTCATGGTGGCGGCGCCGCTGGCCACCGTCGACATCAATGTCGACCTGCCGACCTCGACCGCCGCCCCGCAGCCGCGCCCCGACGAGCCGCTCTACGTGACGGTGCAGGAGGACCTGTCCGTCTCGGTCGGCAACGAGCCGGTCGATCACATCGCGCTGCGCGACGCGCTCGACCGCGTCACCGGCGGCGACAAGGAAGCCCGCATCTTCCTGCGCGCCGACAGGTCGGTCGCCTATGGCGACCTGATGAACGTCATGAACCTCCTGCGCATCGGCGGCTACCTCAAGATCGCGCTGGTCGGGCTCGAGGGCGTCTCCGAGGCCCCCGCCGGCACCCCCGACGCCGCACCGGTGGAGGCGACGGACGGATGAAGCCTCGTCCCGACATAGCCTGGTCGCGGCAGCTCGCCGGCATCTCGCTGTCGGCGATGATGCTGTGGCTGTTCGCCGGCACCGTGGTGCTGGCGGCGCATGCGGCGGCCGGCTGGTGGGTGATGCGCGAGCGTCCCCAGCAGCTGGAGGCGGCCGAGGAACCGGCCGCGATCATGATCGACCTCGCGCCCATGGCCATGGCCCCGGCGGCGGTCGAGGAGCAGGTCTCGCCCGACGAGGTCGATTGGGAAGCCGCCGAGGCGGTCGAGGCCGAACCCGTCGAGGAGATCGAGCTCGCCGAGGCGGTGGAGCCCGTGACCGAGCCGGTGGAGGCGATCGAGCCGGAGCCGGACGAGGTCGAGCCGATCGAGCCCATCGAGGAGCTGGTGGCCGCGCTCGACCCGGTCGAGGTGCCGCTGCCGGTGACGCGCCCCGAGCCGGAGAAGAAGCCGGAGGTCAAGCAGGAAAAGCCGAAGGAAAAGCCGCGCAAGAAGCAGGAGGTCAAGGCCAAGCCGAAGCCGCAGCCTCCCGCGGTCGACAAGCGCAGGGCGCAGATGCAGACGCAGCGCGAGGCGCCGCGCGCCGCCGCCCGGCAGAACAGCGCCGGCGCGTCCGCCTCCGTCTCGCCGGCGCGCTGGCGGGCGCGCGTCGCCTCGCATCTCGAGCGGCGCAAGCGCTATCCGTCGGCGGCCAAGCGCCAGGGCCAGCAGGGCACGGCGCAGGTGCGCTTCACCATCGACGCCTCGGGCAACGTCCAGTCGGTGTCGCTGGTGCGCTCCTCGGGCGTCGCCCTTCTCGACGAGGAAGTGGTGGCGCTGGTCCGCCGCGCCTCGCCCGTGCCGGCCCCGCCGCCCGGCGTCAACCGGACCATCGTGGTCCCGATCCGCTTCAGCATGCGATGACGAAAGGGCCGGCGCGATGCCGGCCTTTCCTTTTCCTATCCGACGACGATCCGCGCCTCGGCGTCGGTCACGTGGCCGGTGTCCTCGCGCCAGGTGAGGGCGAGGGTGCCGGACGCCTGCGGCGCGATCTGGAACTTGAGGTAGGGATCGGCCGAAACCGACCGGTAGAGGTCCGCGGCGAACACCGGCTCGCCGTCAAGGCTCGCCTCGAACCGCTCGATCAGCCGCTGCGGCAGGGGCGCGCCGTCGGGGCCGGGGCGCAAGCCCGTCTCCATCGGGTGGCCGATCATGGTCAGAACCGGGCCGGCCGCGCCGGCAGCGAGCGTCTCCGGCACGCGCACCCGCGTCTGGAACAGGCTGTCGCTGGCATAGGTGCCGGCATCTGTCAGGCAGCCGCTGACGGTGACGCGCACCTCGCGCTCGGCGATCAGCGCCGTGCCGTCGTCGAGCAGCGCGAGCGCGACCACCGTCTGGCTCTCGTTGAGCCGGATGCGCGTCTCGACCGCGGCCGGTGACAGCGGCGTGAAGTGAAAGGTTGCGACCTGCGGGCTGGGATTGGCCGGGGCGAAGATGTGGAGGGCGCGGACGCCGGTCCCTTCCACCGCGACGGACAGCGGCACGGAATTGCCGTTCTCGGACACGAAGGGCAGGTCGAGGGCGATGCCGCCTTCCTTCGGCTCCACCCCGTCGAGGAGGCCGGCGATCTCCGGCACGCGCCGCCATGCGCCGGCGCCCTGCGCGCCGGCCGGCAGGGCGGGCGCGGCGAGGCCGGCGGCGGCGAGCGCGAGCAGGTGGCGGCGGGTGAGGGCAGGTGGGTTCTTCATCGTCGGCACGTCTTTCTAGCTCTGCTCGGCGACGGCCGGCCTCGCCACGCGCAGCGGGCCGCGCAGGGCGACCCACGCGCCGCCGAGGATGCCGCCTGCCGCCACGAAGGAGGCGGGGGCGAGGGTCGAAAGCCCGGTCAGCCCCTGGCCGATGGAGCAGCCGAGCGCCAGCGCCCCGCCGACGCCCATCAGCGCGCCGCCGGCCATCGAGCGCAGCATCGCCTGAGGGCTGGCGAAGCCTTCGAGCAGCAACGTGCGGGTGACGAGCGCGGTCGCCAGCGCGCCGAGGAAGACGCCGGCGACGATGGCGACGCCGAAGGAGGGGCGCATGCCGGTCGCCAGCATCGCATACTGGATCGTCTCGCCGACCGGGGCGACGAAGGTGAGCGAGGCGAGCGGCGCGGGCTGGAAATCGTCCGCGCCGAGGACTCCGGTGGCGTACCAGCCGGCGACGACGGCGAGGCCGACCGCCGCCCCGCCGGCAAGCGTGCCGCGCTCGCCGCGCGCGGCGGGCCGCAGGGCGAGGAAGGCGAGAATGGTGGCGAGGGGAAGCGCGAGGACGAGCCGCGCGGCGGGCTCGGAAAAGCCGTAAGGCGCGAGCGCGGCGGCGAGATCGGGCGGCGACGCCACCACGCCGACGGCGGAAGCCGCGATCCGCAGCGGCGCGATGAGGCCGGACAGCGTCGCATAGGCGGCGATGCCGAGCGAGACCAGCACCACGAAGGAGCGCAGATTGCCGCCTGGAAGGAGCACCAGCGCCCGAGCGCCGCAACCGTTGGCCAGCACCATGCCGTAGCCGAACAGCAGGCCGCCGGTGAGGATGAGGGCCGGCGCAAAGCTCGTCTGCGCATAGAGCGAGCGGCGGAGATCGATGAGCCCTGCGGCGTCGAGCGCCTGGGAGCCGGCGATGGCGAGCGCCAGCGCCAGCGCGAAGGCGCGGATCTTCGCGGTCCCCGTCCCGGCTGGCACCCACCAGCCGCGCAGGCCGGAAACGAGGCAGAACCCGGTGGCCCGTGCCGCAATGCCGAAGGCGAGGCCGATGACCAGCCCCGCCCACAACGTCAGTTCAACAGCGTCCATGCGTCTCTCTCGGTCGGCGCAACTCCGGCGAACGAGGCGTTCCCGGCAAGGCCGGCCCGCCTCCGATGTCTTTCGCTTTGCCTGCGGCAGGTTCGGGAGCCGGCGCGTCAGGCGGCGGCCGTTCCCCAGATATCCTGCGTGATGGCCGCATACCAGCCCAGCGTATACTGCGCCTCGCGCTTGCGGAAGGCGGCATCCGCCTCGGCCGGGCTGACGCCGCCCGAGCCCTCGACGGAGATCACCTTGCCGTCCTCGGCGCGGTAGACGCCGGCGACGGAGATGCCGTAGTCCGGGCCGATCAGGCTGTAGCAGGTGTTGGCCCACATCGGCTCCGGCGTCGCCTCGCCGCCGAGCGCGGCGACGATGGACGCGGCCACCACCTTGCCCTGCGTGTTGGCCGAGAAGCCGGATTTCGGCATCGGCGCGGCGATGGTGGCGTCGCCGACGACGTGGATGTCGCCGACCTGCGCGCTCTCGAAGGTCTCGGCCTTGACCGGCACCCAGCCCGATTCGTTGACCACCCCGGCGGCGTGGGCGATGGCCCCGGCCTTCTGCGGCGGGATGAAGTTCAGCGCGTCCGCCCTGTGGATCGTGCCGAACTCGGTCTCGACCTCGCGCTTCGCCGCGTCGACGCGCACGATCTTGCCGTCCTTCGACAGCGGCACCCATTCGATCAGGTCGCCGTAGAGCGCCTGCCAGCCGGCCGTGAACAGCCCCTGCTTGGAGAAGGCGTCCTTGGAATCGAGGATCAGGATCTTCGACTTCGGCTTGTTGGTCTTGAGGTAGTGGGCGATCAGGCTGACGCGCTCGTAAGGGCCGGGCGGGCAGCGGAACGGATCGGCCGGAGCGCCGAGGATGAACACCCCGCCATCCTCCAGCGCCTCGAGCTGGGCCTTGAGCAGCTGCGTCTGCGGCCCGGCCTTCCATGCGTGGGGCACGAGTTCGGCCGCAGCCTCGTCATAGCCCTCGATGGCGTCCCAGCGGAAGTCGATGCCGGGCGCCAGCACCAGCTTGTCGTAGGCCAGCGTCTCGCCCGAGGCCAGCGTGACCGTGCGGCCCGCGCCGTCGACGTCGCGGGCGAGGTCGGTGACGAGGCGCACGCCGTAGCGCCCGGTCAGCTCGTCATAGCCGTGGCCGATGGATTCAAAATCGCGCAGGCCGCCGAGATAGAGGTTGGAGAACGGGCAGGTATAGAACCGCGCCTGCGCCTCGACCAGCGTCACGTCGATATCGGGCGCGCGGCGCTTGATGTACTTGGCCGCCGTCGCGCCGCCGAAGCCGCCGCCGACGATGACGACGCGGCCCGCCGCGCTGCCGTTGGCGCGGGCGATGGCGGGCATGGAGAGCGCGGAGCCGGCGAGCGCCGTGGCACCGATGGATTTCAGAAGAGTGCGTCGCGAAATCATGTCCGGTCCCCTCACGGCTCGATCTCGGAGAAATGGCGCGCCAGCGCCTCGAGCTCGGCGTCGGTGAAGCCGAGCGCCAGCCGCGTCATCACCGTCGTGTCCCTGGCCTCGCCGGCCTTGTAGGCGGCGAGCTGGGCGTTGAGCACGGCGAACGGCTTGCCGGCGATCGACGGGATCGCGCCGGGCGAGCGCCCGTCCGTGCCATGGCAGTTGGCGCAGGTGCCGGCCAGCAGCGAGACGTCGACCCCTTCGGCCGCCGCCCCGCCGGCCAGAAGGCTGGCTGCCAGCGCCAGCGCGGCCGGCGCGCCTCGGTGAAATCTCCATACTGGTCGCATCGCAGAACCCCTCGCCCATGACCGGAAAGATAGGACATCTAACCGGCCGCGGCCGCAGGTGTCAGGCTATGGGATTGCGCGGTCTGGCGGCAATAGGAGGCGATTTTCCCATAGTTGGACTCCATTAAAGAAAATCATTCCGTCATTGGCGGAAACGGGAAATCAAATTCCTGACTGTAATAGTCATGTTTTGCGCGGAGGCGGCCGCCGTCAGCGCACGGCCCACAGCACCTTGAACCGCTCGTTCCGCGCCGTCTCGCCATGGCGCGCGAAAGTCTGTTGCAGGACGGCCTCGTAGGGCAGCGGCCGGTTGGCGACGAGGTAGAGCCGCCCGCCCGGCTTCAGTGCCTTGGAGGCGGCGCGGATCATGCCCTCGCCGATGGCGGGCTCCGCCGCCCGGCCCTGATGGAAGGGCGGGTTCATGACGACGAGGTCGTAGCGCCGCTCGACCGGCTCGGCGAGGAGATCGTGCCAGAAGACACGCGCCGCGACCTGCGGCGCCAGCGCCGCCATGTTGGCCTTCGCCGCCTCGCAGGCGGTGAAGCTCGCCTCGAAGAGGTCGATGGCCGCAACGTCCGGCGCGCGCTGCGCGAGGCTCGTGGCGAGATAGCCCCAGCCCGCGCCGAAATCCGCCGCGACGCCCTTCAAGCCGGCCGGCAGGCTTTCGAGCAGGAAACGCGAGCCGGTGTCGGCACGCTCGTGCGAGAACAGGCCGGGCAGGGTGCGGAAGCCGCCTTCGAGCGCCAGCGCCGGGTTGGCCGCGTTGAGCGCCGCGATGATCCCGGCCGCGTGATCGCCCCGGCGCAGCCAGAAGACGACGCCATGATGCTTGGAGGCGCGGCCCTCGACCTCGCCGAGGCCGGCGAGCCGCTTGGCGAGGCTCGCCGCGCCGTCGGTCTTGCCGCCGGCGACGACGACACGGCCGCCCGGCCGCACCCGCTCCAGCGCCTCAGCCACCCACAATTCGTTCTGGCCGCGATGGCGGCCGGCGAGCACCAGCGCGAGGTCGTAATCCTCGCCCTGCGCCTCGGGCTCGGCCGCAACTCCCGCTTTCCGCAAGGCGAGGAAGGCCGGGCGGAACGCCTGCACCGCCGCGATTTCGGCCGCGAAGCCGTCCGGCCGGCGAAAGCCCGGCGCGGCGTTGAGGAACAGCACGCGCGCGTCCTTGCCCGGCATGTCGATAAGCCCGGCCTCGAAGGGGTGGAACAGGGTTTTGGTGAAATCGTCCATCGAGAGCCCGCCTTGCGGAGTTTCTTTCCTGCTGCGCCGGTGAGGGGTCGGCGCCGGCGCTGCCCGTAAAACCGCAACGGGCGCGGACCTCACGGCCCGCGCCCGTCCGCTCATGCATCCGCGGGAAAAATCAGGCGTCGGCGTCTTCCGCCTCGTCCTTCTTCTTTTCCCGGACGATCTCCTTGCCGGTCGTCTGGTCGACGACCTTCATCGACAGGCGTACCTTGCCGCGCTCGTCGAAGCCCATCAGCTTGACCCAGACCTTGTCGCCTTCCTTGACCACGTCGGTGGTCTTCTGGACGCGGTCGGCGGCGAGCTGCGAGATGTGGACGAGGCCGTCCTTGGGGCCGAAGAAGTTGACGAAGGCACCGAAGTCGGCGGTCTTGACCACCGTGCCCTCGTAGATCTCGCCGACTTCCGGCTCGGCGACGATGGTGTGGATCCACTTCTTCGCCGCCTCGATCTCCTTGGCGTTGGAAGAGGCGATCTTGACCGTGCCGTCGTCCTCGATGTTGATCTTGGCGCCGGTCTTCTCGACGATCTCGCGGATGACCTTGCCGCCCGAGCCGATCACGTCGCGGATCTTGTCGGTCGGGATCTGCATCACCTCGATGCGCGGCGCGAACTCGCCGAGCTCCGAGCGGCCTTCGGTGATCGCCTTGGCCATTTCACCCAGGATGTGCAGGCGTCCGCCCTTGGCCTGGTCGAGGGCCTGGCGCATGATCTCCTCGGTGATGCCGTCGATCTTGATGTCCATCTGGAGCGAGGTGATACCGCCGGCAGTACCGGCCACCTTGAAGTCCATGTCGCCGAGATGGTCCTCGTCGCCGAGGATGTCGGAGAGCACCGCGAAGCGCTCGCCTTCCTTGATCAGACCCATGGCAATGCCCGCCACCGGCTTCTGCAACGGCACGCCCGCGTCCATCAGCGCAAGCGACGTGCCGCACACCGTCGCCATCGACGACGAGCCGTTCGACTCGGTGATCTCGGAGACGACGCGCAGCGTGTAGGGGAACTGCTCGGCGGCCGGCAGCATCGGGTGGATGGCGCGCCAGGCGAGCTTGCCGTGGCCGATCTCGCGGCGGCCGGGCGAACCCATGCGGCCGGTCTCGCCGACCGAGTAGGGCGGGAAGTTGTAGTGAAGGAGGAAGGTCTCCTTGTAGGTGCCGGTCAGCGAGTCGATGTACTGCTCGTCCTCGCCGGTGCCGAGCGTCGCGACGACGACGGCCTGGGTCTCGCCGCGGGTGAACACAGCCGAGCCGTGGGTGCGCGGCAGGATGCCGACTTCCGAGACGATCGGGCGCACGGTCGAGAGGTCACGGCCGTCGATGCGCGAGCCGGTGTCGAGGATGTTCCAGCGCACGATCTTGGCCTGGAGCTCCTTGAAGACGGCGCCGACCTGCTCGGGCGTCCACCTGACATCCTCGCCCTCGGCCGGCGTGAAATGCGCCTTGACCTTGGCCTTCACCGCGTCGACCGCGGCGTAGCGCTCCTGCTTGACCGTGTTCTTGTAGGCTGCGCGCAGCTCGCCCTCGACGAGGGCCAGCATCTCGGCTTCGAGCGCCGAATAGTCGGGGGTGACATGGTCGCGCGGGTCCTTGGCGGCGACCTCGGCCAGCCTGATGATCGCGTCGATCACCGGCTGGAAGGCGCGGTGGCCGAAGGTGACGGCGCCGAGCATCACTTCCTCGGAAAGTTCGTGCGCTTCGGACTCGACCATCATGACGGCGTCGCCGGTGCCGGCGACAACGAGGTCGAGCTTCGATTCCGGCATCTCGTCGACATGCGGGTTGAGCTTGTACTCGCCGCCGATGTAACCGACGCGCGCGCCGCCGATCGGGCCCATGAAGGGCACGCCCGACAGGGTCAGCGCCGCCGAGGTGGCGACGATGGCGACGATGTCGGGATCGTTCTCGAGGTCGTGCTGGAGCACGGTGACGATGATCTGGGTGTCGTTCTTGTAGCCGTCGGCGAACAGCGGACGGATCGGCCGGTCGATCAGGCGCGAGACCAGCGTCTCCTTCTCGGTCGGGCGGCCTTCGCGCTTGAAGTAGCCGCCGGGGATCTTGCCGGCCGCGAAGGTCTTTTCCTGGTAGTTGACGGTGAGCGGGAAGAAGTCGAGGCCCGGCTTCGGCTCCTTCATCGAGACGACGGTGGCGAGCACGACGGTCTCGCCATAGGTGGCGAGCACCGCGCCGTCGGCCTGACGCGCGATCTTGCCGGTCTCAAGGATGAGCGGGCGTCCGCCCCACTCGATTTCAACTTTGTGGTGATTGAACATGCCTTGTCCTTCAATACGGAAGCTTTGCCGCGCCGCTTGAATGGCGGAACGGCGCTTCCCGGCTTCGTTCGGAACGAGCCATGGGCAAGACAACGGGGCGCTTCGTCGGTGAAAAAGCGTCCTGCAATCCTGCCCCATGACCCTGTCCGGGGCGGCTCCGCGGGCTGCTGCTGGCGGAACCGGGATTGCGGGCCGGAGGCCGGCCCATGGATACGGCCGGCAGCGGCGAGCCGCCGCCGGCCGGCTGGTGCTAGCGGCGCAGGCCGAGCTTCTCGATCAGGGTCTGATAGCGACCCTCGTCCTTGCGCTTCAGATAGTCGAGCAGGCTGCGACGCTGCGAAACCAGGGCGAGCAGGCCACGACGGGAGTGGTTGTCCTTCTTGTGGTCCTTGAAGTGCTCGGTCAGGCTCTTGATGCGCTCGGAAAGGATCGCCACCTGGACTTCCGGGGAACCGGTGTCGCCCTGCGTGGTCGCGAATTCCTTGACGAGTTCCTGCTTGCGTTCTGCGGTGATCGACATCGTGCTTTTCCTTATCGATTGGAGGAAACGGGTCGCCCACGGCCGGGATGTCGTCCAGCGGGGGCCGGTGAACATGCGCATTTTGCGGATGTTGGCGCGCATATAGTGGAAAGCCGCAGCGATTGCCAGCAAAATCGCCGCTGGCCGCCGGCTCAGTCGCCCGTGCCGCCTGTCTTGGCGGTATTGGTCTTGGCCGGAGCGGTCTCCGGCCGCAGCCGCTCGACAGGCATCGAGACGCGGCATTCCAGCCCGTCATTGTGCAGGGTGCGCTCGATCTCGGCCTCCAGCGCCCCGCCCAGCATCCGCTCGATCACCTCGGTGCCGAAGCCGCGCGTGTCGCCGCGGCGGCGCACGCGCGGGACGTACTCGCGCCAGTGGAAGACGAGACGGTCGCCCGAGCGCCGCCAGCTTATCTCCAGCCGCCCGTCCGGCCAGGCGAAGGCGCCGTACTTGGCGGCGTTGGTGGATAACTCGTGCAGGGCCAGCCCCAGCGTCTGCGCCGCCTGGTTGGACAGGCGAAAGGCCACGCCGGAAATCTTCAGCCGGTCCGCGTCGTTGGGCCGGAACGGCTCGATCTGAGCCTCGACAAGCGCCTTCAATTCGACGCCGGCGACGCCGCCGGCGATCAGGAGGTCGGTGGAGCGCGCCAGCCCCTGGATGCGCTTCTGGAACGAATCCTGGAACGAGGCGAAGGAGCGCGCGTGTCGCGCCGTCTGCTTGGCGATGGAGGACACGACGGTCAGCTGGTTCTTGGAGCGGTGCGCGACCTCGCGCATCAGGAAGCGGATCTCGTTCTCGGCCGCCTTGCGATCGGCCGAGGCCTGCGCCAGCGCCTGCGACACGGTGGCGAATTCGGTGATCGGGTAGTCGCCTTCCTCGACATGCTCGCCCGCGCCGAGCCGCCGCGCGTCGTCGGCCAGCCGCTTGACCGAGCCGGTGATGCGCCGTCCGAGCACCCAGGCCAGCACCACGCCGACCGCGACGATGGCCAGCCCGCCCAGCGCCAGCATGCGCATGGCGCTGACGACCGGCGCGCGCACGACCGATGTCGGCGCCCAGACGATGGTCTGCCAGCCCGTCAGCTCCGAGCGCGCGCGCACGGTCTCGTAGGTCTCGCCGTCGCGCTCGACGGTGACGGGAAAGGTGGTTCCGGTCGTGGGCTGCTCGCCGGCATAGAGGAAGAACGGCTTGCCGACGTCCTCCCAGCCGATCGAGGAGGCGACGACCGTGCCGTCGCCGTCGACGATGACCGCGTTCCAGCCGCCGCGCAGGTTGCGCGCGGCCAGCGCCCCGGCCAGCGCTTCGACGTTCTGCGACAGGATGATCAGCCGCGTCTCGCCGTGGCTCTCGTCGAGCGGCAGCATGACGTTGAACACCCAGCGTTGCGCCGTGCGCCCGTAGAAGACGCCGGTGACGGCCGGCTCGCCCGAGGCGACCGCCCGCTCGGCCGTTTCCCTGTCGGTGACGTCGCCGAGCGGCGTGCCGAAGGGCGCGCGGGTGTTCAGGATCTGCTGGAGCGAGGAATCGGCGAGCGCGAGATAGGTGCCGGTATCCTTCAGCGCGACCGAGACGCGCTCGTAGAAGCCGGCGAGGTCGTCGCCCTCCCAGGAGGTCGAGAAGACCTTGAGCGTCGTCACCATGCCGGCGATCTGCCGGTCGACGGTCTCGGCGATGGAGCCGGCGGTCGCTTCAGCCAGCGTCGTCAGCATCGTCTGCTGCGCCTCGTTGTTGCGGCGGAAGGCGACGGCGGAGAAGATCAGTTCGGGTATGACGATGGCGGCGACCAGCAGCCACAGGATGGTGCTGATCGAGATCCGCCCGCGGCTTCCCGCATTCCTGACGTGATTGCCGTCCGACAAGGTCTTCCTCGTATCATCCGCCTGGGCGGACAATGCCCGCCCGGCGACAGGAAAGCCAGCGAAATCAGCGGGAAGGCTGGAGCAGCGGGCGTTCTGACCAACGCAGCTTCCGCTGCTCCAGCTTCTTTCCTTTAGCCGCCTTTATGCGACGTCAGACGTTTCCGTCTGACTGCAAAATGCTCTAGCCCGCGAAAACGCGCTTGGGTCTGAACATGCCCGCCTCGATCGCGCCGATCGCCACCAGCCTTCCATGGGCGAAGGCGCATGCCTCGTCCGCCTCGACCGGCGCGTCGCGGCCGCGCACGATCACGGGGTTGCCGAGCCGGATGCGCGCCGCGGTGTCGTCGCTGACCGTGACCTGCGGCAGGCAATCGAGGCCGGCGCCGGTGTCGAGCAGCAGCGCGTCGAGCGCCGCCCATTCGGCCGGGCCGGGGCGCGGCTTGCGCTCTTCCTGCCCCTCTTCCGACATTGGCGGGGAGACCGGCGTCGCCGCCTGCTCGAGCTCGGGAAGCGTGACGAAGTCCTCGGGCGTGAACGGGAAGACCTCGGTGCGGCGCAGCTCGGAAATGTGGCCGTAGCAGCCGAGGTCGCGGCCCATGTCGCGCGCCAGCGAGCGGACATAGGTGCCCTTGCCGCACTCGATCTCGAATACGGCGGTGTCGGCGTCGGGCATCTCGATCAGGTCGAACCGGCCGATCTCGACCTCGCGCGCCGGAATCTCCACCGTCTCGCCCTCGCGGGCGAGGTCGTAGGCGCGCTCGCCGGCGATCTTGATGGCCGAGAACTGCGGCGGCACCTGCATGATGACGCCGGTATACTTCGGCATCGCGGCGCGAATCTCAGCCTCGCCAGGGCGCAGGTCCGAGGTCTTCGTCACCTCGCCCTCGAGGTCGTCGGTGGTGCGCTCCTGCCCCCAGGTGACGGCGAAGCGGTAGACCTTGGCCCCGTCCTGCACGTAAGGAACGGTCTTGGTGGCTTCGCCCAACGCGATCGGCAGCATGCCCGAGGCGAGCGGGTCGAGCGTGCCGGCATGCCCCGCCTTTTCCGCGCCGTAGAGCCACTTGATCTTCGAGACGGCGTCGGTCGAGCCCATGCCCTTCGGCTTGTCGAACACCAGCCAGCCGGAAACCGGCCGGCCCTTCTTCTTGCGCTGGTGGCGGGCCATCAGTCTTCTTTCTCTCCGTCGGCGTCGTCGGCATCGAGGTCGCGCGCCACTTGCGGGGAGCGTAGGAGCTCGTCGATGCGGGCCATGTTGTCGTAGCTGGTGTCGGGCCGGAAGCGGAATTCCGGCATGTACTTCAATTGCCTCAGCGCGCCCGAGACCCGGCCGCGGATGAATTTCGCGTTGCGCGCCAGCGCCTTGATGATGGCCTGCTCGCCCTGCGAGCCCGGGGCCTCGCCGATCAGCGAGACGAAGACGGTGGCGATCTTCAGGTCCGGCGACATGCGCACTTCCGAGACCGAGACGAGTACGGCCTCCAGCGCCTCGTCGCGCACCTCGCCGCGCTGGAGCGCCTCGGTCAGGGCATGGCGCACCTGCTCGCCGACGCGAAGCTGGCGCTGGGACGGCCCCGAACCGCCGCCGCTAGGTCTTGACATCGGCCCACTCCCTTGTTGCCGCGAGGAACGCGTTTCGTTGCGCGGGCTCCTTGAAGACCCGGTCGGGCACGATCACCGCCGTCAGGCCGCTGACCCAGAAAAGAACACATCCGCAGATGTCGTCGATGCGCTCGACCGCCGTCCATTCGTAGTGCGCCGCGCTGCCGGGAATGCGCGTACGCAGGCCGGTCGGGTCGACCAGCAGGTCCTGCGGCCGGCCGACCAGCCGGTTGAGCTCGATCAACCTTCGCGGGTACGTCCTCAGATAGAACCATCGCTGGTACGCCACGATGGCCCCTCCGCCGACCAGCACCCCCACGACGAAGACCGCCATCTCCCGGGAGTCCAGGATTCCAAGGCGCTGCAGCGCGACAAGCCCCGCGACGAGCATCAGCCACAGCAGCATGCCGGCGAAGAAACGCGACGGCGAGGGCGGCTTCCTGCCTGCTCTCATCGCAGCCTGCTGACTGGCGATCAATGCCGTGAAATCGCCCGGTTCCAGCTCGTATGCGAACTCGAAACGCTCCTGACCCCGGAGGCCGGGGCCAGCTTCACCCGTCATGGCCCGGCTCCGTCTACAGCGAGCGCGACACCATCTCGACGCGGTAGGCCTCGATGATGTCGCCGGCGCGGATGTCCTCGTAATTGGCGAAGGCCATGCCGCATTCCTGGCCGACCGGCACCTCCGAGACCTCGTCCTTGAAGCGCTTCAGCGTCTTCAGCGTGCCCTCGTGGATGACGACGTTGTCGCGGATCAGGCGCACGCCCGCGCCGCGCTCCATCTTGCCTTCCGTGACGCGGCAGCCCGCCACCTTGCCGACCTTGGTGATGTTGAACACCTCGAGGATCTCGGCGTTGCCGAGGAAGGTCTCGCGGCGCTCGGGCGACAAGAGGCCGGACATCGCCGCCTTTATGTCGTCCACCAGGTCGTAGATGATGTTGTAGTAGCGGATCTCGATGCCCGCGACCTCGGCCGCGTCGCGCGCCTGCTTGTTGGCGCGCACGTTGAAGCCGATGATCGCCGCGCCGGAGGTCTCGGCCAGCGACACGTCGCTCTCGGTGATCGCGCCGGCGCCCGAATGGACGATGCGCGCGCGCACCTCGTCGGTGCCGAGCTTGTCGAGCGCGGTGACGATGGCCTCGATCGAGCCCTGCACGTCGCCCTTGATGACCAGCGGAAACTCCTTGAGCCCGGCGGTCTGCAGCTGCGACATCATCTGCTCGAGCGAGCCGCGCTGGCCGGCCTGGCGGGCCACGGCCTTCTCGCGGGCAAGCCGCTGGCGATATTCCGCGATCTCGCGGGCGCGGGCCTCGTTCTCGACCACGGCGAAGCGGTCGCCGGCCTGCGGCGTGCCTTGCAGGCCGAGGATCTCGACCGGCATCGACGGCGGCGCGTCCTTGACCTGCTCGCTCCGGTCGTTGACCAGCGCGCGCACGCGGCCCCACTCCTTGCCGGCGACGATGATGTCGCCGGGCTTGAGCGTGCCGGTCTGGACGAGCACGGTCGCCACCGGGCCGCGGCCCTTGTCGAGCTTGGCCTCGATGACCACGCCCTCGGCCGTGCGGTCGGGGTTGGCCTTCAGGTCGAGGATTTCGGCCTGCAGCAGGATCGCCTCGAGCAGCTTGTCGAGATTGGTGCGGTTCTTGGCCGACACCTCGACGTCGAGCACCTCGCCGCCCATGGATTCGACGAACACCTCGTGCTGGAGCAGCTGGGTGCGCACCTTCTGCGCGTCGGCCGTCGGCTTGTCGATCTTGTTGATGGCGACGATGATCGGCACCCCGGCCGCCTTGGCGTGGCTGATCGACTCGATGGTCTGCGGCATCACGCTGTCGTCGGCCGCCACCACCAGGATGGCGATGTCGGTGGCCTGCGCGCCGCGGGCGCGCATGGCGGTGAAGGCGGCGTGGCCGGGCGTATCGATGAAGGTGATCTTCTGCCCGTTCTGCTCGACCTGATAGGCGCCGATATGCTGGGTGATGCCGCCATGCTCGCCGGCCACGACATTGGCATCGCGGATGGCGTCGAGCAGCGAGGTCTTGCCGTGGTCGACATGGCCCATGATGGTGACGACGGGCGGACGCGGCAGGCGGTCCTCTTCCCGGTCGACGATGTCGAACAGGCCTTCCTCGACGTCGGACTCGGCGACGCGCTTGACCGTGTGGCCGAACTCGGACGCCACCAGCTCGGCGGTGTCGGCGTCGATCACGTCGCCGGGCTTCATCATCTGGCCCTGCTTCATGAAGAACTTGACGATGTCGACGGCGCGCTCGGCCATGCGGTTGGCCAGCTCCTGGATGGTGATCGTCTCCGGCAGCACGACCTCGCGCGAAATCTTCTCGCGCGGCTCGTTGTGCAGCGAGCGCTTGAACTTCTCCTGCCGGCGGCGCATCGACGACAGCGAGCGGCCGCGCGCCTCCTCGTCGGACAGCGCGGAGGTCAGCGTCAGCTTGCCGCGGCGGCGCTCTTCCTCGCCCTTGGCCTTGACCGGCTTGGGCGCGGGCACTTCCGGCTTGACCGGGCCGCGGCGGACGGCGCTGCCGCCGCGCGGCTTCTCTTCCTCGTCTTCGGCCGCAGCCGCGGTCACGACCTTCTTTTCCTCGGCGGGCGCGCGGCGCTGGGCTTCCTGCTCGGCGCGGCGGCGGGCCTCGGCCTCGGCCTGAAGGCGCGCTTCCTCCTCGGCCTGACGGCGCGCGGATTCCTCGCGCTCGCGGCGGCGGCGCTCGTCTTCCTCGGCGCGGCGCTGCGCGTCCTCGGCGGCGCGCTTGCGCTCCTCGACCTCGCGCACCTTGGAGTCCTGAAGTGCGCGGCGGCGCGCCTCCATCTCCTCGGTCGACAATTCGTTCAGCACCATGCCGGAGCGCGAGGACGGCGCTTCGGGGCGGGGCGCTGCAGGCGCGGCGGGCCGTGGCGCGGCCGGCTGCGGCGCGCGCGGCTTCAGCGTCACCGCGGGCGGCGGCGTCTCCTGTTTCTCGCCGGGCAGCGCGAACTTGCGCTTCTTGGTCTCGACGACGACGGCCTTGGTGCGTCCATGCGAAAAGTTCTGCCGCACGGTGCCCTGCTCAACTCCGGGCCGCTTCAGCGTCAGCGTCTTCTTCGTGTTGACGCTCAGCGTCTTGTCGTCCTTGGTATCGCTCATTCCATGTCCTCTGCGGCGTCGTCGCATACGCCGGTTGCCGCAACAATCGTCCGGTCGCCAATCATTCGGTCGTCAGGGGAGCCGCCCCTGTAACGGTCAAGCGCCACCACGGGCTTCAATACCGCCCTGCCCGCGTCATGCGCAAGCACGGCAGCATGTATCACATTTGTGCCACCCAATGCCAAACCCAATTCGGCCTCCGAAAAGAGTTTGTAGGCGGGGGTGGCCGGCCCGCCGAGATGCACCGTGGCGCGGCGGGCCTGATCGATCTTGCGGACCCCGTCCGGCGAGGCTTCCGCGGCGTGCAGGACGAAAAGGGCCTTGCCCGAGCGCACGGCGGCATCGACCTTGGCCGCGCCGAGCGCGACCTGGCCCGCCTTGCGGGCAAGGCCGAGGCTGCCCAGCGCGCTCTGCGCCAGCAGCCTGTCGACCATCCCGCCCAGATCGTCCGGCGGCGTCACCTTGGCTTTCAGGGCGCGGGCGAAGAGGTTCTTCCGCGCCGCCTGGTCGACGTGGCCGCGTTCAGCCGTGACCCAGCAGCCGCGCCCCGGCAGGTTGCGCTTCAGGTCGGGAACGACCGCCATGTCGGGCGACGCCACGAAGCGCAGCAAGCCTTCCGGCTCGCCGGCGCGGCGCGTCACGATGCATGTGCGTTCGCTCATTTCGTCCAAATGCGTTCCCTGCGGTGCCGCGCGCGGCGTTGCCAGTCCGGAGCACGATCATGTCCGAAGCACGATCATGCTTCGGCCGTGTCCTCTGCCGGCTCTTCCTCTTCCTCGTCGGCGACGAGGTCGTCCTCGGAAATCCAGCCCATCTTCAGGCGGGCGGCCACGACCATCTGCTCGGCCTCGGTGCGCGAGATGCCGAAATCGGCCAGCACGCCGGGGAAGAACTTGGTCTCGCCGTCCTTGCGCTCCTTCCAGCCGACGAGGTCGTCGACCGCGTAGCCGGCGAAGTCCTCGACCGTCTTCACGCCGTCCTCGCCGAGCGCCACCATCATCGCGGTTGTGATGCCCGGAAGCTCGCGCAGCTCGTCCTCGACGCCGAGCTCGCGGCGCCTGGCGTCCTGCTCGGCCTCGATGCGCTCGAGATATTCGCGCGCCCGCATCTGGATCTCGGTCGCGGTGTCCTCGTCGAAGCCGTCGATCGAGGAGATCTCGTCCGACTCGACATAGGCCACTTCCTCGACCGAGGTGAAGCCTTCCGAGGCCAGCACCTGGCCGACCATCTCGTCGACGTTGAGCGCGTCCATGAACAGGTTCGAGCGCTCGACGAACTCCTTCTGCCGGCGCTCGCTCTCCTCCTGCTCGGTCAGGATGTCGATGTCCCAGCCGGTGAGCTGCGAGGCGAGGCGCACGTTCTGGCCGCGCCGGCCGATGGCGAGCGAGAGCTGGTCGTCCGGCACCACCACCTCGATGCGCTCGGCGTCCTCGTCGAGCACCACCTTGGCGACTTCGGCCGGCTGTAGCGCGTTGACGATGAAGGAGGCGGCGTTGTCGTTCCAGGGGATGATGTCGATCTTCTCGCCCTGGAGCTCGGCCACCACCGCCTGGACGCGGCTGCCGCGCATGCCGACGCAGGCGCCGACGGGGTCGATGGAGGAGTCGCGGGAAATCACCGCGATCTTGGCGCGCGAGCCCGGATCGCGGGCCACCGACTTGATCTCGATGATGCCGTCGTAGATTTCCGGCACTTCCATGGTGAACAGCTTCGCCATGAACTGCGGATGGGTGCGCGACAGGAAGATCTGCGGGCCCCGCTGCTCGCGGCGCACGTCGTAGACATAGGCGCGCACGCGGTCGCCATACTTGAAGTTCTCGCGCGGGATCAGCTCGTCGCGGCGGATGATGCCCTCGCCGCGGCCGAGATCGACGACGACGTTGCCATATTCGACGCGCTTGACCGTGCCGTTGACGATCTCGCCGACGCGGTCCCTGTACTCGTCGTACTGGCGGTCGCGCTCGGCCTCGCGCACCTTCTGGACGATGACCTGCTTGGCCGACTGGGCGGCGATGCGGCCGAAATCCATCGGCGGCAGCTGCTCGGCGATGAAGTCGCCGACCTGCGCGTCCGGGTTGCGCAGCCGCGCGTCGGCGAGCGAGATCTCGCGCGCGTGCTCTTCGACGGTCTCGACCACCTCGAGCAGGCGCTGGAGCTTCATCTCGCCGGTCTGGGCGTTGATGTCGGCGCGGATGTTGGTCTCCTGGCCGTAGCGCGAGCGCGCCGCCTTCTGGATCGAGTCGGCCATCGCGGCGATCACGATGGACTTGTCGATCGCCTTCTCGCGCGCGACCGCATCGGCGATCTGCAGAAGCTCGAGCCTGTTTGCACTCACTGCCATCTTGGTCTCCCTGAGGTGAGGCAGGTTCCCGGCGCCTCGCCGGGCATCCGGTTCAGTTTGGTTTTTCGGTGGTCTCGCCGGTGCCGTCTTCGGCATCGTCTTCGGCGTCACCGTCACCGGCGGCCCGCCGCAATTCCTTGTCGCGCCGCAGCGCCTCGCGGATCAGCTCGTCCGTCAGGATCAGCTTCGCCTCGGCGAGCACGTCGAACGGCACCTTGACGTTCGGCCCCTCGCCATAGGCCGCCTGGTCCCGCTCGATGGTGACGCTCTCGTCGTCGGCGCCGAGGATGATGCCGCGGAAGCGGCGGCGCTCCTCGACCGGAAGCGTGGTCTCCAGCTTGGCGAGGTGGCCGATCGCGGCGGCGAAGTCGCCCTTGCGCACCAGCGGCCGGTCGATGCCCGGCGAGGAGATTTCCAGATGATACGCCTTGTCGATCGGATCTTCCACATCGAGCGCCGGCGAGACGGCGCGGCTGGCTTCCTCGCAGCCCTCGACGTCCATCGTTCCGTCCTCGCGCTCGGCCATGATCTGCAGCGTCAGCCCGTTCTGGCCGGTCAGCCGCACCCGCACCAGCCGGAAGCCGGACGCCGCCAGCACCGGGCGCACGATGCCGGCGATGCGCGCGTCGAGGCCCGTCTCGCGGATGATGCGGTCGTCGCCGGCAAGGGGTTCTGTCATCTCGTCTCCGTCTCGCGGTAACAAAAAAGAGCGGGACCGGGTGGACCCACTCTTCGCCGTACCGACCAAGAATTTGAAGCTGATATAGAGGAAGGTGAGGAACTTATCAAGGTGCCGGGCAGGCCGCGCCTACTTGAACATGCCCTCGCGCAGGTTGATGCCGTATTCCGCATGCGCCTTGAGCGCGCACAGCATCTGCATCCAGCCCTGGCAATTGCCGTACGACGCCTTGAGGCCCGCATCGGTGTCGCGCCAGCCTTGTTCGGCGATGGTGACGAGGGTGCGTCCGTCGCCTGTCGGCTCGAAGGTCATCGTCACGGTGGTGAAGGTGCCTTCCGCCGCCGTTCCCGCCTCCGCCTCCCAGCGCAGCACGATCCGCCGGTCCTTCTCGACCTCGACCACCTCGACCGGGAAGGCGCCGGGAAAGTCGTGGAAGTCCCAATGGACGGTCGCGCCCGTCTCGAGCCGGCCGCGCGCCCCGCCCGTGGTGAAGTAGCGCGACAGTTGCTCCGGATCGACGACCGCCTCGAACACCTCGGCTACCGGCTTGGCGATCCGGCCGGACACTGTGAACTTCAACTCCATGATGCCGCCTCCTTGTTGACGGCGATATCATGTTATAAAAATATAACATGTCAAGCGACGATGATTCGGACAGGGTTTTCAGGGCGTTGGCGGCACCGCTGCGCCGTGCGATCCTCGACGCGCTCAGGGACCGGCCGCGTATGACCGGCGAGCTGTGCGCCGCTTTCCCGGCAATCGACCGCTGCACCGTGATGCAGCATCTCAAGGTGCTGGAGGAGGCGGATCTGGTGATCGTCCATCGCAAGGGGCGCGCGCGGTGGAACCATCTCAATCCCCTGCCGATCAAGCATATCCACGACCGCTGGATCGGCCCCTACGCCGCGCGGGCCGTCGACATGCTCGATCGGCTGAAGACCGACCTCGAAGATTGACCGTCCACGCGTTTGGAGCCGGCCCCGGCCGCTGCTAGAACAGCATCCGGGCTGATTCGCGAAAACACGATCCGGGGACGGGATGGAGCGCCTTGCCGGCAGGGTGATATTGCTGTGGGGATGGCGCCGCGCGCTGGCGGCCCTCTGCGCCGGCGCGTTCGCGGCGCTCGCCCAGCCGCCCGTCGATTTCTTCGCCGCCTGCTTCGTCTCCTTTCCGGTTCTGGTCTGGCTGATCGACGGCGCGGCCAGCCAGCCGGGCGAGCGGCTGGCGCGGCGCATGCTGCGCCCCTTCGCCATCGGCTGGTGGTTCGGCTTCGGCTATTTCCTCGCCGGCCTGTGGTGGACGGGCGCCGCGCTCCTCGTCGAGGCCGAGCTGTTCGCGTGGGCGCTGCCGCTCGCCGTCCTCGGCCTGCCGGCGCTGCTCGCGCTCTTCTACGGCCTCGCCGTCTTCCTCGCCCGCCTGCTGTGGAGCGACGGGGCAGGGCGCATCGCCGCGCTCGCCGCCGGCTTCGCCGTCGCCGAGTGGCTGCGCGGCTTCGTCCTGACCGGGTTTCCGTGGAACGCCATCGGCCAGGCGGCGATGCCGGTGCCGCTGATGATGCAGTCGGCGAGCGCCGTGTCGATGCCCGGCATCAACGCGCTCGCCGTCTTCATCTTCGCCGCGCCGGCGCTGCTCGTGTCCGCGCGCGGCCGCGTCCCGGCTTTCGCTGTCGCCGCCCTCGCCGTCGCGCTCCACCTCGGCTACGGCGCCTGGCGCCTCAACGGCGCGGACGCCGCGCCCGAAACGCTCCTCGAGGTCCGGATCGTCCAGCCCTCGATCTCGCAGGCCGAGAAATGGGACGCTGCCGTGCGCGAGCGCATCTTCGCCACGCTGCTTGAGCTGTCGGCGCGCCCGCCGCGCGAGGGCGCCGCCGCCCCCGACCTGATCGTCTGGCCGGAAACGGCGATCCCCTTCGTCCTGTCCGACCGGCCGGAGGCGCTGGTCGCGCTGGCGGAACTGGTGGGCGAGGGCCAGACGCTGTTCGCCGGCTCGGTGCGGGTCGAGGGCGAGCGGGCCGACGCGCGCTACTACAACGCCATCGTCGCCATCGGCGACGACGGCGAGATCGTCGATGCCGCCGACAAGATATGGCTGGTGCCGTTCGGCGAGTTCATGCCGCTCGCGGATCTGTTGTCGCGCATCGGCGTGGAGAAGCTGGTGCGCTCGGTTTCCGCCTTCACCGCCGGCAGCCACCGGCCGCTCCTCGCCACGCCGGCCGGCCCGACGGCGCTGCCCTTCATCTGCTACGAGATCATCTTCCCGGGCATGGCCGGCTATGGCGACACCGAGGCCGACTTCATTCTCAACGTCACCAACGACGCCTGGTTCGGCAACACGCCGGGTCCCTACCAGCATTTCCGGCAGGCGCAGATCCGCGCGGTCGAGGCCGGGCGGCCGCTGGTGCGGGCGGGCAACAACGGCATTTCCGCCGTGGTGGACGCCTATGGCAGGATCGTCGACGCCTTCGCGCTCGACGCGGTCGGCGCGCTCGACGTCGCCGTGCCCCGCCAGCGGCTGACGGCGCCGGGCCGGCCCGACCTTGCCGGCATCGGCATCCTCGCCGTCCTGGTGCTGTGGGCCGGCGTCGGTTTTCACGCCGCGGGACGTCGCGGATTGACAGGTATATATTAGATACTCATAGTGCAGCCGCGTTTCCTGCGGGATTCGACATGCTGGACCGTCGGGGGGCGAATCCGGCAACCGTCCCGGCGAAAGGGCCGATCAGGCGGTTCGTGGCTGGGCGACGGCGAGGAAACCATGACGGAAAGCAAGAAGAAGCCCAATCCGATCGACGTGCATGTGGGCGGGCGCATCCGCCTGCGCCGCAACATGGTCGGCATGAGCCAGGAAAAGCTGGGCGAGCATCTCGGCATCACCTTCCAGCAGATCCAGAAATACGAGAAGGGCACCAACCGCGTCGGCGCCAGCCGCCTGCAGGCGATCGCCTCGTTCCTCGAGGTTCCCGTCTCCTATTTCTTCGAGGGCGCGCCGGGGGAAGGGCCCTCCGAAGGCTTCGCCGAGGACAGCCAGACCGCCTTCGTCGTCGATTTCCTCTCCAGCACCGAGGGGCTGCTCCTGAACCGCGCCTTCGCGCGGATCGGCGACCCGAAGGTACGCCGCCGGATCATCGACCTCGTGCGCACGCTCGCCGACGACGAGTGACGGACGCGGCGGGACGGCCGCGCGCGTGACCCCGGCTCCAGCCGGGAGCATTTTCGCGTTTTTCCCTTTTTGCGAATGCCTGTTTGCTTGACGGCCCAAGCCGCCGACAGATAACTAGCTGCGCGATGGTCGGGGGTGCCGGCCTTTTTCATGAGGGGATGCCCGTGTCTCGCAGCGACTACCTTTTCACCAGCGAATCCGTTTCCGAAGGCCACCCCGACAAGGTGTGCGACCGGATTTCCGACGAGATCGTCGATCTGGTCTATCGCGAGGCCAAACGGACCGGCACCGACCCGTGGACGGTGCGCGTGGCGGCCGAGACGCTGGCGACCACGAATCGCGTCGTCATCGCCGGCGAGGTGCGCGTGCCGGATTCGCTGCTGAAGACCGGCAGGAACGGCGAGAAGGTCATCAACCCGGCCAAGTTCAAGTCGGTTGCGCGCAAGGCGATCCGCGACATCGGCTACCAGCAGGACGGCTTCCACTGGAAGACCGCCAAGATCGACGTCCTGCTCCATCCCCAGTCGGCCGACATCGCCCAGGGCGTCGACAACGCCGCCGACCGGCAGGGCGAGGAAGGCGCGGGCGACCAGGGCATCATGTTCGGCTATGCCTGCAACGAGACGCCGGACCTGATGCCGGCGCCGCTCTATTACAGCCACCGCATCCTCGAGCTGCTCTCGGCCGCCCGCCACAAGGGCGAGGGCGACGCCGGCAAGCTCGGCCCCGACGCCAAGAGCCAGGTGACGGTGCGCTATGTCGACGGCAAGGCCGCGGAGGCGACCTCCATCGTCGTCTCGACCCAGCATCTCGACGAGAGCTGGGATTCGGCCAAGGTGCGCTCCGTCGTCGAGCCCTATGTGCGCGAGGCGCTCGGCGACCTGAAGATCGCCGACGACTGCAACTGGTACATCAACCCGACCGGCAAGTTCGTCATCGGCGGCCCGGACGGCGATTCCGGCCTCACGGGGCGCAAGATCATCGTCGACACCTATGGCGGCGCGGCCCCGCATGGCGGCGGCGCCTTTTCCGGCAAGGACACGACCAAGGTCGACCGCTCGGCGGCCTATGCCGCGCGCTACCTCGCCAAGAACGTGGTCGCGGCCGGCCTTGCCGATCGCTGCACCATCCAGCTCGCCTACGCCATCGGCGTCGCCCAGCCGCTGTCGGTCTATGTCGACCTGCACGGCACCGGCAAGCGCGTGACGGAGGAGCAGGTCGAGAAGGCGCTGCGCAAGGTGATGGACCTGTCGCCCTCCGGCATCCGCCGCCACCTCGACCTGAACAAGCCGATCTACGCCCGGACCGCCGCTTACGGCCATTTCGGCCGCAAGCCGGGCCGCGACGGCTCGTTCTCGTGGGAGAAGACGGATCTGACCAAGGCGCTGAAGCAGGCGATCGCCGCCGCCTGAACGGAGCGAACGGGCCGGGCATGAGCGAAGAACGCCGGAAACGCTCGACCGAGGCTTTCTTCGGTCGCCGCCGGGGCAAGACCCTGCGCCCGGCGCAGGCCGAGACGGCCGGGCTCCTCCTGCCTGCCTTGAAGCTCGATCTGACGCAGCCCGCGCCGGCCGACTTGGGGACGCTGTTTTCGGTTCCGGTCGACGGCGTGCGGCTGGAGATCGGCTTCGGCGGCGGCGAGCATCTCCATCACGAGGCCGGACGGTTCCCGGGCACCGGGTTCATCGGCGTCGAGCCCTTCGTCAACGGCATGGCGAAGTTCCTGTCGCGGCTCGACGAGGCGCCGCGCGCCAATATTAGGCTCTACGACGACGACGCCACCCGCCTGCTCGACTGGCTGCCGGACGCCTCGCTCGACGGGATCGACCTGTTCTATCCCGACCCGTGGCCGAAGAAGCGGCACTGGAAGCGGCGCTTCGTCAGCCCGGTCAACCTCGCCCGCTTCGCGCGCGTGTTGAAAGCCGGCTCACGGTTCCGCTTCGCCTCCGACATCGATACCTATGTGAACTCGACGCTGCTCGCCTGCCGGGGGCATGGCGGCTTCGAGTGGCAGGCGCGCTCGGCCGAAGACTGGCGCGTGCCCTATGAGGGCTGGCCCGGAACGCGCTACGAGGCCAAGGCGCTGCGCGAAGGCCGCACCCCGGCCTATCTGACCTTCCTGCGCCGATAAGGCGTCAAAAATTTTGCCGGCTCAGTAGCGGCGGATGCCGTGGAACTGGTCGGGATCGATGCCGAGACGCTTCAGATCCTTGTCGCCCGGCTGCCTGTACTGGCGCGTCGCCGCCGAGACGGCCAGGGCGCTGCCGACGACATTGATGAAAGCGTTGAAACCGCTGGCGATTCTTCTGGAGGACATGGTCGTCGCCTTTCGCATTGTGCAACGCAGCATAAATGGGAAGACGAAGGCGGATTTTCCAGTAGTACGTGCGCTATGGCGGCAACCTGCCGCAGGCTTGCCCGTTCGGGCTAAACCGTTTCAGATTTCAGCGGAAACGGTCTATCTCTTTGTTTTTACGCAATTCCGGACGGAAAAGTGCTGCACACTTTTCCTGGAATTGCTCTGGCCGTCAGTTGGTGTTGCGCTCTTCCTCGCGGATCTGGCTCCAGGTGTTCTGCTGGGCCAGCATCGAGCGCAGATAGGCGACATTCGCCTGCGCCTGGTCGGTGGGCAGCTCGCGGGTGGCGATCTCCTCGGCTTCCTTGAAGCGCCCCTGCAACCCGACGACGAGCGCGAGGTTCTGGCGCACGCGGCTGTCGGCGCCGGGCGTCTGCACCGCCTGCCGCAGATAGTGCTCCGCCTGCTTGAGGTCGCCGCCGAGCAGGTGCGACATGCCGAGATTGGACAGGACCGACGGCTCGCCCGGCTTCAGCTCCAGCGCCCGGCCGTAGAGCCTGCGCGCCTCGTCCTGCTGGCCGAGCTGGTCGAGAATGGCGGCTTCCGCCGAAACCAGCTTCCAGTCGGGATATTCGGGGGTCTGCGCCCGGCGCACCGCGTCGAGCGCCGGCTCCAGCTCGCCGGCAGCGGCCAGCGCCTTGCCGTAGCCTGCCAGCACCTGGCGCTCCTTTGGGAAATCGATGGCGAGCTTGCGCATCACCGCCAGCGCCTGGTCGCTGCGCCCGCTCATCTGCAACGCCTCGGCATAGCGCATGGCCGTGGCGGCGTCCTTGGGGTTCTTGGAATAGGCGCGGCCGAGCGCGTCGGTGCTGGACGTCAGCGCCGGCCCGGAAAGCGAATTGAGCGAACGCGAGCCATCGCGGCTGACCGAGCCGGTGCTCATGCGGTCCTTGCCGGCGCAGCCGGCGACCGAGAGGGCGGCCAGCACCGCGAGCGCGGCAATCGTCGCCCGTTTTGCGCTCGTCTTGGCGGTGCGTCTGCTGGTCATCGGCTTGGCGTCTCCTTCCGGGATGCGTTCCGCGCAGGGCGGGTGCATCGGCAAAGAGCAATATTCCGTTAACCCTAACGGACGGTTAATGTTGCCAGTGGCCTGCCGCCAGCCCTCTCCGGTACGGGCGCGAGCGGAGCCGCTATGTGCGCTGCAACAGGTTCAATCTGTCGCACCCTCCAACCTAACCATATGGGAAATAATCGCTTTTCGCACCGGATGCGACAAGCTGTCCTGCGCTTCGGGCCACCTGTGCCTTTGCTTTTTGCGCCAGCGCAAAGTCCGTTTCGGCCATCGTTCCTAGATTCCGCTCATAACCGAACGCAAGGTCATTCAAGGAGACAGACCATGTTCACGAGACGCGAAGCACTTCTGGGCGTTGCCGGCGCTGCTGCCGCCGTTGCCGCGCTCCCCGGCATGCAGGTGGTCGCCAACGCGGCGGAGGTCGCCAACCTGCCCCGCGAGAAGGTGACCCTGGTCGCCCCGCCCTTCGTGCATGCTCACGAGCAGGTCGCCACGGGCGGTCCCAAGGTCGTCGAGTTCACGATGGCCATCGAGGAAAAGCCCGTCGTCATCGACAATGACGGCACCGAGCTCCAGGCGATGACCTTCAACGGCTCCATCCCCGGCCCGATGATGGTGGTGCATGAGGGCGACTATGTCGAGCTGACCCTCATCAACCCCGAAACCAACGAGATGGCCCACAACATCGACTTCCATGCCGCCACGGGCGCGCTGGGCGGCGGTGCGCTGACCTTCATCATGCCGGGCGAGCAGGTCAAGCTGCGCTTCAAGGCCACCCGGACCGGCACCTTCGTCTATCACTGCGCGCCGGAAGGCATGATCCCCTGGCACGTCGTCTCGGGCATGAGCGGCACGATCATGGTGCTGCCGCGCGACGGCCTGAAGAACGACAAGGGCGAGCTCGTCAAGTACGACACCGTCTACTACATCGGCGAGAACGAGTTCTACATCCCGCGCGACGAGAACGGCAACTTCGTCAAGTTCGCCTCGCTGGGCGAGAGCTACGAGGAGACGATGAACGTCATGCGCGGCCTCGTTCCGACCCATGTGGTCTTCAACGGCCGGGTCGGCGCGCTGACGGGCGACAACGCCATGAAGTCGAAGGTCGGCGAGACGGTGCTGTTCGTCCACTCGCAGGCCAACCGCGACAGCCGGCCCCACCTGATCGGCGGCCACGGCGACTATGTCTGGGAAGAAGGCAAGTTCGCCAACCCGCCCGCAAAGGACCTGGAGACCTGGTTCATCCGCGGCGGTTCGGCGGGAGCGGCGCTCTACACCTTCCTGCAGCCGGGCGTGTACGCCTACGTCAACCATAACCTGATCGAGGCCGCAGAGCTCGGCGCCACCGCCCACGTCGTGGTCGATGGCGAGTGGGACAACGACCTCATGATGCAGGTCGAGGCGCCGGGGCCGATCCCGACCAACTGACCGGGATCAGGGTGCTTCGACTCTGGCTGCGGCCCGTCCTTCTCCGGGGGCGGGCCGCTTCCTTTTGGCGCACCTTGCCGCGCCCGTTTGGCGGCGTTGATTGCGCAAAAACAAACAGTTGAACCGGGATCGGCCTATCATTCGTCAACAAGCACTCCGCAGGGAGACGTAAGATGAAGGTCCATATTTCCGCCGCCATCGCCGCTGTCGCGTCCGTCGCCGCAGCCGCCCTGCTGATGCCGCTTCCGGACGCGCCCGCCCCGTCGGGCCGCCTCGGCGTGGTCGGGCCCATCGAGACCGTTTCCGTCGAGGCCGGGCGCTTCTCCTACGCCGTCGCCGGTGAGTACCAGAGGTCCGGCCGCGTCATCGAGGGCCCGGTGGTCGAAAGGCAGTTCCGCCGCCCGGTCGAGATCATGAAGTATCAGGTCAGCGTCGCCGAATATGCGGCCTGCGTCACTGACGGCGCCTGCCAGCCGGCCGACACCCGCGCCGCCGGCGACGCGCCCGTCACCGGGGTGAGCTGGCGCGATGCCACCGCCTATGCCGCATGGCTGTCGCAGCGCACGGGCGACGCCTGGCGACTGCCGAGCGACGAGGAATGGTCCTTCGCGGCGGCCGAGCGCTTCGGCCCCGAGGCCAACGGCATCGTCGAGGACGACGACGGCGCCAACCCCGCCGCGCGCTGGCTCGCCGCCTACCGCTATCGCGCCGACCCCAAGGAGCGCGACATGGAGCCGAAGCCGCGCGGCCATTTCGGCGTCAACTCCAACGGCCTCGCCGATCTCGGCGGCAATGTCTGGGAATGGACCGAGACCTGCTTCGTCCGCAACCGGATCGACGCGGCCGGCCGTCTGGCCGAGGCGACGACCAATTGCGGCGTGCGCGTCATCGGCGGGCAGCATCGCAGCTACATGTCGAACTTCCTGCGCGACGGCAAGAGTGGCGGCTGCGCCGCCGGCATGGCCCCGCCCGACAATCTCGGCTTCCGACTGGTGCGCGAGCCGGCCCCGGCCGTCGGCGTCGCGCTGCTGCGCCGCATCGTCGGCCCCGAGGGTCGCGGCTGAGCCTCTCCCTCGGGACGCAGAAGCGCCGCATCCCTGTCCGGCATGCGGCGCTTCGCTTTTATGGGATCCGGCCGGGCCTTCCGGCGCCCGGCGTCGCCGGTCTCTTACTCGCCGAGCTGCGCGAACAGGTCGGCGAAGACCTGCTTGGCCTTGCCCGGCTGCCTGACGGCGGCGGCGGCCTCGGCATTGGCCGGCTCGCCGGCCACCACCAGCATCACCATGCCCATCGCGTAGTGCGGCGTGCACTTGATGCCGTAGACGCCCTCCTGCTCGATCGTATAGACGATCTCCTCGTTGATCTTGCCCTTGAACTCGGCGGCCCCGTCCGGAAGCATGCCCTTGATCGACTCGGCATTGTGGCCCTTGTCGACGACGACGAACTTGATGGTGTCGCCCGGCTCGACCTTGAGGAAGTCGGGCTCGAACACCATCGCGCCCTTCTCGCCCTTGTTCAGCATCTTCACCTCGTGCTCGGCGGCATCGGCGGTTCCGATGGCGAACGCCGCAAGGACGGCGAGGGCGGCGGCATGTTTTCTCATGGGTATCCCTTTCTCCGGTTGGGCAAGCGGCCGCGGGACGGATTGCTTGCAAAAACCCGTATTTTCTTTACCAGAAAGATGCGGTCCATGTGAACAATCGCCGCATGCGGGCCGCTTGCGCGCCATGCCCGGCCTGTGAGACTGTTGTTTCACTCAGGCGGCGGGCGCGACATCCGCGTCCATGCCGGCGCAGAAAGGACGATGCGAAGGTGAGCCGTCTCGATCGCTCGCTGATTTCGGGCCTGCCGCTGTTCGACGGAATGGCGGCCGACGATCTCGACCGCATCCTCAACGCCGCCCGCTCGCTGCGGTTTTCCGCCGGCTCGAACGTCTTCGAGCAGGAGGAGGAGGCCCATTCCTTCTTCGTTCTGCTCGACGGCCATGTGCGGGTGATGAAGACGACGCCGGAGGGCCAGCAGGTCACGGTGCGCTACATCACGCCGGGCGAGCTGATGGGCATCGCCCAGGCGATCGGCCGCACAACCTATCCGGCGACGGCTCTGGCCGTGGTCGATTGCGTGGTGCTGGCCTGGCCCGGCACCATGTGGTCGCAATTCGCCGCCGCCTTCCCCTCGTTCGGCGCCAACACCTACAAGACCGTCGGCGAGCGGCTTCAGGACACGCAGGCGCAGGTCGTCGAGATGGCGACCAAGCAGGTCGAGCAGCGGGTCGCGCACGCGCTGCTGCGCCTGATCAACCAGCGCGGCCGCAAGACCGAGGAGGGCATCGTCGTCGACTTCCCGATCTCGCGGCAGGACATCGCCGAGATGACCGGGACGACGCTGCACACGGTCAGCCGGCTTTTGACCGCCTGGGAGGAGAAGGGTCTGGTCAAGGGCGGCCGCCGCAAGGTGACGGTGGTGGAGCCGCACCGGCTGATGGTCCTCGCCGAGGGCCGCGCCTCGGGGCACTGAGCGCCCGAAGGCCGGATTCAGGCACGCATCGCGTCCTCGATGGCGTGGCGGAAGCGGTCGCCGTCGAGCGCATGCTCCTTGACCGCGTCCTCGACGGTGTGGAACGAGGCGATCGGGCAGCCGACGCACAGCATGCCGTGATCGAGCACGACCCGGATGGTGGCCGGCCACTCCCTCATGATGTCGTCCATGGTCATGTCTTCGTCCAGAGCCGGCTTCATGGCGGCAACTCCCGATGATGGGACTGTGCGGCCAGCCTAGCGCCGAATTCGCGCCCGCTCCTTGCGCCGCCGCAACTTCACGCCGGAAGTGTCTCGCCCTCGCGCTGGCGCGCCGGAACCGGGCTGCCGAAGAAGTCGCCGGGCGTCAGCGCGATGTCGGCGAGCGTGTAGCGGTCGAGCGTCGCCTGGAACGAGGCGGCCGCCTCGCTCATGACCCCGGCGAGCTTGCAGCAGCGGGTCAGCACGCACTGGTTGCCGGTGGCGAAGCATTCGACCAGCGAGAAATCCGGCTCGGTCAGGCGGATCACGTCGCCGATGCGGATGGCCTCGGGGCGGCGGGCGAGCGTCAGCCCGCCGGAGCGCCCGCGCACCGCCTTGAGGTAGCCGCCGCGCGTCAGCGTGTTGGCGACCTTGTTGAGGTGCGTCCGCGACAGGCTGTAGACGCGCGCCGTCTCCTCGATGGTGATGAGCCGGTCGCCGGCCGAGGCAGCATACATCAGCATGCGCAGCGCGTAGTCGGAAAAGTTGGTCAGCCGCATCTCGTGGTCACATCCGTTGTCTCGAGGCCTGCCCGTCTCAAAGCCCGTCTCCCGCGATGGGCGCGATCGTCGTCGTGTCCTCGCCCCTGCTGAAGGCGACGGCAAGGCGGAAAGAATGGGCGATGCGAAGCGCCCTGTCCATGAAAAGGGCGGCGACATCCGCGGGGCAGAGCCGCTGCACAGTGTCGCGGAACAGCGAGAGCCAGCGGCGGAAATGATCCTCGCCGAGACCGGGGATGCGCAGGTGCGGCGGCAGCGGCCGCCCGCCATAGCGGTCGGTGCGCAAAAGCGTCGCCGACCAGAAGTCGCACAGCTTGTCGAGATGCGCCGGCCATTCGTCGGGCGCGAGCGCCGCGTTGAAGATCGGGCCGATCAGCGGGTCGCGCCGCACGTCGGCGTAGAAGCCGTGGACGACGGCGCGGATCATCGCCTCGTCGAGCAGCTCGGGCAGCGGCTTGCCGTCGACGAGGATCGTCCGCTGCGGCGATGCGCGGCCCTTCATGCCGGGGTTCCTTCGCGGGGCGCCGTCACGATGCCGCCTGTCCTTCGCCTGCGAGGACGACGATGCGATAGCTGCCGTCGGCCGTGGTCTCGCCGCGCCAGCGGTGGCCGCGCGTCTCCAGCTCCTTGAGCAGGAAGATCGGCTCGCGCGGCAGGATCGCGGCCAGCGTCTCGCCCGGCGCCATCCGCTCCAGCACCTCGAGCGTGCGCACCATGGGCTCGGGCGGGTCGAGGTCGCGGTTGTCCAGCTCGATCGACGGCTCGGGCCAGCGCTCGCCCCCGGCGCCCGTCCCGTTGCCGGCTCCGTTGTCGTTCTGCGGTGAGGTGGCGGCGGCCTGCGGCGTGAACAGCACCTCCCAATCGCCGCCGCCGATCTCGCGCGCGCTCGGCTCGAAGCCGCGCGCGCCGAGCACGCCGAAAAGGGGAGCGGGCTTGAAGGGGGCGAGCAGGCGCAGGCTCTGGCCAGGCGCGAGGCCGGCCACCGCCTCCATGATCGCGCCGAACGGCTCGCCGCCGTCGCGCAGGATCGGCCGCACGTCGAGATCGAGGGGCGGAATGCTCATCTTGCAGCTCCCATGCTGGGTGTCCGGCCGCGCCGCGGCAGGAACAGCCGCGGCCGCGTCGCGCCTTCGGGCAGGCGCATCGCCGTGTTGACGTTGACGAGGCGGCGCACCAGCACCAGCTCCGCGCCGATGGCGAGCGTGGCCGCGAGCGTCGCCACGGAAGCAAGCCGGAACAGGGCCGGCATGTCGGCCAGCAGCGCCGCCGTTCCAACGAGGACGGACAGGAAGTAGAGCGCGAACCACGCACCGTCGCGCCGCTCGACGACGAGGTCCTGCACGCGCGGCGTCGGCTTGCGGCCCATCACCGGGCCGTAGCATTCGAGCCAGGTCAGGAACGGGACGATCTTGTAGAGCTGCGACAGGCCGAGCCCGGTCAGCCAGCCGAAGGCGACGAGATAGACGAGCGCGCCGGCATGGGCGGCGATCCCGCCGCTCGCCCACAGGGCGAGGAGGAGAAGGGCGGAAAGATAGAGCCCGCCGAACGCGCCGAGCGCCGCCTTGCTGTTCAGCTCGACGACGCGCCGCTTGCGCATCCGGTAGAAGAAGGAGAGATCCGCCGAATAGGCGGCCAGCGCGACGAGCGCGAGGGCGCCGGCGGCGAGAAAGGCGAATTGCGTGCCCGAGAAAAGCGCCTCGGCCGGCGCGGCGAGGGCGGCTGCGAACAGCGCGCCGCTTCCAGCGTAGAGCACGACCCGGCCCGTCGCCCGCTCATGGTCGGGCGCGAGCATGAACATCGGCAGCAGGCGGTAGCTGACGCCGATGGCGGTGAAGGTCAGCCAGCCGCCGAAGCCGGCGGCGGCGTGGACGGGGATGCCGGCGGCGTGGAGGTCGAGCAGGACGGGCACGGAGACGAACCCGGCCAGCGCCAGCGAGAACAGTGCGCCGAACGCGGCGGTGGCGGCAACGTAGGCGAGCCCGACCGCGACGAACCGCGCCGGCAGCGGCAACTGCCGCGCGCTCCACAGGGTCGCGCCGAGGACGAAGAGGGCGAGCGCGAAGCCGGTCGGCAGCAGGATGGCGGCCAGCGCGAGCAGCGGAACGGCCGCGCCGTCGCCGGCCGCGAGATGCAGGAAGCCGCACAGCAGGCAGGCGAGGCCGCCGATCAGCGCCAGCAGCGACGGCAGCACCAGCCCCTCGTGCAGCAGCGGCTTGGCCACCAGCACCGGCACGAACTGGAACAACGCCCCGACGAGCAGCAGGCTCAGCCAGCCGATCGTCACCATGTGGACGACGACCAGCGTCTGCGGCGCGCGGATGTCGGCGGCCGGGAAGCCGTAGCCGGCGACCATCAGCACGAGCGCGCCGATAAGAAAGGCGAGCGCCGCCGCGAAGCTCGCCATGGTCCAGCGGGAAAGGGCCGCGCCCATCATCGTGAAAAATCTCCCGAAAGCGGGCGGCGCTCGCCGCTGTCGCCCGGGCGGGCGTCGCGGCAGGCGCCGTCGCACAGCGCGATATGGCTGCAGCACGGCGCGGAAAAGGCGGACATGGCGACGAGCTCGCCGATGCTCGCCGCCATCGGGCCGTGATCGCCCGCGAACGGTCTCGCCTTGTCATGCTCGTGCATGCTATCCATGCCTCGGTCCGCGGCTTGCATGGCCCGTCCTTCCGCGAGCGACCATCTGCCACGCACTATCCCCATCTAAACATAGATTGTCAATCTAACGATTATTCCGCTCCATCGACCTGCGGCTTTATGTCTATGGGGCGAAAAGGACGGATGCCTTTCAAGTGGCCTCGGTTAATATTGACTTTGAAATACCTGTTTTTATAGTCGCGACGTTCCAGCCATCGACAGAGCCAGAACCGTTCAACCGGCCCGGCATGTCGGATCAGGCATCGGGCCGACAACCCGTGAAAGGAACCGGATATGTCATCGTCTGGAATTTTGCCGCGTCTTCTCGCCGCTGCTGCGCTCGGCGCCGCCCTGTCGCTGCCGGCTGCCGCGCAGGAGCTGCTGTGGCACTCGCCCGAGGCGGCGCTGGAGCTGGCGGGCGCGCCGCGCGAATCCGGCTCCAACGGGCTTCGCCTTCTCAACCACGGCGACGAGGTGGTCGCCGTGCGCGTCTGGTATCCGCCCGACACCGAGATCGCGCCGCACCCGCACCCGGCCGGCAAGGTGGCGCTGGTGACGGTGCTGGCCGGCGAGATCGAGCTCGGCCTCGGCGACGCCTACGATGCTGGCAGGCTGACGCCGGTTCCGGTCGGCGCGACCGTGGTGCTGCGCGCCGACGACCCGCAGCATTTCGGCCGCACCGGCCCGAGCGGGGTGCAGCTTCTGCTCGTGGCGGCCCCGGCCGACGCGATCGCCCCGGCGCTGCTCGCCGCCGAGTGAAGAACCGGATCGCGGCCCGCCTGCTGCGGCGGGCCGCGATCCTTCAGAAAGGAAGGTATGGAATGCGGATCGAACGGGACGCGCAGGGCGATTTCGTGCTCGAGCCGGCGCTGCTGATGCGCGGGCTTTCGATCTCCGAGGCCGAGTTGCAGCGCCGGATGCGCGCCGGCGAGATCACCAGCGTCGTCGAGGACGGCGAGGGCGAGGATCGCGGCCGCCGCCGCCTAAGCGTCCGCTGCGGCGACACGGTCTGGCGCGCCGTGCTCGACGGGGCGAACACCATCCTCAGCGAGGAGACCTTCGACCTGCGCTTCCGGCGCTGGCGCGCGCCGAAGCCGCACGCGTCCTGACGAGCGGCGGGCTCAGCCCTCGCGTTCGTCGCGCAGCAGGATGCGCTCGCCCGCGCCGTCGAGATCGTCGTACTGGCCGGTGCGCAGCGACCACAGGAACGAGGTCAGCGCGACGACGCCGAACAGGAGGGCGATGGGGATGAGGAAGACGAGACTGTTCATCGGTTTGCCTTTCTGGTTGCCCTGCCGGATTTTCCCCTAGCCGCCCGCCTCGGCCCGGTCGCCCTGCCGGATGGCCCCCCGGATGGCCTTGTAGCTGTGCCATGTTCCGTGCCCGAGCACGGGGAAGGCGACGATCAGGCCGATGAGCCCGGTGGCGATGCTCAAGGCGACGAGCGCGGTGACGATCGCGCCCCAGGCGAGCATGACGGAGAGGTTGTTCCAGGTCAGCGAGATCGAGGTGCCCATGGCGGTGAAGGCGTCGGTGCGCTCCGCCAGCAGCATCGGCACCGCGAAGGTCGAGACCGCGAAGGAGAAGGCGGCGAACAGCCCGCCGATGGCGGTGCCGACGACGAGCATGCCCCAGCCCTCGGGCGTGGTCAGCAGCATCTGCGCCACATGGTCGAGGCCGGGGAACGGCCTCAAGCCGAAGAACAGCGCGTAGACGATGACCGCCGCGCGCATCCACAGCAGCATCAGCAGGCACAGGATCGCGCCGGTGAACAGCACCTGAGGCCCCGACGCCGCCTTGACGAAGACCATGCGCGCCAGCGACGGCGTCCTGCCCTCGGCGAGGTCGCGGCTCTTGCCGTAGAGGCCGATGGCGACCAGCGGCCCGACCACCATGAACCCGGCCAGCGCCGGGAACAGGATGTAGTCGAGGCCGAGCGTGAACAGCGTCCACACGACGGTGACCGAGAGGGCGAAGACGGCGAGGCCGTAGGCGAGGCTCGGCAGCGGCGCGGTGATGAAATCGCGCCAGCCGGCGGCGAGCCAGCCGAGCGCGGCGGAAGCCGGCAGGCCACGCCGGCGGCGATGGTTGAGCGGCACCGGCCTTGTGTCTGCCTGCTGCGAGGGCGTGGTGGTCATGTCCGGGTTCCCTCCCTCAACAGGACGAGCGGGCGGCGCGATAGGCGACGCCGTCCATTGTCCGCGCCTGTTCCGGCGCCTTGATGTGTGCCACGCAATCCGGCTGCGAGGCGACGGCGACATAGACGAGATGCGCGTTGGCGACGACGAGGAGGACGAGCACTGCCCCGGCGATGACCGCCGCTACAAGGCGCCAGTTCAGCCGCCGCGTGGGGCCGGAGGGGAGGGCCGCGCTCATTCCTCTCCTCCCGCGCCGCCGGCGGCGAGGCTGCCGACATAGAGCGCCAGCACCTTGAGGTCGAGCGGCTTCAGCCGCCCTTCCCAATGCGGCATGTGGCCCTGCCGGCCGCCATGGATCGATGCCTGGACCGACTGCGCGTCGCCGCCATAGATCCAGACGTCGTCGGCGAGGTTCGGCGCGCCGAGCTCGACCATGCCGGTGGCGTCCTCGCCATGGCAGGAGGCGCAGTTCTCGGCGAAGATCTCCTCGCCCGCGCCGCGCCGCGCCGCCTCGGTCGCCGACAGGTCCTGCCCCGACAGCGAGCGCACATAGGCGGCGACCGCGCGCACCTCATCGCGCTCCAGCACGCCGTCGCGGCCGAACGCCATCATCTGCGACATGCGGGTCTCGTCATGGCCGGAATTGATGCCGACGCGGATCGTCTCGTGGATGGTCCCGGCGTCGCCGCCCCACAGCCACGCGCCGGCGGCCAGGTCGGGGAAGCCCGGCCCGCCGGTGCCGGCCGTGCCGTGGCAGACGGCGCAGTTGTCGCCGAAGAGGGCGTGGCCCGCCTCGTTGACGATCTCCATCAGCGCCGCGTCGGCGCGGATCTCGGCATAGTCGAGCGCCATCACGCGCTCGACCCAGTTGGCGCGGGCGGCGGCCGCCTCGTCGACCTGCCGCGTCACCACCTCGCGCTGGTCGAAGCCGAGCAGGCCGCGCGTGTAGGTGACGCCGAGCGGCCATGCCGGCATCAATATCCAGTAGCCGAGCGCGAACAGCGCCGTGGTGACGAGGAAGAACAGCGCAACGCGCGGGATCGGCGTGTCGAGCTCCTCGATGCCGTTCCACTCGTGCCCCGTCGTCATCTGCCCGGTGACGGGATCGTGCCTCTCACGCGCCATGGTCTATTTCTCCCCCGATCCGCCGTTCTTCGGCCGGTCGTCGTCTTCGAGAATGCTTTTCTTGGCGCGGTCGAAGCGTTTCCGGTTGGACGGCCAGAACGTGTAGACCAGCACCGCGATCGAGAAGGCGATCAGGTAGAACAGCCCCCAGCTCTTGGCGAAGCCGACGAGCGTGTCGTGGTCGATCCCCATCGCGCTCACTCCGTTTCCGCCGGCGCGGCATCGAGCGCGCCGGTCTCGACGGCGTCGGTCGCGTGCGCGGCGTCGGTCAGCCGGCCGAGGATCTGGAGATAGGCGACGAGCGCGTCCATCTCGGTCAGCCGGCCCGGCTCGCCGTCGAAGACGCGGACGTTGGTGGCCTCGCCGTAGCGCTCGGCGACGCCGGCGGCGTAGCCGGAATCGGGCGCGGCCTGGCCCATCGCGTCGGCGGTGGCGTTCTCGATCATCTCGTCGGTATAGGGCACGCCGAGGCGCTGCATCGCCTTGAGATGCCGGCCGAGATCGTCGATGCGCAGATTGTCGCGCTGGAGCCAGCCATAGCGCGGCATCACCGATTCCGGCACCACGTCGCGCGGGTTGACGAGATGCGCCACATGCCAGGCGTCGGAATATTTGCCGCCGAGGCGGGCGAGGTCCGGCCCGGTGCGCTTCGAGCCCCACAGCATCGGCCGGTCGTAGCTCGATTCGACGGCCAGCGAATACGGCCCGTAGCGCTCGACCTCGTCGCGCAGGGTGCGGATCATCTGGCTGTGGCAGGCATAGCAGCCCTCGCGCACATAGATGTTGCGCCCGGCGAGCTCGAGCGGCGTGTAGACGCGCATGTCGGGCGCCTGCTCGACCGTCTCGTCGATGGTGAACAGCGGCGCGATCTCGACCATGCCGCCGATGGCCGAAACGCCGACGATGGCGAGCACGAAGCCGATGGCGCTACGCTCCAGCTTGCGGTGGAAGAATTCGGCCATTGGTTATTCTCCCGGCTGGACGGCGGCGGTTGCGGGGACATCGGCCGCGCTGCCCTGCACCGTCTCTTGCCGCGCCGCGCGGATGGTCATGGCGACGTTGAACGCGCCGACGCTCGCCCCGGCGAGGAAGAACAGCCCGCCCACGGTGCGCGCGATGTAGTAGGGGTGCATGGCGACGAGGCTGTCGATGAAGGAATAGGCCAGCGTGCCGCTCTCGGCATAGGTGCGCCACATCAGGCCCTGGATGATGCCCGAGTTCCACATCGCGAAGACGTAGACGATGGTCCCGGTCAGCGCGAGCCAGAAATGCGCCTCGACGAGGCGCGGCGAATACATGGTCTTGCGCTTCCACATCCACGGCACCAGCGCGTAGATCGAGCCGAAGGTGATCATCGCCACCCAGCCGAGCGCGCCGGCATGGACGTGGCCGACGGTCCAGTCGGTGTAGTGGCTGAGCGAGTTGACCGAGCGGATGGCCATGAACGAGCCCTCGAAGGTCGAGATGCCGTAGAACACGGCCGCGACCATCATGAAGCGCAGCGTCGCGTCGTCGCGCACTTTATGCCAGGCGCCGTTGAGTGTTGCGAGAGCGTTGCCGGCCGAGGACCACGACGGCACCAGCAGCATGATCGAGAAGGTCATGCCCAGCGTCTGCACCCATTGCGGCAGCGCCGTGTAGTGCAGGTGGTGCGAGCCGGCCCACATGTAGAAGAAGGTGATGCCCCAGAAGCTGATGATGGAGAGCCGGTAGGAGAAGATCGGCCGGTCGGCGCGCTTGGGCATGTAGTAGTACATCATGCCGAGGAAGCCGGCGGTGAGGAAGAAAGCGACCGCGTTGTGGCCGTACCACCACTGCACCATCGCGTCCTGGACGCCCGAATAGATCGGGTAGCTGCGCGCGGCCGAAAGCGAGATCGGCAGCGCCAGGTTGTTGACGATGTGCAGCACCGCCACGACCAGGATGAAGGCCATGTAGTACCAGTTGGCGACGTAGATATGCGGCTCCTGCCGCCGCTGCAGCGTGCGGATGTAGATCAGGAAATAAACGACCCAGACCACGACCAGCCAGATGTCGGCATACCATTCCGGCTCGGCATATTCCTTCGACTGGGTGACGCCCATGAAATAGCCGGTGACGGCGAGCACGCAGAACAGATTGTAGCCGATAAGCACGAACCATGGGGAAAGCTGGTCCGGCAGGCGCGCCCGCGAGGTGCGCTGAAGGACGTGGAGGGAGGTGGCGATCAACGCGTTGCCGCCGAAGCCGAAGATGACGCCGGTGGTGTGCACCGGGCGCATGCGGCCGAAGCTCGCCCATGCCTGGTCGACGAAGGTCAGCTCCGGCCAGGCCAGCAGCGCCGACACCCACACGCCGAAGAACATGCCGAACACGGCCCAGCCCATGGTCAGGACGATGCCGGCCTTGGTCGGGTCGTCGTAATAGCGCGCCAGCCGCTCCTCGCCCGGCTCGGGCGCGTAGAAGCCCGCCATCAGCACCCAGGCGACGGCGCCGGCGAAGACGAGCACGACGAAGCCGTGCGCGCCCATCAGGTCGCCGCGCCCGGCCGCCGCCATGGCGAGGCCGGCAAGGCCGAGGAGAGTGAGAATGACCAGCGCGAGCTGGCGTTCGGACCGTGTCAGTCCCGCTACCATGATGCGATCCCTCTGCCGCCGCCCGCCCGGAGGCGAAGCGACTGCCGGCTAAAACAGGTATTTTTAATACCTCTTTTAACAGCAAGGGGTTGCAATCCCAAGAGGAAAGTGCGCTTCGAAATCTACTTTTTGTCGCATCCCGGACGATCGGCCGATCGGGAAAGCGGGACGGTGCTTCGCAGGCGGGAAAGGCCGTGCTTTCCTGTCGCCGTTCGAGGAAGGAAGGTGCGCGATGGCGGTGGCGTGGAGCGATCTGGACGAGGAGGAGAGGACGGCGCTGAAGCGGATGAACCGCGGCCCTTATCCGGCGCTGCCGGAGGAGATCGGTGAAAGGCTGATCGCGCGCGGGCTCGCCGTGCGCCGTGACGGCGGCGTCGGCATCAGCCGGGAAGGACGCGAACTCGTCATCGCCGTCCTCCTCGAAGGCCGCGGCAGCGCCGGCTGACGCTGCCCGCCTTATCCGCTCCGGAGCGGCATGATGTCTGACCGTTGGCGCTGCCCCTCATCCGGCTGCCGCCACCTTCTCCCCGTGAACGGGGAGAAGAGGACTTCCCTCTCTAGCTTTCGCCAATCGCGAGCGTGGCAAAGGGGATGAGACGATGCGGCCGGCATCGCTTCTCCCCGTTCACGGGGAGAAGGTGCCCGAAGGGCGGATGAGGGGCGGCGCAGGCGGTTCGTGATCGCGCGCCCGCGGGGCGCATAGGACGCGGTCGTCGCTTCAGTGCCCCGCCGCCTCCCGCTTCTTCTCGACCAGCAGGCGGCCCGCCGTCTCGAAGGCATCGTTGACGGCCAGGTTGATGTCCGCGGCCGCCGTTCCCTTGCCGCTCTCGCGGGTGACGTTGATGTCGGGCCCGGGAATGCCGACCCGCAGATGCACCTTGAACGGCCGGCCCGACACCTGCCGCTTCTGCGGCGCCTCGATGGTGACGTCGCCGTCGACGATCCGGGGATGAAGCCGGCCGAGATCCTCGAAACGCCGCCGGACATGGGTCTCGATGGCCTGCGACGGTTCTATGTTGCGGAAGGTGACGGTGAGCGGCGTCTGCATGTCGATACTCCGTATAAGCGCAACGGTCCTGCCGTTGCATAAAGGGACGTAGGGATGGCGCTCCACCGTTTCCATAGCCGCGCGACCTTTTGCGCGCGCCGGCCACGCGGCCGGGACTTGAACCTGCCGGCCCCGGCAGGCACAACCATGCCGGCTGGCGCGGGGCGGGAGAGCGGATGATGACGGCGGAGCGGCGAAGAGGCACGGGGACGGCGGGTATCCGCCGTCGCGCCGCGGCCTTTGCGGGCGCGGGTCCCGCCTGCGCGGCCCTCGCCGGCGTGGCGCTGTTTCCGGCCCAGGCGCTGGCCCACGCATCCGACCGCGGCCACATCCTCCTCCTGCCGACCGGGCATTATCTCGCCGGCGGCGCGGCCGCGGTGGCGCTCACCTTCCTCGTGCTGGCGCTGGTGCCGCAGCGGGCGCTCGAGCGCCCGTTCGGCTGGCGGCTGGCGGCTGGCGCGGTGCCGGAGGGGCTGCGGCTCGTCTCGAGCGCTCTCTCCTTCGCCTTCCTCGTCTTCCTGGTCGCGGCCGGCTTCCTCGGCAGCCCCGACCCGTTGACCAACCCGCTGCCGCTGATGGTGTGGGCGATGTTCTGGGTCGGGATGACGCTGGCGCAGGGCGCCTTCGGCGACATCTGGCGCTGGCTCGATCCGTGGTACGCGCCGTGGCGGGCGCTGGCGGCGCTGACCAGGCGGGACATCCCGCGCGCGAACCTGCCCGGCCGGCTCGGCTACTGGCCGGCCCTCGTCCAGTTCTTCGCCTTCGCCTGGTTCGAGCTGGTCTATCCCGCGCCCGACGATCCGACGATCCTCGCCCGCGCCGTCGGCGTCTATTTCCTCGTCAACCTCGCCGCCGCATTTCTCTTCGGCCATGAGGCATGGTCACGGCAGGGCGAGTGCCTGTCCGCCTTCCTGCGCATGGTGGCGAAGCTCGGCATCGTCGAGGGCCGGCAGGAGGATGGCGGCGGGATGCGGCTTTTCCTGTGCCTGCCCGGCGCGAAGCTCGCCAGCGCACCGCCGCTGCCGGCGAGCGGCGCGCTGTTCCTGCTCCTGGCGCTGTCTTCCGTCTCCTTCGACGGGCTGATGCGCACCTTCTTCTGGCTCGGCCTGATCGGGGTCAATCCGCTGGAGTTTCCCGGCCGCAGCGCGGTGACGGCGAGTTCGACAATCGGGCTGGCGGGTGCCTTCGCGCTGCTGGCGGCGGCGTTCTTCCTCGCGGTCGCGCTCGGCGAAAGGCTGGCCGGCGGCAAGGAGGACGCGGGAGCGGACATCCGGACGGCTGCCGGCGCGCTGGTGTGGTCGATCGTGCCGATCGCCGCCGCCTATCACGCCGCGCACTACCTGCCGTCGCTGGTCGTCGACGCCCAGTACACGCTGGCGGCGCTCGCCGACCCTTCCGGTTCCAGCCATCTTCAGGTCCAGGCCGGAGCGCTGATGGGCGCGGAGCGGGTCTGGCTCTTATGGAACCTGCAAGCGGGCGCGATCGTCGCCGGGCACCTGCTCGCCATTCTCGTCGCCCATCTCGTCGCCTTCCGCCTGCACGGCACGGCGGCGCGCACCGTCCGCTCGCAGCTGCCGCTGGCGGCGCTGATGGTCGGCTATACCGTGCTCGGCCTGTGGCTGCTCGCCGCGCCGACCGCCGGGTAAGGCTGCCCTCAGTGGGCGAAGATGTCTTCCTCGTCCCAGCCCATCAGGTCGAGCTTCGCCCGGGTCGGCAGGAAGCGGAACGCGGCCTCGGCTTCCCTTGCCCGGCCGTCGCGTGCCAGCCGTCCAGCCAGCACGTCGCGCAGCCGGTGGAGGTAGAGGACGTCGGACGCGGCGTATTCGAGCTGCTCGGGGCTGAGCGTCCCGGCCGCCCAGTCCGACGATTGCTGCGCCTTGGAGAGGCTGACGCCGAGGAGCTCGTTGCAGATGTCCTTCAGCCCGTGCCGGTCGGTGTAGGTGCGCGTCAGCTTCGAGGCGATCTTGGTGCAGAACACCGGCTCCGGCATCACCCCGAAGGCGTGGTAGAGCACCGCGAGGTCGAAGCGGCCGTAATGGAACAGCTTCGTTACCTTCCGGTTCTTCAGGAGCGCGACGAGGTTCGGCGCGCGCCTCTGGCCGGCCGCGATCTGCACCACGTCGGCGGTGCCGTCGCCCGGCGAGAGCTGGACGACACACAGCCGGTCGCGATGCGGGTTCAGCCCCAGCGTCTCGGTGTCGATGGCGACGGAATCGACGTCGTAATGCGACAGGTCGGCGAGGTCGCCCTTGTGGAAGCGGATCGTCATGGCCGGTCCTTTCCTCACCCTTGGCTCAGCGCGGCGAGGATGCGCGCCCAGCTGCGCTGGCCCTTGTGGAACGAGGACAGGTCGTATTTCTCGTTCGGGGAGTGGATGCGGTCGTCGTCAAGGCCGAATCCGACCAGCAGCGATTCCATGCCGAGCAGCCGCTGGAAGTCGCCGACGATGGGGATCGAGCCGCCCATGGCGATGGTCAGCGCCGGCTTGTTCCATTCGTCCGACAGCGCGACCTTCGCCTTGGTGACGATGGGCGAATCGTAGGCAAGCTGGATCGCCGGCGAGCCGCCATGCTCCTTGAAGCTGGCGCGGCAGTCGGCCGGCAGCCGTTCCTCGACGAATGCGCGGAAGGCGGCGCGGATCTTCTGCGGATCCTGCTTGTGGACGAGGCGGAAGGACACCTTCGCCGAGGCCTGCGCGGCGATGACGGTCTTGAAGCCCTCGCCCTCGTAGCCACCTGAAATGCCGTTGAACTCGGCGGTGGGGCGCGCCCACGTCAATTCGAGCACCGAGCGGCCCTTCTCGCCCGAAGGCACGGAGAGCCCGACCTCGCCGAGGAATTTTTCCGCCGTCAGGCCGAGCGCGTCCCACGACGCCTTGACCTGGCTCGGCGTCTCCTCGACTCCGTCGTAGAAGCCGGGAATGGTGACGCGGCCGGTCTCGTCGTGCATGTCGGCGAGGATGCGGGCGAGGATGCGGAGCGGGTTGGCGGCCGCGCCGCCGAAATGGCCCGAATGGAGGTCCCGGTCGGCGGCGTGGATGGTCACCTCCTCGCCGACCAGCCCGCGCAGGCCGACGCTGATCGCCGGCGTGTCGCGGTCCCACATGCCGGTGTCGCACACCATGGCGAAATCGGCGGTGAGCTCTTCGGCATTGGCCTGCAGGAAGGGTTTCAGCGAGGGCGAGCCGGACTCCTCCTCGCCCTCGAACAGCAGCGTGATGCGGCATGGCAGGGAGCCGTGCACCGCCTTCCACGCCCGGCAGGCCTCGACGAACAGCATCAGCTGCCCCTTGTCGTCGGACGAGCCGCGCCCGGTGATCACCTTGCGCCCCGGCTCGATCTCGCGCACCGCCGGCTCGAACGGGTCGTGCTCCCATAGCGACAGCGGGTCGACCGGCTGCACGTCGTAATGGCCGTAGAACAGGACGTGCGGACTGCCCGCCGGCCCCTCGTGATGGGCGACGACCATCGGGTGGCCGGTCGTGTCGCGCACGGAGGCCTCGAAGCCGATGGTCGTAAGGTCCTCGACCAGCCATTCGGCGGCGCGGCGGCATTCGCCGGCATAGGCCGGATCGGTCGAGATCGACGGAATGCGCACGAGGGCGAACAGCCGCTCGAGGCTGTCGGGCAGGGCGGCGTCGATGCGATCCAAAACAGGGGTGAGGGCAGGCGAGGCGGACATGGGTAGACCTTTCGATTCTTCGGCCGCGACCCTATCGCTGCTCGGCGTGCGCGAAAAGCCCTTGGCACTTGTGCCAGCCATGCGGAGAAGGAAAGGGAAGGCCAAAAAAATGCCGCCGTGGCGGAGGGGGGAGCCACGGCGGCACTGCACAAACCATGCGGGAGCCCGGAGAGGGGGATGAGGCTCCCGCATTGTCCGGTTGAGGCGGGGGACGGGCCTGTTGCCGGACTCGGCAAAAACTGCCGATGCACACCATTTGGGTCACGGAAAGTGGCGATTCAAGGGCGTCAAGATTACACTTTCGTAACATGGGCGTGATGGGGGCCGTGATGGGAAAGCGCCCCGGTTCGCGGCCGTGGCGGTTTCGGCGGCGCGGGCGTGTTTGCCATGGACAGTGCCGCCCGCCCGCGCTACCCGTTGCCCCATGAAACAGGGCGATCACCTCTTCCTCGTCGATGGCTCCGGCTACATCTTCCGGGCCTATCACGCGCTTCCGCCGCTCACCCGCAAGTCGGACGGCTTGCCGACCAACGCGGTGCTGGGCTTCTGCAACATGGTGTGGAAGCTGATGCGCGACGCGCGCAACACCGATCTCGGGGTCACGCCCAGCCATTTCGCGGTGATCTTCGACTATTCGTCGAAGACGTTCCGCAACGCGCTCTATCCCGAATACAAGGCCAACCGCTCGGCCCCGCCGG